>NZ_CP028811.1:2771365-3464207 GCF_003055625.1 Flavobacterium magnum | reverse complement strand
CTTATTGGCCTAAGTTTTTTGTTAATTTAATGGTTTATCTTACAAAAACGGAAGTGGAAAATCCTCTCATGTTCGGGAGAACAAATATGTGAACAAAATTCTTTAAAAAAAAATAATTCGCAATTGATTTTGTAAAAAAATTATCGTAAGTATAGGGTATTAAAAATGTTAAAATTAGTCTAAATAAAATATGAGAACACATCAGATCGAGGTGCGCGTACGATACGCCGAAACGGACCAGATGGGCGTTGTTTACCATGGCAATTATGCGCAGTATTTTGAGATGGGACGCGTGGAATGGCTGAGAAACCTGGGGATTTCGTACCGATGGATGGAGGAGAACGGCATTATGCTCCCGGTCGTATCCCTCACGATGAACTATAAAAAGCCCGCCAGATACGACGATTTACTGATTGTTAAAACTATCTTAAAAAATCAATCGTCCGTTCGTATAGAATTTGATTATGAGCTGTATAACGAGCAGTCCGAGTTATTAACAATTGCGACCTCCGTACTGGTGTTTGTCGATATGAAAACCGGCCGTCCGACACCCCCTCCTGAGTACATTTCGGAGCGTATTTCGGCGATGGATAAGACGTAAGAATAATTGTTTTGTCAGGGCTTCTTTTGTATGTCGATTTCAAATGCCGATTGGAACTGCTCAAACACATTTTCTGCGGTTTTTTTCCGGCATGAAATTTCCATTTCGCAGTCGTTTTCCATTTTTTGGGAGATGATTTCGAGCTGGTTTTCACGAATCATCCGCATCACTTTGTTGAGGTTTTTGTAGCCGAAACGCAGCTCAAAATGAATCCGGATGACCTTCTCGGTGATGTCAGACTGCTCCAGGGCCATTTGTGCCGTGGTTTTATAAGCTGAAATCAACCCGCCTACGCCGAGTTTGATGCCACCGAAATAACGCACGACAACAACAAGGATATCGGTTACCTTAAAGGACTGTATCTGTCCGTAAATCGGCATTCCGGCGCTGTTGTTGGGCTCGCCGTCGTCATTCGCGCGAAAGGTGACTTTTTCTGCGCCCAATTGGTAAGCATAGCACCAATGCCGTGCGGCATAATGTCGGCTACGGAGCTGCTCAAGGATGGGACGTACTTCTGTTTCAGAGGTTATGGGAAACGCATAGCCGAAGAATTTACTGCCTTTCTCCTTGAAAAGCACTTCTTCTGATGGTTGTAAAATGGTATTGAAAGTGTCCTGTGTCTCTGGGTTCATGCGTTGATGGCCATGAATTTTTTATCGAAAAGATTCACCACATCCTCGTCGGGCTGCAGGTGCCACACATTAATGCCCAATGCGGCCGCGGCATCGGTATTTTCTTTTTTGTCGTCAACAAACAGCGTACGTTTCGGAGAAAGGTCGTGCTTTTTCAGAATGAAGTTGAAGACCGCCGTTTCAGGCTTGCGCATGCCCATCTCGTGGGAATAGTAAACTTTTTCAAAACAACGGTAGAAATCACTTGCAAATGACATCCCAACCTGGCTTTCGAAGTTTTCCATATGGATGATGTCGGTGTTCGTCAGCAGGAAAAGTCGGTATTTGGTTGCGAGCAGTTGCAGGAACTCCAGCCGATATAAGGGGAAATCCCCAATCAGGCTGTTCCACGCTGCTTTGATTTGCGCAATCGTCGCAGTGGGCAGCTGCTGTTTGAAACCTTGAAGGAACGCCTCTTCGGTAATCCTGCCGCGCTCAAAATCGTCATTAAGCCTCAGTAATGCCGTGTTGGGACCGTCTAAGCCCAATTTTTTAAATTCGGCCAGCGATTTTTCCTTGTCAAGGTTGATGAGGACATCACCAAAATCAAAAATAATTGTATTGATCATTGTTCATAAGCATTAAAAGTTCGTCGCCTGAAATGGCGTGCCTTTCATAAACTGTACCGAAAACCTGAGGCGCCCGGACCCCATCACCGAATGACATTTGTCCTTTAAAGATCCTCGCTTCGTCCCAGTACCCGGCATCTATGAATGTCTGCAGCGTTTTTGTACCGCCTTCTATGATCACCGACTGGATGTGGCGTTTGTAAAGAAAGTCCGCCAGTTGTGCCGCAGGATTTTGGGTAAAATCAATGTCGGCCTCAGTAATTACGATGGTTTCAGCCTGATTATCAAATATATGATTTTCTTTTGGAATTCGATGGTGCCTGTCGATAACTATTCTGATCGGGTTGCGCCCGGCCCAGTCACGGGTGGTCAATGTCGGGTTGTCGTCAACAGCCGTTTGCGTACCGATCAGGATGGCTTGTTCTTCGCTGCGCCATTTGTGGACCAGCTGTCTCGACGCTTCGCCGGTTATCCAGACGGGGCTGCTTTGAGTCCTGGTTTTAGGCGCGATAAACCCGTCCGCGGTTTCGGCCCACTTCAGGATAATGTAGGGGCGTTTTTTGTTGTGGAAGGTGAAAAACCTCCGGTTAATGGCCGCACATTCTTTTTCGATTATGCCTACGGTAACTTTTTTTCCGGATGCCACAAGTTTGCGGATGCCTTCCCCGGCGACTTTTGAAAAAGGATCGCTGATTCCGACCACGATTTCGGGTATGCTCCGGGAAATAATCAAATCACAGCAAGGCGGCGTCTTTCCAAAATGGCTGCAGGGTTCGAGGTTTACATAAAGTGTTGACTTTTCCAGTAACGAAGTGTCTTTAACGGAATGTATCGCGTGCACTTCAGCGTGCGGTTCGCCTGCCTTGCGGTGCCAGCCTTCGCCGACGATTATGCCATTGTGAACAATAACGCTGCCCACCAACGGATTGGGGAATGTTGTGCCGAGTCCGTTTTGCGCCAGTTCAAGGCAGCGCTTCATGAATGTTTCGTGGGTAGCCATCACACAAAAATACGGCAAAAATTGATTAGGTTTGTACCCTGAACCATTACTAATAATTCCCTTGAAAATTACCGATTACCGCTCTGGATTTCTGGAAACGCTGACCCCGGTGTACGACAAACACGAAGCAGAGCGTTTTTTCTATTTGATCCTGGAGCAGCTGAACGGGTTGCGGAGGATTGACCTGGCCTTAGATCCTGGCCGCGAGATGCCCGTTGCGCTGTTAGCGGAATGGGATTTGTTGCTCCGCAGGCTGGAACAGGAGGAGCCTGTTCAATACCTGTTGGGTAAAACCTCTTTTTACGGCCTTGATTTTATTGTCGACGAAAATGTACTGATCCCCCGGCAGGAAACTGAAGAGCTGGTTGACTGGATTGTTTCGGAAAACAAAAGACAAAACCTTGCCGTACTCGATATCGGGACTGGAAGTGGATGTATCGCGGTGTCCTTGGCAAAAAACCTCGGCCATGCAAAGGTCTCGGCAATCGATGTTTCCGGACACGCATTGGCTTTGGCGAAAAAAAACGCCGAAATCAACCAGGCCGAAGTGCATTGGTTACAACTTGACATCCTCGAAACTGACAGCCTCTTCGGAAATTATGATGTAATCGTCTCCAACCCGCCGTATGTAAGGGAACTTGAGAAGCACGAAATACGCAAAAACGTGTTGGCTCATGAGCCGCACCTGGCGTTGTTTGTTCCGGATGCCGATCCGCTTGTATTTTATCGTAAAATTGCGTTGTTGTCGCGCACCAGCCTGAGTCCGCGCGGCAGGTTGTATTTTGAAATCAACCAGTACCTGGGAAGCGAAACGGCACAGCTGCTTGAATCCCTGGGATACAGGGATATTGAATTGCGTAAGGATTTCTTTGGAAATGACCGCATGCTGGCCGCCACACTATGAACTTATTCGTAGCGAAGCGCCTCAATCGGGTCAAGTTTAGCTGCCTTAATGGCCGGGTACAAGCCTGAAACGATAGCTACGAGGAAACTTACGACAAATGCCCAGACAATTGCACCCCAGGGTATCACGAAGGCAAAGCCAATCACCGATGAAATCACATAGCCGATCAGCAACCCGATGATCGATCCTACAATTCCCCCCAGTTGACCGATGACCAGCGTTTCTATGAAAAACTGGATTGCAATGGTATTTTTCTTGGCGCCCAGCGCTTTTCTGACCCCGATTTCACGCGTGCGTTCGGTAACCGAAACAATCATGATGTTCATCAAAGCAATCGATGAACCAAAAATCGTAATGATGCTGATCAGGAACGCGGCCCCGTCGAGATAGACCGAAATTTCCATGACCCGGTTGATCAGGTCATCGCTGCGTACCACGCCGAAGTCGTTTTCCTCTACCGGACTCAGCTTGCGCACATCCCTCATCGTGATTGTGGCGTTGTCTACCGCAGCACCCAGCAGTTCATTACGACCCGCCATGACACTGATGGTGTAGTTGGTATTGGGCATTGAAAACAGCGAGCGCGCAATCTGTATCGGGATGAAGACGCGTAGATCCTGGCTGTTGCCGAACGTCGAGCCGCGTTCCTTCAATACGCCTATTACCTTGAACTTTG
Organism: Flavobacterium magnum; assembly: GCF_003055625.1. Taxonomy (NCBI): domain Bacteria; kingdom Pseudomonadati; phylum Bacteroidota; class Flavobacteriia; order Flavobacteriales; family Flavobacteriaceae; genus Flavobacterium; species Flavobacterium magnum. Next base: position 3,459,786 of record NZ_CP028811.1, on the reverse strand, counting down.
CCCCGCGAATTGAAATCGTCTTGCCGATGGGCTGGGTATTTTGGAACAGGCCTTTTAGAAAATCCGATCCGAGGATGCAGGTGTAATTGTTGTTTTCGATATCGAATCCGGTGAAGTCCCGCCCAAGCTGGAGTTCGAGCCCTGAATTGGTGATAAACAGGTTGTCTACGCCCATAACGGTAATTTCAGGATCGGTTTTTTCCGATTCGTACCGTACTTCGGCAGCAGAAGTGGCCGAAAAAGACAAAGAGCAGGTCGAAAACGGATAACGGAACCGCTCCTTAAAGTTCCGAGCCTGTTGGAACGTAATGGCAGGATGCGGTTTGATTTCTTCGCTGCTGCGCGAGGAATAATCGTATTGGCTGATCGTGAATGTATTGGCGCCCATCGACGCAAAGTTAGATGTGAGTTCGTTTTCCAATGCAGCGACCACAGTCAGGATTCCCACCAAAGCCATGATCCCGATGGCAATAATCAATACCGTAAGGATTGTGCGGAGCAGTTGGGTTCGGATAGCGCCTAGAGCTACCCTGATATTTTCCCGGAAGAGTTTAAACATGGGTCTGGTTTGCTACGAAATTACGATTTTTGGCTTAAGTTTGCATTGGCAAATCTAATTATAATACATGACGGGGCTGACGACCGCCTCGTATGCAGTTCAGCATCTCAATATTATCATACATGGCACAAAAACCGGGCATCCCGAAAGGGACAAGAGATTTTTCCCCTGAAGAGGTGGCAAAGCGACAATACATTTTCAGGATTATTAAGACCAATTTCGAGCGTTTTGGCTACCAGCCGATTGAAACGCCTTCATTTGAAAATGCGGAGACCCTGATGGGAAAATATGGGGAAGAAGGCGACCGGCTGATTTTTAAGATTCTAAATTCCGGTGATTTTCTTGACAAGATTCCGGTAGAAACGTTAAGCGATAAAAATTCAAGGCAGATCACACCGTTGATTTCCGAAAAAGCACTGCGCTACGATCTCACGGTTCCGTTTGCACGGTATGTGGTGCAGCATCAGAATGATATTGAATTTCCTTTCAAGAGATACCAGATTCAACCCGTATGGCGCGCAGACAGGCCCCAGAAAGGCCGTTTCCGCGAGTTTTACCAATGTGATGCCGATGTGGTTGGGTCAAAGAGTTTGTGGCAGGAAGTGGAATTGGTGCAGTTGTATGATTCCGTTTTCAGTACGCTTGGCCTGGAAGGAGTCACCATTAAGATCAACAATCGGAAGGTCTTATCGGGAATCGCAGCCGTCATCGGCGCCGGCGATAAACTGATTGATTTTACCGTGGCGCTCGATAAGCTGGATAAAATCGGTGAGGAAGGCGTTAAAAAGGAAATGACAGAGAAGGGCATTTCTGCGGAAGCGATTGAAAAACTACAGCCTTTGTTTGGGTTCTCCGGAACGATAGAAGAGAAGTTGGATCAACTCGGGCTCCTTCTCGCAGGTTCAGCTGAAGGACTGAAAGGCGTTGATGAGCTTCGCTTTATTTGTGAGAAAATTGCCGCTTTGGGATTGGACAAGTCCGTTCTCGACCTTGATGTGACGCTGGCCCGCGGACTGAACTATTACACCGGAGCGATTTTTGAAGTCGCGCCGCCGAACGGCGTTTCGATGGGATCTATCGGCGGCGGCGGCAGGTATGACGACCTTACCGGGATTTTCGGACTCAAAGACATGAGCGGTGTCGGCATTTCCTTTGGACTGGACCGGATCTATCTGGTTGTCGAGGCGTTAGGATTGTTCCCTGCAGCCGTTACAGCAACATCCAAAGCACTTTTTGTAAATTATGGTGAAACCGAGGCCCTCTATGCGATGAAAGCGATTATGAACCTGCGGAAATCGGGCGTGCGGACGGAACTTTATCCTGACAATGTTAAAGTAGGCAAACAGTTCCAGCATGCGGACAAAAGGCAGATTCCGTTTGTGGTCATTGTTGGTGACCAGGAGATAAAGGAGGGGAAGTTCACGTTAAAAAACCTAGCGACCGGCCATCAGGATTCAGTCGATTTTTCGCAACTCGAAATGATGCTTACGGACGAGCAATAAAAAAGCTCCTTAGGTAGAGGAGCTTTTTCGAAAGATGCAGATTGATTTTTATTTCAGTAATATTTTTTTGGTGATTCTGCCGTTCGGCGTATCGACGTTGACGATATAAACTCCTGCACTCAGCCCTGAGACAGGAAGATTGATGTTGGTCTGGTCCATTTCAGAGATGTTCCAGGTCACTGTCTTCTGTCCGGTAATATTATACAGGCTAACGGTTGTTGCATTATTGGACGTAGGATTTGAAAGTGCCAACACTTTGTCAGAAGCGATGTAATTGACAGAAATCTTTGCGTCGGCGACAGCACCCGTTCCCAAAGTGGACTGGGTTGAAAAGCGCAGCGAGAACCTGTTATTGAAAGTACCAATGCCGACTGAGGCGGTGAAGGGACCATTCTTGATGTTGAAATACGAGTTGTTGTCGGCATCATAAATGTAGACTTCCTGCGTTGGATCCCAATATTCTGCCGCATCAATATTTATCGAAATGGTGCCAACGGAATTAGAACGTACACCCAAAGGGTAAATCGCGTTCGTATCGTAGTACCCGACACCCTGAATGAAGAGTTCCGTGGTGCCACATAAAAAATAGAAATCATTCGGAAGGTTGAATACGTTGATCGCATCAAACCCGGGGTCAATGCCTTCCGTAGCATTGTCGTTTTCAAAGCCTATAAGGATTTGACGATAAAAGTTATTGTGCGAATGGAAGCCCAAACGGAGTTTTGTAAATGTCTCTTCAGTGAAGTCGTCATCCTGTCCGAATGACTTTGGTGCCACAAACAGCATCCCGACGAGGAATAGGGCGCTGAGGCTTGTGTAGATGTTTTTCATGATTTAGTAGGTTTTATTTTTGCTAAAATTAGGCCTAAAAAATTATGTTAAAAATTCTTTTCGTTGAGTTGCATATTTTCTCGTTGTATGGCGAAAACCACGTATTTTTATGGGGGTTAACATATTGATTTTATTGGGTTTATGGTATCAGTTAATAAGAAAAGGCGTCCAATATACCGGACGCCTTTCTTATTTATATGATGGGGTTTATGCTTATCTCACGATAATCTTTTTAGAAACAGACCCGGTTGTTGTTTTGACCTTAACAATATAGGTACCGGCACTGATGTTTTTAACAGGAATGCGGATGTTCTCCTGATTTTCGTTTTTCACATCCCAGGCGGAAATTTGTTGTCCCAGCACATTAAACAGGACCGCAGATTCCACTGTAGTCGAATTTAGCGTATTCTTAATATTGAGCGTCTGGTCATTATTTGTAAAGATCACGCCGATTTGATTTTCGTTTACCGGATTTGTCACCCCAAGCGGATTCGAGAACCTTAATGAGAAACGCTGTTCGAATGTTCCGGCATCCAGCACCGTTTCAAAATTGCCCTCCCTTAAATTGTGGTAAGAATCGTCAAGTGAATCATAAATATAAATAGGCTGATTGTCATCAAGTTCTTCCACGCCATCCAAGCTGAATTTCACGGGTGCAGCGGTGTCGGAAGTAACACCCAACGGGTAAATTGCAGCATCCTGAAAGTATCCTACTCCTTGGATTAACAGGTTTCCATCATTTGTCTTGAAGTACATATCGCTTGGATTCGCATCGAAGCTTAGGGCATCGTAACCGATATCGAAACCATCTGTAGCATCGCTGCCCATAAAGCCGATCAGCAATTGACGGTGCATCTCAGCGTTGTTGTCGAAACCAATCCTGATTTTAGGTTTGCCTGCTGAGGTCGCCGGAGTCGGTGTGTCTTCGTCAGTTGTTGTCTGAGCTGTCCTGAATAAGGCGTTTGAGGTGCTTTCGTTTTCTTTGATAAATGCACGCTGGCTGTTTTTAAATTTCAACGAGCCACCGGTGGTACTCCCTTGTACAAAGAATCCCTGTCCAACAGGAATATACCTTCCGGGCGTGTATGAGGTCGAGGTGCCGGTACCGCCCGTGCCGGATGCCTTAACCTGTGGAGGCAGACCGCCTACCAGGTTGAGCGTGGCATAGCCACCCTTGTAATTGGCGTACACGTGCGTGTTATTCTCAGGGGCGTGGATCCAGATATACAGGGCACTGTCCAGTGCGCCGCTTGTCCCGGGATTGCCACCGATTATGTTGTCTTTTATAAAAGCCTCAGAATCCAGTGCTGAAGGATATGGATTACCTACAAGGCTCAGGTTGCTGGCGGCTATAGGGCTGGTGATATCGCCGTTGTTCGGTTTGCCTACGAAAACGTAGTTTTGGTTGGATGCCGCGGCATTCGATCCCTTTAAGGTAAATCCCTGGCCGGCAGAAAGTGCTCCGGTTTCACCAACATATGACCAGCTCGCATACGCATTGGTAAGATTTTGGTATTTATATATCCAGGCGCGACTTAACGTTACGGGTGTGGTGCCCGGCGCATCCTGATCATTGATCCATTGCAGGTTTACCGGTGAGCCGGAGGTCCCGTCTTTCATTACGCCATCAACCGTATAGGTGCTTACGCCTGCACCATTCGTTGAAGGAATCACCGGCGAACTCCAATAATTGTAATTAAATGGATTTTTTGTTCCTTGCTGATCGCGCTCTATCTTACCGGTTGTTGTCGTGGCCAGGTCGCTGCTTGCACCCTGTATCAACTGAGATTTCCCGGTCAAATCTATTGTTCCCTGCAAATCTAAATACCAGGTGTTTTCAATTTTCTTGTCGCTGTTTACGGTGATTTTCTTCCCGGCGTCGACGATGAGGCCCACTCCCGTAAGATTGTTTGCCAACGTCACGTCGTGCTGCACCTTAATAATTGAATAATCATTGGCGGCTACGTCGGGACCATAAATGAAGTTCTCTGTATCGGTCAGCGCTGTGCTATCCAGAATTCCTGCCTGTTTCGTTTTGAATGGCAATGGCGCGTTCTGTGTTTTAAGGTACTTTACGTTATAAATCCTTGTGAATGCAGTATTCGACTTGTCATCGTCAATTCCGGCAATCGTATAATCGTCAATTACATCATTCTTGTAGTTATCCATCCTGAAGTAACCGATCAGGCTTGCCCAAGTTGTCGATTCAATTTCCTTAGTGGTAATTACCGTTCCTTTAACCTTGTTGGTTTCGCCAAGCTGGATTTCCTGATATACCATTTTTTGGATCTGGTCTGCAGTCAATTGGGTGTTGAACACACGAATTTCATCAATATATCCTTTGAAGAAATTTGTAAGGGCTCCGGAAGTTTTAGCGATGGTGAACTTTGAAGTGGTTGTCGGCAATGAACCTGAGGCTGCAACGCTCGACACCAATTTACCATTTAAGTACAGTAACAGGCTTCCTGATGAACTGTAAGACGCCGCGACATGGTACCATCTTTTCAAATCCAGAGCCGTTGAACTGAATGTAGTGCTCACGTTCGGTGTGGCTGCGCTTAATTTTCTGTCACTTCCCACGCTCAGGTACAAATTCGAGTTTCCGAAAAGCACCCCCGCGCTCGCGAAGAACTCATCTAATTTGATCCAGCCCATAATCGTAGCGCTGGACAGGTTACTGATCAAAGCCGGTCCTTCACCATAATCGTTTCGGCCATCAAAATCTATCAGCAGTTTCTTGTCTGTGAAACTTCTTGGAGAGCCGTAGCCGGCAGCATTTACTGTAGAGGTATTGTTGTCGATTGCGTCCCTGATCCCGTCTTTGTCAACGTCAGTGGTGCCGTCTACTTTGCCGTCATTATTGCCGTCGAATGACGCAAATAACGTTCCGGCAATATCAAATGTTGAACCGTTGGATTTTACATCCCTGTAATCGGCTTTACCATCATTATTTGTGTCGGTAGGGAAAGCTTTACGCTTCGTTGCATCAACAACCCCCGTACCGAATACGTTAGGATCTTCATCGTTAAGATCCTGGATTCCATCACCGTCAGTGTCCGCGCCGCTGTCATCAACACCGTCGCCGTTGATGTCAGCATCTCCGTTGTATTTTGCATTTGCGCCTCCGGTGTAGAACGTGTCTTTTTGTGCTTCGTCGATATCAAAAATGCCATCATTGTCGCTGTCAAGATCCATGAAATCATAAATCAGGTCGCCGTCAGAATCCAGTGGGGTCTGACCGACAACGAGGTCATTTAATCCGTTGGTATTTGCGTCAACCCATTTTGTGCCGTTGCTTAAATCCATCGTGCTCTTACCGCTGCTGTATGCGCCAAATCCTGCCTCTACAACATCAGGGATACCGTCATTGTCGTCGTCAAGGTCAAAAATGTCCGCGTCACCATCACCTTCAAGGTCGCAATACTTTTGAGAGATGACGATATCATCCATCGCCAAATCGTTACCGAATCCGCCCGGCGAGGTGTTGCTCAGCCTGATCTTAAAGCTGGTCCTTGATCCCAGGTTTGCCGTGGTGGTGAAATTTTTCCAGATTGACGTCGTACATGAGTTCCCGCTTGCACAACGCGTAATGCTCGGTGTTGTATAAGTTGTACCGGAAATTACCGCATTGGTGCTGGTGTCGATAAATTCTACTTTGATTGTTGGGGTTTTCCTTGGAAGCTCGCTTGGAGAGAAAGCGGAATCCAAATTGTCAAGGTTCATTACCCAAAAGCTATATGACACGTCTATATTAGGTAGAATGCCGTTGATGGTATTTTCGTAAAATACGCCGGCGTTGTTTGATGCGTTGAATACTGCCATCCTTCCGTTCGTATCACCCGGAGTATGGTCATCAGACTTCACCCAGGCATACCATGAGAAATCAGAGATATTTGTCGGATCAGCCTGATTAATACCCGCAATCTTGTAGTAAACGGTATAATCATCATCATAGAGCGTCTGGCCGCTTTCGAACGTATAATTCGTACTCGCCGAGGGTGTCGTTTCGCTGATCTGCACGCGGGTGGTGCCTGTCCCGAAATCCTCATTTAAAAATATCGTAGACGCCGTAAGGCTCGAAACAGATTTACATATTGATTCTTCTAAAGTGTCCGGCACCCCATCGTTATCGTCATCGAGATCGTTGTTGTCAGTGATGCCATCACCATCGGAATCCAGGTAGGTATTTCCGGTTCCTGCTATTGAAAAGTTGTAAGGGTTCGCGCCAGAAACGTTCGTCACGATGCTGAATGACCCGACACGCGATCCCGCTCCTGAAGGGTTGAAGCTGATCGTGAAAGTGACTTCCGCCCCGGGTGCAACTGTGGCAGCCGGAGTCGATGCACTGAATTCGACAGCATTTGTACCCCCGATGGTAACAGCGCCCAGCACCACCGTCGCGGTACCTGTATTTTTTATAGTGTAAGTCCTGGTCAGTAAGCCTGAAAATATATATTGGGCCCCAAGATTGGTAAAGTCTGACGTGCTTGGTGAATTGTCGTTGTCGGAAATTACGGTATTGTTACCCGAAATCGTCATGTTTGGTGTCCCTCCGTTACCGGTAATGGTAAACGTGTAAGGGTTTTCGTCGGCATCATTGTTGGGGATGCTGATGATTGCTGTGCGTGTTCCGACAGCACTCGGATCAAAAGTCACGGTAAATGTCGTTGATCCGCCCGAAGCAGCTACGGGTAGGGTAGGTTGGGTGGTTACTGAGAAGTCAGCCGCGCCGCTGCCTGAGAAGGTGATATTCCCGATGCCTAACAATCCCACGCCGCTGTTCTGGATGGTAAAGGTTTTCGAAATTGTCCCGGAATAATAATCGACCGTTCCAAAATCAGTGTTGTCAGAAGTTGATGGCGAATTGTCGCCCGTCGCAATATTATTTCCATTTCCGCGGATATTGATTTCAGGGTTGTTCCAGGTCACGATCACACGTCCGTTTGCGCCGGCACCACCGGAAACGGTTACCGCTGAGTTTCTCAGTGCTCCGCCACCGCCACCGCCGGGAGTTGTCCCTGCTGTACCATTTCCGCTTCCAACCGCCACCAGCCTGCCTGCTCCACCGTTTCCACCGCCATTGAGCGCAATTCCTCCGGTAGACGTAAGTCCCGTAGCACCATCATTGGCCGTACCAGCTGAAGCGCCGCCGCCTCCACTGAAGGCTACCCCAGAGGTAGCGCTAACTCCAGCCCCGCCGGAATATTTAATTGTTCCTGTACCGGCAGATGCCTGGCCGCCTGCTCCACCTGTGGCGGAGTTTAAACCGACCGTTTTGCCGCCTTTTGCGATGACCAATGTTGAAAAAGAGGAATCTTCGCCGTCAGCGATATCGGTCGTAGCGCCCGTACCCACCGTGACGTTGTATGTTCCTGCCGTAAGCACGATTGTGCTGCTGGAATACGCACCACCACCGCCACCGCCGCCCGCGCCGTTAGACCCGCTTCTTGAGCCGCCCCTTCCTCCGGCGCCCCATACGTGTATTGTGGCATTGTAGGTATAGCCAGCAGGTACGGTAAAAGTGCCATCAGAGTTAAAAGTTGCGGTGTTGTCCTGTGCAGCACTGTATGCTGCAGATAAAAGTAAACTGAAAAGAAACAACAGTTTCTTAAATGTCATTGTAGTATTTTCCATAAGACTCAGATTTTGATTTGGGATTAAAATCTGGGGCGAATGTAAAGTGTTAAAATCGAGCCGGGAAATATATTCGTTGAGTGGTATTTTTTATCGATAAAATACACGTTTCACATGCTCTGAAAAGCCTTTAAAAATCAGTGTTTTACGTATAAATTAAACATTTCGCACCATAACTTTTTGTGATAGTTATTTGTAGGATTTTTATTCACCTGCACAATAGCTTTTTTCACCGCAATTTTAGCTCATTTCAGAGTGCCGAAAAAGCAAAAAAAAATGGCCAATACTCATTGGCCATTTTTCGAAATCCTGATGTGGACAATTGATTATTTCATCACTATTTTCCTGCTGAAGCTTCCTGCAGACGTGTTGATTTTTACAATGTATGTGCCGGCAGCATGGTTTTTTACCGGGATTTGCAACAGCGCATCACTATTGCCGTCCATTTCCCACGTTTCAAGGCTTTGTCCCAAAACATTGAAAAGGGCTACGCTGTTGACTGTGAAACGGTGTTCGTTGTTCTGGATGTTGATCGAATTGTTGTTATTTGTAAAACTGATTGCAGGTCCGTTAGGCTGCTGGTTTTCAATCCCCAATGTCGAGCTTACAAACCGCAGTGAGAAGCGGCTTTCATACGTGCCCTGTGGTAAGACCACATCATACGTTCCGGCTTTGATGTCGTGGTAGGACTGGTCTTCGTCATCGTAGATGTACACATCCTGGTCGTCCTCGAAGTTAATCATTTCGTCTATGTTGAATTGCACGTTTCCGTCAATACCGGCCTTCACGCCCAGCGGATAAATATTGGCTTCGTTAAAGAACCCTTCTCCCTGGATGATCAGCCTGGTTTCTCCGTTGAGGAAGTACATATCGTCTGCCAATTGGTCGAACATCACCGCGTCATAACCCGGATCAATCGCACTGGTAGCATATTCGTTCATAAACCCAAGCAGCAGCTGCCTGTGGTAATTTGTGGCCGAGGTAAAGCCCAAACGAATTTTCGCAAATCCCGTAACGAGATAACTGTCGTCCTGGTTTCCTGAACCGTTGCTGTCGGAAGCCGAATTGGTTTGGTTGGCATTCCTGAACATGATGTTAGATGAGCCACTGGTTTCCTTTACAAAAAGGCGCTGGTTGTTGTTGAACTTAATTGATCCGCCGGTGCTGTTACCGACCACGAAGAATCCCTGTCCTACGGGAATGAACCTTTTTGGGATGCGGCTGCTCGAACCGAGTCCGCTGATGCCGGGCGCTGCCACCGGAGGCGTTCCACCCACATTGGTCAGTGCGGCGTAGCCACCCTGGTAGTCCGAGTAAACGTGGGTATTGTTGGTCGAATAGTGTTCCCACAGATACAAAGTCCCGTCAATCGAATCTAAGTTGTCGTTGATGAACTGTTGCGAATCCAGGGCCGAAGCATACGGATTGCCACACAAATTGAGGAATCCCGCGCCGATAGGCAGCGTAATGGCGCCATTGTTTGGTTTTCCGGTGAAGGTGTAATTCTGCGTCGGGGTCGCTGCCGCAGATCCTTTCATGGTGAAGCCTTCTCCGGGAAGCAATGTGCCGGTGGACCCGATATAACCCCAGTTGGCATAGGCGTTACCCACGTTTTGGAACTTGAAAATCCACGCATCGGAAATCGATATCGGATCGGATGCGGTAACGCTCTGGTCTGACACCCAGTTGATGTTCTTGATGTTGTCCGGATCGGAACCGTCCCTGATGACGTCAGTTATAGTATAGCCAAGGTTGTTTGCGGTCGTGCTCAGTGCGCTCACTGGCGAAGACCAGTAATTGTAATTGTACATGTTAGACTGGCCCTGCTGGTCACGCTCTATAGCACCTGAACTGGTAGGATCGAGATCGCTTCCGAAAGGCTGCACCAGTTGCGATTTGCCGACAAGGTCAATCTTTCCGTCAAGGCTCAGGTAATGGGTCACTTCAATCTTAATGTCATTGTCGGCAGTCAGTTTGTTGCTCAACATGTCGAGTTCCAACACGACTTTGTTTGTGCTTGTCGTAATGTTATGACTGGTCTGCACAATATTCCAGCCAATCCTTGTGGTGCCGTCAACAATAGAGAAGCTGTAAGGATTGTCCTGGACATCGCTGTTTTTCCAGGTAGTATCCGTGGTCCAGTCGCCGTCAGCATTTGAGACATAAGGCAGCGGTGCGGTCTGGTAATCTACCGTGATGAGGTTTTTGATGGCTGCGGTGTAGTCGTTGTCAGACATATCCTTGGCATTGGTATACGTATAAGTGGACATTGGGTAGTACGCTTTTACGCTCGACCATGGAATGCTTTTCACCTCATTCAGCGTGACTGTCTGCGGGACGATGCTTCCGTTCACTGTGCTGTCGCTGTGCTCGCGCAGTTCCTGGTTCATCACGTAACGCAGCTGTGCCGCGGTGAGCGCAGTGCCCCATACCCTGACTTCGTCAATGGTGCCGTTGAAGAACGATGTGGTGTTTGTGCCATCTGCGGCAGCGATAATAAACGATTGTGTATTGGCGGGAACCGGTAGCAAAGCTTCGGTGGTATCGAGTACACCATCGATGTACATGCGTGCATTGGTGCCGTCAAATGTAACCCCGATGTTGTGCCATTTCCCGGTAGGGATGACTACTGAGGAAGTGATGGTCTGCTTTGTGCCGTTCATCCAGCTCATTTCGGCAAAACCACCGCTGTTGATAGACAATTCGTATCCTGTCGTGAACGTGTTGTTCCTTTTGGAGAGAATGGTGCGGTTTGACGCATTCCTTTTTATCCACGCGGAAACGGTGAAATTGGTGTTGTTCAGGTTCAGTACATTTCCGGCATCCATGTAGTCGTCGACACCGTCAAATGAAATAGACCTGACAAAGGTGCGTTCCGGGGCGTAGCCGAAAGTGATGTATGTGGTACCGTTAAAATCGTAAGTGGTTTCCAATTTGGAGCCATTGGCGCGCATCACCCTGTATTCTGCCGTAGGGCTGAAAATCGGGCTGCTCGAAATGAACATTAAAAAGTCGCCCGGCGGAGTGATTGTCGAAGTCAGCAGGGTAGAAGGGACCGATACGGTTACGGTTTTCACGTCGCCGCCATTTTCAATCACTTTCCATGTCCTGCCGATGGAGACGAAATCAACCTGTGTGGTCAGCCCGGCCACTCCGGCACTCATGTTAACGAGAATCGGGGCCTGTGCGCCCAGTGTGCCATTGTTGCTTCCCCAGATCAGGAAGTTCTTGTCGTTGTCGAAAGTAGCGGTATTGTCTGAATTTTTGGCTTCAATGGTTGTGAGGCCCATGGTCACGTCACTCGAAGTATTTTCGGTACGCGATTGTTTTTGATTCAGTTGTGATTTATCATCCCTTCCGATTCCGGCGATGTTGTAGTTAAAACCGTTTGCCGACGGATAGATTGTCGTGCCATCAGAATCTACATAGTCCTGGCTCACACCATTGACACCTAAAGTGATGCCGTACTTGATGGCAAGGTAAGACTCGATCTTGCTCTTGTCTGCATTCGAATTCAGGCTGCTGTAGTTGATGATTTCAAGGATATCGCCTTCGTAGCTGGCATCAAAATATTCACTGCGGCCCAACCAGTATCTGGAGTTGACAATGTCTTTATAAGGCTGGTAATTGGTACCTGTAAGGTATTCGGTAGTGCTTAGTGTCGAGCCGTTGCACAACAGCATCATCCTGCCCGTTGCTGTGTTCCTTCTCGGGTTAAACATGTTTACGCCCGAATAGATTTTCGTAGCATTGTATTCGGCGATTCCGTAGCTGCTTGATGCCCCCTGGTTGTAGGCTACGATATCCGGGTTGGCACCATATCGCGTAGAGGTGTTGCCCATCTCAAACCCGGTAACATCCTGGCTGTTCTTATTGATTGCGATGTCGTCCCCACAATAGATATCCTGAGCGCTGGTAGACGACGTAATGTTGTTTTTAGGCTTTAAAACGATGAACATATCCTGGTTGTTGAATCCCTGGTTGCCATATAACGTACTGGCACCGTTGAATTTGATGACCGGATTGAAGTTTACGTTGTCAGCGGTATTGTTCCTGAATTTAGGTTCTCTCGAAAATTTTGCAATAGCATCTTTCGTGCTTCCTGTGGTCTGGTCATTCCAGATGCTGAGGTTGTCGTTGTCATTTACAGTACCAATCTCACTATTGGCCTTGAGCCAGAATTTGAGGTTGCTGGTCACACCTCCGGGTCCGTTGGTGAGTGCTGTCGTATTCTGTACCTGAGCCGTAACCACAAATGTAAATGTCGCTTTTGATGACGGGCTGTTGGCGTTGCTGGTCACAGTGACTGTAGCAGAGAATGATCCTACAGATGACGGCGTGAAAGTAACCACGAATGAAGCCGGAGAGCCCGAGTTGACTGTGCCTGACAAGGACGAAATCGTAAATCCTGACCCTGCAGTGATTGCTGTCGACGAAATGGCTAAACTGGATGTGCCGTAAGAATACACGTTGAATGGAATCGCGATCACTGTAGAAAGATCTGTGATACCGAAGTCGGTCTGGTTGGCAATGCTCGATGTGGTAGCACCGTCTGAAATGGCCACCTCATTGCCTTCGATACCGATATCACGGCCGGAGATTACACCGTTTCCTTCGATTACAAAATCGAAAACACCCTCGTCGTCGTCGCTGTTGTTGATGGTGACGATGGCCACGGCACTTCCTGTATTTGTTGGCGTATAACGGATCTGGAAGGTGGTGCTTCCGCCCGCTGCTATGGTGCCGCTTGGCTGGGTGATGACAGTGAAGAATCCGCTTCCGGTTACTGAAACATAGCTGGGTCCGCCGGATAAAGTCAATGGCCCCGTCCCTAAATTCTGTATTGTAAATGTACGTGTCGTTGAATTGCCAATGGTAGTAGTTGTGAATAGCGTACCGTCAGCAGCTGCGCCACGGGCGGCACCATCAGCAATGGTAACGCCGAGGCCCTGTATATTAATTTCAGGGCTTACACCAGTTCCGCCGGTTCCCCTTATGTAGAAATTAAACGGGTTCTCATCCGAGTCATTTGTCACAAAAGACAAAGTGGCATTCCTAACCCCGGCGGCTGTTGGCGTAAATTTTACGGAAAAAGTCGTACTTGCGCCGGCAGCCAGGTTAGTGGCTGGTGAAGTCATCAATACGAATTCAGAGGCATTGGCACCGGCGATCGTAAATGTTCCAATTGTCAGTGGCAAGGTTCCGATATTCTGTATCGTATAGGTTTTGGTTGACGAGATCAGCACGTTCACAGTGCCGAAATCGGTATTGTCTGTAGTTTCCGGCGTCGTATCTTCATCGGCGATGTTAAATCCATTACCTGATACGGCAATCTCCGGTGCATTCACTGTCGCCAATATACCTGTCCTTGGCGAGGTGACGCAGCCTCCGTTAGAAACTTCAATGTAGAATGTGGTAGAGGTGACGATATCCGGCGTCGCAAATGACGTGCCTGTTCCCAAAGCGGCACCTCCGGTCGCTGCAGCAAACCATGAAATCGTTCCGGTTGATGCCGTGGCGCCTAAGGTCACCGATCCCGTTCCGACCCGTGAGCCCGGAGTCGTCGTGAGCACGGTCGGCATGGCGGTGGCCGTTACAGCAAGGGTTCTCGGTGTACCGCTTCCGCAAGATATGGAAGGCGTGACGGTGATGTTACCCGAACCGCTTCCGGCAGTTACCGTAACGGAATTGGTTGTTCCTCCCGCGGTTTGTGTCCAGCCTGAAGGGAAAGTCCAGTTGTATGTTACCCCCGATACCGCTGTGACGCTATAGTTCTGGATCGTAGTCTCACACACATTGGTAGCCCCCGTAATAACGCTTGGCTGGGCCGGCGCAGTTGATGGTGTTACGGCAAGCGTGCGCGCGGTCGATGTGCCGCAGCTGTTTGTCGCTGTTACGCTGATATTTCCGGATCCCGCTCCAACGGTCACGGTAATCGAGTTGGTGTTTGTACCGCCGGTTTGTGTCCATCCTGACGGCAATGTCCAGTTGTATGTTACGCCGGCTACGTTTGTTACTGCATATGATACCAAAGTCGCGCCAATACATGGTGTAGCATTACCCGTTATCGCAGCAGGCTGTGCCGGCGTTGTAGTAGGACTCACGGCCAATGTTCTGGCGGTTCCTGAACCACAACTGTTTGATGGTGTAACCTGTACGTTGCCCGTGCCAGATCCTACCGTTACGGTAACCGAATTTGTAGTTCCTCCTGCGGTTTGCGTCCAGCCGGAAGGAAAAGTCCAGCTGTACGTTACACCTCCAACACCGGTCACAGAGTAAGATTGTGAGCTTCCGATACATGGGGAGTTGTTTCCTGTGATCGTTGAGGGCTGCGCCGGCGTGGTGATTACGGTCGTCGAGGCAGTGTTATTTGTACTTATTGATGAGCTGCAATTATTTGGCGATGTGCCGCCGCTTGCAAGATTTGTTATTGTTACGGTAGTCGCGCCGCTATTTGCCAGTGCACTGGTGTTGAAAGACCCGGTCCCGGCTACGGTCACCGTCATTGAAGCAGTGTTGCCCGTTGCAGTATTGCTTCCTGATAGGTTATATGTCACGGTGTAAGTGCCTGTAGGAAGGTTTGCTGCAGCGCCGTTTAAAGTGACTGTTGCGGCACTTCCCTGACAGGTATTTGCGGGCAGCGTACTGGAAGTCAGGCTGTAAGTGGAGCATACCCATGTAATAACTACCCTTCCTGCTGATCCACTTCCACCGGCCCTGTCAGTAGTGGTTCCTGTGCGCCCGCCTGCACCTCCAGCACCATAGCCACCGGCAGCAGCTCCGTCTCCGCTGGTTGCTGAGCCGTTAGCCCCGGCAGTACCGCCTGTGACTGCAACTCCACCGGTGACGCCTACGGCAGCGGATCCATTGGAACCTGTACCTGCACTGGCACCACCACCTCCTCCAGAAGTACCTCCGGCAACTCCGGTGCCACCATTTCCGCCATAAAAATTAGTGGTGCCACCGACGTTGCCCATTATAGGAGCCGTCGCACCTGCTGCTGTATTGCTGTTTACGATGGCTGCATTTCCGCCGCTGCCACCCACTGCCAATATCGTCAGAGTGGAGCCAAACCACGAAGATCCACCCGCGCCACCGTTACCTGTAGAACCGACGCCGCCGGTACCTACCGTAACCGTGTAGGTGTTACCGGGAATAACGTTGACGGCATTGTTCCTGACATAAGCGCCACCGGCTCCGCCACCACCGGCAGAAGGTGCGCCGGTAGCCCCGCCGCCCGCGCCACCGGCACCCCAGGCTTCAACCCGAATGCTTGTTACGCCTGCCGGCACGGTAAATGATCCTGTTGTTGTAAATGTTTGCGATTGCGCAAAACTTAGGGCAGTAAAGAGCAAGCAGGCTAGTAGGGTTAGCCTGCCCATTAGTAGGGTAGTTTTTTTCATATCCTTTGGGGTTAGATATTAAAATATGTATTTATTCTTTTTCAGAGAACTGCGATAAAACTACTACATAAATTCCTAATAATAAAACTTTTGAGGCAAAAATTTTAACAAAATAATCGACGAACGGTTTTCAATCGTCGCCAAAGTGCATAAAATAAGGGTTTTTAAGATTTCTTTAAGAAATTATTTTTTTTGGTATTTCAGACTATTTTTACTTGGCAACTCATTATTAATGTAGATTTATACAAAAGTTATCAACATAACGCGTTACGGTTTTTCCAAAATTAATCGCGCAAACTCCATTCGCCGAATCGGAGCTAAAGTAAAAAGGCCTTCTAACAAACAGAAGGCCTTTTCGGATTGAAATAAAAATGGATTTTTTAGTACACCACTTTTTTGGTGATTACGGTATCATTTTGGGAGGTGACCTGAACGAGAAGCACTTCTTTTTCTGCTCTTAAATCGTTTAGCTGCAGGGAAGTTGAATTGACTTCATTTCGCTCGTAGATCAGTCTTCCGCGAATATCGAAAATCTTAACGGATGCCATCGGCTGTATCGATGTCCTGATGTTTAAGAAGCCGTCTGTCTTGTACACTACGACATTGTTTTCATTAAACACGGGACTGTTAGTGCCGAGTGGCGCGCTTTGGTATACAATTTCGAACCGGTTGGCAAACGTTCCTTCCAGGCTCTCGAACGTGTAGGCACCTTGTGACATGTTATGCGTCAGCCCGACGACGTTGTCCTTGATAAAAATAGACTGGGCACCTGCAAATAGGCCGTCGACATGGTCAATGGACAGCGTATACGTCCCTGGGACATCAGCACGGAAATTAAGCGGAACCACATCGGTATCCACGAATGGCAGCGCACGCCCCTGGATTACAAAACTTTCATCATCGATGATACTTGAAATGCTGCTCCCATTTTCAATCAATACACCGTCTATCGATTCGTCTTTCGCCTGCGTAGCGCCATCCATGTAGGCAACAAGGATCTGGTTTGCAGGTCCGTTGTTGCTGCTAAGGTTCAGCCACATACGGTGTTTCTCAACAGGAACGGTCCTGAAAAACTGGCCTGCATTGTTACCTGTCCTCATGGCATTGGTAAACGTGGCGGTACCCGGCGTGGTTTTTGCGAGTACAAAGCCCTGTCCTGTCTGTATGCTTCCGTTAGGTGTAGCGCCTCCAGCAATAGAAGCAACGCCTCCGGTGGTGTTGTATGTGGCATAATTTGCCCCGCTTTCTGCGCTTTGTGACGTGTGGGTCCAGAAATACAGCGTTCCGGGGTTGCTTGCCAAGAAAGCATCGGCATCGATTGTCGAAGGGTAGGGGTTACCAATAAGGTTGTACCCTTGTCCGTTCGTCACCGTCACCGGCAGGGTTTTGCTACCGTTATTCGGCACCCCACTGAAACTACCGTTGAAGGTGGTTGGGGTAGTCGGGAATGTATTGGGCGCCCTGATCATATATCCTTTAGCCACAGCAAAGTCAGTCGTCGACGGATTTACAGGTGCAAATGAGTTTGTGGTTTCGTCGAGTACATAAAACCGATTCGTCAGCGTTAGCGGTGAGAATGTCAGCAGGTTTTGCGGATATACCGGCGACGACCAGTAAACATAATCCTGGCGGCGCATCTGTGCTGTTCTTTTGGAAGTGATAGTGCCCGAATTTGCAACGTCTTTGATCTGTATCAAATTCGCGTTGTTCCTGAAAGTTACGGTCGCAGTTGGCGAAACGGTCACTTTGCCGGCAATGGTAAAGTCGTGACCTGATAAGACATTGACATCAAAACCGCCATTTATTTCCAGTTCGCAGGCGGTCAGGTCGCCGACAGAGGTGTAATTGGCGTTAATCACCGCCTTGACACCGGCAACGGGGTAGCCGTTAGTCCACGTGTTTCCATCCCAGGTAGTGATAATCGGGGCAGTTACCGTGAAGTTTTGTGTTTTAGAACAGCCGCTCGCATCGGTTATGGTACAACTGTAATTGCCCGGAGCAAGGTTTGTTGCAGTAGCAGCATTACCTCCTGATGGCGACCAGGAATACGTATAGGGGGCGGTACCACCTGTAGCAATGACCGTGGCTGTTGCATCAGTTTCACCGTAACAGCTGATACTGGTCTGGCTGAACGAATTGCCTAATACTGTTGGCTGGGTAATGGTGAACGCCTGGTCCTTAAAGCAACCGTTGGAATCAGTAATCCTTACCGAATAATTCCCGGCAGCCAGGTTTGACGCCGTAGCGGCAGTCCCGCCCGAGGGCGACCAAAGATAAGTGTAACTTCCGGTCCCGCCTGAAGCGACAACGGTAGCCGATCCTGTCCATGCTCCGAAACACAATACGTTGGTTTGTGATACGGTATTTGAAATTGCAGCCGTTGGCTGTGTAATTGTGAACGCCTGATCCTTAAAGCAACCGTTGGCATCGGTAATCCTTACCGAGTAGTTTCCTGCAGCCAGGTTTGAGGCCGTAGCGGCAGTCCCGCCCGATGGTGACCAAAGGTAAGTGTAACTTCCGGTCCCGCCTGAAGCGACAACCGTAGCCGATCCTGTAGCCGAACCAAAACACAGTACGTTGGTTTGTGAAACAGTGTTAGATATGGCAGCTGTTGGCTGTGTGATGGTGAATGCCTGGTTTTTAAAGCAACCGTTGGAATCAGTAATCCTTACCGAATAGTTTCCTGCAGCAAGGTTTGAAGCTGTTGCGGCAGTACCGCCCGAAGGCGACCAAAGGTAAGTGTAACTTCCGGTCCCGCCTGAAGCGACAACGGTAGCCGATCCTGTCGATGCGCCGAAACACAATACGTTGGTTTGTGATACGGTGTTTGAAATTGCAGCCGTTGGCTGTGTAATGGTGAACGCCTGATCCTTAAAGCAACCGTTGGCATCGGTAATCCTTACCGAGTAGTTTCCTGCAGCCAGGTTTGAGGCCGTAGCGGCATTTCCTCCCGAGGGCGACCAAAGGTAAGTGTAACTTCCGGTCCCACCTGAAGCGACAACGGTAGCCGATCCTGTCGATGCTCCGAAACACAGTACGTTGGTTTGTGATACGGTGTTTGAAATCGGAGCTGTTGGCTGTGTAATGGTGAACGCCTGGTTCTTAAAGCAACCGTTGGCATCGGTAATCCTAACCGAGTAATTTCCTGCAGCCAGGTTTGAGGCCGTAGCGGCAGTCCCGCCCGATGGCGACCAAAGGTAAGTGTAACTTCCCGTCCCGCCTGAAGCGACAACGGTAGCCGATCCTGTCGATGCGCCGAAACACAATACGTTGGTCTGTGATACGGTGTTTGAAATTGCAGCCGTTGGCTGTGTAATGGTGAACGCCTGATCCTTAAAGCAACCGTTGGCATCGGTAATCCTTACCGAGTAGTTTCCTGCAGCCAGGTTTGAGGCCGTAGCGGCATTTCCTCCCGAGGGCGACCAAAGGTAAGTGTAACTTCCGGTCCCACCTGAAGCGACAACGGTAGCCGATCCTGTCGATGCTCCGAAACACAGTACGTTGGTTTGTGATACGGTGTTTGAAATCGGAGCGGTTGGCTGTGTGATGGTGAACGCCTGGTCCTTAAAGCAGCCGTTTGCATCGGTAATCCTTACCGAATAGTTTCCTGCAGCAAGGTTTGAAGCCGTAGCGGCAGTCCCGCCCGATGGCGACCAAAGATAAGTGTAACTTCCGGTCCCGCCTGAAGCGACAACGGTAGCCGATCCTGTCGATGCTCCGAAACACAATACGTTGGTTTGTGATACGGTGTTTGAAATCGGAGCTGTTGGCTGTGTAATGGTGAATGCCTGGTCCTTAAAGCAACCGTTGGCATCGGTAATCCTTACCGAATAGTTTCCGGCAGCCAGGTTTGAGGCTGTTGCGGCAGTCCCGCCCGATGGCGACCAAAGGTAAGTGTAACTTCCGGTCCCGCCTGAAGCGACAACGGTAGCCGATCCTGTCGATGCTCCGAAACACAATACGTTGGTTTGGGAAACAGTGTTAGATAGAGCAGCTGTTGGCTGTGTAATGGTGAACGCCTGATCCTTAAAGCAGCCGTTGGCATCGGTAATCCTAACCGAGTAGTTTCCCGCAGCCAGATTTGACGCCGTAGCGGCAGTCCCGCCAGATGGCGACCAAAGGTAAGTGTAACTTCCGGTCCCGCCTGAAGCGACAACGGTAGCCGATCCTGTCGATGCTCCGAAACACAATACGTTGGTTTGTGAAACAGTGTTAGATATAGCAGCGGTTGGCTGTGTAATGGTGAACGCCTGGTCCTTAAAGCAGCCGTTGGCATCGGTAATCCTAACCGAATAGTTTCCTGCAGCCAGATTTGACGCCGTAGCGGCAGTTCCTCCCGAAGGCGACCAAAGGTAAGTGTAACTTCCGGTTCCGCCTGAAGCGATTACGGTAGCCGATCCTGTAGCCGAACCAAAACACAATACGTTGGTTTGTGATACGGTGTTCGAAATCGGAGCTGTTGGCTGTGTAATGGTGAACGCCTGGTCCTTAAAGCAACCGTTGGCATCGGTAATCCTTACCGAATAGTTTCCTGCAGCCAGGTTTGACGCCGTAGCGGCAGTCCCGCCCGATGGCGACCAAAGGTAAGTGTAGCTTCCGGTTCCGCCTGAAGCGACAACGGTAGCCGATCCTGTCGATGCTCCGAAACACAGTACGTTGGTTTGTGATACGGTATTTGAAATCGCAGCTGTTGGCTGTGTAATGGTGAACGCCTGATCCTTAAAGCAGCCGTTGGCATCGGTAATCCTTACCGAATAGTTTCCGGCAGCCAGGTTTGACGCCGTAGCGGCAGTCCCGCCAGATGGTGACCAAAGGTAAGTGTAACTTCCGGTCCCGCCTGAAGCGACAACGGTAGCCGATCCTGTCGATGCTCCGAAACACAATACGTTGGTTTGTGAAACAGTGTTAGATATAGCAGCTGTTGGCTGGGTAATAGTAAACACTTCATTTTTCGTACAGCCCGTCGCATCGGTAATGGTACAGGTGTAGGTTCCGGCGGTGAGGTTAGACGCTGTGGCCGCGGTTCCTCCTGACGGCGACCAAGAGTAGGTGTAAGGTGCTGTTCCGCCGGATGCTACTACAGTAGCTGAACCGGTTGCGGCGCCAAAGCACAGAACATTCGTTTGCGATGGGGTATCGGTAACATTACAGATATCAATGTTGAGCACCTGCCCGCCTAAAAGCGCGGTATTGTTTCCTTTTACGGAGAATTTGAAGCTATCCGGATTCGTATTGGCACCACCGTGCACATACGTTACGAGATTGTTATTGATGTCAGCCTGCGTGAAGGAACCGCCCAGGGCTAATGTCGTTCCACTTAATTTCAGGGAGCCATAAGTCGGTAGTTTGGTGATATTGTAAATCAATTGTGTTGCCGTAGCTGAAGGTTGTGCGGCAAGCAGCTTACTCTGCGCAATAGTAGCCGTTGCTGATTGCGCCATCTTGACCGAGTTTATTGTTGCCGTTACGTTGTTCACTACCTGTAACTTTCCGCAAACGGTCATACTCATGCCGGTGAAATTTCCGCCAGCTCCGGTTACCCTGTCGGTAGCCAGTAAAATCCACGTTCCCAATGAAGAGGAACCGTTAAAATTCGACAAGGGCTGGTTGGGTTGTTTTGTACCGGTCAGACCGCCGCTGCAACCGGTTGGTATAGGCGAGGCGCTGTCATCCCAGGTTACATTCATTCCGGATCCTGAGCAATCCCGATTATAGATTTCAGCAAAGTTTCCGGTTGGGCCACTGAACTGCATCTTAAGGTCGGTCATTTGTGTATGCGTACCGGTCAGCGTGAGGTTGACGTCGCTGATCATGATGTCATCGGGCACATCGAGACGGGCGCTCACAGCGTTGGTGCCTGTAGTTTCCCATGTCGCATCATTATTCTGGAAATACACATTGGAATATGTTTTGCAAAGGTCGTTAGCTATCTGGAAAACGTACACTTCCGAAAAACTGCCGCTGATGCAGGGGTTGATCGGTTTTACTCTCCAATAATTTATAGTGCCCTGCGTCAGGCCTGCCGTTTGGTAATACGGCGTGGTTACTGTGGCACTTTCCGTAACAGTAGCAAAGGTCGGATCGGTTGAAATCTGTACCTGATAAGACGAAGCGGTAGTAAGGTCAGACCATGAAAGCAGGGTAGAGGTCTGTTGGTTTTTTGCTCCGTTGGACGGACTTGTCAAAGTGACGTTGCCGATGGCGTTGTCAAACACTTTCAGCGTCAGCGGAAGGTTGATCGTAGCGCTGGGTGCCGTTCCGGTAAATGTCAGCGGATAGATTCCTGCAGCGACACCACTGATTCCATTAACGGTCATCGTCACCGTGCCGGAAGCCGCTAAGGTCGTCGGTGAGAATACTGCAGAGGCGCCGGAAGGCAAACCGGTGACGGAGAAGGCGGTAGTTTCAGTGAACGGGGTTGCTTTGGTGTAGGTTACTGAAAACACTGCGCTGTTTGGCTTGCATGTTGGTACGGTGGCTTGTGATGTCGTCAGTTCAAAGGTGTTGGCCTTGATTTCAAAATCTGCATTGGAAATGTCGAAATAAATGTTACCGACTGCTTCCACCTTAATCCTCATATTTTTACCGACGTTGTTAGGAACCGTAATTGCCTGCGTACCGTCGTTTGGCGTAGACGCCAGTATCGTTACGGGATAGGTGTATCCGCCATCGGTAGACAGCTTGATGGCCACGTTGGCCGTCGAAACCGGGGTAGCGGAGGTTCCTGCAACATCCCAGGTTACGGTTTTGGTTTCACCGACATACCACAGGATGCCGGAAGTATTGGGCGATGTGACCAGAAACGGACCTGCCGAGGAAACCGTTACAACAGAGTTGTCGCTATTGGTCTGTCCGCCCAGCGTGCTGTTGTCGCGGACGGTCAGCCTGAAGTTGAGTGTACGCGCTACGCTGGGCAATACTTCCCAGGTTGGGGTGGTATTCGCGACAATTGCGGTCATTTTAGGGAAAGTCCGCGCGGGGCTGGTCGTAGCAAAATATGACCTAAATACAGGTCCGGCCGTGTTGGTGCTTACGGGTGGCTGGGTACCGCCGTCGGTAGCGTCAAATTGTTCCCAGCAATAGGTGAGTACGTCTGCCGTATCAACATCGGTGGCTGAGCCGGTCAGTGTAAAAGGCGTTCCCTTCGGGATGGTATAGTCAGCGCCGGCATTAGGTATCGGTTCCGTATTGGCGATAGCGGCTTCTGATTCACACGTATGGCCTGCTATCGCTGCGGTGATTTGTGCGATGCTCCTCGCGTGGAAATATGCGTCACTGTTGTATTGCACGTTCGGTGAACAGACGCCGGCATACCCCATGATGGTGGTCCCGCTTCCCACTTCGTAATCGTCAGCTACCTTTGAACCAAAACAGGCGTTATAATAGGTATGTCCTGCAGAAAACTGGTGCCCGATTTCGTGGCATACATAATCGATGTCGAAAGGGTCGTTTTGCGGCGACACGATTCCGGTCACGCCGCTACCTTTAGTGGACGCGTTACATGGGCCGGTTCCGGCGATCCCGCCGCCGCCTGTGCTGAATACGTGCCCGATGTCGTAAGCACTCGCACCGATCAGGCCGGTAATGTTTGATGTGTTTGCGCTGAGCATCGTGCTTCCATTGTAATTGTCGTATGGGTCAGGATCGGCTGTGGGCGTATCGATGTTGAATTCGTTAATGTATACGAGCCTGTTTTCACTGGGCACAACCTGGAACACTACGGCAAAATCGTTTCGGTACACGCTGTTTACCCTTGTGATGGTGGTATTGATGGCAGCGAGTATGGTACTCATGGTGTTGCCATAATAAGCGGAGTATTCTGATGTACAGGCAATCGCTATGCGGTAGGTCCTTAGTTTGCCGTCGATTGAGTTCCTTGCGGTACTTGGCGTGGGGGCGCCGTCGGCAAGGTTGATGTCCAACTCTTTCATGTCGGCGTTACAAATAAATGGATTCTCAGGGTCTTTAGAACAATCTGCCCTGTCATACACGATGTAGTCATTTCCGTTATTCCTGAAATTGTACGGATCGATGTAGATGGTTTTTTCTCCTGTGATGAGGCCCGTAAATCCGCCCTGATCCATACTGATGTAAATTTTGTTCAGCGGATTCCTGGCACTTACGCCGTAATATGACCTGATGTCGGTGTAGGTTTTCTCGAGATCAGGATGCAGGACGCTGACCCTTTCTATGTTGAAAGTTTCAGTGGTGCCGTCTTCGCGTGGAAAATCGATTTTTACGGCTGCAGAAAGGTTGTTGTGTTCGTCCCTTTTTACGGCATGGCTTAATTCGGATCTGATGGCCTGTAAATCCAAAGTATAGATTTTGTATTTGTCGGGAACCGTTTTGCGGTCCGGTCGTTTCATAGACGCGGCACCGCTTTTAGATTGCCATGGATTTATGGTCTGGGAAAAACATAAAGGGGCAAAAAGGATGCTGGCAAGAATTGCCAGTAGGGTAGATTTTTTCATTTTAATCAGATTTGGTAGACCAAACGTATTAAATGAAAGTTAAATCACCAAATTTTTTATCGATTAAATGCATTATTTTATCGATAAAATACATAAAAGCACTTAAAAGTAAGTATAATCCTACTTATTTATGTTTTTTTTGATTTGTTTTATCATCTGACTAATAGTTGAAACAATTCTAAATAGAAAAAGGCTCTCAGAAAGTCTGAAAGCCTTTTATTTTCTTGGTAGCGAGGACGGGAGTTGAACCCGTGACCTCAGGGTTATGAATCCTGCGCTCTAACCGACTGAGCTACCTCGCCATAGTTTCGGTTACTGCATCCGGGAATGCGGGTGCAAATATATAATTAAATTCAAAGGGTGCAAACTAAAAACCCACAAAAAAATTAATTTTTCAAAATGCGCTTTTTTAATTTTTATTCTATATATTTCCAAAAAAATTACCCCGTTTCATGGAAGTTAAAGTAAAATATGAATTGGAATTTCCTATAAATTCTTCACCCCAACTCTTATACCAGTATATATCAACACCTTCGGGTTTGTCTGAATGGTTCGCCGACAATGTAAACTCACGCGGTGAATATTTTACTTTCATCTGGGATGACTCCGAAGAACGGGCGCGGATCGCGTCAAAGAAAACCGGAGAAAAAATTAAATTCCGCTGGATTGATATCAATAATGAGGATACCGATTATTTCTTTGAGCTTCGCATCCTTGAGGATGAGATTACAAAAGACGTGTCGCTCATGATCATCGACTACGCACCTGAAAGCGAGCTTGACGAAGCTGCATTGCTTTGGGAGAATCAGATTTCAGACCTGAAACATGTGATCGGTTCGGTATAAATACTAAAACAGAACGCTTATATTTGCCCTGAATTTTCAGGGCTTTTTTTTATGGTGAATTTTAATGGTACGATTCTGGATTCGGAAAATGCAAACCTCGCTTCAAATCGCGGTTTCCTATATGGCGACGCCGTTTTCGAGACAGTAAAGATTGTAGACGGCAAGGTCCTTTTTTCGGAAGACCATTATTTCAGGCTGATGGCGTCAATGCGTGTCGTCAGGATGGAAATCCCTATGGACTTCACGCTCGAATATTTTGAGGAACAAATACTAGATCTTGCCCACGCTGAACACTGCAGCGCCTCTGCCAGGGCCAGGATAACGGTATACCGGAACGACGGCGGGAAATATTTGCCCGTCGGCAACGAGGTTTCTTTCATTATTTCGGTTTCGGTGCTGGGAAATCCGTTGTACCAAATTTCATCCGGGGATTATGAAGTAGACCTGTATAAGGATTTCTACGTCGCTAAACAGTTGTTGTCCGGGATAAAATCCACCAACAAGATTCTCAATGTGGCGGCCTCAATTTACGCCAACGAAAATGGCCTACAGAATTGCCTGCTGCTCAACGACGAAAAAAATGTCATTGAGGCGACACAGGGCAATGTTTTTATGCTGACCGGCAGCAAGCTCGTTACCCCTCCCGTTTCGGAAGGCTGTGTCAACGGGGTCATGCGTCGCCAGGTGCTGGCTGCCGCAAAAAATATGGGTAACCTTGAAGTGTCTGAACAAGTCATTTCTCCATTCGACCTGCAAAAGGCAGATGAGCTTTTCATTACCAATATCATTATCGGAATCCAGCCGGTGTCAAAATACCGGAAAAAAGAATTTGGATCGGCAGTTGCGGAAGCTTTACTGCAGAGGATCAATACTCAAATTCGACTCGGTTAGTTCAGGATTGGGTTTTCGGGAGCGTTTGACCAGATCAGGTAATCACCGCCCAGCTCAATGATTTTTTCTTTCCAGAAATTGGCAGTTGATTTGCCGATAATGCGGTTCTCGTAATCATTCCGCGCGATGATCCATGAATTGGAGTCCATTTCGGATTCGAGTTGCTTGGGTTCCCATCCGGTGTATCCCAAAAAGAATCGGATATTTTCCTTATTGATTTCGCCCTGGTTGATCAGTTCCTTGGTGGATTCAAAATCCCCACCCCAATAAATCCCGTTTGATATTTCGATACTGTTTGGGATCAGCTCCGGGATGTTGTGTATGAAATACAGGTTGTCCTGTTCGACCGGCCCTCCGTTGTATATCTTGAACTTGGCATGAATTTCAGGAATCAGGTCGTTGATGGTGTATTTGAGCGGTTTGTTGATAATGAAACCGACAGAGCCTTCGGCGTTGTGGTCCGCCAGCAGTATCACCGATCTGTTGAAAGAAAGGTCTCCAATTATTGACGGCTCTGCAATTAGCAAATGTCCTTTCTCCAGTTTGTCTGAAATCATTTTGCTGAATTTTTACTAAATTTAGTAATAAAAAAATTAAGTTTCCAAATATAATATTACGTTTTTTACTGCCGGACTTACAAATGACAATAAAAAAAGCCTTCAAATGAAGGCTTTTCGTTTATATTGTAGAAAAGTGATTATTTCAAGCCGCCTTCCAATTCAGCACCCGCTTTGAATTTAACTACTTTTTTAGCAGCAATTTTGATTGTTGCTCCAGTTTGTGGATTTCTTCCGTCTCTTGCAGCTCTGTCAGAAACTGACCAAGATCCGAATCCAACCAAAGATACCCTGCCGCCATTGTTCAAAGCACCAGCTACGTTTTTCAACATTGACTCTAATGCCGCTTTTGCAGCTGCTTTAGAAATTCCTGCGTCAGCAGCCATTGCATCGATTAATTCTGATTTGTTCATAATAATAGTTATTAATTGTTGGTTAAAAATTCTGTTAATAGAAACAAATTTAGCAGGAATTCCTTACTGCACAAGCGCTCAGCACCGATTTTCGCTTTTTTGTTGATAAGTCAATTCATTTGTTGATAAACTTAGTTGCTTTTTTCAAAAATGCGCTCATCTCAGCAATGGCGCAAGCTTAGCAAAATTTACTTTCCTGCGCGAAAGCCATTCCGTTGAGCAATTCTGCAGCAGTCATTTTTTTCTTTCCGGGCAATTGCAGGCTCAGGATATGCACAAAGCCATCCTTCACTGCCACGCTGATCGTTTTCCGGTCGGTCTTTAACGATCCCGGCGTTTGCTGATGCGCCGCTTGTTCAAAAGCCGCATCGTAGATCTTGATTTGCTGTGGTGTCGCCCCGTCGTCAAAAAAGCACCATGCAGCCGGATACGGTGACAAACCCCTGATCAGGTTATGGATTTCTTTCCCAGGTTTTTCCCAGTCGATTTTGCAATTGTCTCGATGCAGTTTGTACGCGGTTTTAAGATCGTCCGAGTCGGTTTGCACATGGGTCCGGACGTCACCCGATGCGATAAGTTCCAAAGTACGGACTACTGTCGCTTGCCCGATATCCATCAGCCTGTCGTGCAGTTCGCCGGCATTTTCAGTTTCTGAAATGCTTGTTTCCGAGCTGAGGATGATTGCCCCGGTATCAATCTTATCATCAATAAAAAAAGTGGTCACGCCGGTCCTGGTTTCTCCGTTAATGATGGCCCAGTTTATTGGCGCAGCACCACGATATTGCGGCAGAAGCGACGCGTGCAGATTGAATGTGCCGTACTCGGGCATGTCCCAGACTGCCTTTGGCAACATCCTGAACGCGACCACAACGTGAAGGTTGGCCCCGAAACTTTTCAACGCTGCTAAAAAGGCCTCGTCCTTGAGGTTCGTGGGCTGGAGCACGGGAAGATCCTTTTGTAATGCATAATCCTTTACGGCGGAATATTTAATCTTCTGCCCGCGGCCTGCAGGTTTGTCAGGCGCGGTGACCACTGCAGCGACTTCGTATTGATTTCCGATGATGTTGTCAAGGATCCCGACGGCAAATTCCGGCGTACCCATAAAGATGATTTTCAATTTTCTCATGTTTTCCTAATGCTGTATCTGTTGTCTGTCCCGATCCTGATAATGTCATGGTCGAGCAGTTGTCTGAGTGCAAAGATAACGTCGTCCGGCGGATGTTTGATATGATTTTGGATCTCGCGCGAATTTAACGACTGTGTCTGCAGTAAGTCGTGGATTTCGGTGGCTACCGACACCCGGGAAGCACGAACCGGTTTCCGGTTCTTCCCGATGCAGAACGAACAGATTCCGCAATCCTGGATTTTGTCTTCGCCGAAATATCGTAAAATCAGGCGCTGCCTGCAGGTATCGTCGTCGGTTACATAATCCAACACCGACTGCAGTTGGTCTTTTTTTTGGCGGTTTTGCATTTCCAGGTATTTCGACAGCCGATTGATGGTTTTTTCATCTTCCCTGATCTCGTTGAAAACCAGCGTGGCATCATTGCTGCGCGCTTTGTAATCGATCAGTCCGCGCTCCTGCAATTTCTTCAACACGGTTAGGATCTGATCTTCGGGCGAACCGCTTTTTTTTGAGACAAGACTCAGGTTCAGTGCACACGGCGCATCGTAAATCCCGCTGTAATTCCGCAGTATTGTCAGGATGACCGGCTCGTCCTGCGGATTGAGGCTCGTGTAACGCAGCACCTCTCTTGAATCAGCCAGAAACTGGACTGATACTTTTTCCGAAAATTCCTGTGAAAGACTTACAACGCCCTGCCGGTCGAGGAACTGCAATGCGTTGTAGGTTTTCAATACCGGGAAATCATATTGTGTGCAAAAATGGTTCAGGTTGAAGCCAAAGCGTTCGTCAATTCCTTCCCCGTAGGCGATGCGAAGGTAGTTGCAGAGTTTGACAAATACCCTGGTCAGGAACTCTTTATCAGGCAAAACCGAGATAAACTGGCTGCGGGCCTGTGTCGTGTCCGACCGATGGTACAACAGCACCGCAAATGCTTTTTCCTCATTACGCCCGGCGCGTCCCGCTTCCTGGTAATAACTTTCGATGTTTTCAGGCAGCTGGACGTGGATTACGTTTTTGACATTGCCCTTATCGATACCCATCCCAAATGCGTTCGTGGCTACGATGACCTGTGCTTTTTCTTCCATCCATGACTGCATGTTCCTTGATTTTTCCGCGGCCGGGAGTCCGCCGTGATAATACGTCGCCGAAAAACCCAGCGATTGCAGCTGCGATGACATATCATGACATGATTTGCGGTTGCGGACATAAATGATTGACGGCTCGGGGTTTTTTTTCAGGATTTGCGTGATGCGGTGCAGCTTGTCTTCCGTCTCAAAAACCATGTATGCAATATTCTTCCGCTCAAATGATTTTTGGAAAACGGATACCTCTTTCATGCCGAGCCCGGAGATGATGTCCTGTTGTACTTTCGGGGTCGCTGAAGCAGTCAACGCCATAAAAGGTACTTTGTTGAAATGGTTCCTGAGGTTGGCTATCTTAAGGTATGCGGGACGGAAATCATGTCCCCATTGTGACACACAATGCGCCTCATCGATGGCAATAAGGTTGATTGAGAGGCTTTTCAGGCGTTCTATAATCCAGTCAGACTGCAGCCTTTCGGGTGACAGGTACAGGAATTTATAATTTCCGAATTGGCAGTTGTCGAGCAGGTCCGAAACCTCTTCTGTGCGGAGTCCGCCCGTGAGTGCAATGGCCTTGATGTTTCGCTTTTGCAGATTGGCTACCTGGTCCTTCATCAGGGCAACCAGCGGTGATATCACAAGACAGAGGCCGTCCTGCATCAATGCGGGGACCTGGAAACAAATTGATTTTCCACCGCCTGTAGGCAATAGTGCAAAAGTATCCCGCTTGTCCATGGCAGCGTCAATGATGTCCTGTTGCAGGTCCCGGAAACGGTCGTGGTTCCAGTAATTTTTGAGGATTTCAACGGCGGTAGGCATGGCTTATAATTCGAAATTTAACATGTCGTCGGTTACTACGTCGGAAAGTTAGTCAAATAAAACCGGATTCCGCGCTTAGGAAATATGGCGCAGTATAAAATCAATACGCTCATCCACAGTGCCCTTAGGGACATCGATGAGCTTGTAGCCGTAACTTTCGTAGGTTTCGACCAGGTGGCTGTAAATGAGTTTGGCCTGTTCGAAATTCTCATAGCGTTCGTCGTCGCTTTCATATATTTCCTCCCAGGGTGGAAGAATGAAAATTTTGGTGTAGGTATTTTCACGACATGCCGCATCGAAATGTGACGGGTAACTGTCGCCGATATAATGCATGTAAGCCAGTACGTCAGGGATGCCGCGGTCGAGGAATACAATGTCATGCGATTCGGAGCAGGCGTTGATGAATTGCTTCTTGCGGCCCTCCAGCAGCAGTTCGCTGAACAGTAACGGATTTTCAAGGAACAATTGTTCGATGCCCTGTTTCTTGGCTTCCATGGTCACCTCGCGCGAGATTTCGGGATAACAGCAGTATCCTTTTGCCGTGAGCCCGTCGATGATGGTGGTTTTACCGGTTCCGGGACCGCCGATGATGACAACAATTTCCTTGTCCACTTTTTGAAAATAAGGCGCAAAGATAACGATTGGTAATTGATATCCTGCAATCGGCAATTAACAATTAATAATAAATTGCATCCAGGCACTATCGGCAGAAATATAAAATGTGGAATGCAAATCGGCAATCTCCGTTCTAAAACTGTATATTTGCGTTTATTTTGATAAAATGGATAAAAAGACAGAAGAATTCTACGTGCGGTTAAAGGAAGAGTTATCCACGACAAGCAGCTGGCCTTCAGAATATTTATATAAATTTATTGTCCCGACCGATCCCGCCAAAATCCGGGAAGTCGAGAATGCGTTCAATAACCTGGGCGCGGTAATCTCGACGCATCAGTCCAAGACAGGAAAATACACCTCGGTTTCGGTGAACGTAACCATGGTAAATCCGGACGCCGTAATTGAAAAATATGTTGCCGTGTCGGATATTGAAGGCATAATTTCGTTATAAATGAACCAGAAATACATCAAGGAAAACGCGAACGACGTTGTAAACGAACTCGAATATAACGCCGAACGCCCGCACCTGATCATCAGGGAGTACGGGCGGCACCTGCAAAAACTGATTGACCAGGCAGTGGTCATCGAGGACCGCGAAGAGCGCAACAAGGCAGCACGATACATCATCCAGGTGATGGGCAGCCTCAATCCGCATTTGAGGGATGTGCCGGATTTTCAGCATAAATTGTGGGACCAGATTTTCATCATGTCCGATTTTAAGCTGGATGTGGATTCACCATACCCGATTCCCTCGCGCGAGGTATTGCAGCTTCGGCCGGATGTCCTGCCTTATCCGCAGAACTTTCCGAAGTACCGGTTTTACGGCAACAACATCAAGTACATGATTGATGTGGCAAACAGCTGGGAAGACAATGAACTGAAGAACGCGTTGATAAAAGTCATTGCCAACCACATGAAGAAATCGTATCTGAGCTGGAACAAGGACACAGTGAAAGACGACGTGATTTTTGAGCACCTGTATGAACTTTCGGGTGGTAAGATCGACTTGCTGAATGGCTCGGAAGAATTGCTTGATACCATAGACCTGATGCGGACCAACAAAAAGGTGTCGAACAAACACCAGCAGCCCGTCGTCCAAAAGCCAAAAGCCGGTAAAAACGGCAAACTGAATACCGGATTTAAAAACCAAAATAGGAAAACACAATAAGATTTCAGGTCGCGGATTTGGATTTTCTCCCTATGATTTCTCAAATCTGTAATTTGGAATCCCAAATCTGAATAAACAAAAATGGGAACTTTTAAAATTGAAGGCGGTGTAGCGCTTAAAGGTGAAATTACGCCGCAGGGTGCCAAAAATGAAGCTTTACAGATCTTATGTGCGGTATTGCTGACACCCGAAAAAGTCACGATCAACAACATTCCTGACATTATCGATGTCAATAAACTCATTACACTGCTTAAGAATTTAGGGGTGAAGGTGGAGAAACTGGCCAAAGGCTCCTATACCTTCCAATCGGACGAGGTCAACGTGGGTTACCTTGAAACCGAAGCGTTCAAGAAAGAGGGCGGTTCGCTGCGCGGATCGATTATGATTGTCGGGCCTTTGCTGGCGCGCTTTGGCCGCGGATACATCCCAAAGCCGGGCGGCGACAAGATCGGGCGCAGGCGGCTCGATACGCATTTTGAAGGATTCATCAATTTAGGTGCTAAATTCCGTTACAACCGCGAAGACCATTTTTACGGCGTAGAGGCCGCGGACGGTTTGCAGGGGGCTGATATGCTCCTCGACGAAGCCTCGGTAACCGGAACCGCAAATATCGTCATGGCCGCCGTACTGGCCAAAGGCACTACGACCATTTACAACGCAGCCTGCGAGCCTTACCTGCAGCAGTTATCAAAAATGCTTAACTCGATGGGCGCGAGGATAACAGGCGTCGGATCCAACTTACTGACTATCGAAGGTGTTGAAAAGTTATCGGGCTGTACACACACCATCCTGCCCGATATGATTGAAATCGGTTCCTGGATTGGCCTTGCCGCCATGACACGCAGTGAGATCACCATCAAGAATGTAAGCTGGGACAATCTTGGAATCATCCCCAATACATTCAGGAAACTGGGCATCACGCTCGAACGCCGCGGGGACGATATTTACATTCCCGCACACACCAATGGTTATGAAGTCAAGACTGACATTGATGGCTCGATACTCACAATTGCTGACGCACCGTGGCCCGGTTTTACGCCTGACCTGCTGAGCATAGTGCTCGTCGTGGCCACGCAGGCGAAAGGCGACGTGCTGATTCACCAGAAAATGTTTGAAAGCCGTTTGTTCTTTACCGACAAGCTGATCGACATGGGCGCAAAAATCATGTTGTGCGATCCGCACCGCGCCGTAGTGATCGGGCACGATTTTAAATCACAGCTGAAAGCCACCACGATGTCATCACCGGATATCCGTGCCGGGATCTCGTTGCTGATTGCCGCACTTTCCGCGAAAGGGACCAGCACCATCCAGAATATCGAACAGATTGACCGCGGGTATGAGGACATCGAAGCGAGGCTGAGGGCCATCGGGGCTAAGATTAGCCGCGAGGATTAATTGCGGCGACCGGATAATGCCCGCAATGCAATTGTAAAGCAAATAAAAAAAATCCCGTCAGGTCATGACGGGATTTTTTTTACACCACTTTCCAAAATTGATTATTCCAGGATGTTTAAGAATTTCAGGCCAAAAACCACGCCATCCCCGACAAATCCGTTTTGATAAGATCTCACGTAATCAACCCGCAGTACCTTAAGTTTGCCTAAGCCCAGATTATCGAGCCCGACGGAAAATTCCTGGTAGGGTTTCCGGTCTGGAACGGCAAGATTGTGCGCCCCAAGGACCAGCTTCGCCCGCAAGAGGTTCAATAGCGGGATCTTATTGATGAGGTAACCTTTATCATCGTATTCGATGTGGGTTTCCGTGTATGCGTCGTTCGTGCTGGCAGCATAGTAGGGCAACAGGTTGAACACGTTCAGGTAGCGCTCATCCTTTCCGATATGTGTCTGGTTCCCGTTGAAATGCTTGTAATCGATAAACGAAATATTTTCTCCATTGAAGAATTTTCCTCCTTTAATATTAAACGAAAACGTGCCTTTGTTTCCGGCGGTAAAATCATAGTAGATCCGTCCGGAAAGCAATTGGAACTCATAATTCTTTTCACTTGCCCCAAAAGCGTTGTCGTAGGCAAGAAAGATCGTAGGATAATCCTGGTTGCGCAGGTTTATTTTACCGTCCGGCCTTGTAATGTATTTATTCCCGAAATTGATGCGTGCGAAAACCGACGCTTTCGTCAGATGATGGGTCGCAAAGGCAGGCGCATCGTTGGCCGGATCAAGCGGATTGTTTGATGTGTACGGATCGTCGTTCTTTATTACCGTATAATCCGTGTGGTTTACCAAAGTCTTGCGTTGCTGGTACTCGACACGGCCCATAAGGTTCAGCCCGTTAGCGACGTCACGCCCGTAAGTAATTCCGGCGTACTCCTTATTGTACAGCTTCATGTAGTTGTCCTTGAAAAACAACGTGCTCACCGAGTTCACCAGTTTACCGATCGGTTCCTCGGGATTGTATTGTGCCACGGTAGTCCCACCTGAGAGATGGACAAACGCATAATTCCGGTTGTTGAAACGGTGGGAAAAATCGCCGGTGACACGCAGCCGGTCTTCAGCAAACCCGTAATTGACGTTCGCACTGGCGTTTGTATATTTCCCTTTCTCCTCGTCTTTCCACTTGCGGTAAGACAACCCCGAGCCCAGGTTCCAGCCCTGCACGGTATTGAAGCTCAGTGAACCCAGATTGATCAGGCCGCGGTAATTGAACGACCATTTCTCATAGCTGTTGGCATAGCGATAGCCGGTTATCGGACTCAGCAGGCGGAACCTGTTGCCTTTCCTGTCAATGGAGTCGAGGTAGGTCCTGGAATTCCGAACTTTGTAAATACTGTCTTTCTTCACATAATCTTTGCTTTCCTCATCTGTCAGCGGAATCTGTCGGTTGCTGTCCCAAAAGGTATTGTCCTTTTTGTTTGAATTGTCTTCGAAACTGATGATCTCATTGGTAAACGTCTTTTTCTCAAACGATTCCCTGAAGTCGTAGTTTGTGTAGACATAAGAAAATTTTCCGTTGAATTTAATGCCGAAGATTCCCGCGTTAAATTCGAGGCTCTGCGTGTTTTTCGACCAGATGCCGTTGTTTCTGTTGTAACCGAAATTCTGTACCAGCTTCATCGTGTCAAGGAATTCCTGCTTGATGCGGTAGCCCTTAATGTCGACATCCACCGCATAGATCGCCCAGGAATCCTCGACGATGTAAATGAACCCTTCAAAAACCGGCTCTGAGTCACGACGCGGGATGATCCTAATTTTACTGATGATGTTGTTGTTGTCGTCCGTGAAATTGCCTTCAAGCTTGTATTTGTAGTAATTAAAGGCATTGTCCGCAATCGGGGAAATCATATTGATGCCGAATTTCAGCGTGTTGTCGTAAAAGTCGTACACCGTAGCGCCCGCAGTATTGTAGCTGAAGCCGTTGTCGTTTCCGCTGATTTTTGAAGCGATGATGCGTTCCTTGAGGTTGTCGGGTTTCTCGAAAGTGATTTTTGACACGGTTTCTGAAAGATACAGTATGCCCGTTCCGGTAGAATCAAGCATGCCTTCCATGTCACCTACTTCCTCACCGAAAATTTTCTTAGGCATGTCTTTCAGTTTGAAAATTCCGCGCGAATAGAAGTCGGCGGTGTAACGCGCGGTTTTTGCCGAATTGGCTTTTTTAGCCGCGATGGCTTTCCTGATCAGCGCATTGGCCGGATTGTCTTTGGTGTTGATTACAACCTCTGACAGCGACAAACTTTCTTCCGAGAGCACGGCATTCTGCACAAATGGAAATTTGTCAACATTGACGGTAATTTTTTTGGTTTTAAAACCGAGGTATTGAAAAATGAGTGTGTATTTCCCGGGTTGGGTGACATTCAGTTCATACTGGCCCTGTTCGTTGGCTGAGGTGCCGTTGTAGGTGTTTTCGACCAGGACGGTGACGAGCGGCAGCGGGACATTGTTATCATCGGTCACCGTGCCGCGGATCTGCCCGGATGACGAAAAGGCAATGCAGAATAGAAAGAGCGTAAGGAATTGTTTCATGGTTTATTGGTTTTTGTTTTGTATGTTGACGAATTCAGCGCCGATAAGGTTGCATCGGCTACAAAAAAGAGCGGACGGCCAGCGCGTAGCCCTGCAGCCCGAAACCGATGATGACCCCCGCAGCATTCGGGGAAACGAACGACTGGTGGCGGTAGCTTTCACGGGCAAATGTGTTTGAAATGTGGACTTCCACGACGGGTGCCGTAATTGCTTTTACAGCATCGCCGATGGCGACCGAAGTGTGGGTATACGCGGCAGCGTTGAGGATGATGCCGTCGCAGGAGAACCCGCATTGTTGCAGGAATCCGACGATTTCCCCTTCGATATTGCTTTGGAAAAGCAACAATTCGACCGTGGGAAACTGTGCTTTGAGGCGGTCAAAATAATCTTCAAAAGTCGTGCTGCCGTAAACTTCAGGTTCCCTTGTTCCCAGGAGATTCAGGTTAGGGCCATTGATGATGGCGATTTTCATGGTAGGTTGTTTTGGTAAAAATATGGGTTTGGACTTAAATAAAAAAGCCGATCCTTAAAAGAATCGGCTTTGAATTACTTCGCACAGTTATTTAGAACTTGTATCCTAAAGACAGCTGTGCAGTCATGTTTTTAATTTCAGCTTCTTTTGATGCTTCCGTAAGTCCGACGATATAACGCGCCGAAGCGAAGAATCCTGCAGCGATATTCACTGTAGCGCCACCGGCAATACCCAGGTCAAATGATTTTGTCTTGAAATCACCCGGAATGTTCCCGAAGTCATCGTTTACCAGGAAACCGAACTGCGGACCCGCATCGATACTCACCACGTCAGGCAGTACGTAAAATCTCGCCATCACGGGAATGTTGATGTAGTCAAATTTTACATCGTCAAATCCTTCTACTTTGGCACCTTGTGAAGAGTAGAGCGCTTCAGGCTGTATGGCGAAACTTGGTGTGATGCCAAGCTCTACAAATACACCACCGTGAAAACTCGTGATGCTCTTGCTGTCTAGGTCCCCACCGTCGAAATTGGCGAAGTTGGCTCCGCCCTTAATACCGAACTTTACACCTTGTGCCTGAGACACAGTGCCGAACACCAGAAACATTGTTAATAAGATTACTTTTTTCATAACTTCTTTTTTAGGTTAAATTGGTTCTTGTTTTTACTTACCCACGAAATTAGTCTGAATTCCCAAAAACCTCAAAATAATTAACAATACTTTAAATCATCCAGGTTGTTTATAACTTGTTAATAACTGTGTTGATAACTCCCAATACTTGTTAATTTTTGAGTCTTGGAATCGATATAAATTTGTTTCAGTTAATTTAAAAACAAAACAGAATTATGAAAAAAATTATTTTATCAGCTGTTGCATTATTGGCTTTCGGTTTTGCAAACGCACAGGATGATGCCAAATCAAATGGTGGTCAGACTGCTAAAGGAAAATGGTTGATCGAAGCCAACACAGGTTTTGGTGCAATCCGTGGTGCTAACACCAGTTTCGGATATTCTTCACAAGGAGATGTGAAAGTAATGAACCTTGGTGCTGAGGCAGGTTACTTCATTATGGATAACCTTGCTATCAAAGCGGGTATCGGTTACAACTCTTTTGATGATGGAACAGTTGACGGAAGCGGTTTTGCTTACAAAGTCGGTGCAAAATACTACATCTTAGGAATGATTCCGGTACAGGTTGACTATACTGGAGCTTCTGGAGACATCTACGAGGTAGGTCCGGATGCTGAAACACCATCTTACTTAGGTTTGCAGGCAGGTTACGCATGGTTCCTTGGTGACAATGTGTCTATCGAGCCAGGTGTAAGGTACAATTCAAGCCTTAACGATAACTATACTGAAGACGGTATGTTCCAGGTAAATATCGGATTTGCATTGCACTTCTAATATCTGCTTAAAATAAAGTGAAAGCCTCCTGACCGGGAGGCTTCTTTTATGCGTAATTATTGCTTTATTTGCAGTATGGGCAAATGGATATCATTCATAAAAAGTTACCAGTCATACCTGCGCATCGAACGCGGATTGTCGTTGAATACGATCGGCAATTACACCCTTGACATCGAAAAACTCTGCTCTTTCCTGGATGACAATGGCATCGAT
This sequence comes from Flavobacterium magnum, assembly GCF_003055625.1. Lineage (NCBI taxonomy): Bacteria > Pseudomonadati > Bacteroidota > Flavobacteriia > Flavobacteriales > Flavobacteriaceae > Flavobacterium > Flavobacterium magnum. Next base: position 3,421,804 of record NZ_CP028811.1, on the reverse strand, counting down.
GTATCGCCGGTTAAAATAGGCCCTGAACACATCCAGCAGTTTATTTACGATATTTCCAAAACGATAAACCCACGCTCGCAGGCGCGGCTGATCTCCGGGTTAAAGAGTTTTTTCAATTACCTCATTTTTGAGGATTACCGTAAGGACAGCCCGATGGAGCTCATTGAACCGCCCAGGACGGGCAGGAAGTTGCCCGACACGTTGTCGCTTTCTGAAATCGATCAATTGATCTCAGCCATTGCGCTTAAGGATAAAAAAGGGGCAGACAGCATTGAGGGATACCGCAACGAATCCATGCTCGAGACGCTTTACGGCTGCGGCTTGCGCGTGTCTGAACTGGTCGATCTGAAAATTTCGGATTTGTTTTTTGATGAGGGATTTATCCGGGTTACGGGTAAAGGCAATAAGCAGCGGTTTTTGCCCATCGGGAGCCACACCCGGAAATTGATCGACTCATACAAGGACCACATCAGGACCGCGTTCCCAATACAAAAAGGCCACGAAGATACCCTTTTCCTGAATCGGCGCGGCCGCAAACTGACCCGCGCGATGGTTTTTACAATCATCAGGAACCTCGCGGAGAAAATCAGTCTGAACAAATCGATCAGTCCGCACACCTTCAGGCATTCATTTGCCACGCACCTGCTTGAAAATGGTGCTGACCTTCGGTCGATCCAGCTGATGCTCGGCCATGAGAGCATCACCACTACAGAAATTTACGTACATCTAGACAGAAAACACCTTACGCAGGTAATTAATGCATTTCATCCGAGAAAATAGGTTTTTAGCCGATTTTTTATATTTTTGTAAAAAGCTTAAAACAATGGGAGTACGGAAGTCCGTCCTTTTTAATATCGACAGATGAAATTAGATTTCTTTGCGAATTCCTTACAGCAGGACGATAAGATCAATTTCTACAATAAACTCTTGTCACAGGTTCCGGACTTGATTTTCCAGATGACTATTTCTGGCGAAGGCAGGATCAGTTTCCCTTTCATGAGCGAGTCGGTGATCAATCATTTTGAGCTCACCGAAGAGGAAATCAACTACTACACCATTGATGTTTTGCGCAGCAAGATTATTCCCGAAGATTTTGACAGGCTCATGGAGGCTATTGCCAACGCAAGGGAAAGCATGCAGAACCTGCTTTTCGAATTCCGCTGCAATTTACCCGTCAAGGGATTACGCTGGTTCAAGGTCCGGGCCACTGTTGAGGAGGATAATAAGGGCGGGCTCGTGTTTTACGGCCGCATCAATGACCACACCGACAGCCGAATCCAGGCGTTGAAACTCAAGATTTCTGAAGAACGCTACCAGTTTGCCCTGGAAGCATCATCAGAAGGGATATGGGATCTAGATGTGCGCACAAACAAGGTCTTCTTTTCTTCACAGTCGATGAAGATGCTTGATTTTGATGAAAAGGATGCGATCCTCGACATCCGGGTTTGGGACGACAGGATCCATCCGGAAGACAAGGAAAAATACAGCAATGACATTCAGCGTCATCTCGACAACCACACGCCTTTTTATGAAAACCTGCAAAGGGTCCGCACAAAAAACGACGAGTACCGCTGGGTACTGAGCCGCGGCAAGATTATAGACCGCGATATCAATGGGGAACCGTTGCGCGTTATCGGGACACACAGCAATATCTCGGCCCGGATTGAAAAAGAGAACGAACTGCAAAAGACCCTGCACCTGTTAAGCGAACAAAACAAGAAACTGCTTAATTTTGCCCACATCGTGTCGCACAACCTGCGTTCGCATGCGGGCAATTTTAAGATGCTGCTCGATTTGATGGAGACTGAAACCGACGAGGCCTTGCGGCAGGAAAGCATGATTCACATCCGGACCAACTCGAACCACCTGACGGAAACGATAGCCAATCTTAAGGAATTGGTGGAAATACAGTCGGATTTAAAGCCGGTACGCGAGCACCTGAATGTCCGGCATTACCTGCGTAAGATGCTTACGCTGCTCTCAGAAGAATTTGCCAGGCACCAGGTGGCATACCGAATCGACATCCCTGATGACGAGACCGTCTACTTCAATCCCGCTTACCTCGAGAGTGTGCTGCTGAATTTTTCGACCAACGCGGTCAAATATTCCCATCCGGACCGAACGCCATTGATCCATTACAATTTTTATTACGAAGAGGGCAGGAAGGTGCTTTCCATTGCTGACAACGGTTTGGGAATCAATCTGGAAAAGCACGGAAATGTCTTGTTCGGGATGTATAAGACTTTTCACAAGCATCCCAATTCACGCGGATTGGGATTATTCATGTCAAAAAACCAGGTTGAAGCCATGGGCGGAAAAATTGTCGTGGACAGCGAGGTAAATAAAGGCACCATTTTCAAAATCTATTTTAATGAATAAATATAAAGACCTGTTTGTGGTCGACGATGATAAGATTTACCATTTTATCCTGCGGAATTTACTGAACAAAAATAACATCAGGCTGACCCCTTCCTTTTTTGAAAATGGATTTGATGCGATTGAGATTTTAAAGCAGAAGCTGCATGCCAACGAATTTCCGGACTTGATTTTACTCGACATCAATATGCCCATCATGGACGGATGGCAGTTTTTGGAGGAATTCAGGAAGCTTCGGGAGAATTTCGAACTGACCACCGATATTTACGTGGTCACCTCGTCGAATGACAACATAGACATCAGCAAGGCCAGGGATTTTGAGAACGACATTGCAAGTTACTTTCTCAAGCCCATCAGCCAATCGGACATTAACAAAATATTCGCCCCATAAAAAAATAAAAAAAGCTCCGTTAAGGAGCTTTTGATTTTATAAAAGGATCAGGATTACTTTGCAATATTCACCGCCCTTGTTTCCCTGATTACGGTAATTTTTACCTGACCCGGATACGTCATTTCAGTCTGGATTTTCTGAGAGATATCGAAAGAAAGACTGGCCGCATGGTCGTCGGATACTTTTTCGCTTTCCACGATTACACGCAATTCACGTCCTGCCTGGATCGCATACGCGTTTTTCACGCCATGGAATCCGAAAGCGATCTCTTCAAGGTCCTTAAGCCTCTGGATGTACGAATCAAGCACCTGGCGGCGTGCTCCCGGTCTTGCTCCCGAAATCGCGTCGCAAACCTGCACGATAGGAGAGAGGAGTGACTTCATCTCAATCTCGTCGTGGTGCGCCCCAATGGCGTTGCACACTTCTTCTTTTTCGCCATATTTTTCCGCCCATTGCATTCCCAACAGTGCGTGTGGCAAGTCACTTTCGGTATCCGGCACTTTACCTATATCGTGCAACAGTCCGGCCCTTTTGGCAAGTTTTACATTGAGTCCTAATTCAGCAGCCATGATACCACAAAGTTTCGAAACCTCTCGAGAGTGCTGTAAGAGGTTTTGTCCGTATGAAGAACGGTATTTCATCCTTCCGACAACTTTGATCAGTTCAGGGTGTAATCCATGGATGCCCAGATCGATAACCGTACGCTTTCCGACTTCAGCAATCTCGTCGTCAATCTGTTTGGTTGTTTTGGCAACCACCTCTTCAATCCTTGCAGGGTGTATACGGCCATCGGTCACCAGTTTGTGCAGCGACAGTCTGGCAATTTCCCTCCTGACCGGGTCAAAGCACGACAGGATGATTGCTTCCGGCGTATCGTCGACAATGATTTCCACACCGGTTGCCGCCTCAATTGCACGGATGTTACGACCCTCACGCCCGATGATCCTACCCTTGACATCATCCGATTCGATGTTGAAGACTGACACGCAGTTTTCGACTGCTTCTTCGGTCCCGACGCGCTGGATGGTGTTGATGATGATTTTCTTGGCTTCCTGTTGTGCCGTGAGTTTTGCCTCCTCCAGGGTATCCTGGATGTATGACATCGCATTGCTTTTGGCTTCGGCTTTCAGGCCTTCTATGAGTTGGTTTTTGGCGTCTTCCGTAGACAGGCCTGAAATCACTTCAAGCTGCTCGAGCTGGCTTTTGTGCATGCGCTCCACCTCGGCCTGCTTTTTGTCGAGGACATCTATCTTGTTATTGTATTCCTTGGTTTTACTTTCAAAATCATCATTGATTTTTTTGGCTTTAGCCAATTCATTGGAAACCAGGGATTCCTTGTCGCGGATCCTTTTTTCTATTTCCGCTACTTTCTTTTCACGGTTCAGGATGACCTGTTCGTGCTCCGCCTTGAGTTCAATGAACTTCTCCTTGGCCTGAAGGATTTTGTCTTTTTTGGTATTTTCGGCTTCGAGACTGGCATCTTTTAAGATGGACGCGGCTTCTTTACGGGCATTTTTGATGAGATTGGAGACGTTCTTCTTCTCCAGGATCTTGGCGATTACGAATCCACCGGCCACACCTGCGATGGCGGAAATGATTATGATTAAAATTGTATCCATTTTTGTTTAGTGTTTATGTATAAAAAAAGCCTACATTAGGGTGAATGTATAAACTCGTAAAGACAAGTTTTGAGCTAACCCGCTGTTCAAGGATCTGCCCGGAATGGCAGCTTGCTTTAGAAACGGTGATTCGCTCATTCTAAATTGTTAGTGTTGAGTTTACCAAATTGAACTAATGTAGGCAGTATCTTAGTCTGTATAAAGAACGTATTGTCATTTACCTTCGGCCGCCTCAGCTGCACTCCGGTTATTGAGATAGTCGGCCAGCATGTCGCTGATTTTCGTTAATCTTTCATTGGTCTCCGCGCTGTCGGCAGTCTTGTCGATTTGCTTTTGCTCGAGCTGCGAGGCAAACTGCAATGCACACATCGCTAAAACGTCCTGCTTGTCACGTACCGCATAATTCTGCTCAAACTGCTTGATCATCGTATCAATCTTCCTGGACGCACTCCTGAGCCCTTCTTCCTGAGAGGGATCCACCGTTAACGGATACACCCTGTCGGCAATTGATATTTTGATTTTCAGCTTTTCGTCCATGCGTGTTAATCGGATAATTGCGCAATGCAATAATCAATTTCCCGGATTAATGAATTTATCTTAAGCTTTGTATCTCTTTTATTTTCATCACTGCCAAGCAATGAATTGGCAATCCTGAGCGTGTCGTGCTGTGATTTCAGCGTTTCAATTTCCCGGGATTGCTGCTCTATGGTCAGCGCGGCTTGCTTTAACTCCTGCTTTAATCCTTCAGCACTTTTTTCAAGACTTTCCAGTTTTGATAAAAGTTTCTGCAGCCTAGCTTCCAGAGTATCAATAATTTCCGCGATTTCGCTCATAAAGTTGCCATTCGTCGCTTAATCTCACAAAGTTAGTATTCTATTTTATTATACCAATAGTTTTCCATTTTTTTTCAAAACTTTATTAGCGCGAACCGTAATAATTTACACCATAAGCAGTTATAAACCGGAGGTTTTTCTTCAAAAAGCCGGCCATTATTTATATATTGCGGTATGTATTAGCCAAAACCAACATTTTATGAAAACCAGATTACTTTTCCTTTTACTATCCGCCAGTTTATTCGCTCAAACCCAGTATCCTCTGGATTATTTCCGATCGCCGCTCGATATCCCGCTTTTCCTCTCAGGGTCCTTCGGGGAGCTGCGGGCCAACCATTTCCATGCCGGGCTCGATTTCAAGACACAGCAAAAAGAAGGCTGGCCTGTCCGTGCCGCAGCAGACGGCTACATCGCGAGGATCAAGATTTCCCCTTACGGTTACGGTAAGGCCATTTACGTCAACCATCCCAATGGCTACACCACGGTCTACGGCCATCTTTCAAAAGCCGGCGGCGCCATCGAAGCGTACATCAAAAAAGCGCAGTACGAACAGCAGAATTTCGAAGTGGAATTGTTTCCGGCAGCAGGTGAGTTGCCGGTACTCAAGGGTGACACCCTCGCGTTTTCCGGAAATACCGGCGGCTCCGGCGGCCCGCACCTGCACTTTGAAATCCGTAATACGATAACAGAGAAGATATTGAATCCGATGCTTTTCGGTTTTGACCGCCTCATAGCTGATACTCGTGTGCCGGTAATCAATACGTTGATGGTATATCCCATCGGAAAGGAATCTGTGGTGAACCAATGCCACAAACCGCAGGCGGTGAGCATGTCACTCCAGCCCGACGGCAGTTATATCGCCGACAAGATCCTGGTGAACGGAAAAGTGGGTTTTGGGATCAGTGCATATGACCTGACTGATTCGAATTATACCAAAAGTGGTGCTTATGAGATCGAAACCTTCAACAACGGGAATCCGGTTTTCGGCTACCGGTTCGACACCTTCGCATTTGACGAGGGGCGCTATGTTAATGCGCTGCTGGATTATCCGCGCCTTAAAAATACGGGCATGCGCATACAGCAATTGTACATGGAGCAGCCGTATCCGCTGAGCCTCATCCGCGCAGACAAAAGCAATGGTGTTATTGAAGCCGCGCCCAATCTGGCGCAGACCTACAAAATAAAAGTGAGTGATGCGCACCACAATGCGATTTCGATTGATGTGCCTATTGAATATTCGGACCTGCCGGCAATTGATGAAGCCGTTGCCGTTAAAAAAACATCCTATCTGCTCAAATCGGCCAACGACAATAATTATACGAAAGACAACGTCTCGGTTTTTATCCCGGCCAATACGTTCTACGACGATTTTTACCTCAATTTCGATGTGACTAACGGAAAGCTTACCCTGGCCGATGATTCGGTTCCTGTGCATTCGAACATCACCATAACATTTGAAGATACTGTGACGCCTGAGAAGGATCGGGAAAAAATGTTCATCGCCTCCGTCGACGGCAAGAAACTCAGTTACAATTTCACTACGCGCAAAGGCAATAACTTTACGGCCTACACGAAGAATCTCGGCGATTTCATACTCGCGAAAGATACCGTGGCGCCGGTAATCACGGCAGCAAATTTCAAGGAAGGCAAGTGGCTCAGCAAGCAGAATACGCTCGAACTCACCATCCGGGACAACCTGAGCGGCATTAAGACCTACAACGGATGGCTTAACGGGCAGTGGATTCTTTTTGAATTCGATTATAAAAACAGGAAAATCATTCACCGTTTTTCGGACAATATCTATACCGACGGGCGTAATGATTTAAAAGTGGTTGTTTCAGATAATGTGGGAAATTCTGCTATCTTTGAAACGCATTTTTTCAGGAAAAAACAATAAAAGCGCGACATTTGAAAACAAGATTCAGCTTCCTATATATACTATTCTTATTAGCCGGTTTTAATGTTATGGCACAAACGGCAAGGGTTCAGGGTGTAGTCCTCGATGAAAGCCAGAAGCCGGTGCCCGATGTCAACGTCAGGGTTTCAGCGGTTTCAGCCACTACCGACAGAAACGGCTACTACGTAATCAATATTCCTTCCGATACCGACGTGTCCATTGAGTTCACCCATGTCACACTGAAAAAGGCCCGCATTATCGTAAACCTCAAAGCCAATGAGAATTTCGAATTTAACCCGGTTCTGAAAACCAACGAAGAGCAATTGCCAGAGGTCGTCATCAATACGAAAACACGCACAAGGCTTGAAGGGTTGGTCAACATCGACCCGAAGACCATCAGCAAAAACCCCAGTGCAATGCCCGGCGTGGAAAGCATCCTTAAGACAATGGGCGGCGTGAGCGGCAACGACGAATTGAGTTCACAATACTCGGCCCGGGGCGGCAATTATGATGAAAACCTGGTGTATGTAAATGAGATTGAGGTCTACCGCCCGTTCCTTGTCCGTTCAGGACAGCAGGAAGGTTTGAGCTTCACCAATACCGACCTGGTTTCGAATGTCGATTTCTCGGCAGGTGGTTTCCAGGCCAAGTATGGAGATAAACTGTCGTCCGTACTCGATATTACCTACCGGATTCCGTCCAAGTTTGGTGCCTCCCTTGATGCCAGCCTTTTGGGCGGCGCCATGTCAGTCGACCTCGTGTCCAGAAACCGAAAATGGACGGCTGTAACTGGCGTCCGTTACCGTGACAACAGCCTTTTGGTCAACAGCAAGGAGACCGAAACCAATTACCATCCGTCGTTTGTCGATGTACAGACGTATGTTACTTTTACCCCATCGACCAAATGGCAGTGGAGTTTCCTCGGGAATATTTCACAAAACAAATACGATTACACGCCGCTGACCAGGCAGACCAACTTCGGGACTATTGATCAACCGATTGCGCTGCAGATATTTTATGAGGGCCAGGAAAAAGACCGATACCAGACATTTTTTGGCGCCTTAAAATCGGAATTCCGTGCGAGCGATCGTTTTACATTGAAGTTTATCGGTTCAGCTTACCATACACTGGAACAGGAATATTTTGATATCCTTGCGCAATATCGATTGGGCGAAGTGGACAGCAATATCGGCTCTGAGGATTTCGGGGAAGTCAAATTCACCGAAGGTATCGGATCGCAGCTCAACCATGCCCGTAACGATCTGGATGCGTTAATCGTCAATGCAGAAGTTAAGGGAATCCTCGATATCAGCAGCAAAATGAGCGAGCAGCGCAAGAACAACCTGATTGAGTGGGGCATCAAATACACCAGGGAAGACATCCGCGACCGTCTCGTAGAATGGGAAGTGATTGATTCTGCCGGCTTTTCCCTGAATCCGCCCATCGTTGATTTACCGCATAACGAACAGCCGTATGTCCCCTACACCGGTCCGTTGGTACCTTACCAGAATGTGCGGGCGACCAATTATGTGACCATCGACAGGATTTCAGGCTATGCGCAATGGAACCGCAAAGGGATGCTCGGGTCGAACGAATTTTCAGTGAATGCCGGGGTGCGGATGCACCAATGGCAGGTTTCAGGCGACGGATTGGAATCAAAGACACAGTCCGTTTTCAGTCCGAGGGCGCAGTTTGCCATCAAGCCGAACTGGGCCGGAACGGATATGGTGTTCCGTATTTCAGGAGGATTGTACCACCAGCCGCCGTTTTACCGCGAACTGCGAGATGCGGAAGGCGTGGTGAATCCCGGAGTTAAGGCACAGCAATCAGCACATATTGTCGTCGGTAATGAATACAGTTTCCAGATGTGGGGCGAAAAGCCGTTCAAACTGGTTTTTATTACAAATCGTTGTCTGATGTAAACCCATATACTCTGGAAAATGTACGGATCCGCTATGCTGCTGATAACAATGCCAAAGCGTTCGCACAGGGATTTGATATGAGGCTTAACGGTGAATTCGTTAAAGGGACAGAGTCATGGCTGAGTTTCGGATACATGAAAACCGAAGAGAATATCAATAACAAAGGGTACATTGCAAGGCCGACTGACCAAAGACTGAAATTCGGGATCCTGTTCCAGGACTTTATGGAGCGTTTGCCAAGCATGAAACTGTACCTCAATTTAGTATACAACACCGGATTGCCGGGCGGCTCGCCTTCTTATGCCGACCCGTATGTATACCAAAGCCGCCTCAATGATTACCGCCGTGCCGATGTTGGGTTTTCGTATGTATTTACGGAGAACAACCCCGCCCGTCCTGAAGGACACTGGCTCAGGAAGTTTAAGGATTTGTCGGTCGGATTTGAAATCTTTAATGTTTTTAACAACCAGAATGCCATTACCAATACGTGGGTCAGGGATGTCTACACCAAATCACAATACGCGGTGCCAAATTACCTGACTTCAAGGGTATTTAACATCAAAGTGAGCGCAAGGCTGTAGGCCTGATTCGGTTTTATCGTCTGAAAATGGTATATTTGATACTCGTTTAAAATGCTTCCTATGAAATTTACAACAAGATATATTGCTTTGGGTTTGCTTGTATTTGCCGCCTCATGCCGTGAAAGTGAACCCGAAAAGCCAAAAGTTACCTATTCGGACAGCAACAAGGGCAAACAGGTTGAGGCCAGGCAGGATACCTCCCAGATCAAGATCGCTGACCTGCCGATACAGATGGAAGGGACCAAATACCTGATCCACCCGATCGGGGACTACAGGATTTACGAAGGAAGATCAAAAGCGGCAGCCAATTCGTCGTCTGCAGAGCGCGTAAGTTTTTCAGTTTCCAATTACAACCTTTTCGAAATCACGGGCTTTTTGCAAAACCTGAAGTTCCAGCATATCGATTCTACGGCAATCCGCCCGCTGACCACCCGCCCGGTATCGATCCAGACAGCCACTTACCTGAATACGGTAGCGTTAAAATCAAAGCTGCAACTCATGGTGTATTCGTTATCCGACATGGACACCAACAAGGATGGCAGGCTTGACGCGAGCGACATTAAGACGCTATACATCAGTGAAATCAGCGGGGCCAGGTTTACAAAATTGTCCGGCGATTTTCAGGAACTGATTGACTGGAATGTTGTCGAATCTAAAAACCGCCTGTATTTCAGAACTATAGAAGACACCAACAAGAACGGCGAATTTGATAAGGACGATGTTGTAAAATACCATTTCGTAGATCTCATGGCTAAGGAATGGAAGCCCGAGAATTACGATCCCGTCCAATAGCGGACTGTCATAAATCATAGTGAAATCCGGTATCGTCCGGATTTTTTTATATGATTTCATCTACTCAAGATCCCGTAATTTGGGGCCATCACGATAAGTCATAAAAAAATCCGGCGTGAACCGGATTTCTGTTTATAATGAGTTGATGAATTCCAACAAATCGCTGCGCTGTTTTGCGCTGAGGTTTTTGTATTTGTTTTTCGACTTTTCGGCCTCTCCGCCATGCCAAAGGATGGCTTCCTCTATGTTTCTTGCGCGCCCGTCATGCAGGAAATCGGTATGCCCGTTAACAAGATTTGTCAGTCCGATGCCCCACAACGGCCGTGTCTTCCATTCACTTCCTGAAGCCATGAAATCCGGACGGTTATCCGCAAGTCCTTCGCCCATGTCATGCAGCAGCATGTCGGTGTAAGGATACAAGGTCTGGTTTGACAATGCCGCCACCGAGGCATTCCCGGTCACCTGTTTCGGGACGTGGCATTTGGCGCAATCCAGTTGTTCAAACAGTTTGGCTCCGTTTTTTACCTCCGGTTTGTTTGTATTCCTGGCCGCAGGTACACCCAGTGTCTTACAGTACAGCGCCACTTTTTCGAGTGTTTCCATGTCGACTTCCGGCGTCGCGCCGGGGATGCCCCCGTTGGTCTGGCCATGTCCGGATTCCAAAGTAAAAATGGGATTTGTAATGCCCATATCTTCCACATAGGCTCCGGCACATTGTACGATAACACTGGCGGTATTCGCTTTCCATCCAAAACGCCCGAGTTCAGTCTGGTGCGTGAAAGGATTCCATACAAAGTTGGCTTTACCTGATATGCCATCGCCATCGGAGTCGTTGATGTCCTGTCTGGCGGTGATGTTCGCTTCCGGGATCTCCTCGAGCAGTCCCAATCCGAAAATCGGCGTCCCCAGTCGGGTTGACAACATCACCCCTGGTGGCAGCGGCAAGTAAGTGTCGGTGAGCATGATATTCGGCTTCCTTAGCGTCACCGTCGTCCCATCCGCAAAAGTTTCGGTTTGGGTGGTGTAAGAGGCCATGTAGGCGGCTTCAGGCACATACCCGCTGACGGCGCGATTCTGAATCTGTAAGCCGAATCCGGGAACCGGTACAGGCCCTCCGTGCTCGTCAGTACCGAAAAGGCTCGCCCTTATGAGCAGCCCATTGGCCGAGTTGACGTTGGTCGGATGTCTGGCCCGTCCGTCACGGGGGTGGCAATTGATGCACGACGCGTTGTTGTAGATGCTTCCCAGGCCGGGGTTGACCTGTGCGGGAGCGGTAACAAAACTGGCTTCGAAAAGCAAATCGCCTACAAAATGATTGTCAGTTTCCGCCGCCGAAAGGTTAGGTGCGGGGCTGCTGAACGAATTTGTCGTGGTGGAAAAAATAGTCGTTTCCCCGCCCGCATTGATGCGTTCAGACAAATCGATATCTTCATATCCATTGTCCTGATCTTCGGCACAGGAGAACAGGGCTACAGACAACAGCGGAAGTAAATACAGTTTTCGGATCATTTTTGCTTAATTCAGTTAGGAAGGCGGAAAAGACTCCCTTTTTGTTATTGCAGATTCGTAATCAGCGGCAGCAGTTGGCTTTCCAATAGTGTTTTCAACTCGTTTACCTTGGTTTGCGCATTCTGGACCGCGGTCCTGTTGTTGCTGATGGCGTCGGTGAATGTCCCGGGAATGGCGTTGATTGCTGTAATGGCGGCAGTAATTTTCGCCTGGATATTGGTGTCCAGCGTCGGATTTGCAAATTTCACGATGTCAGTCAGGCCTTTGCCTGTCGCGCCGTTATAATCGCCGAGATAAATATTCTCGATACTGCGGATGTTATTGGCAAAATCGAGCTTGGAGTTGTTGCTGAAACGCGATTCTTCCGCTTCAGGTTTCGCGGTGCCCGCATTGCCGTTTAAAGGTTCCTCGATTTTTCCGGTGGCGACTTCAGTAGCGATACCCGCAAGTCCCTGAACAATTTCATCCAATGCAGCCTTTTGTGAAGGGTAAATGCTTCCCAGACCACCAGCATTCGAGAAATTTGCAACGTAGTTCCCTCCGCCTGCTTTCCAAGCATCATAGAGTTTTTGCGTATTCTGCTGCAAATCGTCGGCTGCCGCACGCAGGAATTCTATCTCCCTTGCGGTAATCTCAGCGGCTGTTTTGTTGCTGTTAATACCCCAGATAAAATATTCGATCGTGTGGAAACCCCGGGCATCATCATTATCAGCCAATGAGCTTGCTGTAATCGGGTTCGGGTTGTTTTTTATGACTTCAATCGAAGCCACGTCAACAGGCCACGAATCGATGGCCGGATCCACCACTTCCTCGATACCTACAGGTCCGTAAAGGAAGCTTTCAGATTGCTCCCAGGGCGCTCGTGTCGCCTGCCAGGCCAGTTTAACGGCCATGACCTGCTCTTCGGTCGCCGGGAAAGTCATGGCATTGATAGATGCTTTAAGCGCAATGGCTTTAGTGTTCAGTTCACCATACGTCTCGACAATCACATTGTTTGCTACGTTAGTAAGCACTTCATCATACAAGGGCCCGTTTGGGTTTTCTATTGTCACCTCGTTGTTATTGCTGCAATTTACCAGTGCTGCCGAAGCCATTGCGAGTATTGCCAGGCTGAATATCCTATTTTTCATAATTAAAATGGTTTGTGATTAAAATACGTATGAAATTCCTGTTGAAAATGTGTTTTCCTTTTGCCGTTCGCCCGTAAACTCCAGCGTCGACGGATTGACGTTCTGCGATCCGAGCCTGCGGTTTGAGTACTGCGCCTTCACAATAACCTGCGGAAGAACGTACCAGTTAACCCCTCCTGTAATCGAACTCCTTTCCCAGCGGGGGTTGTCAATCACGTTTCCTTCCACGTTTCGCATGGTATCGTAATAGTCGTAGCGCACAAACGGGTAAATGTATCTCCTGGTTTTCGGTTCCCAGAAATGCCTCAGGTCGTAGCCCACTTCCGCAGAAAAACCAATCATATTCTTGGCAACCGGCGTCCTTTTCACGCCGAGGTTGTTCGACAGGCTGGCATTTTTCCTCGATACGATATCTGAATTCTCGAGATCGCCGAAAAGGAAAATGGAGTTGAACCGCAGGTAATTCTGGTCGTAGGTAATGTGTGCATCGATCATTTTAACATAAGCGGTTTCGCTCATGTCGTTCTTCGGACGGTTCGCCGCAGCGTCGTTGACGTATCCGGCAATCCCGACGTAGTTTTTTCCACTGCGCCCGAATTTATAATCCAGCCTTCCCATGAAAGCAAACGCCTCTGCATTGGCCATTTCGAACCGTTGCTGGTAACCATCCTTGATCCAGCCGCGCGAGCTGAAACCTGTGGCATCAAGGCCGCCCGTAATTGAGAAACGGTATTCAAACCGGTTCCTTAAAAAAGTCCCGTTGAACTCAATTCCGTTTTCATACCAGCCCAGAGGCAGGATCTCATTTTCCATTTCGGGACGGTGTGTCGTAAAATAATCGTCCGGATCATCGAGGCTTTGAGCCAGGCCGAACATGACTTTAACGCGTCCTGCGCGAATCGTAAATGTTGGCGTGATGCCAAATTCAATGAATGCCTGCTCGACCTTTACTTCTCCGCCCGCTTCAATCTCAGATTCATATTCCCCAAATTCCTCCTGGGTGTCCAGTTCGAGCGTCGATCCGGTACCATTGTGCTCAAATTCAATTTCCGATTGGAAACGAATCCATTTGTTGTATTGATAACCCAGGTACAGGTTCAGTCTTTCCGCATCAAGTTTGTCTTTGAGGTTGCGGTCCGTATCGTAATTGTAGTTGTAATAATTCACGACACCGTAGCCGTTCAGGTCAAATTTCCCCCAATTGAATACCGACAAATTTTCATTGGCAATTTCTTTCTTCACTTCAGCCTTCAGCTCTTCCTTGAGTTCTTTCTTGATTTCCTCCTTGAGTTTTTCGCGGTCAATTTCCTGCTGTGTCTGGGCATTTGCGGCGAAACTGAAGAGCAGTAAAAACAAATAATTGTTTTTCATTTTATTTAGACTGTTTAAGAATAGGGTGCAAATTTAGGAAAAACTTTATATACGCAAAAGGTATTGCGAAAGTTTATTTGACCATTTTTAATGCGTTCGCAGGCTAAATTAAGATCTCGCTTTCCAGGTCCGATTTTTCAATATCAAATTGGAAACCGAGGCGGTTAACGAGCTCAATAACGAGGTTTTTATACCAGTTTTCTGATTTCGGGTGGATGTAGATTTTCCCGATGAGCTTACAGAGGTCGACGTCGATTTTCACGCCGTTGTCAATTTTCATGTTGTACGTCGTCATGTCAGAGATGATTCGCACCTCACGCTCGTACTGGAAGCTTTTGCGCTTGAAAAGAAATGGGAAAAAAGCATTCTCAAACGGAATGTACTCTTTTTTATAATCGATGTAGTTGACTTCGCCGATGTGCTGCTCATAGTCCTTTTCCGCCGCAAGTGCCTGCTGCAGCCTGCCCAAAGTGGATTGTATGGCGAGCCCTTCACTTTTCTGCGTAAATATCTGCCACATCGCAAACGACTCGTATTCGTTGATGTGCCAGCTGCTGATTACCACCTGCTGGCGGTGGATCTTGTAATAATCGAGGAAGTCGGGGTTGTCGACGGACAGCTTCCGGATTTCCTCAAAAGTAGGTTCGCTGAAGGTACCCTCATACTGATCCTCAAATTTGTCTGACCGCGACATGAACAGTTTCTTGTACAATAAGAGGTCAACGAATTTCGACAGGTCAAGGTATTTCCAGACTACCGTATCCGGATCGTTTGGAAGCTTGATATTGTCGTCGCTGATGTACATTTTAAAATGCTTTGGGGAATTTCATCGAATACTGGCCTGCAAAGAAACCGATCAATACCCAGATGACGATAAAGCGGCTCAGGTTGTCCCAGGTTTTCTCCGCGCCGAAAAGGAACTCAGACCCGAAGATCAATCCGACAAAGACAATCAGGAACAGCATTCCGAAATATTCTCTCTTCATAACGGTGGTTTAGGATTCAAAACTTTGCATTTCCACCAGTTTCCGGTAAATGCCGTTGTAGAGCATCAGTTCTTCGTGGTTGCCCATTTCAACGATTTGCCCTTTTTGCATCACGACAATCAGATCGGCTTTCTGTATGGTCGAAAGCCGGTGGGCAATCACGACTGAAGTCCGGTGCTGCATCATGTTTTCCAACGCCACCTGAACGAATTTCTCGCTTTCGGTGTCCAGCGCCGACGTCGCTTCATCAAGAATCATGATTGGTGGGTTTTTGAGCACCGCCCGTGCAATGCTGAGGCGTTGCTTCTGTCCGCCGGAGAGCTTGTTGCCACTGTCCCCGATGTTCGTGTAAATGCCTTCCGGTAAATCCTTTACGAATTCGTAGGCATTAGCGATTTTGAGCGCTTCGACCACATCCTCGTCGGTGGCTTCAAGATTTCCAAGCCGGATATTATCGCGGATCGTACCATTGAACATGATGCTGTCCTGGGTGACCAGTCCGGTCAGGTTTCGCAGCGACTGCATGGTGACATTCTTGATGTCGTGCCCGTCGATGAGGATTTCGCCCTGCTGTACATCATAAAAACGCGTCAGCAGATTGGCAATCGTGCTTTTTCCACTTCCGGACTGCCCGACGAGCGCTACCGTTTTCCCTTTCTTTATCGTCAGCGAGAAATTAGTCAGTACGGGATCTTTACCATATGAAAACTGGATGTTGCGGAGTTCAATCTCGTGATGGAATCCCTCCAGGACCAAAGCGTCGGGTTTATCCTGAATCGTATTTTCAACTTCGAGCACCTCAAAAACCCTCTCGGCCGCGGCGAGTCCGTTCTTGACCTGGTAAGACGCCTTGGATATGGATTTTGCCGGCGTGAGGATGTTGTAGGCCAGGCCGATGTAGGCAATGAACAGTGAGCCATCGAGCGATTTGTCGACCAAAACCAGATTTCCGCCGTAAAAAAGCAGGATCGAAATGACAATGATGCCTAGGAACTCAGACATCGGTGAGGCGAGGTTGTTCTTTTTCCCGATGCTGTTCGTCAGCGTATACAAACGGTTGATCGAATCGTTGAATGTTTTGGTAAAATAATTCTCAGCGTTGTATCCCTTTACGACTTTAAGGCCCGAAAGCGTTTCTTCCACCACGGAGATGAGGTGGCCATTTTCCTGCTGCGCTTTCGCAGATTTGCTCTTGAGTGATTTCCCTATTTTGGAAATGATAAATCCGGAAACCGGGATGAATACGAAAACAAACAACGTAAGTTTCCAGCTGATGTTGATCATGGCAAAAAGCGAAAACAGGATGGTCAGCGGTTCTTTCACGATGAGTTCGAGCACCATGAAGAAAGAGTTTTGCACTTCATTTACGTCGCCGAGCATACGCGCCATTACGTCGCCCTTCCGTTTTTCGGAATAATAGGGCACCGGCAATTCGATAATCTTCTGGAACATTTTTTCCCGCAGGTCACGAAGCACACCCGTCTTGACTTTAGTGAGGTGCTGCAGGCCGAGGTATCCGAAAAGGTTCTTGAACAGGAACGTGACCACGACCAGCGAAACCGTCAGGAGCAAGGCGTAATTCGGCCCGTAATCGACAGTGTAATGGTGCACATAATAAAACAGCATATCATTAAGATAAGAGTCGATGTGCAGCAGCCCGTTATACTCCGGAAGTTTTGTGACTTTTTCCTCATTGCCGAAAAGCACCTTCAGCACCGGGAAAATCATGACCATCCCGAGCGTACCGAAAAGCGCATACAGTATGTTGTGGATCACATTCCACACGACGTGCGCCTTGTACTTCTTCGCAAACGGGATGATCTTTTTAATATTCTCGTCCATCTATTGAATTCCCAGGTCGGAAATGATGTTTTTGATTTTCAGATCGAGTTGTTTTTCTGCGGCGGCGAAATCCGAAAGGCTTGAAATTTCAGCATTTACACTGATGTAAAACTTGATTTTCGGCTCGGTGCCCGAAGGTCTTGCCGCAATTTTCGCACCGTCTTCGGTGTAATAAATCAACACATCGGATTTGGGGATGTCCATCGTTTCAGATTCGCCGGTCAGTAGGTTTCTCATCACTGACGTTTTGTAGTCCTCGACCACAATCACCCGTTCTCCGTCAATCTCCTGCACGGGGTTGTTGCGCATATCGACCATCATCTGGTTGATTTCCGCCAATCCCTCGATTCCTTTTTTGGTGAGCGAAACCAGGTGTTCCTTATAAAATCCGAAGTCAACGTACAATTGCAGCAATTCGTTGTAAACTGAACTGCCCTTTGCCTTTGCCCTTGCAGCCATTTCACAGACCAGCAATGTGGCTGCCACGGCATCCTTGTCGCGCACGGCGTCGCCCACCATAAATCCGAAGCTCTCCTCGCCGCCACCGATGAATTGCAGTTCCGGGAAATCCTTGATCATCTTGGCGATCCATTTGAATCCGGTCAGTCCTACTTTGCATTCTACGCCGTAAGCGCCCGCGAGTTCCATCATCATCGGCGTCGATACGATGGTCGATCCGATAAATTGTTTACCATTGATTTTCCCGGCCTTGCGCCACTGTTCCAAAAGGAAATGTGTCATTAACACCATCGTCTGGTTGCCATTGAGCAACACCATCTTACCTGAATTGTCTCTTACCGCCACGCCCAACCGGTCACAATCGGGGTCAGTGCCTACCACAATATCCGCGTTCAGCTTGTCAGCCAGCGCCAGCGCCATGGTCAATGCCTCAGGCTCTTCCGGATTCGGGGATTTCACCGTGGGGAAGTCGCCGTTGGGCTCGGCCTGCTCCGGAACAATATGCACGCTCCGGTAACCCGCTTTGGCAAGCACATCGGGTACGGCCCTGATCGAGGTGCCATGCAATGACGTGAACACAATTTCGAGCGCATCTTTGGCCTCCTGCGGTGTGTCAAAGCTGGCATTTTCAATCGATGACGCCCAGAACGCCTCGTCGATTTCGGTGCTGATGTATTCAATCAGGCTGTCATTTGCGCTGAACCTGATGTCGCCGTATGCCGTAGCCTCAATCACCTTAATGATTTCGCCGTCCTGTGGCGGCACGAGTTGGCCGCCATCCTCCCAGTACACTTTATAACCGTTATATTCCGGAGGGTTGTGCGATGCTGTTAAGACGATGCCCGCCTGGCAGCCCAGGTATTTGAGTGCAAAGGACAACTCCGGCGTCGGCCTCAATTCAGAAAAAAGATACACTTTGATCCCATTGGCCGAAAACACATCGGCAACGGTTTTTGCCAGGGTGTCGCTATTGTGGCGGCAGTCGTAAGCGATCGCCACCTTAATGTCTCTCCCGGGGAAAACACTTTTCATATAATCAGAAAGCCCCTGGGTGTTTTTCCCCAGTGTGTATTTATTAATGCGGTTTGTACCCACACCCATGACGCCGCGCATCCCGCCGGTGCCGAATTCCAGGTTTTTATAAAAACTTTCCTCAAGCTCTTTGGGCGCCTCAGCCATCATTTTTCGGATGGCCTCCTGCGTTGCGTTGTCAAAAACCGGCGTAAGCCACTCGTTGGCCTTATCCAAAATCTGTTGTTTGTCCATGGTATGCTTATTTTTAGGAGCTGTTTCCCGCTTTCGCCTTTATCTTGCTTTCGCTGCCGCTACAGCAAGGATACCGGCTCTATCGGGGCTGTGCGCTCCGTGTTTTACTTTAAATTCAGTGTTTCAGATATTTTGTATCGTCCTTCATTGCTTTTCGTACGCAAAATGATTTCGCCCAGAAAACCGGCAAGAAACAACTGCGTCCCGATAATCATTGTCGCCAGTGCGATGTAAAACCAGGGATTTTCGGTTACCAAAACCGTCGGCTTGTGACTGTACAGCCTGATGAGTTTGTTGATTCCGATAAATCCTGCCGCAAAAAACCCAATGATAAACATCACCGATCCCAATGCCCCGAACAGGTGCATCGGCCTTTTTCCGAACCGGGATAAGAACCAGATGGTGATCAGGTCGAGGAATCCGTTGACAAAACGGTCCATCCCGAACTTCGTCTCCCCATATTTACGCGCCTGATGCTTCACTACTTTTTCGCCTATTTTCCCAAATCCGGCATTTTTCGCCAAAACAGGGATGTAACGGTGCATTTCGCCTGAAACCTCAATGTTTTTGACGACAACTTTTTTGTAGGCTTTCAATCCGCAGTTGAAATCGTTGAGGTGTACCCCGGAGGTTTTGCGTGCCGCCCAGTTGAATAATTTTGAAGGCAGGTTTTTTGCCACAACCGAGTCATAGCGCTTTTTTTTCCAGCCCGAGACCAGGTCGAATTTCTGGTCCACGATCATGCGGTACAGTTCCGGGATTTCTTCCGGATTATCCTGCAAATCGGCATCCATAGTGATGATGACATCGCCTTCGGCTTTGGCAAAACCGGCGTGCAGGGCCTGTGACTTTCCGAAATTCGTCAGGAAACGGATGCCTTTCACTTCCTGGTTTTCACCCGACAGCTTTTCGATGATTTCCCATGATCGGTCCGTACTGCCGTCATCGATAAAGATGATTTCGTACGAAAAGTTGTTGGATTTCATCACCGTTACTATCCAGGAGTGGAGTTCCCTCAGTGATTCTTCTTCGTTCAGAAGCGGTATTACGACAGAAATATTCATTTACAGTAAGGCTCTTTTATTTCGGATTACCAATGCCGCAAGGAACCCGAACAGGCAGTCCCGCAGTAAATACAAAATGGATGGTGTGATGACTTCTTTCACGGAAAATGGATCGTAAGCAGGCCAGGATGCCGTCATCTTATCCTTATCAGCTTCCGGTGCAAGATTTTGCTTCATCAGGTTCAGGTTGAACTCGTACATTTGCTGCTTCATCGACACTTTGGTTTCCGTAGTAAGTACGAATGACGTAATAATTACTGCAAATACGCACTGCATGGCATGCGCGGTAAAAATGGTCAGGAAATACGTTGCAAAAGCTTCCCGGAAAGTGATGAAGCCCCCCAATTTTCTTCGGACTAGTATGGCCGCGGCCGTCCCTGAAATAACGATGCCCAGCAATGTAAGCATGCCCACAACCACATTGTTGAACCAGCCCAGGTCCTGAAAGTAAATGTACGCCGACAGTAAGATTAATAACGTTCCTAAGGCAATTCCGGATTGAAGGCCGGTCTTCTTGACGATTGAAGTCATTGGTGTTTCGTGGTTTTAATCTGCAAATATAACAATTCCGCCGCTCACGGCCGAAAAAATAGACAACGCACATTATTCAAAAAAATAAGCGCAACAGTTTTTTTATTCGGAAATAATTGTAAATTTGCAGGCTTAAAATAACAAAGTAAACAAAAAGCTGTTCGGCGTTTATACCTTTCAAAACGGAAAGCCGCAAAACGAAAAGCAGCCAATTAAAGAAAAATAATTTACCATGAAAAAAGGAATCCACCCGGAAAATTACAGATTAGTTGCTTTTAAGGACATGTCGAATGACGAGGTTTTTATCACTAAATCTACAGCTGACACAAGAGAAACGATCGTTCACGAAGGTGTTGAATACCCAGTAGTGAAAATGGAGATCTCCAGAACGTCTCACCCTTTTTACACAGGTAAATCAAAACTTATCGATACAGCAGGACGTATCGACAAGTTCAAAACCAAATATGCTAAACACATTAAATAATCTTTACGTGTTTCAAAATAAAGTAAAGCCTTCCATCTGGGAGGCTTTTTTATTTTCACCTCCGAAAAAACTTTGCTACTTTGGTACCCTGTAACCTTGCTACCTCTATATATGAACTACATCCTTTTCGACGGCACTGTCCGCAACGCCTTGCTCCCATTCACCTTTACGCGTCCTGTGGCTGATATCCGCATCGGTATCCTGACCATCCGCGAGAAATGGGAAAAATATCTGGGGTCAACCACCACCACGCTTACCGAAGAATACCTTTCCGAGAAATTCCCGATGGTGGAGATGGAGGAAAACGTGATGATCAACGCGTCCTTCCTTCCAAACGATGTATTGGCTGAAATGGTCAGGGGTCTCGAGCCCGGTCAGGCCATTTTTAAAGGTGAGGAAGTGATAGCTTTCTTTACACAGGATACGCAGGAGGAAGTTGATTTTGATGCTTATGAAATCACGGAGTTCCATGACGATTGCCTGACGGTCGCCCATCCGTGGGATATATTTGCGAAAAATGATGCTGCACTGCGCGAGGATTTTGATCTGATTACAGAAGACCGCCAGTCGCAGCCGATTCCAAATAGTGTGAACGTCATCGCCGCTGAAAATATATTTATTGAAGAGGGGGCGAAACTGGAATTTGTAACACTTAATGCATCAACAGGGCCAATATACATTGGAAAAAACGCTGAGATTATGGAAGGCTCCATCATACGCGGGCCATTTGCCCTCTGTGAAGGCGCGCAGGTGAAACTCGGTGCTAAAGTGTACGGTGCAACCACTGTCGGACCATTTTCGAGAATTGGTGGCGAAGTCAGCAATTCCGTTTTATTTGCTTATTCCAATAAGGGTCACGATGGGTTTTTAGGGAATTCGGTTTTGGGCGAATGGTGTAATCTTGGTGCCGACACGAACAATTCCAATCTTAAGAACAATTACGAAGAAGTAAAGCTTTGGAGTTATGAAACGGAAGGTTTTGCCAAAACCGGATTGCAATTCTGCGGACTGATGATGGGTGACCACAGCAAGTGCGGGATCAATACGATGTTTAATACCGGAACCGTTGTGGGCGTGAGCGCCAATATTTTTGGAAGCGGATTCCCGCGCAATTTCGTCCCTAGTTTCTCCTGGGGCGGTGCGTCCGGATTTACCACTTATATTACCAAAAAAGCTTTCGAGACTGCTAAAATCGTCATGTCACGCCGCAACGTCGAGTTTGACGAAAAGGAAGCCCGGATTCTGGAGCACGTATTTGAGGAAACCAAAAAGTGGCGGAAAGAATAAATAGACGATTGCCATTGAAACCTAACCATTCGATCAGTTTGTGCACACCTTTCCCAACAAGCCACTATGGAAATCATTGATTCGGTGGTACTGGTCGGCCTGAACTTGTTTATCGCAAAATTCCTTTTAAAAAGAAACCCGAGGCTTTTGGTGTATGCGCTATGTTGCGCTGCCGGCTTTGTGCTGATCAATCTTTTTTCAAATCTGCTGGCGTTCCGATTGACCCTCGTGGTGTTGTTTTATTCGGTTTCGATCCTGGTCATTGATTTGCTGAGCAGCCGTGCGACAGTGGTTAAAAACAGTTCCCATATTTCCGAACCGGCACGCCTGAAATTCATCAAAATAAAATCTTTCATCATTACGGTCTTGTTCCCGATAATGATTACCGTATTTCAAATCATTGTGCTGTACGACAAAGAGATACAAAAAGGATTGCTCGAATAAGTGAATGAATGGAATGGTTATGCCGATTGCTGACCGTATTGTCTCTTTTACAAAGGTTTGCCTTTCTTAACCCGTTTCAAATTCACCAAATTCAACGGGTTGATGCCCAATCCCTGCACATTTTTCAAGGTAAACCGCGCCACCTTATCATAAAATAACGGGATTACCGGTGCTTCGTCAATGACCAGTTTGTCCATTTGTTCATAAAGCGCATAACGTTTTTCGTTGTCGGTTTCCTTTGATGCGAGTTCGTACAGGCGATCAAATTCCGCACTTTTGAAATGGGTGTAATTGGGGCCATCAGGAGCGAAGTTCTTGCTGTAAAACAGCGACAGGTAATTTTCGGCGTCAGGATAATCTGCAATCCAGCTCGCGCGGAAGAACGATACTTTTCCGGTGGAGATTGCGGTGCGTAAAGTGGCAGGCGGACTCACATCAACCTCGACGGTCAAACCGGTTTTCTGCCATTCGCGCTGCAGGAACTCGCCGATGTCAATATAAGACGCATTAGTGCTTAACGTAATTTTCGGGTTTTTGTCACCAGTTGTTTTTTTATAATCTGCCACCAACTGACGTGCTTTTTCCAGATCATAATCATACCCTCTAATATTGTTGAAACCCGGAAGACCAGCGGGAATCATACCGTTTACTGCCGGAATTCCCATGTTATTGCGCAAATACAAAAGCATTTTATGACGGTCAAAACCATAATTCAGCGCTTGGCGGATGCGTTTGTCTAAAACTGCCTTATCGCCGCCATCCATACGAAACCCAAGATATTCGGTATTGAGATACGGGCTCGTCACAAGATTGACCTTGTCTTTATATTTTGGCTGCAGCTGTCCTTTCTGGGTCAGGATTTCATTGGTGTAAGAAGGATCGAGACCCGAAGTAAAGTCGATGTTGCCCTGCACGAATTGCAGGAAACCGCTTTGGCGGTCGGGAAGAAATGTAATCGCGACGGCTTCGAGGTAGGGGAGGCGGACGCCGTTTTCATCCTTTTCAAAATAGATCGGGTTTTTGCGCAATACGAGTTTCACATTTTCCTCCCAGAATTTAAACCGGAACGGGCCGGTGCCCACGGGATGTGAACGGAAATCACTACCGTAATGTGCCACCGCTTCTTTGGGTACAACAGATGCATATTTCATCGCAAGCAAACCTAAAAATGCCGGAAATGCTTTCGTCAGTCTGATTTCAAAAACGGAATCGTTAACGGTTTTAAGGCTTTCGACATTTTGCATGATCCAGCTTCCGGGTGAGGCGACTTTTTCGTCAGTCAGTCTTTTCAGGCTGTATTCAAAATCTGCGGCTCTGACAGTGCGGGTGGAGTCTTTGCCAAACGCAGCATCTTTATGGAAATACACATCGTTGCGTATTGTAAAAGTGTAGGTTTTGCCATCGTCTGAAATCTGCCATGATTTGGCAATATCGGGCTGGATGTGCAGGCTGTCGTCGAGCTGTACGAGTCCGTTGTATAATTGATTGCACGGCCAGATCATGGCCTGGTTTTTTGAAAAAGCCGGATCGAGTGAGCTGATGGTCGCAATTTCGTTATACCGGAAAACGAGGAGGTCTTTTCCGGACTGATCGGTTTTGTTGCAGGCGAAAAACGTTAAGGTGATACAAAATATTGATATGTAACGGATTATAAATTTCATCAAACCGATTTTTGTGTGTAAATTTGCCCGCTTTTCAGCGCGTTGTAAATATAGTAAAATCGGACTGCAAAATGTCAATTTTTGCAGGGACCGCGTGAGGGATAGAGGCAAGGTACCGCGTACCGCCGAAAGCCCGACCTCGTTGCTGCAGGGATTTTAATTTGGATTGGCGGATTTCCGCAACGAGGGCACGCCCGCATTAAAATATGGAAAAGAGGAAAGTTGCTTTTTATACTTTAGGCTGTAAACTGAATTTTTCGGAAACGTCTACTATTGCCCGAAGTTTTCAGGACGAAGGTTTTGAGCGTGTTGATTTTGAGGAAGTTGCTGATATTTATGTGATCAATACCTGTTCGGTTACGGAGAACGCCGACAAGCAGTTTAAGCAGTATGTGAAGAAGGCGATGAAGCTGAATGACAAGGCATTTGTCGCGGCTGTTGGCTGTTATGCGCAGTTGAAACCTGAGGAATTGGCGGCTGTAGATGGCGTTGACCTGGTGTTGGGAGCGACTGAAAAATTTAAGATTACGGATTATATCAACGATTTGTCCAAGAATGATATGGGCGAGGTGCATTCGTGTGAGATTGCCGAAGCCGATTTTTATGTGGGCAGTTACTCGATTGGCGACCGTACGCGTGCGTTCCTGAAAGTACAGGACGGTTGTGATTATAAATGTACCTATTGCACGATTCCGTTGGCGCGTGGGATTTCGCGCAGCGATGCTTTGGAAAATGTGCTGAAGAATGCAAAAGAGATTTCTGAGCAAAATATTAAGGAAATCGTGCTGACGGGTGTCAATATTGGGGATTATGGTAAAGGCGAGTTTGGGAATAAGAAACACGAGCATACGTTTTTAGAATTGGTGCAGGCTTTGGATGACGTGGACGGGATTGAGCGGCTGCGTATTTCCTCGATTGAACCGAATTTACTTCGGAATGAAACCATCGAATTCGTTTCAAAAAGCCGCACTTTTGTGCCGCATTTCCATATTCCCCTGCAATCCGGAAGCAATGACATCCTGAAGAAAATGAAGCGCCGTTATCTGCGCGAGGTGTACACGGAGCGGGTGAATAAAATCCGTGAAGTGATGCCGCATGCGTGCATTGGCGTGGATGTGATTGTGGGATTTCCGGGTGAAACCGATGAACATTTCCTTGAGACGTATCATTTCCTGAATGACCTTGATATTTCGTATTTGCATGTTTTCACTTACTCGGAGCGCGACAATACGGAAGCGGCTTTAATGGATGGCGTCGTTCCGGCAAATGTACGGGCAAAACGCAGTAAGATGTTACGTGGTTTGTCTGTCAAAAAACGCCGTGCTTTTTATGAAAGTCAGCTTGGCACTTCAAGAACGGTCTTATTCGAAGGCGAAAATAAGGAAGGTTACATTCATGGCTTTACCGAAAACTACGTCAAGGTGAAAACCCCTTGGAACCCGGAATTGGTGAACACTTTACACGACATTACGTTGACGAGGATTGACGAGGACGGTAGTGTAAGGATGGAGTTTAATGAGGTTTTGCCCTAAACGCCCGAAGGGAAAGGCGACACTAATACCTGTAGTGAAACCTGATTTTCGTAATCCGGAAAACAGTTTGCCCGTACTGTTCGACAAATTCAAATGAATTCCTTCCCGGCTGTTTAAAATCGATGATGATGCTGGCCGAAATCTCATAATACATTTTCTCCCCTTCCATCATCAACCGCGCGCCGTTGTTGCGATAGGCAGAGCGCACGAGCGTAAATTCAGAAAGGTTCCAGGTCGTTTGCTCGGCTTCAAGATTGCCGTTATCGGTGTACAATCCTTCCGTGATTTCAGTTTTACAGCCGTAATATTTGCTGATGTTTTCGAAAAAATCGATAATCTTATTCCGGCTTTCTTCCGAGATCATGAATGGGAATTTTGTTGGGTGAAAATACAAAAAAGCCGCTGTGTATCACAACGGCAAAATGAGGTTTAAATTTTTATGCCGGGCGGCAGCAGCTCCTTATAAACCGGATTTTTCCTAAAGAAGGCAGCGATTTTCGGTAATATGGGAACCACGCGGAATTTTCGTTCTGCGGCATTTTCAAGTATCGCGCGGAGAAAGTCATCGATAAATCCTTCGTTATTATAGCCCTCGGGCGCAATGATCTTTGTGAGGAAGATCTTCTTTTCCTGGAAAGAGTATTCCACCGAAATCAATTTTCCGTCATCCGAAGCCTCAAATTGCCTTAAAAAAGTGTTGTCCTTGATGTCCATATTGTAGCGTTTAATTCATGGGTACTTCAACCATTAATATTTTGCATTGCTGGGTGGTATTCGCCGTAAAACTGTCCGTCCCAGTAATTCCCGCGGCATCACGCCGTCCCAATAATTTGCCCTCGATCTCCAGTTCGCCCTCGATCAGGAATAGATACACACCGTGGTTTGGCGAATGCAGTTCGTAGCTCAGTTCCCGGCCGGCTTCAAAAATCCCAAGGCTGAACCACGTTTGCTGGTATACCCACAGCGAATTGAGTTCGGGTTTGTCATGCGGACTGACCACCGTCGTCAGTTTGTTTATATCTTGCTCAAGATTGAAAGCCTTCTGGTCATAGCGCGGTTCGACATTTTCCATTTCAGAAAAAATCCAAAGTTGGAGCGTTTTGGCGATTTCAGTGGCGCTGGCATTCATTTCGGAATGTAAGATACCGCTTCCGGCGCTCATTACCTGGACTTCTCCAAATTGTATTACGCCTTCATTTCCGATGCTGTCTTTATGCTTCAATCCGCCTTCGAGCGGGATGGTGACGATTTCCATATTGTCGTGCGGATGTGTCCCGAAACCTGCGCCGGGTGCAATGCTGTCATCGTTCAATACACGCAGCGCGCCGAACTGTATTTTTTCCGGATTGTAGTAATTTCCGAAAGAAAAAGAAAAATTGGCCTTCAGCCATCCGAAATCAGCTTGGCCTCTTTGGGCTGCAGGGAATAAGGTAACCATCATGGTGTGGGTAAAATAAATTTGAAAGAAAATTGTTTAAGGTTAAAAACAATTAATTTTATACAAATTTCGTAAGAATTCGCCGAAGTTGCTGTTAGCAGAGCGTTAAAACAACAAAATGAGTAAGATACCGGTTTACTTTATGCCCGGATTGGCCGCCAGTCCTGCAATTTTTGAAAGGATTGCGCTTCCCGAAGCGGAATTTGAAGTCGTGCTGCTCGAATGGGAAATTCCGCTTGACCATGAAAGTCTGGAAGCTTACGCCAAAAGGATTTCGCGCAGGATTGTGCACCCTGACCCGGTTTTGATCGGTGTATCCTTCGGTGGCATCCTGGTTCAGGAAATATCGAAATTTGTGGCGGCGCGTAAAGTCATCATCATTTCCAGTGTGAAGTGCAACACGGAGTTCCCGCGCCGGTTTAAAGTCGCCAAAGCCACAAAAGCATACAAACTCATACCGATGGATTTGCTGATTAATGTGGAGAAGCTCGCAAAGTTTTCGTTTGGCAGCAAGATCAACCAGCGGCTCAAATTGTATGAAAAATTTCTTTCGGTGCGGGACAAGCGCTACCTTGAGTGGGCGGTTGAAAATGTGATTTTGTGGGAGCGCTGCGAGGCTGATCCCAATGTGATTCACATCCATGGCGATGCCGATGAGGTGTTTCCGATAAAATATATTTCAAACCCGATTGTGGTCAAGGGCGGTACGCACATCATGATTCTCAATAAATACAAATGGCTGAACGAAAATCTGCCAAAAATCATAAAAGCATAGCATAGCAAAACAGTTTTTTGTAGGTTTACAAATATGAAAATGATTATGAAAACACTTCACAGATTCGGGTTGATTTTTTCACTGGTGCTGGTCAGCGGATTGCTTGTATATGGGATTTCAAAAGAAAAGGGGGACGTCTCCGCGCGTAAAGGTACCGCCATGTATTTTCCGGAAAGCGTCGATTTTGCGGGCGAAAACACGCCATTGAATATCAGCGATGTAAAAGAGCGTTTCGAACGCGAATTATTGGTGAATGCGAATTTAGACGCTACGACTTTGCTGATCATAAAAAGGGCAAACAGGGCATTTCCGGTGATTGAACCGATACTAAGGCAATACAATGTTCCGGATGATTTCAAATACCTTGCCGTGATTGAAAGCGGACTGGTCAACGCGGTTTCTCCTGCGGGCGCGCGTGGTGTCTGGCAGTTTATGCCGCAAACCGCCAAAGAATACAATATGGAGGTCAATGACATCGTAGACGAACGCTATCATTTGGAAAAATCTACCGAAGCGGCCTGCAGGTATCTCGTAAACGCCAAAGCGAGGTTCGGGTCATGGACACTGGCCGCAGCATCCTACAACGGCGGCGTGAGCGGCGTTAACAAGCAGATTGAAATCCAGAAAGTGAAAAATTATTATGATTTGCTGCTGAACGATGAGACTTCGCGCTACGTGTTCCGGATACTTGCCCTTAAGGAAATCATGAAAAATCCGCAGTTGTACGGCTTCAACATTTCCCCAACCGACCTGTATGCAAACATCCCTACACGCAAGATAGAGGTGGATACGACCATTAATGACCTGGCCTCATTTGCTCTGGATCAGGGCATTAACTACAAAATCCTGAAAATCCACAATCCGTGGCTGCGCGACCGAAAATTGCTTAATGCCTCAAGGAAGAAGTACACCATCGAAATCCCAACCAGCGGTTATTAAAACATGAAAGGTATGACTACAGGCGTTTTTTTAGTGTTGATCTGCATCGGACTTATAGCCGGGATGCTCAGCGGATTGATCGGTATCGGAGGCGGGATCATCATTGTACCCATGCTGCTTATCATTGGGCTCACGCAACAGCAGGCTCAGGGCACGAGCCTTGCCGTAATGCTTCCCCCGATTGCGTTTCTCGCCGTCTTAAATTACCATCAGGCAGGTCAGATCAACTGGAAATACGCCATTATCATTTCGCTTTGCTTTATTATCGGAAGTTATTTCGGCAGTAAGATCGCGATTACAATCGACCAAAAGATGCTCAAGCGCATATTTGGCGTCGTGTTGCTGATTGTGGCAGGAAAAATGCTCTTCGGGAAATAGATCAGTGGGTCGCGAGGATCTCTTTCCTGATCCCTGATTTGACAAGCAGGCTGCTCAACGCTTCGTTATACACATCAAATTGCTGCTTTATCGCCTCTTTAAGCGGTGTCTTCTTTGGGGTTTGTACCAAAGCGCCTTTTTTTATCGAAATGACTTTCAGGTTTCCGTCAATGTAGTAGGAGGTCAGGAAACCGATGGCGTATTTGAGCGTGGCGACCATCGCCTCGTCTTTTTTGTAATTTTCATTGGCATAACATACTTCGATATACCCGTTAAACTGTGACGCGAGGCTTTTGGCTGCCTGCTTCCTGTCCCAGAACACGACAACAATCTGGAGGTCCTTATGGTATTTGCGGGCGAGCTTATTGAGTGCAGGTATCTCGCCTTTGTTCATGACGCACCAGGAAGAGTACGTCTGGATCATGATGGGTTTTTTAATGCTGCTGAGCTTGAGTTTCCCGCCGCTGAATCTTTTTAGCGTGTAATCCTCGAATTTGGTGCCTGCGAGTTGGTTTGAGACTAAAGTATCAAACAGGAACTGGCCCTGCTCGATATCGCCGTTTTCGTAAGCCTTGTTACTTAAGGTATTATACTTCTTAATATTCTGCTTTACGGCAACACTGAAAGTTTTTTCCTGCGGCTGCGCGTGAACAGCACACGACAAAACTATCACAATCATAAAAAATAAAATATTTTTCATTTCGATAGTTAAATATTTTCAGATTATTTCCAAAAATAGGAAAAAATAGTATTCAATTTTGATTTGTAGCGAAAATACGTCTTTTATCCATAAAAAAAGCCGTTTGTGATAAACGGCTTGTTACTATTGGGTTGTAAGAAGGTTAGATTTTTTTAAGCTGCTCCTTCATCATTTTGATCTGATCTTTCAATAAGCCCTGCTTGTCAAGTTTTTTGGCTTCGTTCATCAGGTTCGTCGCTTCCAGTTTTCTGCGGCGACTCATCGCAACACCTGCCAGGTTAAGTTTGGCGATGGCCAGGTCTGTGTCCATGGATAAGCCGAGTTCCACCGCTTTCTTAAAATGCTTTTCGGCCTGCATCAGGTTGGTCTGCGACAGCATCAATCCGTGGAGGTATTCATAATAGCCCTGCTGTTTCCTCACCAATGCGGCCTGCGGGTCCTTGATTTTGGAGAGCCATTTCTGTGCGCCCGGAAAGTCCTGCTTACGCAATTTGAGGAAAGCAAGGATGATGAATTCGTTTTTGAAATAGAAAAGTATGAAAATCAGCGACAAAAGGATCAGAAAAATACCGTTTCCAATCTCGCTTTCCGTAAATTGCCATACTGCAGTTCCGAAGAGGGCTGCGGCAAGGATTAATTTTATATTTTTGTTGTACATCCGATGGTTTTTTAAGGCTGCAAAGATAGTAAAATCAATTAAAAATATTTTTTCAAAAGCACTTGCCAGAAAAAAAAGAGTTTGTATATTTGCACTCGGTTTCAGAAAGACCTGTTTAAAAGAGAATAACAAAGTTTAAAGATATCACACAATGAGCAAAAGAACGTTTCAACCATCGAAAAGAAAAAGAAGAAATAAGCACGGATTTATGGACAGAATGGCTTCTGCGAATGGAAGAAAGGTGCTTGCTCGCCGTAGGGCCAAAGGCCGTCACAAACTGACTGTTTCCTGCGAACCACGACACAAGAAATAATGATTTGAAATCAGTCGATATCAAGCCGCTACTATTTATCAGTAGCGGCTTTTTTTTATATTTTGCAATATAAATGGCATGAAATTTTGTTTTAAATATTTAGTATTCACTGGTATTATGTTTACCGGTTTTTTTTCTCTTTCGCAAGAAAAGAAACAGATTGCCATTTACTTTGAATTTGATAAATATGAGATTACGCCAAAAAGCAAAATTACGCTTGACAGCATCATCAGCCTGGCTAACAATTCCCGTGGATATAGTATTGTCATTAATGCTTATACTGACAGTAAAGGGACAGAACAGTATAATAACACGCTGGCTTATAATAGAAAGAAAATTGTTTTTGACTATTTCCTGCTCAACCAATTAAATGCAAGGCGAATTTCGTATTCAAATTTTACCGAGAATCTGGCTGATGTTCCGGACGATTTAAGAAGAAAAGCGATTATCGATTTTGAATATATCAGGCCTAAAACTTTTTATGGCAAAAATGGGACTGAAGTGATCGCCGGGGAGAATGACGATCTAACCATCAGCGAGTATTTTTCAGCCAAGGATATGATCAGGGATTCTAAGTTTGCTATAGACGAAAATGACCAGATCATCAGAAGTGACGGAATGTTTACTATTTGTTATGGAAAGGCAACACTTGATGAGACTGGGAACTTTTACCTGATAAAAATGCCAAGCAGGGCGGGACAGGTTAATCCTTCAATGAATGTTTACTTGGAGATTACCAATGAAAACGGGCAGAGAAGATGGCGGCGAACCGAATTAAAGCCCGAAGCAGACCAAACCAATAAATTCTATATATTTAAAATTCCGATAGAAAGTAAGGGATGCGTTACCTTTAATGTTGATTGTGCATTGCCGGATGATGATAAAATAACCTTCATATCCACAAAAGAAAGTTATGACAATGTTGAGGTGAAAGATGCTGAAAACAAACTGCTTTTTTCTGCTTATAGTAATAGGACGGGTAACCAATATGTTTTTTTGAGTGGTGGTATACAGACCAAGAATATGGTTTTTTATGGCTATGTTGATAAAAAGAGAACAGTGATGAGGTTGCGCGACCTTAATTACGACAGCGAGCCAGCAAAAGACGGTGTACCAGCAAAAGAATATTACACTCCGATTCTCGCTGCCGGAAAACATGAATCCGATGGCAGGGAAGAAAAAAGAGGTTTCTGGCCATGGCTAAGGAAAGTATTTACCGGAAAGAAAACTTATATCACAAAAGACAACGATAAACAACTAACAATAAACTAACTACTAGATAAATGCCAAAAGACAACTCCATCAAATCCGTACTCATCATCGGGTCAGGGCCTATTGTGATAGGTCAGGCCTGCGAATTCGATTATGCCGGTTCACAGGCCGCGCGTTCCATCCGCGAGGAAGGAATCGAAGTCATCCTGATCAACTCAAATCCCGCGACCATCATGACCGACCCTTCAATGGCCGATCATGTATACCTGCTGCCGTTAACGACAAAATCAATCATACAAATCCTCAGGGAGCATCCGCAGATTGATGCCGTTTTGCCTACGATGGGCGGGCAAACGGCATTGAACCTTTGCCTTGAGGCGGACGAAAAAGGCATCTGGGAAGATTTCGGCGTCAGGCTGATCGGGGTCGACATCAACGCAATCAACATTACCGAAGACCGGGAGCAGTTCAAGCAACTGCTGGAGAAAATCGGGGTTCCGGCTGCACCCGCTAAAACGGCAACATCGTTCCTTAAAGGAAAGGAAATCGCGCAGGAGTTCGGATTCCCGCTGGTCATTCGCCCGTCGTTTACATTGGGCGGCACCGGGGCGGCTTTTGTACACAGAAAAGAGGATTTTGACGAATTGCTTACGCGTGGCCTCGAGGCGTCGCCGATTCATGAAGTCCTGATCGATAAGGCATTGCTGGGCTGGAAAGAATATGAATTGGAACTTTTGCGGGATAAGAACGACAATGTCGTAATCATCTGTTCGATTGAAAACATGGATCCGATGGGCATCCATACCGGGGATTCGATTACCGTCGCCCCTGCAATGACATTATCTGATACTACTTTTCAGAAAATGCGCGACATGGCGATTTTGATGATGCGTTCCATCGGGAATTTTGCCGGGGGCTGCAACGTGCAGTTTGCCGTGTCACCTGATGAAAAGGAAGATATCGTTGCCATCGAGATCAACCCGCGTGTGTCCAGATCTTCGGCATTGGCTTCAAAAGCGACCGGTTATCCGATTGCAAAGATTGCCTCAAAATTGGCTTTGGGCTACCACCTCGACGAATTGCAGAATCAAATCACCAAATCCACTTCGGCCTTATTTGAACCGACGCTGGATTACGTGATCGTCAAAATACCACGCTGGAACTTCGATAAATTTGAAGGCGCGGACCGGACTTTAGGGCTACAGATGAAATCTGTAGGCGAAGTCATGGGCATCGGGCGTTCTTTTCAGGAAGCGTTGCACAAAGCCACGCAGTCGCTGGAAATCAAACGCAACGGAATCGGGGCAGACGGAAAGGGTTACCGCAATTACGAGCAGATTATCGAGAAACTGACCTTTGCGAGTTGGGACCGTGTCTTCGTCATTTACGATGCGATTGCCATGGGCATTCCGCTAAGCCGCATCCACGAGATTACAAAAATCGACATGTGGTTTCTCAGGCAATATGAAGAACTGCACGTGCTTGAGAAGGAAATATCCACTTACAAGATCGACACGCTTCCCAGGGAATTGTTGCTTGAAGCCAAGCAGAAAGGATACGGCGATAGGCAGATTGCACACATGATGGGCTGTCTGGAAAGCCAGGTGTACAAACTCCGCGAGCAGATGAATGTGAATCGCGTGTACAAACTCGTCGATACCTGCGCGGCTGAATTTAAGGCGCAGACGCCTTACTATTATTCTACTTTCGAGGCTGAAATCGAAACGGCGGACGGTAAGAGATATGTTGCCAATGAAAGCATTGTTTCCGACAGGAAAAAAGTTGTCGTGTTAGGATCAGGGCCAAACCGCATCGGACAGGGCATCGAATTCGACTATTCCTGCGTGCACGGCGTTTTGGCTGCAAAAGAGTGCGGTTACGAAACAATCATGATCAACTGCAATCCCGAAACTGTTTCCACAGATTTTGATACGGCTGATAAATTGTACTTCGAACCCGTATTCTGGGAGCATATTTACGACATCATCCGACATGAAAAACCCGAAGGCGTTATTGTACAATTGGGCGGGCAGACTGCGCTGAAGCTCGCAGAGAAATTATCCAAATACGGCATTAAGATCCTGGGCACGTCGTTTGATGCGCTTGATTTGGCCGAAGACCGCGGGCGTTTCTCGGAATTGCTGACCGAATTAAAAATTCCGTTCCCACAGTTTGGTGTGGCTGAAAATGCAGACCAGGCTTCGGCATTGGCTGATGTACTTGATTTTCCACTGCTCGTAAGGCCTTCTTATGTATTGGGCGGGCAGGGCATGAAAATCGTCATCAACAAGCAGGAACTGGAGGAGCATGTGATTGATTTGCTCAAGAACATTCCCGGCAATAAATTGCTGCTCGACCATTATCTGGACGGTGCCATCGAAGCCGAGGCGGATGCGATTTGTGACGGTGAAAACGTCTACATCATCGGAATTATGGAGCATATCGAACCGTGCGGCATCCATTCAGGTGATTCTAACGCGACGTTGCCACCATTCAACCTCGGCGAGTTTGTCATGCAGCAAATTAAGGACCATACGAAGAAAATCGCACTCGCCTTACGGACCGTGGGCTTAATCAACATACAGTTTGCCATTAAGGACGACACCGTGTACATCATCGAGGCCAATCCAAGGGCGTCGCGCACCGTGCCGTTTATTGCGAAGGCTTATGGTGAGCCTTATGTGAATTATGCGACCAAAGTCATGCTGGGTGCCAAAAAAGTCACCGATTTCACTTTCAATCCGCAATTGAAAGGCTTTGCCATCAAGCAACCGGTGTTCTCATTCAGCAAATTCCATAATGTAAACAAGGCTTTAGGCCCTGAAATGAAATCGACTGGTGAAAGCATTCTTTTTATTGATGATCTGAAGGATGATCAGTTTTATGAATTGTATTCGAGAAGGAAGATGTATTTGAGTAAGTAAACAGTCGCAGTCACAGTTTTCAGTATAAAAAAATCCCTTCGTCATGTAAGGGATTTTTATTTGAGATAGTTTATAGATTGGTTGATTCTCAGCGAAATATAATTTTCAATGGACGGCAGACAATCCGATTAGAAAAGTTACTGTTTGATAAACTTGATTGGGTTGTAAGATTCGGTGAGTAGGAAATAAATTCCTTCTGCCAGGGTTTCAACCGCTATTCCTTGGTTCCCGAAAAATCCATTAGCAACGATTCTGCCATTGAGGTCAGCAATTTTATAATGCTCGTCGAATGCTGGGAGGGGATTGAGATAAAGTACTTTTGAAACTGGATTTGGATATAAAGTAATGACAGGTTTATTTTGGGATTCTGTATCCAGTCCAACGTCGTTAAGTAATCGCAAAACATGTATATTAGAACCTGCTCCCTGTCCAAACCCTGCACCGATAATCTTACCATTTGCCAGCATTACTATTGAACTAATAACTTCCTGATTATTAGTATCTATAATGAATTGACCGTTTATCCCGAAATTCTCATCTAAAGTTCCATCACTATTGAAACGAACAATCAGGCCATCAGAAGAGTTGTCTGCTATCAGTCTTTTCTGTCCCGAAAAGATAATCTTACCGTCAGGTTGTACAATAGGGTAATAATTAATACCCAGGCTATATTCGGGTAAAAGGTTCCAGTAGGCTTTCCCGTCGATACCATAGGTCATGTCAGGTGTACCATCACTATCAAATTGTGCCAATAGATAAGTTCTCACGTAAGGAGCAGTAGTTGGGTTGGGTATAGAGAGCCCTCCGATCAATATTTTATTATTTGGCATAAATACTATGGAAACGGCTGCGTCATCCGAAATATTGCCGTTTGGATTGTGCACATAAGAATAGCCATTTGTTCCAAAAGTAGTGTCTGTGCTGCCATCCGCATTAAGGCGCATAACTACCATGTCCTGGCCTGTGCCCGTTGAATTGATCTTTCTGTATCCTGCAACAAGAATTCTGTCATCTGCAAGCACTCTTATAGTGTTTACTAAACTACTGTCAGAAGAAGATGTTAATGGACTGATAGTGTTAAGGAGTTGAATCGTAGTGCCTTCCGGATTTAGTTTAAGGATCATCCCGTTAAGCGGGCTATACCGGTTTGCACCTATAATAATGTTGTTGTTACTATCCAATGCCAAGGTAACCGCATCAAAATAACTGTAGAGCTCGCTGATAAACATCCCCTCATTACCAAATGTACTGTCAAGGGTCCCATCCCCATTAATTCTAAATACCATAAGGCTTTGTGAAGAAGGGTTTTCCGGGTGATTATGAATGGTTCCTGCAACAATAATTTTCCCATCGGCCTGTAGTAATGTAGCATTTGCAAACTGACTGTAATTGTTATAATCAAAAATAACAGAACCGTTATTGCCGAATGAAGTATCTATAGAACCATCAGCATTGAACCGGGTGAAAAAGGTATCAAAACCGTTAACCGCGCCGCCTGTGTAACCACATGTAAAAATCTTATTGTCATCATTTACTATTAAGGAACTTACAAACTGCTGATTCAAGGGGTTGACATCTGCAATTGTTACGCCATTGGTTCCAAAAGTTATATCAGGTGTTCCGTCTTGGGCCGATGTGATACAATATGAAGTCAGGATGAAAAGAGTGGGAAGTAATCTTAGTTTCATTGTTTTTGTCTTTTCGGCTAATATAATGAGTTTACAGTCGCAGTCACAGTTTTCAATATTAAAAAATCCCTTCGTTATGTAAGGGATTTTTTTTCGGTTGGGTTGATGGCAAATATCCGAGAGGGCGAAAACCCGTACGATATTCCATTCAACTGTGTAAATATTGTAAAAATATCCGAAGTCCGTGATACGCATTTTTAAACAAAAAATGTAACTTGTGCTACTTGTTGTGTATTGAATTGATTCCTGGAATTTATAAAATGGCCCAAAAACCTGTTTTAACGAATGACATTTTCCATAGCCTTTTCCACTCCATGGATGAAGGATTCTGCGTGCTGGAAATGCTGTATGATGACAATAAAAAACCGGCAGACCTGCTTTATATCGAGGCCAATCCGGCTTTTGAGCGCATTGCGGGCATGCCCGTCACCGGTAAAAAAGTCAGTGAAATTGTAGGCGACCTGCAGCCATTTTGGTTTGAAACTTACGAAACCGTCATCCAGACCGGCGCGCCTTTGCGAATAGAATATCAGGGTTCCCAAACGGGGCATTGGTATTCGGTATTTGCTTCACGTATCGGCGGGGACGGCAGCATACGCATTACTGGAATTTTCAATGATATCACTGAACGAAAGCGCGCGGACGAACGCCAGGCGTATTTCCTAAAGCTCAACGACGCGATCCGTTACATACAGGATCCCGTGATGCTGCAACAGGCGGCGATGCGGGTATTGGGTGAATATCTGGATGTAAACCGGGCATTTTACGGAGAGCTTCAGGGCGATGACTTATTGGTTATCGGGCCGGGTTATGCCAATGGATTGCCTCTGATTGAAGGCCGACTCAGCGTCGACGATTTCGGGCAGGAACTGATGGGTATCTTCCATTCGGGGCAAAATGTCCTGATCAATGACCTGCATGCTGACGCCTCAATGTTGCCGGCAGTCAAGGCATCGTTCGAGGGGATCGGTATACGCGCGGCCATAGGGGTGCCATTGGTGAAAAATGGAAAGGCGCATGCCGTGCTCAGCGTTCACCAATCCGCGCCGAGGCATTGGACCGAAAACGAAATCAAACTTGTCGAGGAAACTGCAGAACGTACCTGGGCCGCTGTAGAATGGGCCAAAGCCGAAGAAGAACTTCGGGAATCAGAAGAAAAATACCGCACGCTGTTTGAAACTATTGACGATGGTTTTGCACTTTTTGAGCTTGAGCGTGATGCTTCAGGCAAAGTCATCGATATCATTTACCGGGAAACCAATGCCGCATTCGCTGTACACACGGGATGGAAGGATGCGGTCGGGAAACGGGTCACCGAATTGCTGCCGAATATGAGGCATGGCGTATTGGAACGAATACAGGCTGTGGCCGACACCGGACTGCCGCAAAGACACGAAAGCTATCAACCCGATCTGGACCGTTGGTACGACGTGAGGCATTCCAGGGTAGGCGGCCCCGGAAGTTCGTACGGGGTTGCTGTGTTCAGGGATATTACGGCCCGCAAGAAGGCGGAAGCGGAGTTGAACGAATTCAACACCATGCTTGAAAGCCAGGTAACTGAACGTACCGCGACCATTCGTAAAAATGAAGAGGAGTTGCGAGACACCAACAAGCATTTGCAACTGATTATTAACCAGCTGGAGTCGTTCAACCACATTGCAAGCCACGATTTGCAGGAACCGTTGCGTAAAATACAGATTTTCGCAAGCCGCCTCGGTGAAACAGGACAGGATGACCTGCGCAAGGCCGTGTTTCTTGAAGGCATACAGAACGCGTCAGGCCGGATGCGCAACCTTATCGACGACCTGCTGGCGTACTCACGGCTGGGCAGTAAGGAAACCTTCAGGCGCGTAGATCTCAATAAGATACTGGAGCAGGTCCGCAACGATTATGAATTGCTGATTGCCGACAAGAAAGCCATTATCGAAAGTGATGATTTGCCCATTGTCAGTGCGGTGCCTTTCCAGATGCGCCAGCTTTTCTCGAACCTGGTATCCAACTCGCTTAAATTTTCGATGCGCCACCCCGTAATCACAATCAGGTCGAAAGTGGGCAAAGGGCAGGATTTTACGACGGCATTTCCACTAAAGGCAGACATGGAGTATGTAGAGCTCATTGTTGCTGACAACGGCATTGGTTTCGATAACGAGTATAAGGACAAGATATTCAATCTTTTTCAGCGTTTGCCCGCACAGGAAAAGATTTCAGGTACCGGTATTGGCCTGAGTATCGTAGAAAAAGCGGTAAAGGAACACAAAGGTTTTATCGACGCTTCGGGTGAAAAGGGCAAAGGCGCCGTATTTACGATTTACCTCCCCCTGAAACAGTCAAAATAGGGTCAGTGAAAATGGTTCACCTGTTCTGTTCCCTGTACGCTGAAATAAACGCTGCAGATTCTGGATCATAATCCTAAAAAACCTATTTTTGGGAAAGCTTGATCGCGTATGGACAGAGACTACACAACCATCCACAACGGCATCGCCACACTGCTTCTCGTATCGGGTATCGTTTTTGTGCCTTCCGCTTTGCTGGCCACAATACCCGCTACGGTTGGATTATGGGTAATCGGTAAGGTCCTGACAAAATACGAAGTGCGCATGCACGACGCCTTTATTGCAGCCTTTTGGGCGGCGTTTACCTACCTGGCGGTATCAATGCTGATGTCAATCGTGCTGTACTTCCGTGCGGTCCACCTGCAGGATTATAAGTTGTCATTTTACCCTTCGTGGCTGCTGAATTACTATACGCCGCGGCACGTACCCATATACTACAAAATTATGCTGGCGCTGCACAGCGTTTGTATCCTGGCTTCAGCCTTTGTGCTGTCACGCAAACTGAAGTCGAGGACGCGCCAGCGCATCCCATACCTGTATTCGGTGTTGTGGGTGATGGCGGTATTACTGCCCTGCCTGCTGTTCGGGTTGTACTGTGTCGTGATTGCCATGAACCTGTTCTTTCCGGTCCAGATGCAGTCTATAATTAACTACGCATTAATCAAATAAGATGGCCAGACTGCTTGCTATAGATTACGGACTCAGGCGCACCGGGATTGCCATTACGGATGAATTGCAGCTCATTGCGTCCGGACTGACCACGATTGCATCAGACACGGTGATTGATTTCCTTCAGGGTTATTTTGCGGAAGAGAAAGTCGAGAAAGTCATTATCGGAAAACCTTTGCAAATGAATGGGCAGCCTTCAGAAAGTACCGAAATCATCGAGAAATTTGTGCTGATGTTCCAGAAAAAGTTTCCCGCGATGCCGGTCGTGCGCGCCGACGAAAGGTTTACCTCGAAGATGGCTTTCCAGACGATGATAGACAGCGGGCTTAATAAAAAACAGCGCCGCAACAAGGCCCTGGTGGACGAGATTGCCGCGACGATTATGCTACAGGGCTACATGGCAGCGAATTAGTGCTTCTCTTCAAGTTTCAGGATGGCTTTCACAATACTTTCCGATAAATTGATCAGCCATACCAGTTGTTCAATAACGAGTTGGGATTCCTGCATTCTCAGATAAAACTCGTCGTCATCATTGGCGAGGGCGCGCAGCTCTTTCGCACGCAGGTTCTTAAGTTCCGTGAACCGAAGGTCGAGTTCATGATCCCTTGATTCGGTGTTCACCGACGACGGGGCTACTTCATGGTTGAGCACCTTGATGGCATTGTCGAGGTTCCGGATGACGGTGTTCATCACGACGTTAAATGCTTCCGACGATTTCGTGGTATGGTGCGTCTGTATGTAAGTTCCAATCGATGCGGATGCCGACAGCAGGGTGTGGTTCAACTCCACGATCTTGTAGAGCAGCTGGATCTGTTTTTGCTTTGATTTGGGTTCCTGGGACATGCGCTGGAAGGATGCCATCAAATTGCCCGTTTCTACGAAGGCATTTTTTCGCGCAACCCGGTAAGCCGGGGTAGTATCACCCTTAGCGGCGTAGTAGGTTTTGATTTCACGCAGGTAATTTGCATTGGCATTGACCGATTTGCGGATGTAGGCCGGAAGGCTCAGGAACTCCCACGACGGCCATAGCAGGTAATTTGCGATAAACGCAAGGGCGCCGCCAATCGCTGTGTCGAGGATTCGGAACTCGGCCACTTTGGTGTTTTCGGGCATCAGCAAGGCATAGATAAAGACCACGTACATCGTGACGAACGTGGCGCCTACCTTATAATTAATTTGCGTAAACGCAAAACCCAATAGCATCGAAACCACCGCAATTGTCCCGATTACGGCGTGGTTGTGTATGAAATGCAGCGCGGCAAAAGCAATC
The DNA here is from genome assembly GCF_003055625.1 of Flavobacterium magnum. Lineage (NCBI taxonomy): Bacteria > Pseudomonadati > Bacteroidota > Flavobacteriia > Flavobacteriales > Flavobacteriaceae > Flavobacterium > Flavobacterium magnum. The sequence continues at coordinate 3,380,530 of NZ_CP028811.1, read as the reverse complement.
ACGCCACCAAGGACCGTACCGACGATGCGGTTGTAGGAGCGCTCTTTGGTGAGTCCGTACCCCGGGCGCATAATTACGATGATGGTCAGCAGGATCCAGTACGGATTCTGCAGCGGCAAAAGATTACCGACAATCAGGCCGAGCAGGATGGTGGCGGTTATCCGGAGTGAATGCCGGAAGATGAGCGACGAAAAACTCAGGTTCTCCTTAAAGGTATTGAACGGATAATATACCGGTGTGATGAGTTTTTCGAGTTCGCGGTCCTTAACCGTGAGCTCCCTGACGTCATTTTTGGTCGAAAAGGCGCGTTCGATAACCCGTATCTTCTCAATCTGTTTTTCGGCATAGTGCAGCATGTTGGAAAGCATCAGTACACCTTCGGATGCTGCGGTTTCGCCGAATTCAGTCCGGTAGGAAGCAATCACCTGTTCCAACGCTTCCAGCGCATCGTTGAGCGTTTGCCGTTGTTTTTGCTGGTATTGTTTGTTGTTGGAAATGCTTTTGGAGATCCGCTTCAGCGTTGCCGCAAGATGGTAGGCCAACTGTTGGTACGTGGGCAGCGCTTTGGGGAAGTTGCTGAATTTTTGGTGCAATTCGTTGTGGTTGAACGCGGTTGACAAACCCAGTTCCAGGATTTCGACGCAGGATACAAATACAAGCAGCATTTTGCGGTTCTCATTGGACGCGCCGGATTGCGAACGGTACCGGATCAGGATTTCGCGTAAATTTTCGTGGATGGTATTGAGTTCGACCTGAAGGTGCAATTGCTTTTCGATGATTTTGGTACGATCGGCACCGACATCCCACAAGTCGCCGCGCAGTTTCATGTATTTTGCCGTAAGTCGGATGCATTCCGCTATCTGTTGCTGCACGTAACGGTGCGGCCAGATCAGGTCGTAGGCTATGGAAATGAGCAGGTAAAAAAGCCCTCCGGCAAGCATCAGCCCGGCATTGACCAGCATGTCAGTTCCTTTGTGGATGTGTGCGAATGCCAGCGACAGCGCAAGCAGGCCGGAAAATGATACCATGTTAGCCCGTTGCCCATACACCGAAATCATGGCCAGGAAAAAGATGAGGAACGTGAAGACCGGATACAGCAAATACGGGAAAGGATGCAGGACATTGACCAGCAGGTTTGAGCCGGCGACAATCAATGCCGCAATAGAGACCCCGCGGATTTTGTGCGTCTTGTTGCTTGGGATGTCCGACGGATAGGTAAGCAGCGCCCCGACGGCGATGGTAAAACCGTATTCAAAATACCCGACGCCGTTCAGTAAAATAACCGGAATGACTGCGGCCAAAGTAATCTTCATCGCATTTGCAAAATTCATGCCGCCCGTAAATTCCCTGATTTTCGCTATCATTGGTATCGATTCCTTACAAAGGTAAAAAATGTTAAACCGATAAATGATGCCTGTCCCGGCTTTTACGCTGAAATTGTAAAAAAATGTCAATTATGCGCGCGGCTTTAGGTGATGATGGATTTTTCATTATTTTTGCTGACCCAAAAGGAATCCATTGGTTGCTCAGGGATTAAATGTAAGAACATGATTTTACCAGTCGTAGGTTACGGTGACCCGGTTTTACGGAAAGTGTGTGAAGAGATTTCAGCCGATTATCCCAACCTGAAGCAGCTTGTCGCCGATATGTTTGAGACCATGTATAATGCATCGGGTGTTGGACTTGCCGCGCCGCAGGTCGGACTGGCGATACGTTTGTTTATAGTAGACACGGAGCCGTTCAGCGATGACGACGATTTGCCCGAGGACGAACGCAAAAGCCTGGGCGATTTCAGGAAAATCTTTATCAACGCCAAAATGCTCAAGGAAGAAGGTGAGGAGTGGGCTTTTAACGAAGGCTGCCTGAGTATACCCGATGTGCGTGAGGATGTCTACCGGCATGAGCGCATCACCATCGAATACTATGATGAGAATTTCGTAAAGAAAACGGAGGAATTTGATGGTATGGCGGCCCGTGTAATCCAACATGAGTATGACCACATCGAAGGCATACTGTTTACCGATCATGTATCGACGCTGAAAAAGCAAATGATTAAAAAAAGGCTCCTCAATATTATGGAAGGAAAAATCAGGGCCGATTATAAAATGAAATTCTTTGCCAAAAAAGGCAGATAAGATATACCGATTTTAACGATTAACATATAAAACATGAATTTAGAGAAAATATTGGCCATTTCCGGAAAACCGGGTTTATATGCACTGAAGATCCAAACCCGAACAGGTTTCGTCGCTGAGTCGTTGCTGGATGGCAAAAAAATTACTGTCGGCCTACGTAGTAACGTCAGCCTGCTTTCCGAAATTTCAATGTATACACATTCCGAGGAGAAGCCTTTGGCAGAAGTCATGCGCAGTATCGCGCAGAAGGAAGACAATGGCCCGGCGCTGTCCCACAAGGAAGACAACGACAAGTTGGTGGCATATTTTGCTGAAATCCTTCCTGATTACGATGAAGACCGTGTGTATGTTTCTGACATCAAGAAGGTTTTGAATTGGTACAACCAGCTTCAGGCAAAAGGTTTGGTTTCCAAGGAAGCGCCTGTAAAATCAAAAGAGGAAGCGGTTTCGGAAGAATAGTTAACATCTTTTTATAAAATATAATCCCGTCATTCAATTGCAGTGGCGGGATTTTCTATTTTTATGCAAAACTAAATTTATGGCAGACCGGCAGTTACAACTTCAGGCGTTCGGGAGATTGCTCGACATCATGGACGACTTACGCGAAAAATGCCCGTGGGACAGGAAACAGACGTTGCAGTCGTTACGCCACCTGACCATTGAGGAGACGTACGAACTTGGTGACGCCATCCTCGACAATAATCTGCAGGAGGTAAAAAAAGAGTTGGGTGACCTGTTGCTGCACATTGTTTTTTACGCTAAAATCGGCAGTGAGACGAACGACTTTGACATCGCTGAGGTGTGTAATGAAATCTGTGACAAGCTCATCCACCGCCATCCGCATATTTATTCCGATACGGTAGTGAAAGATGAAGAGGAAGTGAAACAGAATTGGGAAAAACTTAAGCTCAAAGAAGGGAAAAAATCGGTTTTGGAAGGTGTTCCCAAAAGTTTACCCGCATTGGTGAAAGCGAGTCGTATCCAGGATAAGGCGAAAGGTGTAGGGTTTGACTGGGAAGAACCGTCGCAGGTTTGGGAAAAAGTGCAGGAGGAATTGCAGGAGCTGTCCGATGAGGTACAGGCTGGCAATCAGGATAAGATGGAAAGCGAGTTCGGAGACGTGTTATTCTCGATGATCAATTATGCCCGGTTTTTGAACATCAATCCTGAGGACGCCCTGGAAAGGACCAATAAGAAATTTATCAAAAGATTCCAGTATCTAGAGGGCAAGGCTAACGCATTGGGCAAACCGCTGAGCGACATGACATTGGCCGAAATGGATGTGTTCTGGAATGAAGCGAAGAAAATTTAACACGTTCGCGCGATAAGTCCGAACCGTTGTTCCGTACAAATCGTTATAAATTATGATTTGGTGTGGATTTTACGCAATGGAGTTATTCCGGGAATTTGTATCTTACCTTCAGGGAAGGGGAAAATGCGTCCCTACGAATTTCCCGAATGTATCTGTTACTGAAAATGCCTACCAATTGTTAAAATTGAATTTATTTTAACTTGCATTGAAACCCATTGCCATGACATATATAATATTAATAAAAGCTAACCAAAAACATGCCTGAAACAAAACACCATTTGCAACGTTCACTCGGACTCGTCGATGCCACCAGCCTGGTTGCAGGATCGATGATCGGTTCGGGTATTTTTATAGTAACCTCGGCCATGGCGCGTGACATTGGGTCAGCAGGCTGGATCCTGTTGTTGTGGCTCATCACCGGTTTTCTCACCATGACGGCGGCCTTAAGCTACGGCGAGCTCGCTGGCATGATGCCGACGGCAGGCGGGCAGTTCGTCTACATACAGCGTGCTTACGGCAGATTGCTGTCTTTCCTCTACGGATGGACCGTTTTCACCGTCATACAGACTGGGGTAATCGCTGCAGTGGCGGTGGCTTTTGCAAAGTATACCGCCGTATTTTTTCCTGAACTTGATACCGAAATCTTTGCGATCGGAGCGGCTTGGACGTTTACGTACAAACAGATTTTGGCGATGATAAGCATCGTCTTGCTGACCTACATCAACACCAAGGGGGTGAAGACCGGCAAAACGATTCAGTTGATTTTTACGCTGGCCAAACTGGTGGCCCTATTCTCTATTATCATCTTCGGTTTGTACGTCGGTTTGAAATCCGATGTGCTTTCCCAGAACTTCGCCAACATGTGGGAGGCTTCCAAAACCGTCGTCAATCCCGATGGTACAATTACCGTCACCAAGCTTGCAGGCATGGCCGTACTCGGTGCTGCCGGCGCGACAATCATCAATTCGCTTTTTTCGAGCGATGCGTGGAATAACGTTACTTTCATTGCAGGGGAAATCAAAGATCCCAAGAAAAATATACCAAGAAGCCTGTTCCTTGGAACCTTGATTGTCACCATCATTTACATCCTTGCAAATATCGCCTATCTTGCCTTACTGCCAATCGGCGGTTCAGTCGACGGGGCGACGGTGGTCCAGAAGGGGATTGCATTTGCCAGTGAAGACCGCGTTGGCGCCGCTGCAGCAAGCGTTTTTATGGGCAATATCGGTGTGTTTGTCATGGCGGGCCTGATCATGGTATCGACTTTCGGATGCAACAGCGGGCTGGTTTTATCAGGCGGCAGGCTGTTTTATGCAATGGCCAAAGACAGGCAGTTTTTTAAGTCCGCCGGACAGCTCAATGCACACGACGTGCCGGCAAAAGCGCTTTGGGTACAATGCCTGTGGGCTTGTGTCCTGTGTGTTTCAGGAAAATACGGCGATTTGCTGACCTACGCGACGTTTGCCTCATTGTTGTTTTACATGCTTACGATTGGAGGTATATTCATTTTACGAAAAAGGGAACCGGATGCGGAACGCCCGTACAAGGCATTCGGCTACCCGTTCATTCCTGCGCTCTATATTGTCGTCACTACGGCCATTTGCGTGGCGCTGCTGCGGTACGATACGTTGAATACCGGATTGGGATTGTGTATTGTTGCGCTTGGGATTCCGGTGTATTACCTGTTTATGAAGAAGGGCGAAATATAGCACCCACTTTTATCCCATAAAAAAATCCCGCCGGAAAGCGGGATTTTTTTATTTTATGAAAAAGCGGTTATTCCTGGTTCAGGCTCCTGACTTTTTTAAGTTTATCCTTGAGAACCGAAAGTTCTTCTTTGTGCTTTTCAATGTTTTTCCTAACTTCAAGCACGATGGAATTTTCTTTTTTGGCATTCTTGGTATTGGTAAAAAACTGGATGTTGTTTTCCAATTGGAATATTTCGGACTGCACTTCCTCGATCTTGCGCATCAGGAAAATCTTCTCGTTGTCAATTTTCCGCGTGTCATTCGATTCTGAAAGCTGCTCTACCTTATTGGCGAAACGCATCATATCAGTATCTTTCTTGCTCAGGCTTAATTTTTCAAACAGGCCGTCGAGTACCTTATTGAATTTTCCATCGATATGTTTTCTCGAAAATGGCACTTTTCCAAGGGTCTTCCAGGTTTCGATATGGGTTTTAATAGCATCAAGGTCAGTTTTATGGTTTCCGGTAAATTCGAAATCCTTCATGCTTTCAACGTACGCTTTCTTTTTCTCAAAAGCTTCCATTTCCTCCTCATTGGCCTCGTTTCTTTGAGCTTTCAGCCTTTCAAAATAACGGTTGCAGGCATCCTTGAATTCCTTCCATATCTTATCCGAATATTTACGTGGCACGTGCCCAACCTGTTTCCATTCTTCCTGGATCTGCTTCATGATTGGAGTGGTGGATGCAAAATCTTCACTTTCCTGAAGCGCTTTGGCCCTTTCCACCAGGGCTTGCTTCTTATTGAGATTGTCGTTCTGATCTTTCTTGATGTCCTTGTAAAACGAATTTTTCAGCGCGTTGAAATTGCGTACTGCGGTTTTAAAAGCCGACCAGGTTTCCTCATTCACTTCTGAAGGGACTTTGCCTGCCGAGAAGAACTCGTTGCGCAACGCCTCAACTTTTTCAACCTGTCCCTGCCATGATGCATGCGCTGACATTTTTTCCTGCGCCAATGCTTCAATTTTACCGATGATTTCCTTTTTCTTTTCCAGGTTTTGGTTTTCGCGTTCACGCTGGCTTTCAAAAATCAGTTCGCGCTTGTCGTGCATTTGCTTGGTCAATGCGGAAAAACGGTTCCAGACTTCCTCTCGGTAATCTTTAGAGACCGGCCCGATGTCCTCTTTCCAGATTTTATGCAGGTCCTGCAGCTCGCGGAACGCCTTGTTCACATCCGGCTCGTTGACCAATTCTTCAGCACGTGCAATGATTTTAAGCTTCTGTGTCAGGTTGTGCTTAAAGTCAAGATCGCGTGCATCGCGGTCCAAATGCAGGTAATCGTAGAAATTTTCAAGGTGGAAATGATAATTGTTCCAAACGTGGTTGTATTTATCTTTCGGTATCGGACCTGCATTTTTCCAGCGCTCGCGCAACTCGTTGAAATGCTTGAGTGTGTCCTTGATATTTTCCTGCGCATTGATGAGTTCCTTAAGCTCATTGACTATAGCCAGCCTTTTTTCAAGATTTTCCTGCAGGTTATTCTGCAGGCTCTTGAAATGGACATTGCGCTTGTCACGGAACTGATTGTACAGTGTGTCAAACTTTGCCTTCAACGGATAGTGGTAATGGAATTCTTCCGTCGTGTCCGGGTTTTCGGCAAGAAATTCTTCTTTTTTCTCGTCTATGAAATGATTGTATTTTGAAAGGAATGCAGTTTTTACCTGCTCAACATGGTCTTTCACCGACATGACCTTTTCAACGGCTACGAGTTTGTCAAGTTCGGAAACCAGCCTGTCCATAGGCATTGCCTCATAATCCTCCATCGGGATATCGTGGCGTGCCGCTAAGGTTTCGTCTTCGCCTTCTTCAGCATTGGTCTGTGCAATCGCGGCCACGGCAGCCTGATCTGAATCGGCTTCAGGTGCCGGTTCAGCCTGGGTTTCAGCCACCATCTCCTGTTCGGCGCGGGCAGCCTCATTGTCTTCCTCAGCAGCAATCATAGGTTCGTCTGCAACCGATTCGCCGTTTTCATGTTCGGCCATAATAGCCTCTTCAAGGGTATTTTGCTGCGCATCTGCGTTTTCCTGGTTTGTTTCAGGCTGTTCAGGATCGGCAGCTTTCTCAGATGAAACAGCATTTGCAGGCGCTTCGTACCTGGCATTGGTGTCAAGCCCACGGTCATAATCTACCGGCTCTTCTTCCTGCAATTCCCCATTTTCATGCTCAGCCACAATCGCCTCCCCTAACGGTTCTTCCGTCTGTGGTGTAACTACATCCTCAGTCGTTTCAGGCGAGCCGTCATTTTTTATGGCATTTTCCTGATTTTGATCCGCTGTGCTTCCGTCTGCTTCGTGCAGGTTGTCATTCTTTTCTTCTAACATTTTTTAAAATGTATAACGTTCGTAATTTTTGAGGGCGTAAGGTAGTAAAGGCAGTTCAAAATTCAAAGAAAAACCTTGATATAAAAGCCTCAGGCCCTACATTTAATCAAATTCTTACAGGCAAACAAACTCAGGCCGGATCACGAATTCCAGATTTCCCATGCTTTCTCCGCCTGGAAAACCAACATGTCATAACCATTTTTGGTCACCGCCCCGAACGCGGCCGCTTTCCTGAGAAATGTCGTTTCGGAGGGGTTGTAAATCAGGTCGTAAGCGATATGCGAGGGCGTGAAACAATCATACGGTATGTTAGGATACTTATCCACTTCAGGGCTGGTGCCCAATGGCGTGCAATGGATTACAAGCAGGTATTCGCCCATCATATAAGGCGATACTTGTTCATAAGTTATGGTATTCGGGCCTTCGTTGCGGGATACAAATACATGCCCGATGCCGAGATTTTCCAAAGCAAACGAGACCGCTTTTGCAGCGCCTCCGGTGCCCAGGATCAGGGCCTTTTGATGTTCGGGTTTTAGCAGCGGTTCGATGGACTTGGTGAATCCGTACCAATCGGTGTTGTACCCCTTGAGTTTCCCTTTTTTGGTAAATTTTATCGTATTGACGGCACCGATGGCATTGGCCTTTTTCGACAATTTATCAAGGAATGGAATAACCGATGATTTGTAAGGTATCGTGACATTGAGTCCGCTCAGGTCCGGGTTGTTTTCAATGACATCCTGGAAATCTGTAATGTCAGGGATGTCGAAGTTTTGATACGTGTTGCCCTCGAGGCCTTCGCTGAGGAACTTTTCCGTAAAATAGGATTTTGAAAACGAGTAATCGATGTTCCGGCCAATAAGGCCGAACTGCCTGAAATCTGACATGGTGATGGGCTATAAAAAAACTATCCTTTGGCTAAGGATTCACCAAAGAATAGTTCTCAATGTATAAAAATATTATTTTCTGTATTTGTTGATGGCATTCTGCACGATTTTCCGCGTCCAGATCACCGGGAAAAGCTCCTCAAGCATGACATGATTTTCGAAGCTGTGGCGCAAGGCGTTTGCGATGTGGAATTTACCTTTGGTGTCCTCATGCAACATAAAATACAATCCGGCGAGGCGGTATTCCACTTCATAAGAGTCGGTGAAATACTCCGAAGCCTGCAACAACGTATCAATAGCAGTCTCAAATTCGCCAAGGAACTGCAGTATGTCTACCCAAAACAGCCAGGTGTCCAGCTCGGTATCGCCAAATTCAACTGCTTTCCGGTACCCGAATTCTGCCTCTTCAAAGAAGTTCATTTCCCTGTTGATTGTGGCGTAACGCTTCCAGTACAGGCGATTCTGGTTGTCGATATTCAGTGCCTTATTGACGTAGAACAACGCTTTCTGGAAATTTTTCTGGCGTACGTAAAAGTCGGTGATTGCGATCCAGCCTTTGTCCAGCAGCGGATCTTCATGCACGGTCTTGTTGTAAAATTTCAATGCCAGTGCCTTATTGCCCAGCCGTTCATGGCACTTGCCGATGCGCAGCAAAGCATAAGATGTCGGATCTTCCAATTCGATAGTGCGGCTATATGCCTCAATCGCCTCTTCGAAGCGCTTAAGCCTTTCAAGCGATTTGGCCTTTTCCATGAACGCGCCAAGGAATTCGTCATCAATCAGCGTGGCATAATCGAATGCGCGCAATGCCTTTTCATACTCCTTGAGTCCGTAATGGAGCCGGCCCGTCTGATGCCAGGCGATTTCACTGTATGGATTGCGTTCGATATATTTGGCAAGATAATCAATGGCCTCCTGGTTTTGATCCAGGAATTCGAAGCAGTACACCACATTATACAAGGCGGCCTGGTCTTCAAAATCCTCCTCAAGGCATCGGATAAAACTGTCTTTTGCCATTTCAAGGTTGTCCATAAAAAGGTATTCCATGCCCATGAGATTGTACACATCGGCATAGTCGTCAGTATATTGCAGCGCGGTTTTTAGAAATTCGACCGCTTTTTCGTGATCATCGCGTTTCGAGTAAATGCTTGCTTTCTGTATATAGATTTCTTCGTTATGCGGTTCAATCGCAAACAGTTCGTTCAACAGCTTTTCGGCTGCATCGAGTTTATCATCATAGACCAGCATTTCTACCTGCACAAGCTTGAGGCCTGTGGATTTGGGATGCTGTTCCAGTGCTAATTTTAAGGCTTTTTTTGCTAACGACGCTTTACCCATGTCGAGGTAATGAAGGATAATTTCTTCAAATTCCTCAGAGTCAAAAAAGAGTACCTTGTTGGTTTTCAACATTGACTCGAATCTGGATAAGGATAAATTGTAGTCTTCTTCTTCGTTGCTTAATTGCATACTTCTTATCTTTAAAATTATCCTAACTAAAAGTAGGTAACGATATCGTTAAAACGGTTTTGGAAATTTATTGTTGTGAACAACTTAATTAACAACATCGTTCATTATCTCATCCAATGTGTCAAGGATGATGGCGCAGCCTTTACGGATTTCCGCCTCTGATATCGTCAACGGCGGTGTAATCCTGATCGCACGTCCTTCAAAGAGCAGCCAGAACAGAATGAGCCCTTTTTCCTGGCAGCGTAAAATTACGCGGTTGGTCATCTCAGCCGATGGCGTCATCGCGGCGAGCATCAAACCTTTTCCGCGTATCTCTGTTATCAAAGGATGGACCAAAAGCGACCGTATCAGGGTTTCTTTTTCCAAAGCCTGCGGCATCAGCCCGGTTTCGGTGATTTCGCGGAGGGTGGCGAGGCAGGCTGCCGCTATGACAGGATGTCCGCCGAAGGTCGTGATGTGTCCCAGCTTAGGGTCATGGCTCAGCAAATCCATCATTTTTGAAGAAGCGACGAAACCGCCTACAGGCATGCCGCCGCCCATTCCTTTACCAATAATAATTACGTCGGGGACGGCGTCATAGTTTTCAAAACCGAATAATTTCCCCGTGCGGCCAAACCCGGGCTGGATTTCATCCACGATCAGGATTGCGCCCACCTCGCTACAGCGCTCACGTACCTTTCGCAGGAAGCCGTTTTCAGGCTGTATAAAACCGGCACCACCCTGTATGCTTTCGAGGATGACGCCTGCAGTCTTGTGTGTAATTTTTTGCAAATCCGCTTCGCTGTTGAAATTGATGAAATCGACGTCGGGAACCAATGGCCTGAAAATCTGTTTTCGTTCTTCGAAGCCCATGACGCTCATCGAGCCCATAGTATTGCCATGGTAGGCATTGTGGCATGAGACCAGCTGGCTGCGCCCGGTGACACGTCGGGCGAGTTTTAAAGCGCCTTCCGTGGCTTCGGTACCTGAATTGACGAGATAGACTTTATCGAGAGTTGCGGGCAGGTGGGAGACGAGCATTTTGCAATAGGCTACCGCCGGATCCTGCGCGTATTCGCCATACACCATGACATGCGAATACTTATCGAGTTGCGCTTTGATCGCGTCATTCACACGCGGGTTCCGATGCCCGACGGAAACCGCAGACACTCCGGCGACAAAATCGAGAAATGGCTTGCCGTTTACATCATATATATAGGAACCGTCGGCATGCGACACTTCCATCCCGAGCGGGTATGGGGAGGTTTGTGCCTGATATTTGAGGAAATCATTAAGCATGGTGATCGTAATTAAAATAGGTAATCGTCAGAAAATAGGGCAGCCATTATTTTGTGGCTGTATTGTTAGCCTGTATCGATAGGTTGATAACCTGCTGTTTCCTACGGCTGTTTGGGATTGTTCTTGTCATAATCCTTCGTCTCCTTCCGTACTTTCATGGGCTGGTCAGGCTTCAGCTCCTGTTTCTTTTTATCAGCCTGGATTTTGGCATCCAGTTCATTTTCCTCTGCGGGAAAGATGTCGTCTTTCGACTTGATGCGCTCGTCTTCGCGCCAGATAAATCCACGGAGTTTACGCGCGTTTTCAGGTAATTTGCTTTCGGGATACAAATCGCTGTCCGGCTTGTCGAATTGCGTAATCTCATCAATCTCATTATCCTTGAGCCTGAGGTTTATTCTGCTGCTGACGCTTTTATTGATGCCAATGAGTTCCTGCTGGTCATTTCGCATGAAATAGACGATTTCAGTATTTTTGACCACATCGGCCTCATCCAGCTTATTGTCCTTAAACTTTCCATAAAGATTGACACCCTTCACCTGGTTGAAACCATTGCCGACCGTATCTTTCGCAATAATAAACGCATTGTTGAGCACCTTGAGGGAGTCAAGTTTTTCGGTGTTGTTGTTTCCGATTAAATGCATCACATCGCCGGTAAGCTGGTTTTTGCCATTCCAGATAATCGGCCTGCCGATGAGTTTGGTCAGCGCGTCCTTCTGACTCGAATGAATTGAGTCGCACTTGCCGCTCATGTCGCTTTTGTAGAAACGCGCATTATCGAACGCACGGATGACACGGTTTTCCGGTTTTCCGGTAATGAGGAGCCTCTTGCCGTGTATGTATACCGAATCATTCTCCAGCAGGTTGATGGCTACGGCGCGCCTGGTGACGAACATCGAATCCTTGGCCTTGAAAATTTCGGCATAATGGCCTTTTACAAGTCCTTTGTTAATCGAATCGGTGATTTTTACATTGCGGCTCGCCGACGCGAATTCCCTGGTACGGTCATAATACAAACTATCGCCTTCGATGAGGCGGTCCTTATACCTGATGTACGATTTGGACAGGAAATGCCCGACATTTTTCTTGTTGTCATAAAATCCCTTTTCGGTATAAATATAATCCTTGTCGCTCGTGATGGTCGAAGGCCCGAAAAGGTAAGCGTGTCCCGAATTGCTGTAGTAGTCCAGGTGGTTGGATTTGATTACGTATTTCGGATTGGTAATGGTAACCGCGGTCAGGAACTGGAACTTCTTTTCCTTTGCATAATAACGGCCGGACTTACTTTTAAGCGTGTTTTCCTTATTGACTATGGTTCCCGGGGTGTTGTAATAGGCCTGCTGGATATTGCGGTCAAAATGAATCGTGTCGGTCGTCAGGGTCATGTCAGGCGTGCGTAAAACCGGATTACCGGTCGCGAGGGCCTGTTTCACATTGCCATTGTATTCGGCGTAGTCGCTGGTCATGTGCAGCGTGTCGCCCTGGACCATGTGGAACGCGCCAAATGCTTTGAGATAGTTTTCCTTCTTGAAAAAATAAGCCTTATTGCACGTCATGATAACACCGTCGTGGTTTACGCGGACATTGCCGGTCAGCAACGCCACATCCGGAAGTTTCGCTTCATCGATGTCAAAATGATCTGCGTATTCGATCACGATGGGCTTGCCTTTTTGTGCAAAAGCAGGCATGACCGACAATAAAAACAGGGAACAGGCCAGGAAGAAAAAGTAATTTTTCAACGGATCTTATTTTTTCGCCAAATTTAAGTAAAATGTACCAATACGCATTTTTATTGGGAAAGAATTAAGGAACTACTGGCGCACAGTATCGTAAGCCAAAAAAATCGTTCACGATACTTCTCAGCACCCCGGACGGAGAACTTCCGATCTTTCTCCTATATTTGCATCCAACACATGCATTACAATGAAAAAAATTCTGACTGCTGCGCTGATCCTGTGTGCCATCACGGCCTCAGCACAGGATAAAAAGACAAAAGCTATGCCGGATAAGAAAAAGGAAGCTGCCGCCCCGCAAAGGAAAGCGGTCGTGTATCAGGTTTTTACCAGACTTTTCGGAAATAAGAAAACACTGAACAGGGCCTGGGGTACCAAGGAGCAAAACGGCGTAGGCAAGTTCAGCGATTTTACCGACCGTGCATTGTCTGAAATTAAAAAATTAGGCGTCACGCACATATGGTATACCGGTGTGCCACATCATGCGATGGTGTCCGATTATACGGCCTACGGCATTTCCAATGATGACCCGGACGTCGTCAAAGGACGCGCCGGATCACCGTATGCCGTGAAGGATTACTATAATGTCGACCCGGATCTCGCCGACGACCCTTCGCAAAGGCTGCAGGAATTCCAGGCACTGATTGCCCGTACGCACAAGCACGGCATGAAAGTCATCATCGACATTGTGCCAAACCACATTGCCCGCAAATATGAAGGAAAATCAAATCCCAAAGGCGTCAGGGATTTCGGAGCGGATGACGACACCTCGGTAGAATACAAGCGCGACAACAATTTTTATTACATTCCGGGCAAGGCGTTCCAGGTGCCGGTTTCGGAAAGCTACAAGCCGCTTAATGGCGAGAAGAACCCGTTGTCAGACAGGAAATTTAACGAGAACCCGGCCAAATGGACCGGCAATGGGTCGCGCGAGCCGCAACCCGGGATCGACGATTGGTACGAAACCGTAAAAGTCAATTATGGCGTGCGGCCTGACGGACGGAAAGATTTTCCGGAAATGCCGCAGGCACTCGGCGGTCGGCCATATGAAGAGCACTATCGGTTCTGGGAAGGTAAGGATGTACCGGATTCCTGGAAGAAGTTCCGTGACATTGCCTTGTATTGGACCGCAATGGGCGTAGACGGTTTCCGTTACGACATGGCGGAAATGGTGCCTTATGAATTCTGGAGCTACATGAATTCCGCCATAAAAATGCGCAATCCGGAGGCTTTCCTGATGGCTGAAGTCTACAATCCGAAAGAATACCGTAATTACATACAGTTCGGTAAAATGGATTACCTGTATGATAAGGTCGAAACCTACGACAGGCTAAAAGCGGTGATTCAGGGCAAAAGCCTCCCGGATCCGCTGGCTGAAATCCAATTGGGACTGGGAGACATCGAGCAACACATGCTGCATTTCCTCGATAACCACGATGAGCAACGACTGGCCAGTGATGCATTTGCAGGCACTGCTGAAAAGGGCAAGCCGCTGATGGTGTATTCGGCTACCGTGGGAAGTTCACCCACGATGATATATTTTGGTCAGGAGGTAGGTGAGGCGGCCAATGAGGATGCCGGATTCGGAAAACCGACGCGCACGTCTATCTTCGATTATATCGGCGTTCCGAGCCACCAGCGATGGATGAATAATGGGGAATTTGACGGTGGGCAACTGTCGGCCGAGGAAAAGCAGCTGCGCGATTTTTATTCAAGGTTGCTGAACTTTACCATTGCCAGCGAGGCGTTGATGGGGAAGTACCAGGACATCCAAAGCATCAACAGGAAGAAAACAAAAGGATACAGTGAAGGGATTTATTCGTTCGTAAGATGGTCCGACAATGAAGAACTCGTGATCATCAATAATTTTTCGTGGGTTACAAAAAGCCAGTTCAACCTGATTATCCCTGCGGATGTCATCCGGAACTGGTCGTTGCGCGACGGTACTTACAGGCTGCAGGACCAATTGTACCTCAAGGAAGGTGCCACGCTCTTCGTCAACAACGGTGTGGGTACGATTGCAGTGACCATCAACCCGTCAGAATCATTCGTGTTTAAGCTGCTGAAGTAATTGCCGGATTTCATAATTTTACAGGCGATCAAACGTTATGTGTCAGGATGAAGCATTTGGTGTACTTTTTATTGGTTTGCAGCTGCGGGATCTACGCTCAGGGTGATGTCGGGAAGAAGTTTACCCCGATATTGCCTGCAAGGACCTCAACCAATGCACCCGTGAATGAAAATCCCGTACCGCCGGCGCCCAGTATTTTCGACAAGAAGCCGGAACCCGTGAAACCCTGGCCGGAAATGCCAAAAAAGGGGATGATGGACCAACCTGACTTTGTGGATCCGGGGAAACCTTACGAGGACAAACTCAATAGGCAGCATGCGCTTTCCGAAGACCAACAGGCCATCCGTAAAGACCAATATCTGGGCGACGTAAAGACCAGTTCGGGATCGGTCAACATCATGTATCGTGACCATGAGTTCGTCGATGGCGACCAGATCCGCATTTTTGCCAACGGGATCATTGCACGGTCGATTGTGACCTTAGGCGGGGAATTCCAGGGATTTGAACTGGCTTTGGTTCCCGGCTTCAATACCATCGAATTTGAGGCACTCAACCAGGGAACTTCCGGTCCCAATACTGCACAGCTCGTCGTTTACAATGATAAAGGCGAAGTGATTTCGGCAAAAAACTGGAACCTTGCCACAGGATTTAAAGCTACGATTATCGTAGTGAAGGAATAGCGCCTGACGTTTTAAATAGTAATAGATTAGCTGCCATCGGGCGGCTTTTTTGTTTATGAATATGTTGATAAAATGGAGTATAAAATCTCATAAAAGGAATTTTATTAAACAATTAATTTTGGATATTGCGACTAATTAATTGAAATAAGGAAATGCCTATGAAACAAAGTCGGAAATAGTGAAACAGCGACTCTAAAAACTGCTTACACCCCAATCCCCTAAATCCTACTATTTATGAAAACCATTACAAACGCAATTTTTTTGCTTGCGCTTGCCTGTTCCTGCCTTACCTACGGGCAAACAGGTTGTGCTGGCTCCGTCTCGGTCATGAGCCGCGACAAAAAAACACTGTATTCCGAGACAGTCTATGACGCTTCCGGCCAGGTGCAGTCGGCTACAGGTGCAATACCCTGGGATACGCCGGTACATTTTAAGATCATGTCGTCCTGCGGTGCGGCGTCTTATTTCCTTTCGCCAGAACTTGAGGGTGGTTACGACCACTATGACACCGGCAGCAGCCGTTTCAACGCTGACAATCGTCTGCTGGAATTCGACACTTCTTTTTCCAATCCGATGCAGCAGGAGAATCCGAGGATTGCCATCCTGGCCGTCATGAATGGTACGCTTTCAACCATCAGGATGGATTTCGCGGCCGTTCCCCCGCCACCGCCGCCGGCCAACTGCCTCAGTTACGAAACCACAAAATGTGGGGATCTGGAGTGCATACGCTTCAAAAGGTTTGCTGACGAGTGTCACATGTGCTACAAGGTGTTTGTCAAGTATGACGACGGCAGTATGGGATCATTTCCGATCAGTTTCACCACAGGCAATACGGTGATGATTTGTTCTGAGAAACCGATATATGCCGTAATCAGTTCAATCGCCATTGACTGCAGGGAAAGCGGGTTTGAGCGCAAGGCTCCCGTCACCGAAGCCACCGAAAGTTCCAAACGGGTGAATTTATCTCCCAATCCGGCACAGTCCCAGATTTTCTTCGAAGGGGAGAACCTGGGTGCCTATAAAATTTCTGTTTTCGATGCCAACGGCAGGACGATTATCGATGCGGCTACGCCCGACCATCCGGTCAACATTTCAGGCTATGCGCCGGGCATCTATTTTTACACACTGACAGATGGTAGCGGCTATTTACAGCGTGGAAAAGTAGTCAAACAATAATTCCTTTTTTCTTTATTTCAATTAATGCTTTATAATGGATCATCACAAACCGCCTCAAGGGGCGGTTTTTTTATTGCCGTTTTCTCTGTAAAATTTTAGACATTTGCAGCATGACCGGGAACCCGCTTACCAAATATCGCGCTATAATCCTTTACGGGCTGAGCCTGGCCTTGCTGATGTTTTTGCTGCGTTGGCTCGAATTGCGGTTCATTATCTTCAGCAATGCATTCGAAGTCTATGCCGGCATCATCGCGCTGGTCTTTACCGCACTCGGGATTTGGCTGGCCCTCAAGCTGTCAAAACCCAAAGTACATACGCTCGTTGTGGAAAAACCGGTCTACGTCAGTAATGATTCGTTCGTACAGGACGTCGCTTTGGTTTCGCGGCTTGAATTGAGCAAACGCGAAATGGAAATTTTAAGTCTGCTGGCATCCGGCCACAGCAACCAGGAAATCGCAGGGTCACTGTTCATCTCGTTAAGCACCGTGAAGACTCATCTGCAAAACCTTTTTGAGAAACTGGATGTCAAACGCAGGACACAGGCTGTCGACAAAGCGCGGCGCCTGAAACTGATCCCGTAACCGCCATACTTTAGTATGAATTACGGTGATGAACCGAAAAATGGCCGAAAGTATGAGCCTGTTTTCCGAAACAGTAGACACCTTTGCGTCAAACTTTAAAACGAAAGACATGAAAAAAATTGCACTTACTTATGGATTGATTGCCGGCACCGTGGTATCGGCATTTATGCTGTTCTCGATGAATTATTTAAGCCATTGCAACGGCGACGTCGATTACGGCACGAGCATGGCTGTGGGTTACGCGTCGATGCTGATCGCTTTTTCGCTGGTATTTGTAGGGATTAAAAACTACAGGGACAACCACAATGGCGGTATCATCAGTTTCGGGAAGGCGTTTAAGGTCGGATTGTTCATCTCTTTGATTGCCTCCACGATGTATGTTGTGGCGTGGCTCATCGATTTCTTTTACTTTATTCCTGATTTCATTGACAAGTATTCCGCCCACATGCTTGCCGAGCTTAGGGCCAGCGGAGCGAGCCAGGTAAAAATCGCTGCAAAGGCCAGCGAAATTGCTTCCTTTGCGGTACAGTACAGAAATCCATTCTTCACCGCCATCATGACTTACGCCGAAATTTTACCTGTGGGATTGGTAGTCACATTGATCAGTTCGTTAATTTTGAAAAGACAACCGGTAGCGGATGAAAAAGATTTATCAACCGAAATTCATAACCTATGAAAAAAGTAACAGGGATTGGTGGCATATTTTTTAAAAGTAAGGACCCAAAGGCAATGAACGAATGGTACCGAACCCACCTGGGCATCGAAATGAGTCCGTGGGGCGCTAAATTCGAATGGCGCGATGCCGGAAATCCTGAAATTAAGGGCTCGACGGCTTGGCGCATCTTTGACAATGGCACCGACTATTTCGAGCCCTCTGATCGGGATTTTATGGTCAATTACAGGGTGCAGGATATGGAAGCCATGGTCGCACAGCTCAGAAGCGCAGGAGTGACGATCCTGGATGAGATAGTCGTATCTGATTTTGGCAAATTCGTGCACATCCTGGACGCCGAAGGCAACAAGTTGCAATTGTGTGAACCCATTGGCTAAGTTCCAAATCCGTTTCGGCCGCATTTAGGCGACCGCGGACCCGCTGTTATACTTCTCCCGATAACTCACGGGCGACATCCCGGTAATTTTCCTGAAAACGTCGCGGAATGCTTTTACATCGGAGTAACCCACTTCGTACATCACTTCGTTAATGGTTTTCCGCGTGGTTTCAAATGCCTTTTTTGCGGCCTCAATCCGCACACGCTGTACATATTCCACCGGTGTATTTCCCGTGGCCTTGATAAAACGGCGGTCAAAATTGCGCCTCCCGACGGCAAATCGGTCGGCGAGCTGTTCCATTACAATCTTTTCCTGCAGGTGATTCTCTATGAATGCCTGCGCTTGCTGGACCATGCCATCGCCATGCTGTTTTTGGCCGGTGAAGATCATGAACGGTGACTGGCTGTTGCGGTCCATTTCGATCTGGAACATCTTTGAACAAAGGATGGCCGTTTCCCGGTCGTAATATTTTTCAACCAGATAGAGGATCAGGTTTAAGAATGAGAAGGCGCCGCCATTGGTATAAATGCCATTTTCATCCGTGATGAGCAAATTGGTCTGTAGGTTGACTTTCGGGAACATTTGCCGGAAAGTCTCTTCAGCAGCCCAATGGGTGGAGCAGCTTTTCCCGTCAAGGAGTCCCGACGAGGCCAGCAGGAATGCGCCCGTACACATTGTAGCGACCGCTGCGCCTTCCTTGTAGCGCTTTACTACCCAGTCGGTCATCGACTTATTTCGGTCGATCGAACCCGGATAATCATGATTGTTCAGTGCCGACATGATGATGAGGTCAGTCCGGGCAATTTGGGAAATATTGACGTGCGGCTTCACAGAAAATAAGCCGTCATAAAATTCGACTTCCTCGGAAATTCCGGCCAGCTGTATCACAAACCGGTCGCTGCCGTGGGCATTTTTCCAGAACGCGTTTGCCTTCAGGAATACCTTATATGTACAGATAATGCTGGACAGTTTGCTTTGTCCGTCGGGCACTAACAGGGTAAGGTGTTTCATTGTATGATTTTTTTACGAAGATAATACTATTGGTTGTCCAAATCAACCCACGGCAATGTCTCTTTTACACCCCGTCGAAGTGGTAAACAGACGCTAGATTTGTACAAATCAACTAAAAAGAAGAAAAATGACTTTAGAACAAATTATGGTAAAAATGACTTTTGACCGATGGAACGCGCTGATGAAGCAATTCAATACGGTGCTCGAATCACTTTCGGATGAGCAACTACAGCAGGAAATCTCGCCCGGAAGAAATCGCGGGATCTACCTTTTAGGTCACCTGACCGCAGTACACGACAGTATGATTCCGTTGTTGGATCTCGGGGAGAAACTGTATCCGGAGATGGAGGAGACGTTCCTCAGGCAGCCGGACAGGGCCGCGGCTCAAATGCCGTCTGCTGAAACATTAAGACACGCCTGGCAGCAGGTGAGTGCTGTGCTGGATGGGCACTTTGCGCAGATGCAGCCTTCCGATTGGTTCCTGAAGCACACCGCCGTCAGCACGGAGGATTTTGCAAACGAACCTTACCGCAATAAGCTCAACATCATCGTCACCCGCGCCAGCCATCTGGCATACCATCTCGGGCAATTCATCTTAATACGATAATCGTTATGGCAGCGACTGATTTTACCTGCGTTTTAAAAACGAAGAGAAGTCCGGAAGACGTATTCCACGCCATCGGTAACGTGCGTGCCTGGTGGTCAGGTTATTATAATGAGGAAATCACCGGCGACACCGAAAAGCTCGATGACGAGTTCAGTTTCCGGGCGGGCGATGGCGCGCATTACAGCAGGCACAGGCTTGTCGAGGTGGTACCAAGCAAAAGAATCGTATGGCTTACCACTGAAGGCGCACTGAGTTTCGTCGACAAGCAGGACGAGTGGGTGGGTACAAAAATCATTTTTGACATTTCACAAGACGGGGGCGAAACGACACTCACCTTCACGCACGAGGGGCTGACGCCTGAGACGCCTTGCTATGACGCCTGTGCGCCGGCCTGGTCACAATACCTCGAGCATAAATTATTGCCTTTGATCAATTCAGATAACTAAAAACTCCTACCTATGAACAACCAGGATTATACGACCAGTTTTCTCGTAAACGAGTCTCCAAAAGCAGTTTTTGAGGCAATCAACCATGTTAAAGGTTGGTGGAGCGAGAACATTAAAGGCGCTACCGATACTTTGGATTCGGTGTTCCTTTACAATTATAAAGATGTACACGTCTGCAAACTGAAAATCATCGAATTCATCCCCGATGAGATTGTGGTGTGGCACGTGCTGGAGAACCATTTCAACTTTACAACCGATGACAGCGAATGGAAAGACAACAAGATTATTTTTGAAATTTCTGAAAAAGACGGCCAGACACGACTGGTGTTTACGCAAGTCGGCCTGACGCCACAGTACGAATGTTACGAGGTATGTAAAGATGCCTGGACGAGTTACATCCAGGGCAGCCTTAAAAATTTAATCACGACCGGCAAAGGAAATCCAAACACCAAAGAGGAAGATCTGAATCAGGAACTGATTGAGAAGTGGAATTTGCCGAGGAAGTAGGACAAAAAACTTCAATCAAGATCCGAAATCCTGCTCAAAACGGCAAAAAAAGAACTATTTTTTATATATTTAGATCCAAATATATATTTTATGAGAAGGTCATTCGCTGTTATAGCTGTCATATTTATTACTTATACGAAAGTCATTGGGCAATGTTGGCAGTCAGTGTCTCCTGGACATCGATACATCCAAACCATGAAGAATGACGGGACTATGTGGGCATGGGGTTTTAATGGGAATGGTGAGTTGGGGACGGGTAATTACGTTTTTCATGATATTCCAATCCAAGTCAATACGATAAGTGATTTGAGCTCTGTATATGGTGGCGTTAGTCATACCGCTGCTTTAAAGTCAAACGGTACTTTATGGGTTTGGGGACGAAATGTAGATGGTCAGTTGGGAAATGGTACTACGAATATAAATCCTTTACCTCAACAAATTGGAATAGATACTTGGCTCACTATTTCTATAGGCGGCTCGAGTACACACGGCATAAAATCTGACGGAACACTTTGGGGATGGGGAAGCAATTTACACGGGTTTGTAGGTGATGGAACTTATACCACTCGTCTTTCTCCAGTTCAGATTGGTAACGATAACACGTGGATTTCAGTTTTTGAAGGAGTGAATAATACTTTTGCAATAAAGAGCAATGGAACTTTATGGGGATGTGGCTGGAATCAATACGGACAAGTAGGGGTTGGGCAAACGGGAGATTCAGTAAATACAATGACACAAATTGGTTTAGAAAATGATTGGACTTTAGCCCACACGGGACGTACACATACGGTTGCCTTAAAAAATGATGGTAGTCTGTGGGTTTGGGGTGGAAATACTTACGGACAGCTCGGAGATGGTACGATAATTGACAAAAACACCCCTTTTCAAATACAAACCGATCATGCATGGATATCTGTAGGCGCAGGACTTCATCATACAATTGCTGTGAGAAGCGACGGAACTTTATGGAGTTGGGGATTTAATACTAATGGTGAATTAGGCAACGGGAATAATGACGATCAAAATCTGCCACAGCAAATAGGTAGCGATTCAGACTGGGTTTCTGTTTGGGGTATGTACCAGAACAGTGTAGCACAAAAAGCGGATGGAAGTCTATGGATTACGGGCACGAATGTAGTCGGACAATTAGGTATTGGTTATCTTTCAGGACCATCGAATGTATTTATACCTGTCAGTTGCACACCACTAGGAATTACCGACATCGCAGATGAATCAATTTCGATAGGTCCAAATCCTACAGAGGATATTTTGTATATAAATAATCCTGAACAAAGGCCCTTTGATTTGATAATGTACGATATAACCGGAAAAACGATATACGAGCTCCATAACAATGTCACAGAGTTGGATGTTTCAGGATTTGAAAAAGGTTTTTATATTGTCATGGTACACACTGAAACGGGAAATAAAGCATTCAAGATTTTTAAAAAATAAAAAAGCCGCTTCCCAGCGGCTTTCCTTATTTCATAATCGTCTGCTTCCTGTCCGGCCCGACAGATACAATCTTTATCGGCACTTCACATTCCTTTTCGATGAATTCAATATAGGATTTCAGTTCTGAAGGCAGCTCGTCATAGCCTGTCATGCCCGTCAGGTCGGCCTGCCAGCCTTTGAATTCCGTATACACGGGCTGTACATTTTCAGGTTCGATATTGTATGGGAGGTGGTCGATTTGCTTTCCTAAATAATCATAGGCGGTGCATACCTGAAGCGTTGGGAATCCTGAAAGCACGTCGCCTTTCATCATCATGAGCTGGGTCACGCCGTTGACGCGGATTGCGTATTTCAAGGCAACGAGATCCAGCCACCCACAACGCCTTTGCCTGCCTGTCACCGATCCGAATTCGTTACCGATGCGCGCCATATCGGCTCCCGTCTGGTCAAACAGCTCTGTCGGGAACGGGCCGCTGCCGACGCGTGTCGCATAGGCCTTGAAAATCCCGTACACTTCCCCGATGTGGTTCGGCGCGATACCGAGTCCGGTGCAGGCTCCGGCTGCAGTCGTGTTTGATGAGGTAACAAACGGGTAAGTCCCAAAGTCCACATCAAGCAGTGACCCCTGAGCGCCTTCGGCAAGGATGGATTTCCCGGCTTTCTGTGCCTGGTAAAGATACTCCTCGCTGTCAATGAAAGTCAGTTTTTTGAGTTCGGCCACCGCTTCGAAAAATTCCTTTTCGAGTTCTGCCAGGTTATACTGTATGGATACATCGTAAAATTTAATCATGGCCTCATGCTTGTCAGCCAGGTGGCGGTAGCGCTCCCTGAAATCGTCCAGCTCCAGATCGCCCACGCGCAGGCCGTTTCGCCCGGTCTTGTCCATATAAGTCGGTCCGATGCCTTTTAAAGTGGAACCGATTTTAGCCTTGCCCTTGGCCGCTTCCGAAGCCGCGTCCAGCAGACGGTGTGTGGGTAAAATAAGGTGTGCTTTTCGGGAAATGAACAATTTGTTCTTGATGTCGATTTGGAATTTCTCCAGGCCTTCGATTTCCTTCTGGAAGACTACCGGGTCAATGACGACGCCATTCCCGATGATGTTGATCGAATTCTTGTGGAAAATCCCTGAGGGAATCGTACGTAAGACATGCTTGATGCCATCGAATTCCAAAGTGTGTCCGGCGTTCGGGCCGCCCTGGAAGCGTGCGATAATGTCATACTTTGAAGTGAGTACATCGACAATCTTGCCTTTACCTTCGTCGCCCCACTGGAGGCCTAATAATAAATCTACGGTCATTTTGTTAGGAATAATCAATCATTGATAACGGTGTAACGGTTGTGGTTGCTGCCAATGATTTATGGTTGTTGTGTGTTTAAAGTTCTTTTTTCGCGGGACCGCGCCAGGGATCGCAGCAAGGTGCCGTGCACCGCGGAGAGCCCGGGCCGAAGGCGGCGCCCCAATAATTATGTGCCAGACGAGGCTGATCCTTCCTGCGCTTCGGTCTCTGTATCGATTTTCCGTTTGTTGCCATACAGGTACAGCGAATGGTTGTGAATCTCGATGTCGAAGATTTCCTCGATCGTCTTTTTGATCGTCTGGATGCGCGGATCGCAGAATTCAATCACTTCGCCTGTGTCGGTCATGATGATGTGGTCGTGCTGTTTGTCGAAGTATGATTTCTCATAATGCGCCTGGTTTTGCCCGAACTGGTGCTTGCGTACCAGCGCACAGTCCAGCAGCAACTCAATCGTGTTGTACAACGTGGCACGGCTCACCCGATAGTTTTTGTTTTTCATTTTGATGTAGAGGTTTTCTATATCAAAATGCTCCTCGCTGTCGTAAATTTCCTGAAGGATTGCGTACCGTTCCGGCGTTTTGCGGTGGCCTTTCTTCTCCAGGTATTTGGTGAAAACGTTCTTGACGATTTCCTGGTTTTTGCTGTTATCTACCGATATAAGTGTCATGCCGCAAAGATAATGGATAATTGATAATGGGCAATTGATAATTGATAATTAGTGCGCTGCAACAGCGGATCGCTAATCGTGGCTTGCGAGCCGGTCCATTGCCTTGGCCATCCGTTCAATCTTCTCGTCTTCGGTTCTGGCCGAAAAGATGTGGTCGAGCATTTCCTGCTGTTGCTTTTGGGGCAAATTCCTGAATTGGCTGAGGATTTTCGGCTCTTCCTGAAGGCAGAGCATAAAGTCGTCCGGTATGGCTGATTGCGGCTCGTCAAGGTACAGCACCAGTTTTACCGTGTCACCCGATGCTTTACCGATGGCCTTGCGGATTTCCGCTTTTACAGCCAGGAACGTGCCTTTTTTCATCGCCCAGATGTGGATGCCGTCAAGTACATACCCGTCAATCGTACCGCGTACTTTCACGGTGCTGTTTTTCTTTTTGGGCAGGTTCGGCATTACAGGCATGCTGATGAATGTCCAGCCGCCTTTGCCTTCTGATTTCTGGAGTTGGATGTGGTCGTTAAAGAAGGGTTCCTGCATGGTTGTTCATTTTGGTCAGGCTTTTGCTGAAACTGTCTCGCGTTCCATATTGAGTATCCCGATGGATTCCTGAATGCGTTCTGAAAACATCCGATCAGTGCGGGACGTTTACTTGTAAACCCGCGTCACCTTATCGATACCGTCAATTTTCTGGATGTTTTCCACCATGCGCTTCAGGATGGTATTGTTCTGTACGATCACTGTGACCTGCCCTTTGAAGATCCCCGCCTCGCTGCTCAGTGAGATGCTCTGGATGTTTACGTGCATGTTGCTGGAAATGACTTTAGTGAGCTCGTTCGTAAGTCCGAGGCTGTCCATACCCGTGATGTTCAATATCGCCTTGAATTCCTGCTGGGTCGAGTCGATCCATTTCGCCTGGATGATGCGATAGGCATAATTCGACTGCAGGCTGATGGCATTGGGGCAGTCTTTTTTGTGGACTTTAATCCCCTCATTGATCGTAATGAACCCAAATACCTCATCCCCGGGAATCGGGTTGCAGCAGGTCGACAGCTTGTAGTCGAGCTTGTCGTGTTCCGGCCCGAATACCAGCATGTCATAATTGCTTGTGATCTCGTCTTTCTGGATCTGCTCGGGATTGTAATTTGGCGTACGTTTGATCTTGCTCTTGAAGAAATTCATCAGCGTATTGCTCTTCAGCGATGCATATTCCTTCAATTGCGCGTTTTCCAGCGATCCGATCCCTGCACGGTAATACAGGTCGAGGCTGGTCTTGAGCTTAAAAAAGCTCACCAGTTCATTGATCGTATTTTCGTTTACATTGATTTTGAGGTGGCGCAATTTTCGCGTCAGGAGCTCCTTGCCTTCCTCAGCAATCTTCTTGGTGTCTTCGTTCAGGACACTCTTGATTTTATTTTTGGCCCTCGCAGTGGTCACATACTCCAGCCAGTGCATCGTGGGTTTTTGATTTTGGGAAGTGATAACCTCAATCTGGTCACCGCTTTTGAGCTCATAATTCAGCGGAACGAGCTTGCCATTCACGCGTGTGCCACGTGTCCTGATTCCGATCGCGGAGTGGATGCTGAATGCGAAATCCAGCGATGTCGCGCCTTTTGGCAGCGATTTGATCTCGCCCTTGGGGGTGAATACGAAAATTTCCTTCGAATAGAGATTCATCTTAAAATCCTCGACGAAATCCACGGCGTTGGTTTCCTGGTTTTCGAGTGCTTCCTTAAGAAGGTTCAGCCAGATATCCAGCCCGCTTTCCTCATTGGCGCCCTGTTTGTATTTGTAATGCGCGGCGTATCCTTTTTCGGCAATTTCATCCATGCGTTCGCTTCGTACCTGTACTTCTACCCAACGGCCTTTCGGACCCATTACAGTTGTATGCAGCGCTTCGTACCCGGTTGATTTGGGCGAGGATATCCAGTCGCGTAACCGGCTCGGACTTGGACGGAAATGGTCGGTGACTATCGAATAGATTTTCCACGCGATGAACTTTTCATCGTGTACGCTGGACCGGTAGACGATGCGCAGCGCAAACTTGTCATAGACCTCGTCATAACTCACATTCTGCGCTTTCATTTTGCGGCGTATGGAATAGATTGACTTTGGGCGGCCTTTAATGATGTAGTCCAATCCCTCGGTATCGAGCGATTGCTTCAACACGTCAGAAATGCTCTTAATGTATTCGTCCTGCTCTTCCTTGGTTTCCTTCATCTTGCTCAGGATTTCATGATACACCTGTGGTTCCGTATATTTCAGTCCGAGGTCCTCAAGTTTTTGCTTGATGTTGTAAAGGCCAAGGCGGTGGGCGAGCGGGGCATAAATGTATAAGGTTTCCGAGGCGATTTTGGTCTGCTTGTGCTCCGCCATCGACTCCATTGTCTGCATGTTGTGCAGCCTGTCGGCGAGCTTGATCAGGATAACGCGTACATCGTCATTGAGGGTGAGCAGCATTTTTCGAAAATTTTCGGCCTGCATCGAGATATTGAGGTCTTTCTGCACCTGCGAAATCTTCGTGAGTCCTTCGACAATCTGCGCGATTTTGGAATTGAACATTTTCTCAATATCCTCAATCGTCACATCAGTATCCTCGACGACATCGTGCATCAGGGCCGCGGCAATCGCCGTAGCGCCGAGACCGATTTCGGAAGCGACGATTTTTGCTACTGCGATCGGATGGAAGATGTACGCCTCGCCGGATTTGCGCCGCTGGTCCTTGTGCGCGTCGACGGCGACATCAAACGCCTTGCGTATGAGTTTCTTATCTTCTACGCTCAGCGTCTGGTAGCTGATACGCAACAGTTCTTTGTACTCACGGGCAATCGCTTTATTCTCCTGTTCTATTTCAATTTCTGTCATGTGTGAAAACATTCAATTCCTAAAAATAGGACAAAGAATTGGAATGTGCAAACGCGGTTCGCAGTTCTGCTAGCAGGTACGGGTCGCGCGGTGGTTTATGTTTGCCTGACTATCGACTCCACTGGCGCCGTAGCGCCATGCCGGAATTTGGTGTTAATAGCCTGACACATACGTGCTGCCCTTTCTTCAGGATGGTTTCCAATGATTTTTCGGGTTGAAAGCGAAGGCTACTGCTTTGCTTTTTTTGTGAAATACAGATCCTGAAAATCGTAGCTGAAATCCGTCAATGGGGAAATGGCCTTCATTTCGAATTCGGTATTGCCGTTTTTAAACAGCACAAAGGCATCAGCATGGAAGTAGCGGTTGTTCCACCGGACGGCAAACTGATTTTCCTTATAAAGAAACATCTCGCCTGTGAGTTGTGGCGAGCGCTTCGAAGCGAAGTACAGCCTGCCTTTTTTTTCAGTAATCGACACGTCGCCGAACCATTTATCGCTGTATACGCCGGTGTATTTTGAGCCATCCGCGGTCAACTGTCCGTTTTGGTTTTTTGCAACGGCCGCCCAGACTTCATCGGTGATTTTATCGGCATTGTCCTCGCTGGCCCGGTCCTTGTCAGCATAAAATTTTACCCAGTCGCTTGGTGCGATGCCGAGATAACTGTCTTTGATGGTATTCGAAATCGCATTAAACGCAGACCCGGATTGCTGGTTTGTCAGCACGATGATCCCGAGGTTAAGCTCCGGAAACATAATGACCTGTGTCACGATGCCTTCCAAACCTCCGGTATGGGTTACCTGTTTATACCCTTTCACATCGCTCAGGAACCAGCCCAGTCCGTAGGCCTTGAAATGAGAATTGTATGGCGCAGCGGCAGTAACCGGAATGATTGTCTGCGGTGTCCACATCTCGGTTTGCGTTTTTTTGGAAAAGAGTTGGGTGTCGCCATATTTCCCCTGATTGAGCTGCATCAGCACCCATTTGCCAAGGTCGTTTACGCTCGTATAAATACCCGCTGCCGCATCAAATATGTTGTTGCGGTAGCGCTCGATGACTTTAAGTTTGCCGTCAATCGGGACATGAGGCACAATGACGTTCGACGTGTCCCTTAACAGGTTCCAGGACGGCGCGCTGTGATTCATCTCTAACGGCTTCATGATGCGTTGCGACACAAAGTCGTTCCAGCTCGTGCCGCTTACGCGGGCGACGACCTCACCCGCGATCACATACAGCAGGTTGTCGTAGTCATATTTTGTCCGAAAGGCCGAAACAGGTTTTAAGTATTGGATGTTCTTGATGATGTCCTTCGGGGTGAAATCATGCCCGTCGGGCCAGATCATCAGATCGCCCGCGCCGAGTCCGAGGCCGCTGCGGTGGGTGAGCAGGTCGCGTATTGTAAATTCACTCGTCACATAGTCGTTGTACATCTTGAATTCCGGGATGTATTTGATGACCTTGTCGTCCCAGCCCATCTTATTTTCGTCGACGAGCATGGCCAGTGCCGCGCTGGTAAACGCCTTGCTGTTAGAGGCAATTCCAAACAGGGTATTGGCGTCCACGCTTTCCCGGGTTATGATCGAGCGCACGCCGTAGCCTTTTGCAAGCACGACTTTCCCGTCTTTTATGATGCCCACGGCGATACCCGGGACATCAAATGTTTTCAGCGTCCGGTTTACCAGCTCATCAACCTGCGGCTCGCTGAGTTGCGCTGAAAGGCTATTGGCAATCAATAATGTAAAAATCCAAAAAAATGCTCTCATAATTTTTAAGTCTGAATTAAAACCCGCGCTGCCGTTTCGCCTCAAATATCAAGACCGCCGCTGCGACGGAAACATTCATTGAATCGATTTCGCCCTGCATCGGGATGATGATATTTTGTGTAGCGGCGTCGCGCCAGGGTTGTGTGAGGCCCGTTGCCTCGGTCCCGACTACCAAAGCGCTTGGCGCAGTGTAGTCCTGGGTGTGGTATGGGGTCGCATCCTGTAAGGTGGCGCAGTAAATGGCGATATTTTTCTCTTTGAGAAAGGCAATGACTTCCAGTGTACTGCCCACGGCGACAGTGTTGGTGAAAATACAGCCTACGCTGGAGCGCACGACATTGGGATTATACAAATCCGCTTTGGCATCGGCGATGATGACAGCGTCGAGTCCGGCGGCGTCTGCAGTGCGCAGCAACGCACCGATATTTCCGGGTTTTTCGGGCGACTCGGCCACGAGGATAAGCGGGTTGTCGGGCAGATTCAAAGCGTCGAGCGACAAATCCCTGCTTTGGGCAACGGCAAGGATGCCTTCAGTAGTGTCCCGGTAAGCGAGTTTTTGGTATACTTCCCTGTTGATTTCAATCGGCTGGGTATGCAATTTGCGCGCTTCGGCTTCGGGGCAGATTTCAGGCCAGAATAACAGTGCTTCAAGGGAAAAGCCACCCTTCAGCGCCAGTTCGATCTCACGTTTGCCTTCAATCAGGAAAGTGCCGCTTTGTTTGCGCGCCCTGGATTTTTCCTGGAGCTGCACCAATGATTTTATGAATGGGTTTTGAACCGAAGTGATTTGTTTCAACATGGAAATTTTGGTTAAAAATAGCGAAGATTTTTCAGCCTGCCGCCTTGAGCCTTAAATGTTTGCGGATATCGATAAAAATCCTGTGGTTCAGCGGGAACTCGAGCAGCACATGCGCGATGCTTAAGATGTAAAGCCATTTCAGTCCGGTGTTGTAGTCATACAAATACAGGCCAATGGAAGCCAGCCAGATCGTAAGGATTCCGATCCCCTTGATACGAGAGGTCTTGTGCCATTGAATCACCGACGTTTTTGAAAACCAGTTAAGATAGTGGTAGGTGTAGGCAAAAGCGATGAAACGCATCACCTTAACCCCGGCATCAGAAAAGAAAACCAGCTGGTTTTGGTCGTCGGCTGACGTAAGGCGGGCTTTGATTTCGGTAAAATGCAGAAAATCGAAAAGCTGCGCCATCCGGATGTTCAGGCTTTGGAAAATGCGGTAACTGTCTGTGAGGTATTCAGAAATCACCGATTGATTCCAGGCGCTGCCGGCCATTACCAAACCCAGCGAACAACTCACGAACACCACTATGGAAGCGATACCCATATGGCTTTTCCCGCGGAGTGCCCCCAGTAAAATAAAAAGTCCGGTGAATATAAAGACGTGCACCACCGTAGGCAAAAACATCGAAAACACGATGCGGAAGGGCTTATAAAAAAATACCGTAAGCAGGATTCCGGCGGCAAGGATTCCCGACAGGGCGGCAAGCCGTCTGCGCCAACTCCCGATAAAAAGCAATGCCAAAGAGCCGAAAAATGTAGTAAAGATCAGCAGCGGCGAGTAGCCTTTCAGGTTGAAAATCCCCGTGATCGCCAGCAGCAGAATGAAAAAGGCGATAAAATATTGATCGTTTTTGCGGGTCAGGAAAAAATTCTTCTGCTGCAGCCAATTGATTTCGGTGAGGTAATGCAGCGGGCCGAGCACCGCATATACGAAAAGGAACAACTCAAATGGAATCAGCAGCGCCAGGACCATCGAAAGCAGCATCAGCAGGATATTGAAAAAATCTAAGTTGCGGGTCATGATGCAAAACTACAAAATTCCGCGCGCCTTAATCTCGAGATATTTGTTGATGGTGTCCAAAGTAAGATTTTCAGGCCGGGTCAGCACCGAATGAATGCCGTATTTCCTCAACTCATTGACAATGAGCCGTTTCTCAAAAGCAAATTTCTCAGCGATGGCTTTGTCATACACCTGCCTGATGTTTTCGGATTTTTGCCGGATCATCGCATCCAGTTCGGTATTGTTAAAGAAAATGACCACCAGAAGATGGCTTTTTGAAATCGCTTTCAGGTACGGCAGTTGGCGGTGCAGGCCGTCGAGGCTTTCAAAATTCGTGTACAGCAGGATCAGGCTGCGGTGGCTGATGTTTTTACGGATGTCGGCGTACAGCCGGCTGTAATCACTTTCAAAAAAGTCGGTTTTGACATTATACAGGCTTTCGAGGATCTTTTCCATTTGCGATGACCTTTTCTCAGCCACAACGCGGTTTTCAACTTTTTTGGAAAAGGTAAGCATCCCGGCCTTATCGTGCTTTTTCAGGATGACGTTAGAAAGTACCAGGGTAGCATTGATAGCATAATCCAGCAGGCTCAAGCCGTTAAACGGCATTTTCATCACACGGCCTTTGTCAATCGCCATATAAACCGATTGTGATTTTTCATCCTGGAATTGGTTGACCATCAGTGCATTTTTCTTGGCCGTGGCTTTCCAGTTCAGCGTCCTGATGTCGTCGCCCTGGGTGTATTCCTTAATCTGTTCGAATTCCATCGAATGCCCGATACGCCTGATTTTTTTTACACCGTATTGGAACAGGTTGTTCGAGAAAGCCATCAGGTCGTATTTCCTGAGCTGTACATATGACGGGTATGCAGGAACGATGCGCCCTTTTTCGAAAGTAAACCGCCTTGAGACGATTCCCAGCGGCGATGACACGTAAACATTCAGGTTGCCGAACGAATATTCACCGCGTTCGACCGGTCGCAGCTGGTAGGTAAATTGCTTTTCCGAAGAGGCCGCTATCTTTTTTTCTATATTGAAATTGCGGATCTGGAACTGGAAAGGAATCTCATCTATGATGCGCACCCGGATCGGGAATGTGTAAAAATTCCGGATGGTGACCGTAATGGGATTCTCATCGCCGTTAGACAATTTTTCCGGCATCGCCCGCGTGGCATCAATACCTTTTCCGACAACAAAGACAATGAGGGTGTCCAGGGCTAAAATGAACAGCAGTGCAAAAAACAGGAAACGCGCCGCATCGAACAAAAAAGGAAAAATAAAGGCGCAGATGAATACCAGCATCATCCCCATCAGCATGAAGAAAAACCGGTGGTTGATATACAATCGCCTGAAAAAATGCAATGCGCCCATGTTGTGTTTTTATCTCGGGATTTCTACCGAGTCGAGAATTGTCTTAATAATTTCCGTGCTTGTAATGCCTTCCATTTCGCGTTCCGGAGTGACAATGACGCGGTGCTGCAACACCGGCACCGCAGCTTCCTTGATGTCTTCGGGCGTAACAAAGTCGCGCCCGCGTATCGCGGCAAATCCTTTCGCGGCGTTCAGTATCGCAATCGAGGCACGCGGTGAGGCGCCAAGGTACAGGAATGCATTTTCACGCGTGTTGACGACTATTTTCGCGATGTATTCCAGCAGGTTCGGCTCGACGATCACCTGTTTGACCAGCGATTGGTAATTTTTAATATCTGCTGCCGTAAGCAACATTTTGATATTGTCCAGTTTGCCATGATCCTGCAACTGATGCTCACGCTGGATAATCGAAATTTCCTCATCGAGTTTTGGATAATCAATCGAAATCTTGAACAGGAACCTGTCGAGTTGCGCCTCCGGAAGACGGTAGGTGCCTTCCTGCTCAATCGGGTTTTGCGTGGCAATCACCAGGAAGGGTGCTTCCATCGCAAACGACTGACCGTCAATGGTAATCTGGCGCTCTTCCATCACTTCGAACAGTGCAGCCTGGGTTTTAGCCGGTGCGCGGTTGATCTCGTCGATGAGGATCAGGTTGGCAAAAATCGGTCCTTTCTTAAATTCAAATTCTGATTTCTTGAGGTCAAATACTGATGTTCCCAAAATATCTGACGGCATCAGGTCGGGCGTGAACTGGATGCGTCCAAAATCGATATTGAGCGTACGCGCCAGCAACTTGGCCGTGATGGTTTTGGCCACCCCAGGCACCCCTTCAAGCAGGACATGGCCGTTTGACAAAATGGCGACGAGCAGCTGGTCAACCATTTTGTGCTGGCCCACGATGACCGAAGCCAGCTCTGCCTTTACAGCGGTCAGGCTTTCCTGAAGCGGCTTGAGATCCAGACGCGACTCGAAATTGATGTTTTCACCTTTTGGCTGGTTTTCAGCCCCGTTTTCAAAATTTTCCATACTGTATGATTAGCGCCCTGCGGCATTAACTGACTATTTTTTCGATGGCCTGGCTGATCTCGATCAAATCGCTTTCGACGGCTCTGTAGTCGCTGCGGCTTTTGCGGATCAGGTATACCAGGTGTTCGATGTCTTCAATGTTTTTCCCTGACTTCAGCTGCAGTTTCCGAACAAACTGCTCGTCAAGCACTGCGGTGTCAATCATATAATCCTGACGTACTTTTTCAAGGAAATAAATGATTTTCTTCTCAATGATGTTGTCGTGATCGCCTTCCTGGAAATATAAGTTGCCAATCGTCTTGGCAAAATCAATCGTTGTGTTTTCCAACGGCCTGATAATCGGGACGATCCGCTGTTTTCGTTTGGCGTTGAAAATTAGGAAACCGACCAATCCGAAAAGGAAGATATACCAAGCCCAGGTGAGTTGCGGATTGCCGAGGATAATCCGGAACATCGACTGCGATTTCCTGTCGCCGTCCTGCCCTTTGACGTACCAGAGGATGTCATTTTTCGGGATGTAAGCCAGGACTTTTTCGGCGTATTCGGCATGGTCATCCTTGAGCAGGTGGAAGTTCGTAAAAGCTGCGGGCTGCGTGTGCAGGATGACCGACCCCTTTTTAAATGGCACCTTTACAAAATTCACCTTGGCGGTGTCGCCGCTTTGATAGCCGAGTACCTCGGTGTGCAGCGTGTCCAGCTCTGAAAAATAGCCGTTACAGCGCCCCTCGTAAATGTGATACTTTTTTGTACCCAGATTGGGGTTTGCTACCCAGTTGTATATGCCTTCTGTCGATTCACAGTCATACCGCGCCTTCAACCGGAGCGTGTCCAGCAGCCATACAGGCAGGCGCTTGGCACTGATGAACGCATGGTTCCCATCGGCCACGAAGGCCAGCAGTGCGGAAACCGACTCTTTGTCGAGGAGTTCGCCGCCTGCAATCGATACAAATGTTTTCCGCGGACCGCCGAAATGCTTCGCAGAGTCCCCGGCATAGGTCGGCAGGAAATATTCGTAGGCGGTGACAGAAACAGGCGTTACGGTATTCGGCCTGAAAATGCCGCGGATCTCCTTATCGAAAATGTAGAGTCCGAACGGTTTCTTTTCCGTAATCCCGTACGTGGCCGACCAGTCGATTGGCTTGGGCTGGCTGCTGTCGAGCACGGCAATCAGCACGACCAGCATCACAATCAGGGCGATGTATATCTTGATGGTCCTGCTCATGACGGAATCGTTTTGATGGTTTTCTCAAAGGCCGATGCCGCTTTTTCGAGCGTTTGCTCATCGATGTCGAACTCACCATACCAGATGTAATTGTACAGATAGGACAAATAATCGAAGTCAGGTTTAAAATCACTGTTTCTCAACTCGTCGGCGTAATCGGAATTGGTTTTTTCGGCGTCCCATGTGATGTACCCCTGGGCGGACATTCTCTTCAGCAGCCAAAGATAATAGTATCGGACCATGAGCCTTTTTTCGCCTGAAATCCGCGTCTCACGGATCAGCTTTTCAAAATCTACCGCCTGGAGGTTTTTCTCCATCTCGTCGTAGCGTAAGATGTTTTTATCCGATCTTTTTCCGAAAATCCATTTTCCTTCCTTGTTCATGATGGATTTTACAATCAGGAAAATGACGAAAAAAATGATGGCGCCGGCAACTATCTTCGTGATGACTCCGAGATTGTTCCCCGAGTTGCCGCTTCCCTGACCGCCGAAAATGTCCCGGAGCCATTCCATGAAACGGTCCCAGGCACTCATTTTTTTTGCACGCGCCTCATACACGAATTCGTCTGTGCGGTATTTTTTCCTGAGGTCAGGGAAAGTAGGCTTTACCCTGTTTGATTCGTCCACGAGTACTGTCTTATGGGACAGCTTTTGCGCCGGAGCGTTTTTGGCGAAAGCCAATGCGACATCGCCTCCCGAAAACGAGAGCATGAAAAAGATGCCGATGATCAATAATTTATTCAATGCCGGACCCGATGTTATCAATTTCCAGTTGTGCGGCATTGTTGTAATCATTTTCCTGTGCCGTATAATAGATCAGTCCCTGATTTACGACAAGCAGGTTATTCAGGAAATATCCTGCAAATACAGAGATCACAAATATGGTGGACAATCCGATGGAAATGAACCCGAAGGTCTCGGACGGCGCGTCGTCCTGGATCGTCGTGAAAAAGACGATTACCCCTACAATGTATGGGATCAGGGTCACGGCCGATTGCAGTATCTGTACGATAAAAGATATGATGAGCGTGGAACCGACAATGGGCCAGAAGCGATAGCGGACGACTTCAAAACCACGCCCCAGCGACTGGAAAAAGCCCTGTTTTTCGAGTATGAAAGTGAAGTAACTTACGCTGACCCAGGAAAGGAACGCCGGGCCCAGTATGAAAAACACAGGCAGCAACAGGATTGCCATTTCCTTGACATAGAACAGGATCATAAACACAAAGGCTATGGGGATGACCGTCAGTAACGAGGCAAAGAAAAAGATGAGCATACGGCCCATGACGTTTTTCAAACCGGATACAATGTCTTTTGACGTGAAATCGTTGGTGCGGTGTTTTTCGATAAGTCCGAGGTAAATGACCGTATACGTCACGCTGATCAGCGACAGGAAAGTGAGGAGCAGCATCATCAGGATGACTCCGGGGACAATCACATCCCATTCCTGGTTGTCGGTCGGGCTGCCCATCCCGTTGGTTGCTGCCTCAAGGTTGACGAGCGAATTGTAAATGAAACTCTTGGACAGCAGGAAAATAATCGCCGACAGGAAGATCAGGATCCAGCCGTTGATCTTGAAGTAATTTCCGAAAAAATGCCTGCCGTAAGTTCTCAGGAAGGTGATGGTATCGGAAATATAATCGCCGAAACCTCTTTTTTTGTAAAGGTCAAATTGCTGCATCTTGATAGACTTTTTTGTTTACGATGGTGGGATAAATCAGGAAATAAAACGAAATGGCCGACAACGTCGACAAGATGATGAACACGCTGAGCCAGTGCGGCATATCGACCGAGTACCGCGTAATAAAACCTTCGAGAAACCCTGCTGCGATCGTGAACGGCACGGTGGACAGGAAGATTTTCAGGCTGACCTTAAACCCAATCATGAGAGAATTGATCCTGGAATAGGTCCTTGGAAACAATATCGAGGCGCCGAGGATGAATCCGGCGGCGGTTTCCACCACAATCGCAAAAATCTCCATAGAACCATGGATCCAGATTCCGCGTACGCTGGGCCAGAATACGCCGTGCTGGTAAAAGAAATACTGGAACGAACCCAGCATCACGCCGTTGTTCAGCGCAAAATAGAACGTACCGAAACCGCCAAGTATCCCTGACACAAAGCAAATCGCGCCCACCCGGAGATTGTTCAGCGTAATGGCAATAAATCCGCCCAGGTGGCTGCCGCTCTTGTAAATGGCAACCGGATTGCCGTCGCGGATATTCTGTAAGGTGGTATTCACATAGCCGTCGCCAAGGATCAGCCTGCAAAAAGTCTCGTCATAAGCTGCGGATAATGCGCCGATACCGACCGTGAGAAAGAAAAACACGAAAGCAAACAGCAGATACCGCCGGTATTCATACACCAGCAGCGGCACTTCGGTTTTGAAGAAATACACAATCCTGTTGGTTTCGTGTCGTTTGGTCTTGTAAATCTTCTGGTAGATCGTCGCAGCCAGGTGGTTCAGGTACACCACGGTCTTGCTTTTGGGATAATACGTCTTTGCATAAGAGAGGTCATTCATCAGGTGAATGTAAAGGCTCGCAATCTCATCGGGATTTTTCTTAGTTTTGCCAAAGATGACCTGCTCGAATTCCAGCCATTTTTCCTTATTTTGCTTAATAAACGCAATTTCTCTCATCGCAGGCTAAAATAGAAAATATGACCCAATTATCAATTACGACCACCCAAAATGTTACTATTAATTTCACCGCGGCTTCATTGGGCGTAAGGATTTTGGCATTGCTCGCAGACCTGTTGATCCTCTTTGCCTACCTCACGTTTATCTACTGGCTGCTGTACTCCGTCCTCGACCTGGATGAGCTCATGCTCGACTGGGATTATTGGTCGGTGGCGGCGGTAAACGCGGTGATTCTCCTTCCGGCGATGTTTTACACGCTCACCATGGAAAGTATTTTTGAAGGACAGACGTTCGGGAAGCGTTTGCTCAAACTTAAGGTAGTGAAGATAGAGGGTTACCAGGCGGATTTCGGCGATTACCTGATCCGGTGGCTGCTGCGTACCATCGACCTGTTTTTCCTCTTCGGGCTCATTGGCCTCATCACGGCTTTGGTCACCAAAAATACACAGCGGCTTGGCGACCTTGCGGCCGGGACTGCCGTAATCACGTTGAAAAACAACATCTCGATCGACCATACGATATTGCGGGAAATCGACGCCCGGTATGTGCCCACTTATCCTACGGTGATACAGCTCACAGACAATGACATTAGGATCATCAGGGAAACGTATGACGTCGCCGTAAAGGACCGCGACTATAATATTTTTGCGAAACTGCGCGCCAAGATTGAAGAAGTGACCGGCATCAGGAACCAATCCGGCAACGACGAAACCTTCATCGGGATCATCCTGATGGACTACAATTATTATACACAGAAAATGTAAATGGACCTTACCTTGTTTTACCTGCTGGACATCATCGGCACCATGGCGTTCGCAGTGTCAGGGGCATTGACGGCGATGAACAAAAAACTCGACCCGTTCGGCGTCTACATCATAGCATTCGTTACGGCTGTGGGCGGCGGCACTTTGCGCGATATCATGATCGGCCGCACACCGGTGGGCTGGATGCGCGACCCGAATTATGTCTACCTGATCAGCGCGGGATTTTTCCTCGCAATCCTCTTCAGGAAGAAACTGGATCGCCTGCGCGTTTCTTTGTTTTTATTTGACACGATCGGTTTGGGGGTCTTCACCCTGATCGGCCTCGAAAAGGGTATCAACATCGGGCTGCACCCTGTAATCTGCATCGCACTGGGCACCATGACCGCGAGTTTCGGCGGGGTCATCCGCGACATCTTATGCAATGAAATCCCCGTAATTTTCAGGCGCGAGATATACGCTACCATATGCATCGTCGGCGGCGTGGTCTTCTTTGCATTGCAGAAAACAGGTCTGGGAAAAGATGCGATTTACCTGATCACTTCCTGCATCATCATTGCCCTGAGACTCATGGCCGTGAAGTTCAGATGGTACCTGTCGCCTTTAGAGCGCGGTTGAGTATGCCAATTGCGGGGGCGTGCCCCTCGTACCTCGGGTCGGGCTGTGCGCTGTATCTTTTGCCCACCCTGCGGGATGGGCAAAAGGATGCCGCTGCCATCCCTCACGCGGTGCCGTGCGCTTACTTCTTCAGGTACACAAATCCCGCCAGGGGATTGGGGTAATCCGGATCGTTGAGTTCGAGTATGTAATAGTAAGTCCCGCCGGGAAGGTCCTTCCCGGACAGCCGGAATCCTTCCGATGCCGTGCCATCCCAGTCGTCCCTGCTGTTGTCGCCGGTCCAGACCAGCGCACCCCAACGGTTGTAAATCGACAACCGGAAATCCACAAAAATATCCCGAAGTCCGTCAATCAGGAAGGTGTCGTAGAAGTTATTCCCGAACGGCTCGACAAGGTTGTAAACCTTCGGTGGGCAGTTGCGTACCCGTAAGTTAAAAGACGTCACACTGTAGCAGTCCCCGTTGCTGATCCGCACAAAAACCGGCTGTGGGGCAATGGCAGAGAGGGCTTCCGGATTGTTAATCTGATTGACGTCCGCTGCAGCGTCCTCCGCTGAATTAAAAAACGCTACCATATCGCCCGGCCGCAACTTAATCAGGTCGGGGTAGCCTGAAAAGTCAAACGTGCCGCGCATTCCGCCTTCATTGCATGCCACGAGATCCGGTGGCGGGTTAAACTCAGGAGAGGCAATCAGCGAAAAAGCAATCGTGGCCGCATTGTTGCCCTCATTGATTTCCTTGACGCTGCCGGCACCCGCCGCATTGCTGTCGACCACGAGCCGCAGCGTAAAGTCGGCAGGAACGGAGGCCGGGATCTCGAGCGTGACAGTACCTGACTCGCTGCCACCAATCGGGATGATGGCAACGGTGAATCCGCCACCCAAATACTGGCTGTCTGCAAATGCGGCGACTTCGGTATTGGCGGGAAGCGGATCGGTGCTGTTTGGATTTGAGACGGTATAGTCGACGGTAATTGACCTGGAGTTGCATGATTTTTCGGTGCCGTCGATTGCAATCACCGCGTCGGGAAGCTGGCTGTTGAGTTTGGTCACTATCGCGTTGACCATGACGAAATCGCGCGTCGATTCCAGCCTGATGGTCGCCTCGACATCACCGATGCTGATGTTTCCCTGAATGTTGTAGACATCGAGGTCCATATTGTACAGCGTGTCGGAGTTGGTAAAACTGTTGGTGCCATTGAAGGCGTTTGTGGAAGGATTCAGTGCATTGCTGAGCAGGTGCTCGTTGATGAAAAGCTTTTCACCGTCTGAAATGTTCTTGTCGCCTTCCCAGGCCAGGAACCCGATCTTCGCCCCTTCATCGTCAATGACATTGAGGCTGTCCAGCGTGATGGTGATGTTGCCCGGAATCGCCTGCATACCATCGTAAACATTGAGTTGGTTCAATGGCAATGCGGCATTTTCATAGACGATAATAATCGCCCATCCGCCGAAATTGCCTCCGGTGGGGCAATAGGGAGGGATGGTGTCGCTAAGGTCCATTCCTGAGAAATTATAAGTCGTATTGCCATTGGCAACGATAAAGTCGGTGATATCTGCAAAAGCACTGAAGCATTCCAGACCCGCGCTATTGACAATACTGAAGGTACGCTGGGCGGAAATGGCTTCGTCATTCAGCATTACGTTAAAAACACCGGTACCCGAGCCGGCCCAATACAGGTACGCCTTGGTAATCACGTCGTCGGGAGCAAGCAGCAGGTCAGCGGAAGATTCGGTCAGGATGGAACAGGGCGGCGGCGGAATGCCCGGCAGGCTGTTGTTCTCCATTGCGTTAAGCGTATTGCCAATAAACACGAAATCGTAACGGCCGTTAAACTGCTGGTAAAGTGAAATCGCCTGCGAATGGACGCTGCAGCAGATTAATGCCGTAACCAGGCAATAAACAAGGCGTTTGATCAGTTTC
The DNA here is from genome assembly GCF_003055625.1 of Flavobacterium magnum. NCBI lineage: Bacteria > Pseudomonadati > Bacteroidota > Flavobacteriia > Flavobacteriales > Flavobacteriaceae > Flavobacterium > Flavobacterium magnum. The sequence continues at coordinate 3,340,131 of NZ_CP028811.1, read as the reverse complement.
ACTTTTGCAATTTTAGGTTTAAAGATACAAATATTTTTATTGGACGCCTTTTTGCCGAAAGGCTGCGGCGGAAACTAAAAAATCAGTAATTTTCCAGAGTCAACCAACACGCTTGAAAAACTACACCGTCATACGATACCAAACCACTGATGCTGCCGTCTGGAATGATTTCCTGGATCAGGCAGACCAGGCAAGCTTCCTGTTTCACCGGAATTTCATGGACTATCACGCCGATAGGTTTTTAGATTTTTCGCTGATGATTTATGAAGGCAGCCGTCTTGTGGCTTTACTGCCTGCGAATGCTGCCGGAAATACGCTTTATTCCCATCAGGGGCTGACGTATGGCGGACTCGTTTACGGAAGCCTCAGATTGCACGAAGTGATCGCCGTCTTTAGGGCGGTTTTGTATTTCGCACAACAAAACGGGTTCACAATGTTGTCGTACAAATGTCTTCCGCCAGTATATTGCCTCAAGCCGCGGCAGGAATGCGACTACGCGCTGTTTTTAGCCAAAGCACGGCTCGTACGGCGTGATACATTGTCAGTCATTGAAAGCAACAGCCGTTATAAAATCTCCGCGCTGCGCAGACGCGGCATCAAAAAGGGTGTTGAAAACCAGCTGGCGGTTCGCGAAGAGCATTCATTCGAGGCGTTCTGGAACCAAATCCTGATTCCTAATTTAGGGTCTCGGCATCAGACAAGACCCGTGCATTCGCTCGAAGAAATCCAGCGGCTCGCGTCGCAGTTTCCACAAAGTATCCGTCATTTCAATGTGTATCACCAAGATACACTTGTGGCCGGCACTACGATATTTGAGACGCCGAATGTCGCCCACGCGCAGTATATTGCCGCGAATGAAACCCGCGCTGATTTGGGCAGCCTGGACTTTTTATTTGACACTTTGATACGCGGGACTTTTCGGGAAAAGAAGTTTTTCGATTTCGGGATATCGAATGAAAGTATGGGCCAAAAGCTCAACGCCGGGCTGTCATACTGGAAAGAGAGTTTTGGGGCCACGACCATGGTTCAGGATTTCTATGAGGTCGACACGGCCGGTTACGTACTACTCGACGACGTTTTGATATAAGCTGCCTATGATACCATTTTTGGATTTACATAAAATAAACGCGCCGTATGAAGCCGGCTTCCGCCAAAGACTGGACGATATCCTGCAAAAGGGTTGGTTCATCCTCGGCGACGAGGTAAAGGCATTCGAACAAAAATACGCTGCGTACTGCGGTACCAAACACTGCATCGGCGTGGCAAACGGACTGGACGCCCTGGTGCTGATCCTCAAGGCTTATGTACAGTTGGGCAGGCTACAACCGGGCGATGAAGTCATCGTGCCTGCCAATACGTTTATCGCTACGATGCTTTCGGTGCTCGAAGCAGGTTTGGTGCCTGTGGCTGCCGAACCCGATGTAAAGACTTTCAACCTTGATCCAACAGCGGCGACGGATAAGATCAGCACGAAAACCAAGGCCATTATTGCGGTGCATCTGTATGGGCAGCTTGCAGACATGGCGGCATTGTCGGCGCTTGCCGAAAAGCACGGACTGCTCCTGATTGAAGATGCCGCGCAGGCGCATGGCGCGATGACCGGCGCAGGCGTTCGTGCGGGAAACCTTTCAGATGCCGCCGCCTTCAGTTTCTATCCTGCAAAAAACCTGGGTGCTTTGGGCGATGCGGGTGCGATTACGACAAATGACGACGCGCTGGCTGCAACGGTCTATTCCCTGCACAATTATGGTAGTGAAGTCAAATACCGTCATGACATTGCAGGCACGAATTCACGCCTGGACGAAATCCAGGCGGCCTTCCTGAACGTCAAACTGGACGGACTGGATCCCGACAATGACCACCGCAGGAACATTGCAGCGATATATGGCGCCGGAATCTCCAATCCAAAGATCACATTGCCTTTCAACCCCGGAAACCACAGCCATGTGTTTCACCTGTATGTAATCCGGACGGCGGACAGGGAGGGGCTGCAACGGTTTTTATCCGATCACGGCATCAGCACGCAAATCCATTACCCGATTGCGCCGCACAGGCAAAAAGCGTTGACGGACTGGCATCATTTGTCTTTACCGATTACGGAGAAAATCCACGATGAAGTCCTGAGCCTCCCGATTTCGCCGGTCATGACCGAAACCGAGGCAGGCGTCGTTATTTCAGCCTTAAACTGTTATTAATTGGACAGCATCAGGGGCATATGGAAATCTTCGTTATTTAAAGCGGCATCCTTAAATTCGCTGAGTGTCGCCCTCAAAATCGCCATTGGCCTGGTCACGTCGAAAGTAATTGCGGTCTTTGTCGGACCATCAGGCATGGCCCTTGTCGGGAATCTCCGGAATTTCCTTTCTTCTTTGGAAACGGCCGGTACCCTGGGTTTCCAGAACGGACTTGTTAAATATACTGCTGAAAATAAGGGCAACCCGACCGAGTTGCGTCGCATCCTTTCGACCGTCTTCCTGTCATTGGCCGTCGTAGCGATGCTGCTGAGCCTGTCATTGTTTTTCCTGGCGGGGCTTTGGAGTGACCTGATTTTCGGGGAGGCGTACCCTTACCAATCAATTTTCCGCGTGCTGGCCGCTGCGATGCCCTGGTATGCCTGTTCTTTGCTGCTGATTTCGGTAATCAACGGGTTGGGAAAGTTCCGCGAAGTGGTGTACATCAACATGTGCGGAAATGTCATCGGGCTGGCGCTTTCGGTGATCCTGGTTTCGCAATACCATACTTTCGGTGCCTTGCTGGCCGTGATCGTGGCGCCCGCGCTGGTATTTTTTGCGGTCCTGTTTTTTATCCCAAAGGAAATCTCGTCGTTCGCCTATTTCAGCCGGTCGTATTTTTCGTTTGGAATCATCAAAAAAATGTCGTCTTACTCGCTGATGGCGGTAGTGTCAGCCGTCATCTCACCATTGGTTTTTGTGGCTGTCCGAAACTATATTATCGTTTCGGAAGGTATTGAAAATGCGGGCTATTGGGAAGCAATGAGCAGGATTTCAGGCTACTATATGATGTTTGTCAGTACCGTCGTGTCTGTGTACTTCCTGCCAAAACTAGTCACAGCGAAAACCAATGCTGAGACTCGTACTGTCATTTTCAGTTACTTCCGGAATATACTGCCGGTTTTTGCGCTCGCGCTGCTGGCCTTATATGTGATGCGGGGGTTCGTCGTGCGGCTCTTGTTTACCAAAGCCTTCGTCCCAGTCGATGCCTTGTTTTTCTGGCAGCTGTCAGGCGATCTGCTCAAGGCATTGTCGATGATCCTGGGATACTATCTGGTAGCGAAAAAACACACGGCCGCCTTCATTGTCACAGAATTTGCGTCTATGGGTGTGATGTTTTTCTGCAGCCGCTACCTGGTTGGCAGCTACGGCATTGAAGGCGTTGTTATGGCGCATTTCGTAACCTATTCAATATACAACCTGCTGCTGTTCCTGCATCTGCGCAATGTGATTTTCACGAAAGGACGCTAGAGGGTTTTCCGGATTTCATCGGTTTGGTATACCAGAAAATGCCGTGTTTGCATTATGGGACGGCATTTATGGTAAATAACCCACGCGAATTGACTGAAATCTTTCCGATTTTGGTCTGAAGCGATAAACGGTTCCCCGTCAAGGAATGATTTTTCAAGGAACATATATGCCTTTTTCCGGGAAGCCGCTTCCAGCAATCCGGACACCTTGCCGTTGATTTCAAAATTCGTCAGCCACCCGGCGGGCATTGGATTTTGTGTGCCAAAAAGATAATGGGATAAGGGAAGCGATGGTGCCGTGAAATAACCGGGACCGAAACGCTGCGCGAGTTTTTTCAGCTCCAGGTGCTTTTCGAGCGTCGCTTTGTCGCTTCGGATGAATGCCAGTTTTGGAGAAACAGCTTCCATCCCACAATCTAATGTTGTGATGGGTTGGCTGCGGTACGGATGGATATTCAACAAAAGCATGAATGCGCAAACGGCAAGCCCCGCCGACGTATAATATCGCCTCAGCCCGAGCGCGGCAAAATCCTCATGCATCAGCCACAGGTAACTGACGATCAATCCGCCTGAGAAAAGTACCGGCGTCTTGTAGCCCAGGCTTAGCGAAGCGCACCAGCCGATCATCATTAAAGCGATTACAGGCAGGAACGGTTTCAGCGTTTTTTCCTTCACAATACGATAAAGCAGTCCCGCCGCAACGGCATTGAAAAAAATTACCGGGACATCTTTGAAGCGTATGAACGGTACCGCGAGAAACGCCGAAATAAAAATGACCATAGCAAGCCATTTGAGATAGTCCTGAAGCGTGGGCCGTTTGCGGCACATGAACCATGAGATCAACAAAGGCAGGGCCATTACCATGCCAAAAATAATTTTGTTATGATAAATATGGAGGTAATTCATGAAGCCGGTATCGTACAGATTTCCGGCATTGGCCACCCCTGCGACCTGGCCCAGGAAAAGGCTCCAGGACGTGAAAGACAGCAGCCACGCCACGAAAATTCCCAGAAGCATTGCCGAGAAAAATCCAAAAAAGGCAGCCTTTCGGAAACCTTCCTTCAGAAGAATCCACAAACCGAAACCGATCGGGATCGGATAAAAAGACTGCTTGACGAGTGCCGACAGCACACAGCACAGCGATACTGCGAACAATTGCGCGAGCGAAAGGTTACGGCTGCGGCACACCAAATAGAACGCTACCGAGGCGAATAAGATACCGTCAACGGTAAACCACGGATCTGCAAAGAAATTGTGTACCGATGCCATGAAACAAAGCGTCATGACCGCCCATTTGTCGAGTTGGAGTTGTCGCAGCCGGTATACTTTGTCAAATCCGGAAACGACACACCAGCTGATCAATGCAAACGACAGGTAGCCGGCAATCCGGATGCAATAAATCTGCCCGGTCTCAGGTAAAACCCGGAGCAGTATGGCGTGCAGATAAATCGAGAACGGCGGCCTGATGTAGATGAAATCGCGGTATGGCATCTCGCCCTGCAAGAGCCGCCAGCTGAACCCGTTTATGAATCCCGAATCCCAGTTTTCAAACCCAAAGCGCGCCAGGACAAGGCAGTAAAACGCAACGACCAGGGCGAAAAGGTATGGGTAAAGTCGGGCGTGGCGCATCATCTCGTAAATTTTCCTCCCAAATATAGCAGAATAAAGATTTGTTTTCGACAATTTAATGTAGTTTTGGGCAGCTAACAATTGAGCGGATTGAAATCAAAAAAAGCCATCATTATCGGGGGAGGTCCTGCAGGATTAACCGCAGCGTATGAATTCCTGAAACAGACTGACATCCAGCCGGTGGTCATTGAAATGAGTGATTACTGGGGCGGGATTTCGCGTACGGTCGATTACAAAGGCAATAAGATCGACATTGGCGGACATCGTTTCTTTTCGAAGTCGGATGTCGTGATGAATTGGTGGAATGACATCCTGCCCATCCAATCGGACAGCGAGGAAATCAGGATTTCTTACCAGAATAAGTCGGCCGTCATAAAAAACATTCCCCACGCAGCAGACCATGATAAAGTGATGCTTGTGCGCCGGCGGAAGTCGCGTATTTTCTTCAATAAACAGTTTTTTGACTACCCGATCTCGCTCACGCCCGAAACGGTCCGTAAAATCGGTTTATTCAATACCTTCCTGATCGGGATGAGTTACATTAAGGCGAGCCTGTTTCCGATAAAGGAAGTGCAGACGCTGGACCAGTTCTTCATCAACCGTTTCGGTAAACGGCTTTACAGGCTGTTTTTCAGGGATTATACCGAAAAGGTCTGGGGCATACCGTGTTCTGAGATCAGTGCCGAATGGGGCGCGCAGCGCATCAAGGGATTGTCGGTTACCACGACGCTCATCCATTACTTTAAGCGTCTTTTCGGCAAAAAAAATAATAGCATAGGACAGAAGGACACTGAAACGTCGCTCATCGAATATTTCCTTTACCCCAAGTACGGTCCAGGCCAGATGTGGGAAGAGGTTGCTGATAGGATCTCGGCGGGCGGCGGCATCCTCAAATTAAACACCAAAGTGACAGCGATTCATTTTGCGGAAGGAAAAATATCAGGCGTCACCGTTACCGATGCTTTGGGTGTGTCGGAAGAGGTTCATGGCGATTACTTTTTATCGACGATGCCCGTCAGCGAGTTGATCTCGGCGCTGCAGACGGATATTCCCGCGAACGTCTCAGAAGTGGCTCAAGGCTTGAAATACCGTGACTTCATTACCGTTGGCCTGCTCCTGAAAAAAATGAATCACACCCCTGACGACAATTGGATTTACATACAGGAACCTTACGTCAAGGTAGGCCGCATCCAGGTTTTCAATAACTGGAGCCCGTTTTTGGTGAAAGACGCCGGGACATTCTGGGTTGGACTGGAGTATTTCTGTAATGAAGGCGACAACATATGGGATCAGTCGCCCGAGGCAATGGGTGAGATGGCGATGCGCGAGATGCAGCAACTCGGTTTCATTGACGCTGCCGCAGACGTGCTTGATTTTACCGTAATCAAGATGCCAAAGACATATCCTGCCTATTTCGGAACCTACGCGCGGTTTGATGAGATCAGGGAATTCACCGATGCAATCGAAAACCTATACCTGGTAGGCCGCAACGGGATGCACAAATACAACAACCAGGACCATTCGATGCTTACGGCAATCCAGGCGGTGGAGAATATAAAGAATGGTTCGGTTTCAAAGGAAAACATCTGGTCCATCAACACGGAGCAGGAATACCATGAGGAAAAGTAACGGTCGTTAACGGGCGCCCTGCTTGCGGTACACCTTGATACGCAATTTCGCTTCATCCAGGTTTTTCCTCGCCCAGATATCATAAGCTTCAAACTGATACGGCTTGAAATTCAGGCAGCTTTCGCCGGAAAAGAGCAACCTTTCGTCCGCGTCGGGCAGGTATTGATGGTAGTTTTCGATATCGTTGAAAGGATAAATATCGGTGACATTGACAAATACAAGTCCAGGTGCATTTTCGCGGGGAAACTTCTTCTTCACGATGCTGAAATTCGGCATGTCCGGCCGGGCTCTGCTGTATTCCGAAACCGTTGCAGCACTTTTAAAGCGGTATTTATTGTAGTATTCCCAGGCAACATCCTTAGGGTACGTGTATTGCCGGTAGGCATTCAACTGAAGTGCGAATGCCACCGCCAATGTCGCACTTACCGCGAATACGATGCAGGTCGTTACTATGGGCCTTGCGCGAAAACTTCCTGCTATGGCGGCTATCGCAAAGATGGTGAAAATGACCAGGAATGGCAAAAACTGTTTGAGCAGCCTCGCATACCAGACGACCTTGTGCCCGTAAAAGCCCGCGGCGGAATAGGCTACAAACAACAACAGCAATACAGCAAAAGTAAGGTACATGGGCTCAGATGCCACGCTGCGGATGTTCCTGACGAATAAGACGGAAAACAGGCACAGCCCGATAATCAGGAATACGCCGTTAATACCTTCGGCTTCGCAAAGGTACCTGAACACGAACGAGAAGCATTCCTCAAACGAGCCCTGTACGATAGTCCCTGACAACAAAAGGGAGTTTTTGATGAACGAGGTGCCGCCGATCTGTGCAAGTGCCTCAAACACCACCAGGCAAACACTGCTTCCTGCCGCAAAAGCCAATACGCGACTGAATGCTTTGGCGGACCCTGATGTGCTTATTTTCCTTATCAGGTAAACCAATGGGATGGCCAGGAAAAGCAGAACGTAACCCGGATAGCACAAATACCCGAAAAACGCCAGACCGCCGTAAACAAACATTTTTCGGGTGGTTACGCCGTTCGTCGAAACCAGTTTATAAAATACGTAATAAAGGATCAACAGACTCGCATCGTATGGGTCGGCGTGGCGTAGGGAAATATATGAGACCACCAAAGTCGCAAAAACCAAAACGCTGAACAGCGCCAGGAACCTGTCCTTAAGGAAGTGCCGCGACACACGGTAATGCAACAGCAGCAGCAGGGCATGGATGGCCAGGTTGTATGCAAATACCGGCCACGAATTTGCCGGTTCGTATATTTCAAGCCCGAACAGCGAGGCGTTGCCATATTGCAGTACCGTCGGAACAATTTTAAGGGTGGTGTCGCCGGGCCTTCCTTTGGTGGAAAACAGGAATTCGATTGCTGCATGCCAATCCGCGTTTGCGAGGCTTTTCAATATCTGCCCTGCCGCGCGGTAGCGGCCTTCGTCAGGGAACGCAAGGAAACCCTTGTTGATGAGGACAATTTTGGCCACCGATACCAGCAGGATCAGCAACAGCATCAGGCGTATGTTAAGAGGCTGTTGCGTTTTCATTTTATTTTGTAGATGTTGTAGTACGGGGTTTTAAAAAATACGGTGCGGCGGGCCGTTTTGTCCATGTCCCTGCGAACGAAAGCATAATCATACCCGGACAGCGTATCGGTATTGAGCGGGAAGGGCTCGCAATCCGTAATCTTATATTTTTTATATCCTTCGGTGATGAGGTGGAATTCCAGGTTGGTACACAGGATGACGCCGTCGAAAAAGTAACGCTTCTCGCCAATGATTTCAGGAATGATGCGATCGGCAGTAAGATTGATGGCCAGGTCCTTTTCCTCAAATTGGAGTACCGCACGGCTGAAATTCAGCAAAAGCAATGATTGTATCCCAATCAGTATGGGCAGCAAGACTTTTAATCGCAGCCTGCCAATCTGATTTGTATAAGGCAGCAATATGATCAGCACAAAGATGGCGCTGTAATAATTGAAAACCCGCACAAACGGCACCAGGTGGTGTATCGGCAGGATGACTGCCGGTAAGACGAGCATCGTTGCCGCGAACGTGAGATCATTGCGGTCACGGGTTTTCAGCAACCTGAAGCATGACCATCCGAGGAGTATTAAAAACAATATCCAATGGACTCCCGAAATCTGCCGGAACATATCGAGGTAATGCCCCGGCATCGATTTGGCCGCCTGATAAAACGTCATTCCCATCTTATGGGAAATTTTCGTCAGCGCCCCGATCCCGTCGTACCACACCACAGGCAGGTACAACAGTGCGGTGCCCAGCACGATGCTGTAACCCGATATAATCTGTGCACGCGTTAATTTTCTTAGCGAAACGACAACAAAAACATGAAGGATGACCACAGCATAAACGAAAGTAGGCACCGTACAAAGCCCGAGGATACAACATACACTGAGCAGGATCCAATTGCGCCGCACCCGAAGGTTCTTTATGATATTAAAGGCAGCAAACAGCGCGCTGATGAAAAACAAATTGTACAACGCGTAACCGCGCGACATATAACTGTAATACACATTCATGAAAAGCATTGATGAGACCGCTACTACGGCGAGCGCCAGCCTCGTGTTGTAATGTGCTGATACCAGGCGGTAGAGCACGATCAACGAAACGAAATTGGCCACGATACTCGATACGCGCAGTTTCAGCAGGTCTGTCCAAAGCGGGATGTATTTCGTGATATTCGTTAGCACCGAGTGCAGGATGTGGTTGTTCGGTGCAGGATAATGCGTTACCGAGGTGATAAACCCTTTGTGGGTGAAGTGGATGTATGTCCACGCCTCATCGTAGGAAACCGGCATCACCACGGCATAATACACTGACACGGCCAGCGGGATGAGATACGCCGGCCAGCCCGAACGGCAAAAATGACGTAACGATTCGGTTATTCCCATATCGACACGTATTTTCGGGCGATTCCGGCGTGATCGTGTTGCGTCTTTATAAACGCTTCCGCGCGCTTCCCAATGGCTTTGATTTCTTCGGGATGCTCAATCAGGAATGCGAGTTGTTTCACAATATAATCCGTGTCAGGCAACGCGTTTACGGCTACTTTTTCGGTCAGGCCATAATGGGTTTCAAATAATTTTTCGGCGCCGGTAAATACCACTTTGCCTTTGGCCATGGCTTCGAGCGCATTGTATCCCTGATCCAGTGAATAGGTCTGGTCCAGTATAATGTGGGCGCGGTTGTAAGCGGAAATGTATTGGTTGTACGGAAGGTTCCGTGTTACGATAATCTCTACCTGTTTGGCATACTTGTGCTGAATGACAGCCAAAGCCTTTTCAAAAAAATCGATGCCTTTCCGAAAATAATTCTCCTGGTTGATGCCTAAGAAAATGACAATCTTGTCCGAATGGCCGTCATCCTCGGTACGTAATTTTTCGAGATTGACCGGATTGGGAATCATGCCCAGGTATTTCGGATGGCCAGCCAACGGCACATGATAATCCAGGTCGGACGCGATAACACCTGAAATGTGCTCATACAGGTAATCGTGAAGTTTGCGGTAACCCGCTTTGCGGAATTTCAGCACCGGCAGGAAATCCTTTTTCTTTATTTTGCCCGCCAGGTAGGGTTGCACCACCGATTTAAATCCGGGATTCTGAAAACAGTACCTCACATTCGTATAATCGCTGCCGCACGAAAGCAGGAAGACTTTTTTGTTGTTCCTGAAAATGTATTCGAGGATTTTTCGCTCATAATGGTAACCACAGTAAAAGCTGTTTTCATTGATCAGTTGCACCACGTCATGTCCTGAAAAAAGCGCCCGGTTTTTGTAAAACTGGCGGTAAATCAGGTAAGAACTGACATTAAATCCGGTTATTTTATGGACAAGGACTTTAATCTTCCTGAGAAAACCGCAATCCCAGGGCTTGTTGAATTTTAAATCCACAGGATAATCCTTAAACCCGTCGGCAAAACCAGCGAGCCGCACACGGTGGCCGTTTTCTATCAGGCCTTCCTTCAGCGAATTGTGCAGCCGGCTGTATTCCCCTACGAGTAAGATGTCCATATATTAGTATATTTGGCAAATATATGAAAGTAAATGGATCGGATTAAAGTGCTTATCGTGACCTCCTCGCTTGGCGGTGGCGGTGCAGAGCGTTCTGCCGCCTTGCTGTCCATCCTGTTGGCAGATGCGGGGTATCAGGTGCATATCGCGAGCGTACTTGACGACATCCAATATGATTATAAAGGAGAACTGCTTAACCTCGGTGCTTTAAAAAAGGCCGACGATTCTAAACTCGGTCGCCTGAACCGGTTACTTGTACTGCGGAATTATCTCAGGAAGCATGATTTCGATTGGGTAATTGACAACCGCACGCGCACTGTTACGTGGTCTGAATGGATCATTGCCCGATGGATTTATCCCGCGCGTAAAACCATTTGGGTGGTGCGTAATTTTAAGATCAGCGACTATTTTCCGGCAAATGCTGCCCTCGCTCGTCGAATTTACCGAAAGGCGCCGTATATCGTGGCCGTGTCTGAGGAAGCGGCTGAGAATGTTCGCAAAACGTTTGGATACCGGAACGTCGTTACCATATACAACCCGGCCGCCAATGACGCTATCCTTGCCATGGCCGCCGAAGCGCAGATTCCCGGGAAGTTTATCCTGTCTTACGGTCGCCTCCACGATGAAAGTAAGAACCTTTCACTGCTCATTGACTCTTACGCCAAATCGAGCCTTCCGGAGCGGCAGATCTTACTATATATCATGGGCGATGGTGCCGATCTTGAAATGCTCAGGCAACGTGCCGCCGCCGTCCGTCTTTCCGACAGGATTGTTTTTATTCCGAAACAACAGAACCCGTTTCCGTATGTTAAATCGGCACTCTTCACGGTGCTGAGCAGTCGGTATGAAGGTTTTCCGAGGGTGGTGATCGAATCGCTTGCCATAGGTACGCCCGTCGTTTCCGTTGATTGCAGCTCAGGGCCTAAAGAGATTATCCAGCATGAAAAAAACGGGCTCCTGGTAGAAAATGACAATCCCGATGCACTGGCCCATGCCATGGACCGCCTTGCAGAAGACCATAATTTGTACCATATTTGTAAAGCGAATGCGCAAAAAAGCATCGCACACTTATCGCCTGAAAACATCTTAAAAGAATGGAACAGCATCCTGAAAAAGTAACGACGATCGACGACGCATTGCTGATAGACATCCCGATCATGCACGATGTGCGCGGAAACCTTTCCGTCGTGGAAGGCGATACGATCCCGTTCAGGATGAACCGCATTTACTACCTCTATGATGTCCCGGGCGGGGAGGAGCGGGGAGGGCATGCCCACATTAACAACCAGGCCGTCGTTATTGCGTTAAGCGGAAGTTTTGATGTGGTGCTGAAAGACGGCGTCCAACAAAAATCAATCATGCTCAATAAACCCAGTCAGGGCCTTCTCATCCCGGTCGGGATCTGGCGTGAGATCCACAATTTTTCGTCTGGCTCGGTTTGCCTCGTCATTGCGTCCGACCTTTTTTCAGAGGCCGATTATATCCGGGATTACGACGATTTCCTCTCATTTAAACACCGATGAACCCACGCCGATATCGGCCAGGAAAATCTGCAGGCGAACGAGTTTCCGCAACACAAATCCGGGCAGTAACAGCAATAGTCGCTTTTTTTGCGTGAGGCTCTTTTTGTCGATTTCGGCTGTAAACGACCTGAATTCAATGCGGTCTCCTTTGAGTTTCGCTTTGATGGCGAGCGAATACCGGTTCAGGTCCAGGAATTTTTTTAACCCGGGATGACTTTTTTCTGCCGTAGCGAAATGCTCAAAATTAAGCCGCTCAGTAATGTATGTCGCCTCTTTTGACAGACTTTGCGCGTCGAATACATAGCGGGCAAGTACGCTGGGGCAAAAAACCACAGGATAGATGAGCCCGATCCGGATCCATAGGTCCGTGTCCTGCACGCTTTTAAGTTTGGGGTCAAATGTGCCCGCTTTTTGGAACACTTCCTTATGGAATACCGCGCAGGAGGTCCAGATGACGCATTCCCGCGCACTCGCGTCAAAAAAATCCACGACGATACAGCCTGATGACTTCGGTATGGAATACCGGGCCGGGAAGGTGTTTTTTGCGGTTTCAATCTCGATGGCCGCTGAGAACACAGATTCGTTGGGAAAGCCCGCGATGGTGCGCTGCATCGTTTCCAGGAAATCCGGATACCAGTAATCGTCGGCGTCAAGAAACGTGATATAATCCGCCTCTGCCATGGAAATGCCGAAGTTCCGGGCGACGGACACGCCCTCATTGGGTTTTGAGAAAAACCTGATTTTCGGGTCAGAAAACCCCTTGGCGATTGCGGCACTGTTATCCGTCGACCCGTCATTGATGATAATCAGCTCGAAATCGGTAAAGGTCTGCGCCAAAACACTGCTGATCGTGTTCCCGATAAAATTTTCCTTGTTGTACAGCGGGATGATGACTGAGAAAAATGGCATGGGCTTATTTTGCCCAAATATAATCAAATCGCTTTTGCTCGCCTAAAAATGCTATTTTTGTGCGACGCTATGCACGAACGAGCCCTTCACATCATCAGTATGGACAATCCTTTTCCGCCCGATTTCGGTGGTGTGATTGATGTCTTTTTTAAGATCAGGGCGCTGCACCGGATCGGATACAGGATTTACCTGCACACCTTCGCTGAGGAAATTCCCGCATCCTGCCCGCAACTCGAGGCCATCACCGAAAAGGTATTTTATTACCGGTTTTCCGGCAATCCGCTGTGGCTTTTGTCGACAAAGCCGTTTTCGGTGATGACGAGAAACGACGCGTCATTACACCGAAACCTGGCAGGCATACCGGCTCCGATACTGTTTGAAGGCTTGAAAACCACCTACCTCGTTAACGCCGGAAGGCTCGATGGGTTCACAAAAATATTGCGGCTGCACAACATCGAACAGGATTATTTTAAAGGGATTTCCAGAACCGAAACTTCGCTGTTGAAAAAGTTTGCCTTCTGGATGGAAGCCGTAAAATTCCGTGCCTACGAGCGCGTGATCCGTTCATTCGATCATACGCTCGCCCTGTCGCTTTTTGAAGAAAAGTACATTCAACGGAAATTCGGAAATGCATCCTACGTACCCGTTTTCCACGGTAATGAGGCCGTCGCAGATCTGTCGGGGACAGGAAAATTTGCGCTATACCACGGCGATTTAAACACGGCGGATAACCGGGAGGCGGTCCGTTTCCTCATAAATGCATTTAAGGAAATCCCAGATGTCAGGCTTGTCATCGCATCAGGTTCAGGCGAAGGTTTTGTGCGCAGGATCATTCGCGGCCAAAGCAACGCCGCATTTATTGCGTTGAAGGATTTTTCCCATCTGAAATCGTTGATGGCCGAAGCGCACATCAACGTCTGCTGGTCGTTTCAGCAGTCGGGAACAAAACTCAAAGTCATCAACGCGCTCTTTAACGGCCGGTTTTGCATTATCAATGACAATATTACCGACGACCCGAACGTTAGTGACCTTTGCATTACCGCCAACGACAAGAAGCAGCTTATCGATGCCGTAAATCTGCTGAAAGACAAAACGTATGACGATTTCCAGCGGCGTCAGGCCATGATGAAAAGTTGCCTTGACGATGGCGCCAATGCGTTACTAATCGATAAAATCCTTCGGAATCAATGACAAGGGAAGCCATAGCCGATTTAATCCTTCAGAAACTCCAATCGCACAAAGCTGCCCTTCATTCGCAGTTTGTGGCTGTTGAGCATGCCATCGGTTATTTTTTTATTGACGACCTGCTTCCTGAGCCATTGGCCATACAGGTGAATGCCCTATTCCCGAAACCCAGTGAGATGGTGCTCAAGAAAAGCCTGCGCGAGGACAAATATGTTGCGGCGCAGATGAACCTGTACCATCCGCTTCTTGAAGAGGTGATCTACGCTTTTCAGGATCCACGGGTGGTAACACTCATTGGTGAAATCTGCAATATCAGTGACATCCTGCCCGACGAAAACCTCTATGCAGGCGGCCTTTCGATGATGGGGCACCGGCAGTTCCTCAATCCGCACCTGGACAATTCGCATGATAAGGACCGCGAACGGTGGCGGGTGCTCAACCTGCTTTATTATGTCACGCCCGACTGGCAGGAAAGCTACGGTGGCAATCTCGAACTGTGGCCGGACGGATTAAAGGGTAAGCCGGTGACGATCCACAGTAAATTCAACCGCCTGGCGGTGATGGCAACGCACAACCATTCCATGCATTCGGTGTCGCCGGTGGTTTATGAGGGCTATCGTTGCTGTGTATCAAATTACTATTTTTCCAAATCCCCACTGCTGGCGACAGATACGTTTCATGTGACGTCGTTTCGCGGCAGGCCGGGAAACACGCTTTCCGATGCCGTGCTTCAGGCCGATGCCTGGCTTCGGATGCTCGTCAGGAAAGTGTTTAAGAAGGGTTTGCGCGAAAATCCGCACGTGTATAAAAAACCGGAATAGTTTCAGAATCCATACCGGAAAATGCAGTATATCGCGCGAAATCCGTCTTTCCAGTTAATTTTTTTACCTTCTTCGTACGTCCGGCCGTAATAGGAAATGCCCACTTCATAAATCCGGATCTTAGGAATTTTAGAGATTTTTGCCGTCACTTCGGGTTCGAATCCGAAGCGCTTTTCTTTCAGGCGCAGCGATTGCAGCATCCGGGTATCGAAAAGCTTGTAGCAGCTCTCCATGTCGGTGATGTTGAGGTTCGTCGTCATATTAGACAGGAAGGTCAGGAATTTGTTCCCGATCGTGTGCCAGAAGAACAGCACGCGGTGCGCATTGCCTCCTGCAAACCGCGAACCGTAGACCACATCGGCGAAACCATCGATTACGGGCTGCAATAGCAACGCATATTCGTTGGGATCATATTCGAGGTCCGCATCCTGGATAATAGTATATTCACCGGTGGCGTGCGCGATTCCGGTATGGAGTGCGGCGCCTTTCCCCTTATTTTTCGCGTGCTCGAAATAGCGGATGTCAAGATCGGCGTTTTGCTGCATGTATGCTGCTACGGCAGCGGCCGTATGATCTGCCGAGCCATCGTTTACGATGATGATTTGTTTGGAGATGTGGTTGGGAAGGGTGCTTTTCTTGACTTTATCCAAAATCAGGTGTACGGTGTTCCCCTCGTTGTAAACCGGGATGACGATGGATAGGGTATTCATCGGATTCAGACCGTTTTCTGTACCACTTCAAACATGGTTCCGCCTTCGCATTTTAGGGTCTTGGAAGGGAATTTAAGCAGCAGCGCGTAATCGTGGGTGGCCATAATAACCGTTTTTCCGTTGCCGTTGATTTTCCGCAATACTTCCAAAACCTCCACGCTGGTCTGTGGATCCAGGTTTCCGGTGGGCTCATCGGCCAGGATGAGTTCCGGATCGTTGAGCAGGGCGCGCGCGATGGCTACACGCTGCTGTTCGCCGCCGGATAATTGGTGTGGCATTTTGTTGCCGAGTTTCTTCATATCGACCTTTTCAAGGACTTCGCTGATTTTCTCCTGCATTGCGGCGGGATCCTTCCAGCCAGTGGCTTTGAGTACAAAAAGCATGTTGTCATTGATGCTTCGGTCAGGAAGCAACTTGAAATCCTGGAATACGATGCCGATTTTACGCCTCAGGAACGGGATTTGCGATTCCTTCATTCTCATCAGGTCGTATTCCACCACCTGCGCTTCGCCTTCTTCCAGCGGCAGGTCTGCATACAGCGTCTTCACGAGGCTGCTTTTCCCCGTCCCGGATTTCCCGATGATGTAAATGAACTCCCCTTCCTGTACTTCGAGATTGACATCAGAAAGGATCAGGTTGTTGTCCTGGAAAATGTTGACATTTTTGAGCGATACGACAGGCTGTGGCATGTTGGCATTTGTTTGTCGGTAAAAGTAATAAAGTTAACGGTGGGTTTCAAAATAAATTTTAGTGAAGTGGTGGCGGTATCGTCATCTTAAACTTTTGTTAATACTGTCCGACGTTGACAAGTCTGTTAATACTAAATCCCGATTTTAGCCCGTTATCCGGACGAGGAATAATATATTTGAATTTTAAACCATAAAAAATGCACAGATTCCGAAAGCTCTCCTTATTGCCTGTCCTGGCGTTCTCCGCCACCATTTCCGCACAAAAATCCGCTGTCTATACCAATGAGCTCAGGGAATTCAACCGTGCTGTCGAATTGTACAATGACAAGCAATACCAATCCGCGCAGATTATCTTCGAAAAAGTGAGCGACGAGGCCGCCGCGCAGCCGACAGCCATGGAGGTCAAGGCCGATTGCGCTTACTACATCGCCAACTGTGCCATCCGGCTCAATCAGGCAGGTGCTGACGCGTTGATGGAGGATTTCGTCAATGATTATCCGACCAGCAGCAAGCAGAACCAGGCTTACATTGAAGTGGCATCTTATTATTTTGAGCAAGGGCAGTATCCCGATGCATTGGAATGGTTTGATAAGGTCGACGAAAGCCAACTGAGTGCCGGTGAGACCGAAAAGTTCAATTTCCAGAAGGGTTACAGTTATTTCACCGCGAAAAATAAGAAAGAAGCGACCAAATATTTCAATACGGTAGCCAACTCCAAGGAATATGGCTCGCAGGCCAAATACTATCTTGGGTTTATGGCTTACGAATCTGACGATTACAAGGAGGCGGACAAGCTGTTCAACCAGGTCGAGGACCAGCCGAAATACAAAGAGAAAATGTCTTATTTCCAGGCGGATATGAATTTCAAGCTCGGGAATTTTCAAAAAGCGATCGATGACGGAAATACGGCAATGGCAAAGTCTAACGCACAGGAAAAATCGGAACTCAATAAAATCATCGGGGAAAGTTATTTTAATCTGAAGCAATATGACAAAGCCATCCCGTACCTTAAGGAATACAAAGGCAAGAAGGGAAAATGGAACAACACCGACTACTACCTCTTGGGTTATTCCTACTACCAGCAGGGCGATTTTGAAAATGCCATCTCACAATTCAACAAGATTATCGATGGGAACGACTTTGTGGCCCAGAACGCTTATTACCATCTGGGTGAGAGTTACCTCAAGACCGACCGCAAACAGCAGGCACTCAATGCCTTCAAGAACGCTTCTGAAATGGATTTCGATGCCAAGATACAGGAAGACGCCTTCCTGAACTATGCCAAACTGAGCTATGATATCGGAAATTCATACCAACCCGTACCGGATGTGCTGTCGGGTTTTCTAGAAAAATATCCCTCGAACCCTAACAAGCCGGAAATTGAAACCCTGCTGATCAACTCATTCATCACATCTAAAAATTATAAAGGGGCGTTGGCGCTGCTCGAAAAGAACAAAAGTTTTGCGAACAAGCAGGCTTACCAGAAGGTGACCTTTTATCGCGGACTGGAGCTCTACACCGATGGCAGCTACCAGGAGGCGCTGGGGATGTTCAGGAAATCGATTGGAGAACCACGGGATCCGCGTTTCACGGCGCGTGCTACATTCTGGAAAGGGGAAACGGAATACGTTTTGGACAACTTTTCAGAGTCATTACTGAGCTTTAAGCAGTTTATCGGTTTCGCCGAGGCCAAATCGACTCCCGAAAACAAGAACATTAATTACAACCTCGGATACGCCTATTTCAAATTGAAAGAATACGAACAGGCCGCCACCTATTTCGACGCATTCGTAAAAGCCGCAAAAGACGACAGGACCAGGCTAAACGACGCATACCTGCGTTTGGGCGACAGCTACTTCGTTACGGCGAAATACTGGCCCGCCATGGACGCGTACAACAAGGCCATTGAAATGAAGGGCGTTGATGCGGATTATGCCGCGTTCCAGAAAGCCATCAGTTACGGTTTCGTGGGCAGGAATGAGAAAAAGATTGAGGACCTGAATAAATTCCTCCCGGCATTCCCGAAATCGCAGTACCGCGACGATGCTTTGTACGAACTCGGAAACACGTATGTTACCGAAAAGAAAACCGACGACGCGATCAGGACCTATGACAAACTGGTGGGCGAAGCCAAAACTGGCATCTACGCCTCGAAGGCGGTCCTTAAACAGGGTCTTGTATATTATAACGCCGACAAAGATCAGCTGGCCCTTACCAAATTCAAGAAGGTGGCGGCAGACTATCCGAACACGCCCGAGGCACTTGAAGCCGTGGCCACTGCACGATTGATCTATGTGGATAACGGACAGGTTGACGAGTATGCGTCATGGGTAAAAACACTGTCGTTTGTAGAAGTCTCTGATGCCGAACTGGATAACGATACCTATGAAGCGGCGGAAAAGCAATATTTACAAAACAACTCAAAACAGGCCGTTTCAGGGTTTGTTGGCTATATTGCCAAATTCCCCAACGGTATCCATGCGCTCAAGGCGAACTTCTACCTTGCGCAGTTGTATTATGCCGACGGACTCGAAGACAATGCCGCGCCTAAATACGAATTTGTCGCCGATGCACCGAAAAATGAATACACCGAGCAGGCTTTGGTAAGGCTGTCGCAGATATACCTCAAAGTGAAGAATTACGATAAGGCCATTCCGAAACTGCAGCGTCTTGAATCGGAAGCCGATTACCCGCAAAACGTCACTTTTGCGCAGGCCAACCTGATGAAATCTTTCTACGAAAAAGAAGACTATCCGTCAGCGGTGACTTCGGCCGAGAAAGTGTTGTCCAATCCGAAAACGGACGATAAGGTGCGCAGCGATGCCCAGATTATTGTCGCGCGTTCGGCGGTGAAGTCAAATGATGAAGCCAAAGCCAGGACCGCTTACGCGAAACTCCTGACGATGGCAAAAGGGGAAATTGCCGCCGAAGCGCTGTATTACGACGCCTACTTTAAGAATAAGGACGGCAAGTTTGAAGCATCGAATACGGTAGTGCAGAAACTGACGAAAGATTATTCCGGCTATAAATATTTTGGTGCGAAAGGACTGGTGGTCATGGCCAAAAATTTCTACGGATTGAAGGACTCGTTTCAGGCAACGTACATCCTGGACAGTGTCATAAGGAACTTCACCGATTTCCCCGATGTAATCGATGAGGCCAAAAAAGAACGGGACATCATCCAGGCGGAAGAATCCAAAACCAATTCATCGATACAGAAGTAATTTCAGAACTAAGTCGCACAAACAAACCATTCCATGAAAATCAAATTCCAATATACTGCCCTTCTGTCATTCCTGGCCATGGCACAATTTTCATATTCCCAAAAGCAGGATGAAGACCTTGGGAATGAAGTCGTAAATGTAGTAAAGCCTTACACGCCCACGATTTCAGATGCCTTTAAAGTAAAAGAAACGCCTGCGCTGGAGGATGAGGACAATTCTAAAAAAGAGGACATCAAATACAACATATTCTCGTTTCCCGTCGCCTCTACCTTTACACCATCAAAAGGTCGCGCCGCTGCGGTCGACAAGACGGAGCAGGAGCGTTTGTTTAAAAATTATGTGACACTCGCCGGCGGAAATTATGGGAACGCCAATGCCGAGTTGTTTGTGACCGAAAATGTAGGGGAAAGCGGCTACGTAGGAGGAATGCTGCGGCACTTTTCATCGCAGGGCGGCATCAACGATGTGATGCTTGAGGATAAATTTTCCAATACCTCAGTGGATCTGTCTTACGGTCAGAGGCAGGCTGCCGGGTCTTGGACGGCTGATCTGGGGTACCAGAACCAGATATACAACTGGTATGGGGTACGCGAAGATTTTTTTGGATCGGACCCCGCTTTGTATGACGGTGTTGACGCAAAACATACATACCATAATTTTTACGTAGCATCGAAACTGACCTACAATGACAGTTTTTTTAAGGGCGCCAGTGTAAAGTTCAACCGGTTTTGGGACTCATTTGATTCAGCCGAGAATCGTTTTTATGTAAAGCCTTCATTCGATTTCAATATTTCCGATACCAACATCAAAACCGATTTCATTGTGGATTATGTAGGAGGCGAGTTCAAAAACAATTATTTTGATACGGGCGCAATCCGCTACGGCTACACCAATTTCGGTGTGCATCCGAGCTTCGTGATCAATCGTGCCGACTGGACCGTCAATCTGGGTGCAGCGGCGTTTTACAGCCTCGACACCGAAAACAGCGACAATAAACTCTTCATTTACCCACAGGTCAATGCCTCACTCAAAGTCGTGGGCGACCTGATGGTATTCTATGCCGGCGCAGAAGGCGGCCTTGAACAAAACTCCTATCGTGATGTCACCAACCAGAATCCATTCGTATCACCTACGTTAACCATAGCGCCCACAGACAGGCAATACGATATTTTCGCAGGACTGAAGGGCAAACTGTCCAGTGCCGTAAGCTACAATCTAAGGGGGTCTTACACCAGTGAAAAAAACAAACCGCTTTTTAAGAATAACAGCTTCCCCGAAGTGTCAGGGAGCAGCCTGAACGACTTCGAGCCATACCAGCTGGGCAATTCGTTTCAACTGGCGTATGACGATGTGAAAACCATCAGCTTTTACGGCGAACTGAAAGCGGATTTCTCAAAGAATGTGGCTTTCGGTATCAATGCGACTTTCAACAGCTATAACACGAGTGTGGAAAGCGAAGCCTGGAACCTGCCGGCTTTGCGGTTGGCTACGACGCTCGATGTGACCATCACACCAAAGTGGTATGCGGGTGCGTCACTTTTCTTTGTGGGCGAGCGTAAGGACCTGCTGCAATACAGCAGCTTCTCTGAAGAGGTCGCGACCTTAGGCAGTTACTTTGATGCCAATGCGCATGTCGGCTTCAAATACAATGAACGCTGGACGGCGTTCCTCAAAGCAAATAACATTGCGAACCAACGATATGAAAAATGGCTGGGCTATCCCGTGCAGCAGTTGCAGGTCATGCTCGGAGCAAACTACAAGTTTGATTTTTAGCGTCGGGAAAATTGCGTTGGCATTATGATTCCGAAAGCGAAAATCCATTTGTACTACAGCCAGCTCGTCCAGGATAAGATTGATGCATTCCGGGACATGATTGCAGCTTTAACCGAAGATTCGAAGAATGATGCCAAAGGATCGGCGGGCGATAAGCACGAAACCGCATTATCCATGATGCATATAGAGCAGGAAAAGCTGAGCGCGAAACTTTCCGAATTCCTGGCGCAGAAAGCCGTCTTAGATAAAATTGATCCGTTGTCAGTGAACACCAGGGCGGTCGTGGGAAGCCTTGTGCAAACGAACCGGATGCTGGTATATATCGCTGCCGCTTTGCCCAAAATCAATATAGAGGGAAACGACGTCTTCGCCATCTCGCCGCAGTCGCCCTTAGGAAGTCAGCTGATGGGACACGAAGCAGGATATTCATTTGACATTAACGGGACAGCTTACCGTATCGAACATATCCGTTAGCGGGATTACAGATTCCAATCGCCCAACCGGATTGCCCGGGTTTGTATTTACGTATTTTGCTAAATCACATTATTTTTGTTTCGATTTGAAACGAACCGATTCGGATTGGTTTTAAAATCATAACCTAAAATCCATCTTTGCGTTATCAAAATAAATAACCGATAAACAAAGAAGATTATGTGTGGGATTTTGGCCATTATAGGAAAAGGGAAGGATAAAGAATTGGTGCAGGCGCTTTCAAAACGCATGTCGCACCGCGGCCCGGACGAAAGTGATATGCATGTTACGGAGCAGGGTCACATCCTGTCGCATGAACGCTTATCGATTATCGACCTGCATTCCGGGAAGCAACCCATAAGGGGCACTAAAAATGCCTATATGGTACACAATGGCGAAATCTACAACCATCAGGAATTGCGTGAAGGCATTTTAAAGCACCATACTTTCCGCACGAGGTCAGACTCAGAAGTGATTGTCCATCTGTACGAGGAATTCGGATATGATTTCCTAAACCGGATTGATGGCGACTTCGCCTTTGTCATTATTGATGGAGACGATTTCATTGCAGGCCGCGATCCGATGGGAGTGAAGCCATTGTATTACGGACTTGACGAACGGGGCCGGGTGTATTTTTCCTCAGAAATGAAATCGATTGCCGACCAGTGCAGGACGTTTTCGACATTTCCGCCAGGGCATTTCTATACACCCAAAACCGGATTTGTCAAGTATTACAAGCCCGA
The DNA here is from genome assembly GCF_003055625.1 of Flavobacterium magnum. Taxonomy (NCBI): domain Bacteria; kingdom Pseudomonadati; phylum Bacteroidota; class Flavobacteriia; order Flavobacteriales; family Flavobacteriaceae; genus Flavobacterium; species Flavobacterium magnum. Next base: position 3,317,302 of record NZ_CP028811.1, on the reverse strand, counting down.
ATACGAGGAATATAAGACAGCCGTCCGGCCGCTCGATCTATCACTGATCAGGGAGACGCTTACCGAGGCAACCAGGAAAAGGCTGATGAGCGATGTGCCGATCGGCGTACTGCTGTCGGGTGGGCTCGATTCCTCGCTCACGTCTGCCATCGCAGCGCGGTTGCTGAAAGATAAGGGAAAAAAACTGCACTCGTTCTCAATCGGATTGGATCAGGACGCGCCCGATGCAAAAGCGGCGAGGACAGTCGCGGAATTCTTAGGGACCGAACACCATGAAGTCCATTTCACCGTGCAGCAGGGAATCGATATTTTAGACCAATTGATCTGGCACCTCGAAACCTACGATGTCACTTCAGTAAGGGCCAGTACGCCGATGTATTTTCTTTCCAAAGCGATTTCAGAATCCGGGGTGAAAGTAGTACTCTCCGGTGAAGGTGCCGACGAGATTTTTGGCGGTTACCTGTATTTCAGGAATGCGCCAACCACCGAGGATTTCCAGAAGGAGACAATTGAGCGTGTCCAGAAGTTGTTCACGGCTGATTTACTCCGCGCCGACAAATCGACCATGGCGCACGGACTTGAAGCCAGGGTGCCTTTCCTCGACAAGGCGTTCCTCGATGTGGCAATGACAATTGAATCGGAACAAAAGCAGCCAAAGACATATGATGGGGTTGAAAAATACATATTGCGGAAGGCATTTGACACACCCGGAGAGCCGTATCTTCCAAACGAGGTACTATGGCGGCAGAAGGAACAATTTTCTGACGGCGTCGGGTACAACTGGATTGACCAGCTGATTGATTACGCCTCGTCAAAAGTGACCGATGAAGATATGGAGCAGGCCGCACAATTGTTTCCATACAATACCCCGACCACCAAGGAAGCCTTTTACTACCGGACGATTTTTCATAAGCATTACCCACAGCTGAGTGCGGCTCAGACGGTCAGGAAGTGGATTCCGAAATGGCAGGAAAACCAGGATCCGAGCGGGCGTGCGAATGCCGCGCACGTTCAGGCGGATGTCGAAATTTCAAAATCAGGAGTTGTAGTTTAGTTAGGTTGTTAGATAGTTTGTTTGTACTAAGCACCGGAAAACCGCCGGTGCTTTTTTATGTTTGAAACCGAACGGACCGATTGCTTAAAAAACAACGATTTTCGACAACTGAATGTTGATAACTTCCGGCTTTAAACCAGCGTTTTTAAGGCTAAATTTCACTCATTTCCATATATTTGTCCGTTAAACAAAAAATCTCAGGATACAATTAGGATATGAGCGACGAAAACAAGAAAAATAATTACTCGGCAGACAGTATTCAGGCATTAGAAGGAATGGAGCACGTTAGGATGCGTCCTTCCATGTATATAGGTGATGTGGGCGTTCGTGGCCTCCACCATTTGGTGTATGAAGTGGTTGATAACTCCATCGATGAAGCTATGGGAGGCCATTGCGATACGATCGGGGTTGCAATTAATGAGGATGGTTCCGTAACCGTAGAAGACAACGGAAGGGGAATTCCGGTTGATATGCATAAGAAGGAAGGCGTTTCGGCGCTGGAGGTTGTTATGACCAAAATCGGTGCCGGAGGTAAATTCGATAAAGATTCCTACAAAGTATCCGGAGGTTTGCACGGCGTCGGGGTGTCCGTCGTCAATGCACTTTCCGTGAAGATGAAATCCACTGTTTTCCGTGATGGCAAAATCTATGAGCAGGAGTACGAACGCGGAAAGGCTATGTATCCGGTGAAACAGGTCGGAGAAACCGAGAAAAGGGGAACCAGGCAGACTTTCTATCCTGATGACCTGATTTTTACCCAGACTACCGAATTTTCATACGACACGCTGTCGGCACGTATGCGCGAACTGTCGTTCCTGAATAAAGGCATCACCATTACATTCACTGACAAACGGGAACTTGATGAGAAAGGCGAACCGCGTCAGGAAGTATTTCATTCTGACGAAGGATTGAAGGAATACATCCGATACCTTGACGGAAACCGCGAGCCGATTATTTCCCACGTCATCAGCATGGACCATGAGAAAGGCGAAGTTCCGGTGGAAGTTGCATTGATATACAATACCAGTTATACCGAAAATATTTTCTCGTACGTAAATAACATCAACACCCACGAAGGGGGTACTCACCTGCAGGGTTTCCGTAGCGGATTGACGCGTACGCTTAAGAAGTATGCCGACGCTTCGGGGCTGCTGGACAAGCTCAAATTCGAGATTTCCGGAGACGACTTCCGCGAAGGACTGACCGCAATCATTTCCGTAAAAGTTGCCGAACCACAGTTTGAAGGGCAGACCAAAACCAAACTGGGTAACCGGGAAGTAGTGTCGCCGGTGAGCCAGGCGGTAGGTGAAATGCTCGAGAATTACCTTGAGGAGAATCCGAACGATGCCCGGATTATCATCCAGAAAGTGATCCTTGCGGCACAGGCGCGCCACGCAGCGAAGAAAGCCCGTGAGATGGTACAGCGTAAAACGGTGATGGGCGGTGGCGGACTTCCGGGAAAATTGTCGGATTGCTCCGAACAGGATCCTGCAAAATGTGAAGTGTACCTGGTAGAGGGAGACTCGGCGGGTGGAACTGCTAAACAAGGCCGCGACCGTAACTTCCAGGCGATTTTGCCTTTAAGGGGAAAAATCCTGAACGTCGAAAAGGCCATGCATCACAAGGTTTTTGAAAATGAGGAGATACGGAATATATTTACCGCCTTGGGCGTCACCATTGGTACGGCTGAAGACAGTAAAGCCCTGAACCTCGAAAAACTGCGCTACCACAAGATCATCATCATGTGTGATGCCGATGTCGATGGCAGCCACATATCAACGTTGATTCTGACTTTCTTCTTCCGTTTCATGCGCGAGTTGATTGAAGAAGGACACGTCTACATTGCTGCGCCGCCGTTATACCAGGTGAAAAAAGGAAACAAAAAGGAATATGCATGGAATGACCTGCAACGCGATCAGGCGAACGAACGCATGGGCGGTAGCGCGGGAATCCAGCGCTATAAAGGTCTTGGAGAGATGAATGCGGAGCAATTGTGGGAAACCACGATGGATCCGAATTTCAGGACCCTGCGCCAGGTGACGATTGACAGCCTCGCTGAGGCCGACCAGGTATTTTCGATGCTGATGGGCGATGAGGTGCCACCAAGGCGCGAATTCATAGAGAAAAACGCTGTTTACGCGAATATCGATGCGTAAATCGGCCTGGGGAAAAAGCGGGATTGTCGCGCTGTTCTTTCTCGGATTTGCTGCAAACGCGCAGTCCGATGCGACCACTCAGGAATTGAACAGCCTGATTGATGATGCCATTTTTTTTACCGACAGGTACATCACGCCGGCCACGGATGCTGCGGTATATCAGGCCGCATCGGGCTGGATATCCACTCCGCAAAAAAGTAATCTCTGGGATTTTACGGTGGGTGTTTATGTGAATGCGTTTTTGGTGCCGCAGTCCGACCGTCAGTTCAGGCTGTCGAACAGCGACTTTTCTTTTTTTACAATTGACGGGGCAGATACGGCCTTAACGCCAACCGCTTTGGGTAGTGACGAATTTGTCACGCTAAACGGGACGCTGAACGGCGAGCCGGTCGTGGTAAAATCTCCCGAAGGAGTAAACCGGGAGACCATTGTGTACCCTTATGTACAGGCGGCTTTAGGATTGTGGAAGGGCACGGAAATCGTTGTGAAGTATTCTCCGGAAATTACGCTGAAGCACGTCAATTATCAGGTATATGGCGCGGGATTGAAACACAATCTAAGCCAGTATTTTAAGCGCATGGCGGCGAAAAAAATCAGTCTCACGGCCTTGCTGGCATATTCTAAAGAAGACATAACCGTCGAGTTCCTGGATGTACAGACCGCTTACGGAAACCTGGGTTTCACGGCGTTAAACAGCCTTATCGACACTTGGCAGTTGCAGTTAAGCGCGGCAAAAGCATTTAAAAAACTTGAGCTTTCCGCAGGTTTTATCATGAATACCAGCGATTTTGAGTATGAGATCCAGGGAAAGAAAGGAGCGATTGAAGATATTGTCCCACTGCACGACATCTTAAACGAAAGGCTGAGGGCGATTTACAAGACAAAGTCTAATTATATCGGTGAACTTTCGGCGCGCTATCAATTCAGCCGGATTTATGTTCAAACCTCGATTGCATTCGGTAAATTTGTGAACTCAAACATTTCATTACAATATAAATTTAAATAACAAACACAATTAATATGAAAGTGACAATAGTTGGCGCCGGAAACGTAGGCGCGTCGTGCGCAGATGCCATTTCTTACCGCGGCATCGCCTCTGAAGTGGTTTTGCTCGACATCAAGGAAGGTTTCGCAGAAGGTAAGGCGATGGACATCATGCAATGCGCGACCAACACCGGGTTCAATACCCAGCTCAGCGGCGTGACCAATGATTATTCGAAAACAGCGAACAGCGATGTGGTTGTCATCACATCCGGAATTCCGAGAAAGCCGGGAATGACCCGTGAGGAATTGATCGGCATCAATGCCGGTATCGTTAAATCGGTTGCTGAGAACGTGTTGGCACATTCCCCGAACGCCATCATTGTAGTGGTATCAAACCCAATGGACACGATGACTTACCTCACCTTGAAAGCGACAGGTTTGCCAAAGAACCGCATCATCGGTATGGGCGGCGCTTTAGACAGCTCGCGTTTCAGGTATTACATTTCAAAAGCTTTAAACACGCCGGCCAATGACATCTCAGCCATGGTGATAGGCGGGCATGGCGATACGACCATGATCCCTTTGACAAGGCTCGCTTCGTACAATGGGATACCGGTATCGGAATTCCTTTCGGAAGAGGCACTTCAAAAAGTTGCTGCAGACACCATGGTGGGAGGCGCCACACTAACAGGTCTTCTCGGGACTTCAGCATGGTATGCTCCGGGTGCTTCGGTAGCGTATTTAGTGGACAGCATCCTGAATAACCAACGAAAGATGATTGCGTGCTCAGTGTTGCTTGAAGGCGAGTATGGCCAAAGCGATATTTGTATGGGCGTGCCCTGTATCATTGGCAAAAACGGGGTGGAGGAAATTCTCTCCATCAACCTCAATGATGCGGAAAAAGCCTTGTTTGCAAAAAGCTCAGATGCGGTGCGTAACATGAATGCCGACCTCAAATCTGTGTTGGCATAAACGTTTTAATAGTTTAAGGAAGAAGGCTGCAATCTTGCAGTCTTTTTTTTGAGATTTATTGATAAAATTAATTGGTTAATCATAAGGTTAATTATATATTTGCCCGGTTGTAAAAATTGGGTAAAATCAACAATTTTATCTTTTTCTTAACACAGCATTTAAAATAGGATTATTTTAACAGTTTAAACCAAAATAAGAGAACAAAAATTAATTAATTTCAGTAATAATGCAGAATAGAGGACTCGTTAAATTTTTTGCAATCATATTTGCATTGGTAAGTATTTACCAACTTTCTTTCACATTTGTGGCAGACAGTGTTGAATCCAAGGCAAAAGAGTATGCTAAAGGTGATTCACAGAAAGAACTTAGATACCTGGATTCCATCGGGAAAGAAAAAGTTTTTTTATTTTATACCTATAATGATGTAAAAGGCAAAAAAATCAACAAAGGCCTTGATTTGGAAGGCGGAATGAATATCCAGCTCCAGATTTCTGTAAAGGACATCCTGAAAGGACTGTCAAACTACTCAAAAAATCCGGTTTTCAACAAGTCGCTTGACGATGCTACGAAAAACCAGGCCGGTAATCAGACATATATTGATGCCTTCTTCGAGGCCTTTGCTGCAAATGCCAATGGGACTATCAGACTGGCATCGCCTGATATTTTTGCGAACAGGAATCTTGAAGGTAAGGATGGTATCAACTTTGAGATGACCGACAAGGAAGCCGAGAAGGTAATCCGCAAGAAAGTAGACGAATCTGTAGACAGTGCGTTCGACGTATTGAGGAAGCGTATCGATCAATTCGGCGTTACACAGCCTAACATCCAGAAACTGGGCGAGTCAGGAAGGATCCTGATTGAGCTTCCGGGCGCCAAAGACCAGGATCGTATCAAGAAACTCGTTGCCGGTACGGCACAATTGGAATTTTGGGAAACCTACAAGGCTGAGGAAGTGGGCGGATATCTTAATGCCATCAACGAAGCCCTGAAAAAGACAGAAACCAAAACCGCTGCTACAACAGCCGTTGATACTACAAAAGCGAAAGACGACGTATCTAAATTGCTGGCAGAGAATAAGGATTCGGCTAAAGCGGATCAGTCAAGGGGTCCATTGTTCGATAAAATGACGCCTACGCCTTCGCCAATGCTGGGCAGTTACCAGAAAAAAGATACTGCTGCGATCAACAGTTACCTGAAAAGGCCTGATATGAAAGCGTTGCTGCCTGCAAACCTGCGTTACGTGAAATTTGTATGGGGCAAACCGGTGACTGAATTGGATAAGGACAAAAAGGAGATTGAAACTTTCGCTCTATATGCGCTGAAAGGAAACCGTGATGATACCGCACCAATGAGCGGTGGCGTGATTACCGATGCTCAGGATACGTTCGACCAATACGGGCGTCCGTCAGTAAACATGCAGATGAACCTGACCGGAGCCAGGATCTGGGAAGTAATGACCGGAACGGCGTCTACCCAAAAAAGTAATATTGCCATAGTGCTTGATGACATTGTATATTCTGCGCCGGGCGTGAGCAACGGCCCGATTGCCGGAGGAAGGTCAGAAATCACAGGAAGTTTTGATGTTACTGAAACCAAAGATTTAGCGAATGTATTAAGGGCTGGTAAATTACCTGCTTCCGCTGAAATTATCCAGTCTGAGATCGTAGGGCCATCCTTAGGACAGGAAGCGATTGATCATGGTATCAATTCCTCTATCGTAGGATTGTTGCTGGTATCCTTGTGGATGATTGTATATTATGGTAAAGCCGGTTGGTATGCCAACATCGCATTGGCTGTAAACCTGTTATTCCTTTTCGGTGTGATGGTAAGCTTTGGATTTGTATTGACGCTTCCAGGTATTGCCGGTATCGTTTTGACCATGGGTACTGCCGTGGATGCAAACATCATTATCTATGAAAGGGCAAAAGAAGAATTGCGTGCCGGAAAGCCACTCGACGAAGCCATCAGGGCCTCTTTCGGATGGAAAGGTGCGATGCGTTCGATTATCGATGCCAACGTCACCCACATCCTTACCGGTATTGTGCTTGTCGTTTTCGGAACCGGACCGATTAAAGGTTTTGCGATTACGTTGTTGATTGGTATCATTACCTCTTTGTTCACTTCGATTTTCATTACGCGGATTTTGCTTGACTGGAGTACAGGGAGGAAAAATAACCTCACGTTTGTTACCGGCATGTCAAAGAAATGGTTTACGAACTTCCATTTTGATTTCCTTGGGATTAAGAAATGGACGTATATCTTCTCTGCTACGGTAGTCATCGTAAGTGTGGCTTCGTTGGCGACAAATGGCGTGAACTACGGTACAGACTTCCTTGGTGGAAGGACTTTCCAGGTTCGTTTTGAAAAAGCAGTGCCTGCTGAAGAAATCGCTGACGAGCTCAAAGGCATTTTCGGAAGCGCTGAAGCAAAAGTATTCGGAAACCCGTCACAATTGAAGATTACGACCAAATACAAGATTGAGCAACACGGTACTGAGGTAGACCAGGAGGTGAACCAGAAGTTATTCGAAGGTTTGAAGAAGCATTACGGTGCCGACATGACTTACGATAAATTCACCAACCCATACGACGGTAAAACACTTGGCGTTGTACAATCCTCTAAAGTGGGCCCAACGGTAGCTGCCGATATCAAGACCAATGCGTACTGGGCGGTACTTGGTGCGATGGCCATCGTGTTCCTTTACCTGATGATCTCGTTCAGGAAATGGCAGTACAGCTTAGGTGCGATCGCTGCGGTTGCGCATGACGTGATCTTCGTATTGGGTATCTACTCTTTACTCTGGAAATACCTGCCATGGGGCATGGAAATCGACCAACACTTCATCGCTGCGATCCTGACGGTTATCGGATACTCGATGAATGACACCGTAATCGTATTTGACAGGGTGAGGGAATTCCTTGGTGGTAAAACCAAAGGTACTTTCAATGAAATCGTAAACAAATCGATCAATACGACCATGTCGAGGACCATTAATACCTCGTTGACCATGATTATGGTACTGGCGATCATGTTTATCTTCGGTGGTGATTCCATCCGTGGGTTCGTCTTCGCGATGCTTGTGGGTATCGTTGTAGGTACATACTCGTCGCTGTTCATCGCAACACCTGTATTGTGTGATACCATTTCAAAGGCAGAGCACGACAGGATTGAAGCGGAGCACAACGCTTAAATTTTAAACTTTTTGATATTGAAATGCCCTGGTGAAAGCCCGGGCATTTTTTTTGATTGTATTTTTATTCCGCTTCCGCAGAAGAAACTCCTGCAACCCTTCGCAGTTCGTCCTTAACCCGTGATTTGTAACCGAAGAAGTAAAAACTGCTAACGCTTCACGGCAACATACAAGAAGGACGGAAATAGCTTGTAAATGCTATCTGGAACAAAATCGACTTCAAACATCTCTTGGCAGATTCTTCCGGGGCCTGCCGAAATCTTCGGACCTGTAATGATGTCTGCGGACAGCTGTGGAATCTTCCAATCTGAATGTACAGCCAAACTGATCCATGCTTTGTGCGTCTGATTCATCTCATTAAACCTTTTCCGCCACGTTTCAATCCATTCTCATCGCTGCTCAAATGGGTTTCTCAGGTCAAGGCATAAAAAAAGCCCGAAGCAGAGGCTCCGGGCGTTATTGTGGTTTTGATTTCCGTGATTATAATATGCCTTCCGGGTATTTCTTCGCGCGGATTACGAAGAACAACCCGACAAGCACAAACGGTATACTCAGCCATTGCCCCGTAGAAAGCAATCCGAGGTCGCTTTCAAATCCGCCCTGACTTTCTTTTACAAATTCCACTATGAATCGCACGGTGAATAACATAATCAGGAACAGGCCAAACAGCAATCCCGGACGTTGGCGGGCGTCTGTGCGCCAATACGCATAAAAAAGGATCAGGAATACAAAAATATATCCGAATGCCTCGTACAACTGCGACGGATGGCGGTATGGGATGGCCTCGACAATTTTGGCGAAAGCCGGATCGGTAGTCAGTTTACTGAATGCCTCGTGTTCTTCGGTACTGTTGGTCAATTTCAACAGGTCGTGCCTGTTCCAGAATTCGCTTTCGCGTATAAATTTCACCGAATAGAATTTATTGCCGGTGGTTTGGTGCCCGTATATCTCAGAGTTGAAAAAATTCCCGATCCGCACAAAAATGGCGCCACTTGCAACCGGGATGACCACGCGGTCCAGTACCCATAGTAAAGGGCGCTTCATCACTTTTTTACTGAAAAAATACATGCAGATAATGATCATCAGGGCCGCCCCGTGGCTTGCCAGTCCGCTAAAACCAGTAAAACGGAACGGGTTAAACCTGAACGGCAGGAATATCTCGGCAGGATGCTCGCTGAAATAATCCCAGTCGTAAAAAAACACCTGTCCCAGCCTTGCCCCCACGAGCGTCGCCAATGCTGTCCAGATAAAGATGCTGTCGAGTTTTTCAATGGGTTCATTTTCGCGGATGAATATTTTTTCATAATGTACCAGCCGAGTCCGAAAGCGATCACGAACATCAGGCTGTAATAACGTACTGTGAAAAAACCGAGGTCAATGCCTTCAGATTGGTTCCATACGATGGATAAAAATGGTGTCATAGTTTGGTTTTCAAATTTGCAGCGTAAAATTAAGGTTTACGGTGTATGGATTGCTAAAAATATGGTTAATGTTTTCCGTCACATCGCTTCTGTGGTACCGGGTCATACCCTGAACCACCCCACGGATGGCAACTCAGGATCCTTTTGATGCCCAGATACAGCCCTTTCAAAAGGCCATGTACTTTTAGCGATTCGATCATATACGAGGAGCAGGTGGGCTGGAAGCGGCATACTGAGGGAAGGAGCGGGGATAGAATGGTCTGGTACGCGCGCACCAAAAACACAAACGGCCATATCGCGACCTTACCGGCATTCATCGGTTAAATGGTGAAAGTAGTACCGTCCTTACCGTCCTTAAGCTGGATGCCCAATGCAATCAACTGGTCACGGATCCGGTCGGAAAGTGCAAAATCCTTATTTACCCTAGCCTGGTTGCGCATGTCGATAAGCAGGTTGATGGCACCTTCCAGTTTGTCGTTGTGCCCTCCAATGCGTTTTTCATTTTCGAGCCCGAGGACATCGAACACAAATGCATGCATGAGCTTGCTGAACTGCTTCAAATCATGAGCTGATAACGTGGCGCTGCCGTCTTTCAAAATATTGATGAAACGTACGCCTTCGAACAGGTTAGCGATCAGGATCGGCGTGTTGAAATCGTCGTTCATTGCTTCGTAGCAGCTGTCTTCCCAGGATTTTATATCGATCGTCGAGCTGCCGGCGGATGACAGGGTAAGCAGGTTGTCCATCGCTTCCATGAGTCGGTTAAATCCTTTTTCGGCAGCGATGATCGCTTCGTCTGAAAAATCCAGGATGCTGCGGTAATGGGCCTGCATCATAAAAAAGCGTGCTACGGAAGCTGAGAAAGCCTTGCTCAGGAACGGGTTGTCGCCGCTGAGTATTTCGCCCGGCAGGATGTTGTTTCCAGTCGATTTGGCCATTTTCTTTCCGTTTAGCGTCAACATATTGGCGTGCATCCAGTAATTGACCGGTGTGTTGCCGGTCGCCGCCTCGTTCTGTGCGATTTCGCACTCGTGATGAGGGAATTTGAGGTCCATGCCGCCGCCGTGTATGTCGAAATGGTTGCCGAGGTATTTGGTGCTCATCGCCGTACATTCAAGATGCCATCCGGGGAAACCGTCACTCCAGGGCGATGGCCAGCGCATGATGTGCTCAGGCTCCGCTTTTTTCCAGAGGGCGAAATCCTGCGGGTTCTTTTTATCGGATTGTCCGTCAAGCTCGCGCGAATTGGCCATCATATCTTCAATATTGCGGCCGCTGAGCTTTCCGTAGTGGTTGTGCTCGTTGAACTTCACCACATCAAAATACACCGAACCGTTCGATTCATAAGCGAGACCTTTTTCAAGAATGACCTTTACGATTTCAATCTGCTCAATGATGTGGCCTGTTGCGGTCGGCTCAATGCTTGGCGGCAAAAAGTTGAATTTGTCAAGGATGTCATGAAAGTCAACCGTGTACCGCTGCACGATTTCCATTGGTTCAAGCTGTTCGAGGCGGGCCTTTTTCGCGATCTTATCCTCGCCGTCATCGACATCGTCGACCATATGGCCCACATCGGTAATATTGCGCACATACCGCACCTTATAATCGAGGTGCCTGAAGTACCTGAAAATCATATCGAAAGACATGAACGTGCGCACGTTGCCCAGGTGTACATTGCTGTAAACCGTCGGGCCGCAAACATACATCCCCACATTGCCTTCATGAATTGGCGTGAAAACTTCTTTTTCCCCGCTCAGGGAATTGTAAATCTTTAAGGGATGTTGCTTGTACAGTGGCATTCGGTATAAATTTAATGATTGGATGTCTAAATATAGGCAGATTGCCGCGGCCAATCAAACGTTATGATTAAAATTCAGGTTCTGTGTCAGAATTTGGTATCGAGCTTGATGTAATCCAAAAATTCCCTCCTCACGTGGGCTTCCTTGAATTTGCCGCAGAATTCTGAAGTGATGGTGCTGCTTTCGATATCGCGGATACCGCGGGAGTTTACACAAAGGTGTTTCGCATCGATTACGCAGGCGACATCTTCGGTGTTGAGTACCTTCTGCAGCTCCTGTACAATCTGCATCGTCAGGCGTTCCTGTACCTGCGGCCTTTTGGCATAATAATCTACGATGCGGTTCATTTTGGATAAACCGACAACCGTGCCGTTTGAAATGTAGGCGATATGCGCCCGACCGATGATCGGCAAAAGGTGATGTTCGCAGGTCGAGTACAGCGTGATGTTTTTCTCTACGAGCATCTCCCCATATTTATAATGGTTTTTGAAGGTGGAAGCGCCCGGTTTCTTAACAGGGTTCAGCCCGCCAAAAATTTCCTTTACAAACATCTTTGCCACGCGGTTCGGCGTGCCTTTAAGACTGTCATCGGTGAGATCCATCCCGAGGGTGGTAAGGATACGCTCCACGTCTTTTTTGATGGATTCGATCTTCTGGTCGTCACTCAGGTCGAAAGCATCCGTCCTGATGGGGTTCACCGCGCTGGTGGCGATGTGGTTGTTCCCAATCTCGTCATGGGAGTCGTCTGTTTTGCTCATAGGGTTTAGGAGGTAAAAAGCATTTTTTTTTACACCAGCAAAGATAAAATAATATTAAATAACAAGTAGGGTAAAATTAAACTGGGCTGTTGTATTTAGAAAATAAATCTTTCCTTTGGGAAATTTTTGTTATTTAATCTTTAAATTTACGCGTCAAAAAATCTTGCAATGATGAAAAACAGGTTACTTACTGCGTTGTTGGCTAGTTGTTTATATGGTACAACGTATGCCCAATTGGCCTCCCCGGACGTTGATGCGGTCAATGGCGGACAGGCTGCATGGTGCTTCGGAAGCGGTGTGGCTACGGCCTCTATCAATTTTACTCCGGGAAATACGACAACCGCTTACAGCGTAAAGGAAATTCCGTACAACCCGCCTTATTCGTTCGATCCTGTGCCGGGTTCTACGTTGATTCCGATCCCTACCAATGGGAACCAGGATGACTTCTGGGCGGACGACCTGTTTAATCTGCCTTTTGCATTCAATTTCTGGGGAAATAGTTATAATGTGATGTCAGTTGGGTCGAACGGGGTGCTCTGCTTTAACACGACGGGCCCTTATGCTCCCGGGCAAACCTGTCCATGGCCTATAAGCGGCGGTTTACCCGGAGGGACCACGATTCGGAATGCTATCTTCGGTATCCTGCAGGACATCAACTTTACAGACCTTCCTTACCCGGAAACGACCATCAACTATTATGTGTATGACCAGGGACAGAATACGGCTCCGGGAAGGGTATTCATCTTCAATGTAAACAAAGTGCTGCAGTTTGCGGACGGCATTAACCCAAATACGAACGTAGCCGGTGTGCAGACTTACCAAATGGTGCTTTATGAAACCACCAACATTATCGATGTATTCGTGAAAAGGCGTGTTCCGTATAATCCATGGAACCAAGGCAAGGGCATCATCGGGTTGATCAATAACAGCGGAAGCCAGTGGATTGCAGCCCCGGGATGCAACGGTACAAATTTTACGGCCATCGGGAAAGCTTTCCGTTTTACGCCGGCCGGACCTCAGAATGCTACAATACAGTGGACATTGAACGGTAACCCTATCGCGAACAGCAATGTGGATAATATCGCGGTACCCAATACGGTGCCCGGAGATGTGCTCGAAGCTTTTGTAACTTACAATAACCCGGGTGCGGCGCCTGCAACATTTACCAGTGGTCCCATCACAGTACAATCGAGCTTTTCATTGCCTACGCCGGACGGGGTTGAAAAAGTTACGTGTCCTGGCGATAACGGGCCTTATATCGTCGATGCCAATAAGGACAGTTTCTTTTTAGACGGGGTGCCGAACCCGCTGGATTACGTAATCACTTATTACGAGGACTACCAAGCCGCGGATGATGGTTCAAACAACTATATTAACAACATCAGCTCCTATCCTGTTAACGCCTCAGATCTTCCAAAAACACTTTATGTCAGGGTCGATGAAATCGGGTCCGGATCGGGGTGTTACACTGTAGAGTCATTTACTATTGACAAGATCGAGCCGGTAGGAACTATCGATTACGATCCGATCATATGCAAGGGGGGAGCCTTATCTTCGCCCGTTCACAAGTCTACTCCTTTTAGCGAAGGTGGGGAATTCGTCGGCTCTTCGCCGGATTTGCACGTAGACAGCGTGACGGGTGATATCGATCTGGAGCAAAGTCTTCCCGGGACTTACACCGTAGATTATTATTATACTCCGGAATGCCCCAATTACAAATCCTCATTTACGTTCGAAATTGTCGACACCCCAACGGCGCAGTTTGATTCAGCAAGCGGTTCGGTATGTCCTGCTATCAGTTCCCCATTGGCGTTTTCCGGAACTGTGGGCGCCACGATCACTTACACCAAAACGGATTCCAACGGCACTACTGTAGAAACGACGACGATCCAGCCGAACGGAACTTCCGTGGTGAATTATGTGATCAACGAAGAAACTACTTTCGAGTTACAGAAAGTAAATACAGCAACCACACCGTCCTGTGAATATACTTTTGCTCCGGGGACTGTTGTGGTTTTTTCCATTGATCCGCCTTCCGCGAGTATCATTGATGCAGACGATCCTGCTTTTTGTCCGGGTGGATCGACCAACATTAATATCCAGGGTACAGCAGGTGGTACTGTAAATTACACGGGACCAACAGGCACGGGCACTGTGCAGCTTGATCCAAGTACCGGAATCGGGACGATCAATACCCAGACACTGGCCAGTCAGGGCAGTTATGTATTTACGCTTGACAATATAACCGTGCCGGGTTGCGCTACAACCCAACCCATCACCGGACAATCGATTACGATTATCGTTAACCCGCTTCCGGATGTCTTTACATTTACCCCGGCAACGCCTACGGTATGCCCTGGCGACAATGTACTGCTGGACATTACGGGAACCGCCAATGCCACTGTGAATTTTCATGACAGCAGTAATGCGCCTTTCAGTTACGTAATCCCGTCATCGGGTACGGGACAGATACAGGTTCCCGCATCAAATTATACTCTGGATAGTATCACCAGTACTGATTCGTGCACAAGAACACTGAGTCAGGGTGTGACCATCAGCTACTTCGCACCGGTTGCAATTACAACACAGCCACAAACGCCGACGCCAATTTGTGAAGGCGAGTCATTCACGCTCAATGTCACAGCAAGCGGAGACAACCTTACTTATGAGTGGAAACGTCAGGGCGTTACAGTACAAAACGGACCTTCGAATACTTTTGTAAAAAATAACGCCTTGTTGGCAGATTTGGGTGATTATAATGTGATTGTGCACGGTACCTGTGATGATGTCACATCAAGTACTGTGACCGTAAGTATCGCGCCCGGACCACACTTTTTGACTCAGCCAACGGTAGATCCGAATTACTGCACGGGAAGTGATATCAGGCTTGAGGTAACTACTGACAATACCGATGCGTCGACAACCTATGACTGGAGGAGGAATGGCGTTTCACTCGGGGCGCCAAGCAGCAATACCTATGACATATTGGGTATCACCGCGGCGGAAAACAACGCAAATTATACTGTTGTGGTGACCAATCCGGGTTGCGGCTCAATCACTTCGATTCCGGTAACAATTAACGTGTTGAAAGACACGCAAATCCTTACGCAACCGGTTTCAGGGGATGTTTGCCAGACAGGCCAAATTAATCTGACTGTGGCAGCCGAAGGAGATAACCTGCAGTATACGTGGCGACGCGACAATCAGGTAGTTCAGTCAGGACCGTCGAACGCATACATTGTCAATAATCCCGATCCATTGACAGACAGTGGAAGCTACGATGTGATAGTAACGGGTACCTGCGGTAGTCCGTCTTCGGTCACTTCCGCAGCAGCCATGGTGAAAGTGTATCAAACACCGGTCATTTTGACGCAACCGCAGGCGCCGCCGACAGACCTTTGTGCAGGGATGACTTTGTCCCTTTCGGTAGTGGCTTCGGGCGACATCACGCAGTATCAATGGAAGCGTAACGGCGTTAATGTGGGGACCAATTCGCCCACATATACAGATTCCGCAACGGTAGCCTCTGAAGTAGCAGACGTGTATGTTTGTATCCTGAGCAATCCTTTATGTGGCGAAGTGTCTACAGATCCGGTATCGGTGAAGGTAAACCAACCGCCAATTATAACGCAGCAACCGGTTTCAAAAACGGTTTGCGTGGGAGAGCCGATCGATCTGATCATCGAGGTAACTGGTAATGTTACTTACGTTTGGCAACATGATGGTGTTGACGTGAGCAATGATCAGGTGTATCACGTGGATGCCGCACAATTATCCGATTCAGGTGTTTACCGATGCATTGTTAAAAGCACTTCATGCCCTGACGTGTATAGTAATCCTGTGACCGTTGTCGTGCGTCCGCTTCCTGATGCGACAATTGCCAATGGTTCAGAATCTACAATATGTGACAATACGGGAACCGATGTTATTTTTACCGGTACGCCTAATGCCATAGTGACTTATACCGTAAATGGCGGAGAGGAACAAACCATTACATTGAATCCGTCCGGTACTGCAAGGTTATTGACGGGCATGCTGGGTGAGACCACCACCTACAGTCTGGTGAGCGTATCAGCGAACGACAATCCGCCCTGCCCGAAAGCATTGACAGGCGATGCGGTAGTAACTGTTCAGCAGATTCCGGACCCGGAACTCGACCAGGATGGTTATGTTTGCCTCGATCCTACAACAGGACAAACCATGATGGGGTCTTTCTATGAGCTGAACACCGGCCTGACTACGGCGGATGGATATGAGTTTGTCTGGTATCTCGATAATGTAGAAATTGCAGGTGCCACTGAAGGTACCTACAACGCAGTGGCTGCCGGAAGCTATAAGGTCGTCATTACGGATACAGCTACAGGTTGTACTGATTCAGCGATGGCCCCGATCACGACTTCGACGCCACCTTTGACAATTACCGCACAGGTTGATACATTGTTTTTTGCTGATAATGCGAGCATCATTGTGACCGCTATGCCGGCGAGCACTGACTACGAATACCGTCTTGACGATGGCCCATGGCAATCCGATAACATTTTTAACGGTGTCAGGACCTCCACTACGATCGATAAATCCGGTAATCATACGGTGTACGTTCGGGATACTAAAGCCTGTGACGAACTATCGTATGATGTGAAAGTGATTGATTATCCAAAGTACTTCACGCCGAATGGGGATGGCATACATGATACATGGAACATCTCTACCTTAAGCAACCAGCCGGATGCGAAGATTTACATCTTCGACCGTTTCGGCAAATTGCTGAAACAGATCAGCTCAACCAATCCTACGGGTTGGGATGGTACTTACAACGGCCAGCCTATGGCAGCTGACGATTACTGGTTTGTAATCAAATATACTGAACAAGGCGTCAATAAAGAGTTTAAGGCGCACTTCTCAATCAAGAGATAAGCTGACGATATTTTCGGAAAAAGGGCTTCAATAATTTTTGAAGCTCTTTTTTTTTGAGTAATTTTCCGAAATCATAATCAGCTTGCATGGAGCAGTACATTTATCTTTTTCTGGGTTTGTTTTTATCTGTCCTTTGGATAGTCATCTACACCGTAAAAAAAGATTTAAGGAGGAAAATGCTCAAATCGAGCCTCATCGGTGGGTTCTCAGGATTTATAGCCGAATACTGGTACTTGCGTGATTACTGGCGGCCACCGACTGTTTTGGGAAATGCGGTCATCTCAATTGAAGACTTTCTCGTGGGATTCGTGATTATCGGGGTATCGATGTCGCTTTATAATTTCGTTTTCAGGATGGACGAAATCGAGTTCACGCCGCCGCGCAAAAAAACATTCTATATGATGTTTGCCGTCGGTTTTATCGCCATGGTATCATTGCCTCCCATGGGCCTCAACACGATGCTCGTCAGCCCCGCGAGTTTCTTATGCTGCAGTATTTTTATCATTTGGCAACGACCGGACTTGCTCAAAAAAGCCATATTCTCAGGATTACTTTTCCTGGCCGTCGTATTCCCAATTTACATCATTTTATTCGAATTGATTGCGCCTGATTACTGGAACAAATACTGGCTACTGCCTGATACTAAACTGGGCGTGCGCTGTTATGGTTCGATACCCTGGATCGAAATCATCTGGTATTTCACCTGGGGCAGTTTTGGCGGGATATGCTACGACTTTTATTCCGGTACCAAAGCAGTGCCGGTTAAGGCTTAGAGTTGTATGCTTTTATCGCCTCACTAAGGATGTTTACGCTTTTGACCAGATCGTCTTTCTTTAAAACGTATGCAATCCTGACTTCATTGAGACCCACACCCGGCGTAGAATAGAAACCGGCTGCGGGAGCCACCATTACAGTTTCGCCGTTTACATCGAAGGATTCAAGCAGCCATTGTGCAAACGCATCGGCATTGTCGATCGGCAATTGGGCAATACAATAAAATGCACCTTTCGGCGTGGCTACTTTTACGCCGTCAATTTTACGGAGCTCTGCAATGAGGACGTCACGGCGCTCGCGGTATTCGGTAATGACTTCGTCGAAATAACTTTTCGGTGTTTGCAGGGCCGCTTCACTTGCAATTTGCGCGAAGGTCGGCGGACTCAATCTCGCCTGGGCAAATTTCATCGCTGTCGCCATAACCTCCTTGTTTTTTGACACGATACACCCAATCCTCGCGCCGCACATACTGTACCTTTTGGAAACCGAGTCAATCATGATCGCGTTTTCCTCGATGCCCGGGATATTCATAACCGAATAATGCGGATCCCCGTCATAAGTGAATTCGCGATACACTTCGTCTGCAATCAGGAAAAGATCGTGTTTTTTTACGAGACTGGCCAGTTGCTGCATTTCTTCCTTGGAATAAAGATACCCTGTCGGATTTCCGGGGTTGCAGATCAGTATGGCCTTGGTTTTAGGGGTTATCAGTTTCTCAAAATCGGCAATCGGCGGCAGGGCGAATCCGGTATCGATTGTCGAAATGACCGGCACCACTTTCACGCCGGATGCTGTTGAGAAACCATTGTAATTGGCGTAAAAAGGTTCCGGGATAATGATTTCATCATCCACATCCATAGTGCTTCCCATGGCAAACATTAACGCTTCTGAACCGCCCGTCGTGATAATAATATCCGCTACGTCGATCGGAAGGCCATGATCCTTATAGTATTGCGACAGTTTGATCCTATAGCTTTCAAACCCGGCTGAATGGCTGTATTCAAGCACTTTAATATCCAGGTTCTTAATCGAATTCATCGCCACCTCAGGCGTGCGGATGTCAGGTTGGCCAATATTAAGATGATACACTTTATGTCCTTTCTTCTTGGCGATTTCCGAATATGGAACCAATTTCCTGATGGGTGATTCGGGCATCCTGCTTCCTTTGTCTGATACTTTTGGCATATGAAAATGATTTGGTGCAAAAGTGCAATTTTTTTCGAATCCTTACAACGGCGCGAGCGTTTTTGCCATCATCAATTCGATATATTCGGTATTTATTTTTTAATTTTAATAAAAAATTACAATGAAAGCGTTGTTTGCCATAACAGGTTTCTTTTGCTGTATTCTTTTTGCGGCGGCACAGGACGGATTCGCCGCGTTGCCAAACAAAAATAAGATCACCATTCCTTTCCAGTTAATTAACAATCTAATCATCGTCCCGGTTTCAGTGAACGGCGTTGAGCTTAGCTTTTTACTCGATACCGGGGTGGAAGAAACCGTGTTGTTCAGCCTCGACGACCGGGAGGTGCCATTGCACGATGTGGAAAGCCTTACATTGCGCGGGCTGGGCAGCCAGGAAGGGGTCGACGGACTCAAATCCAAACGGAATAAGCTCTCCATCGGGCCATTACAATACAGCAACCAGGAGATCTTCGTGGTCATCGATGAACAAATGAACCTCTCAGCCAGTCTTGGCGTTCCGGTCAACGGGATCATCGGCTACCAGTTTTTTAAGCACAATCTTGTAAAGATCAATTATGCCCATAAAAAGCTTGTGATCTATAATTACAATAAGGCCAACGTCAAAAAAATCACTAAAAACTACACACCGCTCGATATCTCGCTTGAGCGCAACAAGCCCTACGTGGTGTCTGCAGTGACTTCAGGGGGAGAGGTCGTCAGCGCGAAGCTGCTGCTTGACACCGGAAACAGTGATGCCATCTGGCTTTTCGACGACAGGTCAGACCGCATCTCGATACCTGAGCGCCATTTTGAAGATTTCCTCGGACGCGGTTTCAGCGGCCCCATTTTCGGGAAAAAGGCCCGGATCAGCGATTTTGCGCTTAACAGGTTCCGTTTCAGGAATCCCATAGCCTCGTTCCCCGACACGGTCTCGCTGCGTAATGTCAGGATGGTCGAAAACAGGCTCGGATCCGTAGGAGGGGAGGTTATCAAGCGGTTCCAGGTGATTTTTGATTATACCAACAGCAAATTCTACCTGAAAAAGAACGCAAATTTTGAATTGCCGTTTCATTGCAATACCAGCGGTATCGAATTGCACCATGCCGGAACCAAGCTGGTGCAGGAGGTAAACCGCGAACACGGCACCTCAAGTGCTGTAAAAATAGAACTCGGTGGCGGGGGCGAAATGGACGTTAAATACAAATTTGAACTCAAGCCGGTCTATGAAATCGCATCGGTGCGCAAGGGATCCCCGGCAGACGCTATCGGGCTGCAGCAGGGCGACGTGCTCATCTCAATCAATGAGGCCCAAAGCTACAAGTTTACGCTGCAGGAAATCAACGACTTGCTCAAATCCGACGATGGCCGCAAACTGCTGCTCGAGGTCCAGCGCAAAGACCGCATCATGAAATTCAGGCTGGAAATGAAAAGCATTCTGTAACGGCACTACAAACCCGGGATTTTTTTTGATTACCTTTGCGGCACAACAACAACTGCAATTTTTATGAGTTCCGATACCAGCAAGCGCTATGCGCAACGCGGCGTTTCCGCTTCTAAGGAAGACGTTCACCAGGCCATCAAGAATATAGACAAGGGCCTCTTTCCGAAAGCCTTCTGTAAAATTATTCCCGATCACCTCACAAACGACGAAGACTACTGCCTGATTATGCACGCCGACGGTGCCGGTACCAAGTCCTCGCTGGCGTACCTATACTGGAAAGAAACCGGCGATGTTTCGGTCTGGAAAGGGATCGCCCAGGATGCGCTGATCATGAACATCGATGATTTGCTTTGCGTGGGCGCTACCGATAATATCTTACTGTCATCAACCATCGGCAGAAACAAGAATCTCATACCGGGCGACGTGATTTCCGCAATTATAAACGGGACGGAAGAACTGATTTCAGAGCTTCGTAACTTCGGGGTGACGATCCATTCCACCGGAGGCGAAACTGCCGATGTCGGCGACCTGGTACGCACCATCATCGTTGACTCCACCGTTACCGCGCGCATCAAACGCAGTGCGGTGATTGACAATGCCAATATCAAAGCGGGCGATGTCATCGTAGGCCTGGCGTCTTTCGGACAGGCGTCGTACGAAAAAGAATACAACGGCGGTATGGGAAGCAACGGCCTGACGTCGGCACGCCACGATGTCTTTGCAAAATACCTCGCGGAGAAATATCCTGAAAGTTTCGACGCACAGGTTCCGTCAGACCTCGTGTATTCTGGAAACACAAAACTCACAGACCCCGTGCCGGACGCGCCCCTCGATGCCGGAAAACTCGTGCTTTCGCCAACGCGGACGTATGCGCCCGTCATTAAAAAAATTCTTGAAAAGTACAATCCGTCCCAGATTCACGGCATGGTGCATTGCAGCGGCGGGGCGCAGACGAAAATCCTGCATTTCATAGACAACCTGCACATCATCAAGGACAATCTTTTTCCGGTGCCTCCTTTGTTTAGGCTGATCCAGCAGCAGTCCGGGACCGATTGGAAGGAAATGTTCCAGGTGTTCAATTGCGGCCATCGTATGGAATTGTACGTGCCTGCCGCAATCGCCGACGATATCATCGCCATTTCAAAATCATTTGATGTCGATGCGCAGATTGTCGGGCGGGTGGAAGCTGCCGATGCGAGAAAACTTACAATCGAGAGTGCTTTTGGCGTTTTCGGGTATTAGAAGCTATTCCGGCTGTGCGCTGTATCTTTTCCCGGCTAAAGAAGCCGGAAAAAGGATGCCGCTGCCATCCGGGCTAATGAACCATCCATGAATGACGATTTCGAGTTTAATCGGAATTGATCCTCGAAGACGAGCGCGTGCTGCTCCGTCCGCTGCAGTTTTCCGATGTGGAAAACCTGCTTTACTTTTCCGAACACGAACCCGATATCTGGTACTTTTCCCTGGTACGCGCCAATGGAAAGGCAAACCTTGAAAATTATATCCGTATCGCGTTACGGGCCCGCGACAATAAAATGGAATTTCCATTTATCGTATTCGACAAGAAAGCCGGGAAATATGCGGGAAGTACCCGTTTTTACGACATGCAGTTTTCGCTGTCGACGCTGCAGCTCGGGTACACCTGGTACGGAAAGGATTTTCAGGGTACCGGCCTGAACCGGCATTGCAAATTCCTGCTGCTCCAGTATGCGTTTGAGCAACTCGCAATGGAACGCGTGGAGTTTCGCGCAGATCATAATAATGCCCGCAGTATCGCCGCCATGAAAAGCATCGGTTGCAAGGTCGATGGCGTCCTGCGGTCGAATATGCCCAAAGCCGAAGGGGGCAGGAGAGACAGTATCGTGTTGAGCATTTTGAAAGATGAATGGATTTCCGAAGTGAAGCAGAACCTTAAAAAAATGCTATAAAAAAAGCCCCCGAACAGTTTGTCCGGAGGCTTCATTGAGATCAGCAGGTCGATTGTTACCTTCCGATAATCAACTTATGTGTTTCAGTAAAATCGTCGGAAACCAATTGTACGATATAAACGCCTGAAGCAAAATTGCCCAGGCTTACCTGATTCGACATATTGCTAAGTTGCAGTTGTTTTACCATTTTCCCCGAACCCACTTCGATAATCGACGCCGAAACTTCACCGTCAGTGGCAAATGCGATGTTAACCATGCCATTATTTGAAGGGTTTGGATAAATCATACTCTTTCTTGAATTATTCAGCGTAATGTCAGCAACCCCTAAAACGGTTTGGGCCTCATAGGCGCCAATGTCCCTTCTGTCGGCGAAAACGCCATTGCCCGCCTGATCATTGAACAGGTCCGCAGGATCACCCATATTGTAAGCAGGACTGCCTGCGAGCAACGCGTGGGTGAAAGTGTCTCCACCGTTGTCACCCAAAGCACCAAGCAACGGATTGATCAGCAGGCTCGCTGTTCCCTCCATATCGGTACCCTGATTTGGGAACACATCACTATCATCCTGCCCGATCAGGTTGTATCCGCTAGAAACAAAAGTTCCGGTATTGTTTGACACGTCAAATCCTGTTGTGGCTGCATTGGTGGCAACAATGGTGTTTTTCAATGTAACCGACAGAGCGCTGTTATTGGCAATACCACCACCACTCATCGCAGCGTCGTTATTGGCAATGGTTGAAGCATTGACAGACAACGTGGCATTGTTATACAAACCGCCGCCATTGTTTAGCGAAGTGTTTCCGGAGATGGTGCTTAAAAGTACAGTCGCTGTCCCTGTTTTAACGTGGAGTCCACCACCGTTTCCAAGGGCGCCGTCAGCCGTGTTGTTTGAAAGGGTCGAATTATTTACGAAAAGATCACCGCCATTATTAAAGATACCACCACCACCATGCGCCACATCAGGTCCGCTGGCCGTATTGGCGTCAATCGTCACATTGTTGACTGTCATGATGCTGCCTGCCTGGTTCCACAATCCGCCGCCTTCGCGGCGTGCGTCATTGCCATTGACGGTTCCGCCCGTGATGGTTGTTGTCGCGGCTCCGGTAATGTGCAATGCACCTCCGTTTCCTGGGTTCGGGCTACCTGCCGTGCCATCCACATCATTGTTAACCAGGTCAGAATCGGTGATCATAAGTGTGCCATTCACAACCTCAATGCCGCCGCCCGCACGGTTAGCCGAATTGGTGTCGAGCATACTGTCTTCGACCGTCACAGTCCCGGCCATGCTGAATATACCGCCACCGCTGCCGCTGGTTCCGGTCGCCCTGTTTCCTGCAATTACCGCGTCACTTACATTTAATGTCCCTGCGGTATTGAAGATGGCACCACCGCCGTCGTCGGCAGCTGCACCCATTGCGATATTCCCATTAATTTCTGTCCCTTGCACAGTCATCGTACCTGAACCGTTCCAAAGTCCGCCCCCTTCGAGGGCTGCCGTATTACCGTTTACGGTACCACCTGTAATTGTTGCACTTCCTGCTCCGGTGATGTGCAGTCCGCCACCATTGCCCGGAGGTCCCGAGACAGTATTTCCATTTAAGGTTACATCGGTTAAGATGATGGTACTTGTACCCGAATTGTCTTCGATACCACCGCCTGCGCGGACCGCGGTATTTCCGCTAATCTCAGAATTGGTGACAGACAACTGTGATCCGACATCGTTCAGGATTCCACCACCGCTTCCCAGCGTCCCATTGGCATTATTGCCGCTGATTGTGGCATTCATGATGACCAATGTACCGGCGTTTAAGTTATAGATTCCGCCGCCGCCCTGATCTGCGCCGCCGCCGCTGGCCGTGTTGCCCCCGATTACTGTTCCGTTTATGGTCATGGTACCGGTACCATTCCACAATCCGCCTCCTTCCGCGGCAGCGGTGTTGTTGTTGACCGTTCCGCCTGTGATGGTTGCGTTTCCTCCGCCGGTAATGTGCAATCCGCCTCCATTGCCTGGAGGTCCTGAAACGCTGTTTCCGTTAAGATTGACGTTTGACAGCAAAATGGTGCTTGTTCCTGAATTGTCTTCAATACCGCCGCCGGCCCGAACCGCCGTATTTCCCGTAATTGACGAGTCGGTGACAGATAGTTGCGAACCCACGTCGTTGAGGATTCCGCCACCGCTTCCGAGCGTGCCGTTGGCCACATTATTGCTGATGGAAGCCCCTTCGATAACCAGGGTACCGCCGTTCAGGTTGTAAATGCCGCCGCCACCCTGATCGGCCGCTGCGCCGCTGGCTGTATTACCGGAAATCGTGGTACCAGTTACGGTCATGGTTCCCGTGCCATTCCACAGTCCGCCTCCTTCTGCACCTGCGGTATTGGTGTTTACCGTTCCGCCGTTAATGGTCACTGTTCCGGCTGCAGTGACGTGAAGTCCGCCTCCATTCCCGGGCGTTGTGAATGTCGTATTTCCGTTAAGGTTTACGTTTGTGAGCGTTACCGTTCCGGCGTTGTTTTCAATCCCACCACCGGCACGGTTTGATGTGTTTCCGGTGATGAAAGAATCAGAAACCGTGAGCGTCGCACCTACATCGTTAAGGATACCGCCACCGCTTCCTGCAGCACCATCCGCGTCATTGTCGGCAATGTTGGCATTCTGGATATTCAGTATCCCGCCGTTCAGGTTGTAGATACCGCCACCGCCATTATCTGCCAGCGCTCCCGATGCAGTGTTACCAATGATGGCCGTTGCGTTTACGGTCATCATCCCGGAGCCGTTCCACAATCCGCCACCTTCTGCGGCAGCGATATTGTTGTTAACAGTACCGCCGGTAATCATGACGGTCGCATTGCCGGTTACATGCAGGCCACCGCCATTTCCAGGAGCGGCTGTGGCAGGGGAGACACCGGCATTGTTGTTGTTCAGGCTTACGTTGGTCAGCGTCAGTGACGTCCCGGCGACAATTTCGATTCCGCCGCCTGCGCGGTTGGCGCGATTGCCGGCTATCGTACTTCCGGAAACATTTAAGGTTCCGCCGGTGCCAACGTAAATTCCGCCACCGCTGCCACTTGCGCCGTTGGCTATGTTATTCAGGATGGTCACGTTATTGATGGTAGCCGATGCATCGGATACATGCAGTGCACCGCCATTGTCAGCGACTCCGTTCGTCAGGATGATGTCGTTGATCAGTACGGTGCCTGCGGTAATTTCGAAAATCCTGCCATTGGCGCCGCCATCAATCGTGGTGTTTGAGATGCCGTTGCCGGTAATGGTAAGCGACTTGTCGATCGTAATCTGGCCTGCCGTGAGCGTAACATTCGTCACATTGAGGGCGAATGTAATGATGCCGCCAGCGGGTGCATCGGCAATTTCGGTACGGAGTGTACCGTCAGAGCCGTCATCTGCAGGGCTGGTAACGAGTTGCGCCTGCATCAGGAAGCCGTTTAGTAAAAGCACGGTTCCAAGCCACAATTTTTTAGCTAAGAAATTTTGTTGCATAATTTTCCGATTATTAAAGGTTAATAGTGATATGTTACTTAAAGCTACGTCATAACACGGAAATTGGTTTTTAAAAGTGGAAATCCTGTAACATATTCGGGAATTGTATAAATCGGACTTATCTTTGCGAAAACTAAAAGGCATGAATATTTACCCCAAAAACGGTATAGATAAGTTGTTATTCGGAATGAAAAGTCCGGATGTAGCGGCCATTTATGGTAAGCCTGACAAGGAGTTTCGGGACGAAGACGGGAATGTCATCCAGCTGTATTACGAGCTGAAATGCCGTTTGACGTTTTATGAGGACGAGGAGTTCAGGCTGGGATACGTTATTGCAGCGCATCCAGGTTTACAGCTGTTCGGAGAAAAGATAGTGGGCAGGAACATTAGCGAAGTCAGGCAGGTGTTGCTGGCGCACGGCATCACCAAATGGGAAACGGAGGAGTTTGATCTGGCTGAAAATCATTTTGATGAAACCAATTGGCTCATTCTTCAGGCAGAGTTTGCGGAAGTGACAAAAGTTGAAATAGGTGCCATCATCAATGACAGGGACGAGTTTGACTGGAAGTTCCCGGTAAGGAAGAAATAGCATAAAACAAAAGGGCTTACAAATCGTAAACCCTTTTTTTTGTTTATTGTTTATACAATAATTCGATTTCAAAAATCAGGTTTGCATTCGGTGGGATCGCGCCGCCGTAACCGCGACCTCCGTAACCCAGATTTGACGGGATGAACACGGTAACCTTATCGCCAATCGACATCAGGTTCAAAACTTCAAGGAAACCGGGAATCAATCCTTGTTTTGCACCGTATGAGAAAGGGAATGGTTGATAGTTAGCTGCTTGCGACTCTTCATATTTACCGAAGGTCTTGCTTACATCTGCGTGGCTGCTCTGGAACAATGTGCCGTCTTCGAAGAAACCCGAATAGTGCACAAATACATTGGTGCCCTCGGCTGGTTTTGCCCCATTTCCTTTCACAAGCACGTATTGCAATCCGCTGTCCGTTTTTGTCGAGGCGGCCCTGAGCCTGGCAAATTCCGCTAATTTGGCATTGATCGCCGGGCCATACTGGGCCATGTAAGCTTTCTTAGCGGCTGCGGCTTCCTCGTCTTTCTTCTTTTTGGCTTCCGCGGCTATAGCGGCTTGCTTTTTATCTTCTTCCGCCTGGTTGGCATAGTAATCTGAAAATACCTTCAGGGCATTAAATGCTTTGGCAGCCGCCCCTTTCCTTACGATAGTGACGCTTTTAATCAGGTCGTCCTGTTTGATCGCATTCACCACGTCCTGTCCGGTAACTACATGCCCGAAGATGGTGTGCTTGTGGTTAAGCCACGGCGTGTCCTTGTGCGTGATGAAAAACTGGCTTCCGTTTGTAGCGGGTCCGGAGTTGGCCATGGCGAGTACGCCGGCCTTGTCAAAAACATCCGTTGTTTCCTCATCCTTGAATTTGTAACCGGGACTGCCAGATCCGTTGCCATTCGGATCCCCACCCTGGATCATAAAATCGGCGATTACGCGATGGAATTTCAGGCCGTCGAAAAAAGGGACTCCTTTGCGGTCCGGCGTGGTGACGAAAGTATTGGTGCCTTCTGCAAGCGAAATGAAATTGGCTACGGTAATCGGCACTTTCTGGTATTCGAGATTCAAAACAATTTTACCCCTTGAGGTTTCCATTTCAGCAAAGATGCCGTCACCGGCGGCCGTTGCCATACTTTTTACAGGTACGGTTTTTTTAACCGGTACCACTGCTTTTTTTGTCGTTGTCGTTTTTGTTGTCGTCTTCGTTGCAACGGGTTTCTTAACCTGCGCGGATAGGCCGGCTGTCATCGCTAAGAACAGCAGTGCCATCAGTCTGATTTTCATTTTTGAATGTTTTGTACCCTTACTCTGTTTGCACTATGCGGGATTTTCAGGAGTTGTCCCTTTGTTACATGCTTATTTCTGAACTTTATCAAGCAATTCCAATTCGAAGATCAGGTCGGCATTGGGTGGAATAAATCCGTCCTCTGAGCCCGCTTCGCCGTAGCCTAATGCGGCAGGGACAAAGAATACCGCCTTTTCGCCAATCGACATCAATTCAATGCCTTCAATAAAGCCCGGGATCAGCCCTGTTTTCCGGCCGTACTGGAAAGGCATCGGGTTGTAGCCGCCTTCCATCTTACGGGTTTCGTTGAATTTCCCGAATTGGTTGGCCGTCGCCTCGATGTTGGTATCAAGGATTACGGCATTTGAGAAATATCCGGCGTAATTGATGTACACCGTCGAGTTCATATTTGGCTTTTTCCCATTGCCTGCGGCAACGGTCTTGTACTGCAATCCTGAAGCGGTAGTTCTTACAGCCCCTTTCAGGCTTTCAAAATAGGCTTTCTTTTTAGCGATCACCGCACTGTATTTTTTCTCATATTCCTGTTGCTCAAGTGCTTTCATCTGAGCCTCCTTCTTTTTGTTTTCGGCTTCCCTGACAAAATAATCGGTGAAGACTTTTACGGCGTCGAATTTCTTTGCTGCCGCCCCTTTCCGGATGATCTTCACAGAAATAATCCCATCATCTTTTACGATTTTATTGACCGTTTCCATGCCATTTCCCACGACATAACCGAATACGGTATGCCTGCCGTCGAGATGCGGCGTTTCCTGATGGGTGATGAAAAACTGGCTGCCATTTGTTCCGGGGCCTGAATTGGCCATCGAAAGCGTTCCGGCGCGGTCATGCTTTAAGTCGGTAATCTCATCAATGAATTTGTAACCCGGACCACCAGAACCGTTCCCGTCGGGGTCTCCGCCCTGAATGACAAAATTAGGCTCGACACGGTGGAACTTCAATCCGTCGTAAAATGGTTTTCCTTTCAGGTTCGCCGATACATAGGGGTTTTTCCCTTCGGCCAGCGTAACAAAATTGGCTACCGTGACCGGCGCCCTTACGAATTCAAGATCGATCACGATGTGGCCTTTTACGGTTTCAATATCAGCATAAAGGCCGTCCTGCAATTTACTGTGCTCATCCTGGCACGAAAACAAGCTGATGCAGGCAAATAATAAGATCAGTTTCCTCATGGTTTATCTAATAGGGGTTTTACTTGTGTTTGGGTTCCGGTTTTCTGGGCAGCGTTGCCCGGATCCGGTTTAAAGTCGTTGAGCGCGATGGTACATATCAGCGGCGTGTTGGGTCCGATGCGCTTGTTGTCGCCGTGGTAACCGTAGCCCATATGCGAAGGGAAAAGGAAGGTGACCTTTTCATTTTTCTTCATTAGTTTGATGCCGTCCCGCATGCCCATCATGATGTTCTGCTTGTCGACGTGATACACCTGCGGACGCAATTCCACCTCAGAGTAAATGACGTTACCCTTAATGTCATTGAGCTCGTAGTCAAAATAAGCGACATCCCCTTTTTTAGGATGCAGCGTGTCTTTGGTATTTTGGTTCACGTAGTAATACCAATAGCCTTTTTTTGATGCGATGTATTTGTTTACGGTGTCGCTCTTGATGATCGAATCGATAACGGCCTCCTCGCCGGCGATGAGTTTCTTGTTGCGCACCACCGATTCCTTCATGAAAGTTCCGCCGGTGTGCGAAACAGGTTTTCTGGCCTGTTGCTGGGAACATCCTGCCGCGAGTATGCCCAATGTCATTGTCATTATTTGTTTCCAATTCATATTACAGGCTTTTGATGATGTTTTCAAATTTCTTGATGGTGTCGCGCATGTTTTGGTATGATTTCCCACCTGCCGCGTTGATGTGTCCGCCGCCGTTGAAATGGTCCCGGGCAAACTGGTTCACGTCGAAATTACCCTGAGAACGAAACGAAATCTTGATGATGTTTTCTTCCCTGTGTTCTATAAAGATTGCAGCAAAAATAATGCCTTTAATCGATAATCCGTAGTTCACGAGGCCCTCCGTGTCGCCTTTCACGTAATGATGCTGGTCGAGTTCCTTCTGCGACAGCGTAATGTACGCGGTTTTATGTTCAGGAAAAACCTTCATGTTCTGTAACGCCTGTCCCATGAGCTGCAGTCGATCAAACGAATTGTTGTCAAACAACAGCGTGTGGACTTCACTGTTATCAATCCCGAGTTCAATCAGGTTGGCTACAATGCGGTGCGTGGCGCTTGTGGTGGACGGGTAGCGGAATGATCCCGAATCGGTCACAATGCCTGTGTAGATACACGTGGCGATGGTACGGTCAATCAAGTGTTCCCCGTCCATCTCTCGTATGAAATTATACAGCATCTCGCATGTCGAACCAAAAGTGGTGTCGGAGTACATGAACGTGGCGTAGCTGTCAGGTTTCTGGTGGTGGTCGATCATCACGAACGGCACTTTCAACGTCACGAGCGTGTGTTCCATTTCGCCGGTACGGTGCAACGCATTGAAATCGAGCGTAAAGACGATATCCGCTTCCTGCAGCATTCGTATGCCCGTTTCCTTATCTTTCTCGAATACCGATACTTTTTCGGAGCCCGGCAGCCACGCCAGGAAATCCGGGAATTCGTTCGGGGCAATGACAAACGGATTGTGTCCGAGTTTAAGCAGGAAATGGTACAGGCCCAGGGTCGATCCCATCGCGTCTCCATCGGGGCTTCGGTGCGGAATAATCGCAATCCTTTTTGGGGAGGTAAGCAACTGACGGATGCCCTTAATATCGTCTTTATTCATTGGCAATTAATTACACATGCGCCGGATTTGGTACGCGTTTGCTAAATCCCTGCGAATTTACATTAATTTATGAATTGCGATTGCTTTTTAGGGAAGAATTAAGAAAAGCCGCCCGGGGTTGAAATAGCTTTTCCCCGACTTTTTTCGTAAAGTATTTATTGTTTAATTTGTAAGCAGGGCAGGGATGTTCGATAAGTAAATCAGACAGCCAACGCTTCGCCGCCCAATACACTAAGTTATTTAAGTTGTACCATGAGAAATTTCTTCGAGACCACGCCCGACTGTGAGATTGTCACCACAAGGATTTTTGAATTCGCGGACTCGCTGGTTTTTAAAGCGTGGCGTGAGCCGGACCACCTGAAAAAATGGTGGGGCCCTGAGGGTTTTACCAACACCTTCCATGCTTTTGATTTCAGCGAAGGCGGCATGTGGGACTTCACGATGCATGGCCCTGAAAAAGGGAATTACCACAATGTCGTCGAGTTTCTCCGGATTGAGGAGCCCAGACTCATTGCCTGGAAACGGCATTCGCAGCCGCTGTTTAACGTGCAGGCGACGTTCGAGGCACTTCAGGATGACAGGACCAGGCTCACTTTTAAGATGGTTTTTGACGCTGCGGCTGAGTGTGACAAGCTGAAAAAATTCGTGGTCGACAAGAATGAAGAGAATTTTGACAGGCTGCAGAAGGAACTGGAAATAATGGCCCACCAATAATCAGATCATGCAAACAAAAGTATATTCGCTGCGCCCTTTTATCGGCGCCAAAGATTTTAATCTCTCCCGTTCATTTTACCGTGATCTCGGTTTTGAAGAGACAGCACTGGGTCCCCAAATGTCGGTATTCCGCCTGCAGGATTTCAGTTTCTACCTTCAGAACGCCTATGTAAAAGACTGGATCGACAACACGATGCTGTTCATGGAAGTGGAAGATACGGCAAAGGTCTTCAACGAATTGCTGGCACTAAACCTCCCGGCAAAATACGAGGGCGTAAAGTTGATCCCGGTGCGTGAGGAACCCTGGGGAAGGGAATGTTTTTTGCATGACCCTTCGGGGGTACTATGGCATTTCGGAGAGTTTTTTGATAAATGAAATAGTTGTGATATGATGGACACCAGGATAGAAGCGACCAAAAACATCAGAACCAGGCAGGATTTCATCGTCTTTCTGAATGAATTGTTGCTAGAGTACAGGGCAAACGGCCCAGAATGGGAAAATAATAATCTCGAAAATTTCCTCAGCGCTTTGGCAGACTGTGCGGAAGGCATTGACGGGTTTTACGCCAACACGCAACCCCAAATGAATGCCGAGGAGGCTTCCTGGAAAATCTTCGCCGATATTTTGATGAGTGCAAGGATTTACGAATAGTTTCGCACGGACATCCGTCTACTTTACGTATTTCCAATTCCTGATTTTACCTTCACTGATCCATTCCACAGCAGTAGCCATCCGCTCATTGCGGGTTTTTTCAGTTTTGGCCTCGGTAATCCAGACAATATACTCCTTTCTTTTTCCGGGCGACCAGTTCTCAAATATTTCAAATGCCTTCGGATTCGCTTTCAATACTTCAATGAAATAATCCGGCGCCTCGGCTTGAAGTTGCGGCGTTTTTGGTTTGGCCGGAACCTTAATGCCGTCATCATTGAGTTTCTTTGCCTGTCGGATGAAATCAATAATCACGGCGTCAGGCGGTAGATTATTCAACGAGCATATCCGGCCAAGGTTTCCCATCGCTTCGCCGCCATTATTCGAATTTTCATCCAAATACCCGTGTGGATCCTGCAGCAGTGCCGATTTCCAAAACCCAAGAACCGCGTGTTTCTTAAACGAGGCCATGGTCACGAATGGGCCCTTGTAATCGAATGACGCGAATCCCCACTTGATGGTTTCCTGCACTTCGGGAACGGCTTTATGCACGAGTGCGCGCAGGTGCTCCAAGATGGGTTGGGCAAACGGCTGCGCCTTCTCAATGTATTCGTCGATGCGCGGATCGTATTCCATGAGTGTTTTTTTTACGAATGTATACATAATTCTAAAATCAGAAAATTGGGAATATCATATTTATCGCTTCACAATGTCGTTATCTAATTGACACATTATCCAATTATCTCGTATTTTAGCCCGACAAAATCTAAATCCATGATTCCACCAGCGCAGTTCAACAATGAATTACGATTGATCATCGAAAATGCCATCCGTGAAGACGTGGGGCCGGGCGATTACAGTTCGCTCGCATGCATTCCCGCTGCCGCAGAAGGTAAAGCAAAGCTGCTTGTGAAGCAGGACGGTATTATTGCCGGTGTCGCTTTCGCGGAAATGATTTTCAACTACGTCGATCCGTCGTTGAAGTTGGAAGTATTCATTAAAGACGGGGAGCCTGTAAAATACGGCGATGTGGTTTTCCACGTGTCGGGCAGCTCGCAGTCCATCCTGAAATCAGAGCGCGTCGTGCTCAACTCGATGCAGCGTATGAGTGCCATTGCCACAAAGACCAACCAATACGTCCAACTGCTTTCGGGCACCGGCACCAAAATACTCGATACCCGAAAAACTACGCCGGGATTCAGGGCGGCAGAGAAGTGGGCAGTAACTATCGGCGGCGGCGAAAACCATCGTTTTGCGTTGTACGACATGATCATGCTTAAGGACAACCACAACGATTTTGCGGGCGGAATTACCGCGGCAATTACGAAAACGAAAAATTACCTACAGGAAAACCGACTCGATTTAAAGATTATCGTAGAAGCCCGTACGCTGGACGAAATTCGTGAAATACTCCTGAATGAGGGCGTGCACCGCATACTGATTGACAATTTCAATTTCGAGGACACGAGAACGGCGGTGGCGCTAATCGGATCGAAATGCCAGACCGAATCTTCGGGAAACATCAATGAGAATACCATACGGCAATATGCTGATTGTGGTGTGGATTATATCTCTTCGGGTGCCTTGACGCATTCGGTTTATAATATGGACCTGAGCCTGAAAGCGTTTTAAAAAATAAACCTGGAATTACCCTGAACACCGAACCCCAGATATCGTCCCGTATCGAGAAAATCCCAATCCTCCGGAATCTCATGCATGTCACCCAGCGCATCAAGCTGCCCTGGCTGCACGGATTTACATTGTATGACCTGCTCGAGCTCTACATTACCGGGATAGGGGAAGGGGCGCTGCCTTATCGCTGTAGTGCCATTGCCTTCAGTTTCTTCATGGCGTTGTTTCCGTTTTTGCTGTTCATCCTCAACCTGATCCCGTATATACCCATTTCCGGATTCCAGGAAGACTTCCTTAAATTCGTCGAAGAGGGCGTGCCGCCCAATACCTATGATGCGATTGCGGCCATCATCAACGACATCATGCACAACAGCTACCAGGGGCTGTTATCATCGGGATTCCTGCTGTCGATTTTCCTGCAGGCCAACGGACTCAACGCGGTGCTCGTCGGTTTCCAGAAATCACAGCACGTAGAAGCCAAACGCACCTTCCTGAAGCAGTACCTGGTGGCACTCGCGATGTCGTTGCTGCTGACGTTCGTACTGATCCTTACTGTTGCCATCATCGTGATATTCGAAGTCTTTATCCAAAGCACCAATATTCCGGATGTGATCAGCGACAACATCCCGCTGATCGTTATCAGCCGGTACATTTTTGTAATGCTGATGATCCTGATCGGGGTGTCGATACTGTTTAAATTCGGGACCAAACGCACGGCAAAACGCGCATTCATTTCTGTCGGGTCCGTGTTTACCACCGCGCTGATTATCCTGTCATCTTATTTTTTCGGGATCTGGGTCGTTAAATTTTCAAAATATAACGAATTGTATGGTTCGATTGGGACGCTTCTCATCGTAATGTTTTATATTTGGATCAATTGCCTGATCCTGTTGCTTGGCTTTGAACTGAATGTGACCATCAACCGTATCAAAAAGAAAAATAAGATGCTTTAGGAGCATGATCCTGCTGTCCGCTGTATCTTTTTATTTTTAAAGAAGAAATAAAAAGGATGCCGCTTCCATCAGGGCTAAACACGCGTCAATGAATAAACTATCGTGCATTATTATCACCTTGCTCTTTGCGCCGTTGCTCTTTGCGCAATCGGTGACGGGGAAATGGAAAACCATCGACGATGAAACCGGCAAGGCGCTCGGCGTAGTTGAAATTTACGAGAAAAACGGCAAGGTTTACGGTCGCGTGCTCGAAATCCTGAATCCGAAAGACAGGAATAAGACCTGTGCCAACTGCTCCGGCGATGACCGGGACAAGCCCATTCTCGGGCTGACGATCATAAAAGGGCTCAAAAAGGACGGCGAGGAATACAACGGCGGGAAAATCCTTGATCCCAAAAGCGGCAAGCTTTACAAATGCTACATCAACCTCGAAAACAAGGACAAACTCAAGGTGCGCGGTTACATCGGGATTTCGCTGTTCGGAAGAACACAGTACTGGCATCGCGTGAAGCCATAATTTTTTGTTACCTAATATCAGTAAAAGCCACCCAGAATCATGTTTTTTGCAGAAATCATCCTCCCGTTAAACCTTCCGCGGACCTTCACATACAGCGTCACCGCTGAAGAACGGAACCTCCTGCAAAGAGGCATGCGCGTTGCCGTTCCATTTGGGAAAAACAAGATTTATACGGGCCTTGTGACAGAATTGCATGATCGTGAACCCTCATTGTAC
This sequence comes from Flavobacterium magnum, assembly GCF_003055625.1. Classification (NCBI taxonomy): domain Bacteria; kingdom Pseudomonadati; phylum Bacteroidota; class Flavobacteriia; order Flavobacteriales; family Flavobacteriaceae; genus Flavobacterium; species Flavobacterium magnum. The sequence continues at coordinate 3,281,894 of NZ_CP028811.1, read as the reverse complement.
GAAGCCAGGCCCATCGGCCAGATCCTCGATGAAAAGCCTATAGTGACGGAAATCCAGCTGGCACATTGGCTTTGGATTGCCTCCTATTATATGTGCAGCCCGGGCGATGTGTTCCGCGGGGCGATGCCATCGGCGCTGCTGCTGGAAAGTGAAACCATGATCTCGTTGAAACCTGACGCAAACTGTGACCCGGAACAGCTCAGCGACCAGGAATTGCTTGTATACAGCGCGTTGCTGCAGCAGTCATCACTGAGGGTCTCCGAAGTCATGCCGTTGCTCAACCGCAAGAATGTATTTCCCATCATCAGGAAAATGATGGAAAACAACATCATTTCGATACGCGAGGAAGTACAGGACATGTACACGCCAAAACTCGTGAAATACATCCGCCTGCATCGGGATTATGATGCGGCTTCCGACTTACAGGCGTTGCTCGAAGTGCTGAAATCCGCCAAAAAACAAAAAGAAGCCTTGCTGGGATATTTCCAGCTTAACGCCGAGAAAAAGCCGATTGCCGTCAAACGCCTCACCGAAACTTCGGGCGTTACGGCTGCCGTAATAAAAGGCTTGGTGGAGAAAGGCATTTTCGAGGAATACCACATCCGAGAAGACAGGGTTGATTTTGGTGACGATAGGGGAGATGATAGGTTACTGCTGAGCAAAGCACAGCAAAGCACGCTGGATAACATAGTGTCTGCGCTGGAGAAAAAAGACGTCTGCCTGCTTCACGGTGTCACGGCATCGGGGAAAACCGAAATGTACTTCCGGCTCATAGAAAAGTACATTAAAGAAGGCCAACAGGTACTGTATTTATTGCCTGAAATTGCGTTGACCACACAGCTTGTCGGCCGGCTCCAGAAGCATTTCGGAAACAGGGTTTCGGTATTTCATTCCAAATACAGCAACAATGAGCGCGTCGAAACGTGGAACCGCGTGCTCGATAATGCGGAAAAAGCCCAGATTGTCATAGGCGCACGGTCGGCGCTGTTCCTGCCATTCCGGCAATTGGGGCTGGTTATTATTGACGAAGAACACGAGCAGACTTTCAAACAGCAGGATCCCGCACCACGCTATCATGCGCGCGATGCGGCCATCGTCCTGGCATCATACCATCAGGCCAAAGTGTTGCTCGGATCGGCCACGCCTTCATTGGAAACTTATTATAACGCCACGTCAGGAAAATATGGCCTGGCAGAAATTACAGAGCGTTTCGGGAATGTGCTGATGCCTGAGATCGAGCTTGTGGATATCAAGGACAAATATTTCCGCAAACGGATGACGGGGCATTTCAGCGATACCCTGATTGGCCACATTGAAGCCGCATTGTCGGTGAATGAGCAGGTGATCTTATTTCAGAACCGACGCGGTTATTCGCCTGTAGTGGAATGCCTGACCTGCGGGCACGTGCCGCAATGCCCCCAATGTGATGTTAGCCTCACCTACCATAAGTTCAAGGGACAACTTCGGTGCCATTATTGCGGCCACCATATTGCCATGCCGGTCAACTGCCATCAGTGCGGCAGTCCCGATCTGACCACCAAGGGGTTCGGCACGGAGCAAATCGAGCAGGAACTGGCGCTGTTGTTCCCGAATGCCAAAACGGCGCGCATGGATCAGGACACCACGCGTGGCAAATACAGTTTTGAGAAACTCATCGACAGTTTCAAGAACCGGGAGATCGATATCCTGGTCGGCACCCAGATGCTGGCCAAAGGCCTCGATTTTGACAACGTTTCTTTAGTCGGGATCATGAACGCCGACAATATGTTGTATTACCCCGATTTCAGGGCGTTTGAACGCAGTTTCCAGATGATGGTGCAGGTGTCGGGAAGGTCCGGCCGTTCGCACAAACAGGGTAAAGTCGTCATCCAGACCTTTAACCCGATGCACAACACCATCCAGCAGGTCACACGCAACGATTATGAAGGCATGTTTAAGGAGCAGCTTTATGAAAGGCATATTTACAAATACCCGCCGTATTTCCGATTGATACGGCTTACGTTGAAGCACCGCGATTTCGAAAAGCTCAGGGAAGGTGCGTCCTGGCTTTATGAGGTGTTGAGGCAAAATCTCGACATTCCTGTTTTAGGTCCTGAAGAGCCGTCGGTGAGCCGCATACGCAATGAGTACATTCGGACAATAATGGTGAAGATGCCACAGGAAAAGGCTTTGGGGCAAACTAAAAAACGTATAAGAAAGGTGCTCAACAGCTTTGAGACCATCGCGCCTTACAGGGCAATCAAGGTAATAGTGAATGTGGATTTTTAGGAAGTCACCTCGAGTGCCTTTTTAAGATCTTCCTTTTTGTTCCGGCTGAGCGGAATTTTCGTCGGACCGATTTCGGCAAACTTGCTGTTGAATTTATCTACCTTATCGATATTGACAATGTAGGATTTGTGTACGCGCACAAAGCGATCCGAGGGCAGGTCGTTCTCAAAAGATTTCATTGTGGAAAGCACGAGGTGGTTTTCGTCTTCGGTCACCACTTTCACATAATCGCCATAGGCTTCGATCCATTTGATCTTGGCGGTAAATATCTTAAGTTTCTTCAGTTTGCTCTTGATGAAAATATGGTCGCCCTCTTCATCATTGGCGTCCTTCTGCATATTGTAGAGGTTCATGGCACGTTTGATTGCAGATTCGAAACGGGCATTCGTGATCGGTTTTTGCAGATAATCGGTTGCGTCGTAGTCGAAGGCCTTAACGGCATATTCGGGTTTGGATGTAATGAAGATCACCTGGGGTTTTACCTTAAGCCCATCAAGCAGGTCAAATCCACTGACAATAGGCATTTCCACGTCCAGGAAAAGCAGGTCAATCGCCGTGTAGGACATAAAGTTCTTCGCTTCAAGTGCGTTTGAAAACTCGCCGACTAAATTCAGGTTGAGATGATTGCTGACCAGTTTTCCGACAATCATTCTTTGTATAGAGCTGTCATCTACAATTACACAATTCAACTTCATAGATCTCTGTTCTTAAATTTTGGGAATTTTAAAAGTATATCAAATTTTTTAAACAAACTAATTTTTAAAGTCAAAAATTGCCTTTCATCGATAATAATGCCGTTGTGCTTGTGCATTTAAATTAAATGATTACTTTTGCACCCAATTTAAAATAATTTTTTATGAATCATTATGAAACTGTTTTCATCTTAAATCCCGTTTTATCTGAAGTTCAGGTAAAGGAAACAGTAAGCAAATTCGAAGATTTTCTTACGAGCAGAGGAGCAGAGATGGTATCAAAAGAGGATTGGGGCCTGAAAAAAATGGCTTACGAAATCCAGAACAAAAAAAGTGGTTTTTACCATTTATTTGAATTCAAGGTAGCAGGCGAGCACCTGATTGCTTTCGAAACCGAATTCAGACGTGACGAAAGAGTAATGCGTTTCCTTACCGTTACACTTGACAAGCACGCCATTTCATGGGCTGAGAGAAGAAGAGCTAAAAACAAAACAAAAGCATAATTATGTCTACGATAGAGCAATCAGCAAAAGGAAAAAAAGACGGGGATATCAGATATCTTACGCCTTTGAACATTGAAACCAACAAGACTAAGAAGTATTGCCGTTTCAAGAAATCCGGAATCAAATATGTAGATTATAAGGATCCTGATTTCTTGTTGAAATTCGTGAACGAGCAAGGGAAAATCCTTCCACGCCGTTTGACAGGGACTTCACTGAAATACCAAAGGAAAGTGTCTGTGGCCGTAAAACGCGCACGTCACCTGGCCTTAATGCCATACGTGGCCGATTTATTGAAATAATTAAAAACACAGTTGTTGGTTTCCGTTTTCGGAACCTAACTTCTCTAACAAGGACAACAACATGGAATTGATCTTAAAACAAGACGTTCAGAATTTAGGTTTTAAAGACGATGTCGTAACGGTGAAAGCAGGTTACGGACGTAATTACCTGATCCCTCAAGGATTTGCGCACATGGCAACGCCTTCAGCTAAAAAAGTTTTGGCTGAAAACCTGAAACAAAGGGCACACAAAGAAGCTAAAATCGTTAACGATGCAAAAGCTTTGGCTGAAACCCTGAAATCATTGGATATCAAGCTTACCGCAAAAGCAGGTGGTGAGAAATTATTCGGTTCGATCACCAACATCGACCTGGCTGAAGCTTTGGCTAAGGCAGGACACGAGATTGACCGTAAATTCATCACAAGCGGTGTCGTTAAGCGTACAGGAAAATACAACGCTACAGTGCGTTTGCACAGAGATGTGGTAGTTGACCTTCCTTACGAAATCGTAGCTGAGAAGTAAAAAGCGACTGGGTGCCAGGTGCCTCAGCGTCTGAGAATAGAAATCCCGATTTATTTCGGGATTTTTTTTTGCTTCGCCGGTTCGCATTTTTTAGGGTGAAGCTGATCCCGCTGTCCGCTATATCTTTTTCCCTCCACTGCGTTCCGGTAAAAAGGATGCCGCTTCCATCGGGGCTAGGCATCCATGTTCGGTATCCAAAATTTTGTCAACCGGACGGCCAATTTTGAATTCCAAAGTTTCAAAATCTGTAACTTTGCAACCCAGCAATTCAGTAACATCATGAAATACGCACGCCTCACCAAAGAACAATTTGAAGAACTCCACCCGGAATTCGTAAACTTTCTCGCCACACAATCTATCGACAAGGCGGAATGGGACAAAATAAAGTCTGAGAATCCACAGGTCGCCGAGCAGGAGCTCGACGTATTTTCAGATTTGATCTGGGAAGGTGTCCTGACGCGGGCAGAATACCTCGAGCATTTTTCCAGAAACCACATTTTCCTGTTTCATTGCGGCGAAGCGCAGATTCATTCGATCGTCCTGAAGTCACTTGACAACACGGTTGATTTTCTCACAAAGGACGGCCTCCAATGGTTGGGTGATCATATGTTCACAGACCACATTGAAATGAAAATCGGCACCAAAAACTTTGATGCCGATCGCAATAATTCACTGTTTGAGCTGATAAAACAAGGCGCATTCCTGAGTGACGGAGCGCTGTACCTGCAGATCAAATCGGTTATGAACTCTTAAAATCGAGCAGCGCACGGTCGATTACCTTGATGCTGTCATTAATGAATTTGAATTTGTTTTCTACGTTCATGTTGTAAGACAGTGCGGCTTTGATGATCCAGATTTCGTTGATGTCCTCTGCCTTCATATTCACCTCATTAAAAAAAGTGTTCTCGCTGGTCAGCAAATACATGTCGCGTTTTTCCGCAATGCGCTGGATCCTGTTGATAAATAACCCTTTTGTCCTGCTGATGATTACCGCCAGGCTATTGTCCGGAATCTCGTGAAGGCTGGTTTCTTCACAGATTACAAACGAATTTTCTTCGATCATCGGGAACATGTTGTTGCTCAATACCTGAAATGCCCTGGTGTTGTCCCCTTTTATGAACGGAAAATTGTACTTCGGGAGTTTGTCCACGAGGTCATCTGCGCCCATACAATACTGGAACTGCATTTCACGGCTTACCAGCTTGGTCTCCCCGGGATTGTCAAGGTCGCTTGACTTACGGACTCTTTTCTCGAGCAAGATGTCGTTGAGGTCGAGATCATACGTTTTGCAAACGGCAATGACCGCAGGGTAGTCGAGCGTATTTCTTTTTTTCCAGGTGGATATCGTATTGGGCCTGATGTCGAGGATTTGTGATAACTGGATGTCGCGCTTGATTTTTAGCGCTTTCTTAAGTTTCTGGATAACCAAACCGGCGTCAATGATGTTTTCTTCTTGCATAGTTTCTTAAATGTTTAAATGAGGAATGCTGTGTTTTGGTGTGTTCATTTAATGGCATTCGAATCTGTTTCATTTACCCGGAAGAAATATTCAAAATAGAAAATACGGTAAAATTCTCTATTTGTGGCATTTATAAGATAGATTTAGGGGGTGTTTCTATTTTAAAATCACAAAATGTAATATTGGCAACTGCTTTAAGCCGTTCAAATATAGCATATTAATTATGCCTATCCATAGCGATTACAAAAAAAGCACTTTTTTTTATAAATCCGATAAGAAACTTTCATTTTTATTAAGAATAAACTTAAAAAAACCGAATGCGTTTTTTCGTGTGCGCTTTCTCTTTTTAATCGCACGCGAATACCAATTATTTACTAAATTGGTCACGATTATAAATCGGCATGACCGCATCGAAATATGGAACTCAGTAACCGGATACAGGCGCTTCGCGATGAGATAAACAGGCATAATTACAATTATTATGTACTGGATCAGTCAGAGATTTCAGATTTTGATTTTGACATGCTGCTCAACGAATTGCAGCAGCTTGAACAGGCGCATCCTGAATTTTTCGATGCGAATTCGCCTACACAGCGCGTTGGGGGTATGGTCACCAGGAACTTCAACACAGTCGTGCACGAGCAACGGATGTACTCGCTTGATAACTCTTACTCAAAAGAAGACCTTATCGACTGGGAAAAACGACTCATAAAGGTCCTTGGTAACGTAAATCCTGAATTTACGTGCGAACTCAAATATGACGGCGCTTCCATAAACCTGACTTACGAGGACGGGAAACTGAGCAAAGCCGTAACCCGCGGCGACGGATTCCAGGGTGACGATGTCACTGTAAACATCAGGACCATCAGATCTATTCCGTTGCAGCTGAAAGGCGACTATCCTTCCAGGTTCGATATCCGTGGCGAGATCATCCTGCCGCTTTCCGGTTTCGAAAAAATGAACCGGGAGTTGGTGGAGATCGGGGAGGCGCCTTACTCAAACCCGAGGAACACCGCATCGGGAAGCCTTAAATTACAGGATAGTGCCGAAGTCGCCAGACGGCCACTTGACTGCCTTCTGTATGCTGTTGTTGGGAATAAACTGCCGTTTAACACCCATTTTGAAGGGCTGCAGCATGCACGCGACTGGGGATTTAAAGTGCCCAAAGAAGCGCAATTGGCAAAGAGCATGCAGGAAGTTTTCGGGTTTATTGATTATTGGGACGTACACCGGCACGAACTTCCTTATGAGACTGATGGTGTGGTGATCAAAGTCAACTCGCTCCATTACCAGGAGGAATTGGGTTACACCGCCAAAGCCCCGCGCTGGGCCATCGCGTATAAGTACAAGTCTGAACAGGTGTCCACGCGCCTTCATACCATTTCGTACCAGGTCGGGCGTACCGGCGCGATTACCCCGGTGGCCAATCTGGAGCCGGTACAGTTGGCGGGAACCATCGTCAAAAGGGCCTCGCTCCACAATGCCGACCAGATTGAAAAGCTCGACATACGCGTAGGCGACGAGGTTTATGTGGAGAAAGGCGGAGAGATTATCCCCAAAATCATTGCCGTCGACTTATCAAAAAGGCCGCCGCATTCAGAAAAAACAGCGTATATCACCCATTGTCCGGAATGCCACACGGAACTGATCCGCAATCCCGGGGAGGCACAACATTACTGTCCTAATTTTTATGGCTGTCCACCGCAGATTATTGGTCGTATCGAGCACTTTATTTCAAGGAAGGCGATGGATATTGAGGGATTGGGCGGAGAGACCGTAGCGTTGCTTTACAAGGCCGGTTTGGTTCACAATTATGCCGACTTGTATGAATTAAGCGTGGAAGATGTGCTGCCACTCGAACGCATGGCGCAGAAATCAGCTGAAAACCTGATCAACGGCATCAACAAATCGAAGGAGATACCGTTTGAACGGGTATTGTTTGCCCTGGGCATCCGTTACGTCGGGGAGACCGTTGCCAAAAAGCTTGCAAAGCATTACAAAAACAGCGACGCGCTGGCCCGGGCTGGTTTGGCCGATTTGATCCTGGTCGACGAAATCGGTGAAAGGATTGCGCGAAGCGTCCTCGAGTTTTTTGGTAACGACGAAAATAAGACCATTGTCCAACGGCTAAAGGACTTTGGCGTGCAACTCGAAACCGTCGAACGTATCAATCCCGATGCCACCGATAAGCTGCAGGGAAAAACTTTCGTCGTTTCAGGGGTTTTTGAAAATTATTCGCGCGACGAACTTAAAAAGGCCATTGAGGACAACGGCGGGAAGGTAGGAAGTTCCATTTCTGCCAAAACTGATTTTGTTGTGGCCGGTGACAATATGGGTCCGGCGAAACTGGAAAAGGCCACTAAACTTAATGTGCCTGTCATCTCGGAAGCAGACTTTACCCAACTGCTGCAATGAAAACCGGTACACCGTCATTGATCTTATATTTTGCTGCGTGTATCCTGTGTGTGCTCTTGTACTCCCTGCATCTCGATGCCTGGGTAATTTACCCTAAGGCCGCAATCCTGCCATCGGTGTTCGTGTATTATTATATCAACAACCACCATAGTGTCAGCCCGGATAAAGCCGCTGTGTTTTTGCTGTCATTCGTTGCCGATGTGTATATATTAATGGGATTCGACAGCTCATTCATTGTTGCCGAATGCTGCCTTATCGCCGTATATCTGATTATGATCCGGTATGTAATCAAAGATTTTGTTACGAGCAAGTTGAGGCGCAAAGATGCCGTGCCCATTGCCGTGGCGTTGATTTTTGTGACCTACCTGCTCGTCACGATGCTGACGCTGGATTTTATGAATGAGCGCAGGTTTTTCTATCTGTTCCTGTGTCATGGGATTGTGCTCGCGCTGATGGGTATGCTTGCGATCGTGAATTATATTGCCAAAGGGAGCCGGCAAACCATCAGCAGTGTTTTGATGTGGACCTGCTTTGCGCTTTCAGATATTTTTTATTTGCTCTACCATTTTTACCTGCCGGTTTACCTGTTTGAGCTTATCAATATTTCGTCGCAGGTATTGTCCTATTTCTTTATGGTACGCTATTTCCTGCGCACCGATCGCGTGGTCAATTCATGATCAGACGGTAATGACCTTTGAACCACCCGCTTTCTGCCTGTCGTGTTCAAAATAAAAATCGATTCTCCCGAGGTTAATGCCATAGCACCCCACCTGATTCACCAAAACCTCCTTGTCATCCAGGTTTTTTACGACGGTTGGTTTGTCGAGGAACGTGTGGGTATGGCCGCCAATAATCAGGTCAATGTCCCTTGTTTGCGCCGCGAGCTTCAGGTCGCTGATTTTTTCCGGATCGTCTTTGTAGGCATATCCCAAATGGGAAAGGCAGATGATCAGCGCACATTTTTCTTTTTCTTTCAGCACTTTCACCACGTCTGTAGCTACCTCCACAGGATTAAGGTAGACAGTTTCTTTGTAGTTCTTTTTGTCGACCAAACCCTGCAATTCGACACCCAAGCCGAAAACGCCAACCTTGATGCCGTCCTTGTCGAATACCTTATATGGTTTTACGATCGTATCAAGGACCGTATTCTTAAAGTTGTAATTCGCCGATACGAAGTCGAATTGGGCATGCGGCAGCTGCTTGTAAAATCCCTCAATGCCGTTATCAAAATCATGATTTCCCATCGTAGCCAGATCGTAGCGCATCATGCTCATCAATTTCAGTTCGAGCTCGCCACCGTAATAGTTGAAGTATGGCGTACCCTGGAACACGTCGCCCGCATCCAGCAGAAGGACGTTCGGATTTTCCTTCCGGACGCTTTCAATCAGTGATGCACGCCGGGACACCCCGCCCATATTGGCATTCCGGGGATCATCGGGTGGAAACGGATCGATATGGCTGTGTACATCATTGGTATGCAACACCACAATATGTTTCACATCGGCCGCAAACGACATCAATGGCGCGGGCAACGCCAGAAACGCGGTGCCTGCAGCTGTTTTTTGTATAAAATCCCTTCTTTTCATTTTTCTAAATTTTTAAGACGCGGTCCGGCTTTTCTTTGTAACTGGGCCAAAACATGCAGTGATCAGCAGTGAGTCCCCTATATCTGACGAGTCATTGTGAAGATATCGCTGCATGGGGCAATAATTTATCGCTCAATCGATATCCGCTCGTCGTGATTCACCACCAGCGTATCGGTTTCCTTAAAATAATCGATCAGTATATTGCGCAACTTGTAGTCCATATCAAACGATGCCGTTGCTTTTTTGAAGAACACCATATTGTCCCCACCGTTAGACAGGTAATCCGAGGTCGCGACGTAATAAGTATCTGCAGGGACGAGCGGTTTTCCGTTCACCGTAATATTCTTGGGATTGCCGTCTTTGCCAATTGTAAAAGACATTCCAGATAATGGATGTGGTTTTTTTTCCTTGATGATATAGGCAGCGATTTCCAATAATTGCTCCCCTTTGAGCGCCAGGACAATGAGGCTGTTTTCAAACGGCATCACTTCATAGGCTGTCCGCGCCGTCACATTGCCTTTGGGAATGATTGCGCGGATGCCGCCATGATTCAGCAGGCAGATATCAACTTGTTTTTGCTCGCGCGGGTCAAACACGGTCCGGGCTTTTGCGAGGGTCACATCGGCCATGAAATTCCCGATGTTCGTTTGCCATTCGCCTTTGGATTTCTCAAGGGTTTCCGGCGAATAGGCGAGCACGGTACTGAGGTCTTCATTGATATGCTCGCGATACGGTTTTATAAAGGTGTCAATCCCGGGCGTTTGCGGTTGCGCTGAAGTAATCCCGACCTGACGGCCTTCGATGCGGGTGACGTACTGTTTCTGCTGGGCACAGCCCAAACAGAGAAATGTTAAGAATAAAACAAAATGCCTTACCGTAACGTGATAGTTTTTTAGATTTACCATCGAATTTTAACCACTATTTTGAGTAAATTTGTAAACCAAGTAAAAGTACTATGTTTTTAAAGTTCGTTAAGCATTTTTTATTAAAAAGAAAGTTAAAAAATAGCCTTTCCAACGTTAAGAATCATTTTGGTACCGAAAAAATAAAAACGGTAGGTTTGCTGATAGACGAAAGCTATTTCACGAACCGAGAAGGCCTTGTCGCCGAATTGTTGCGCAACGGCATTAAGCCTGAAGACATCAGTATCCTCGCGTTTAAAGACAAGATCAGGAAAAACGAACAGTTTGACCACGATGTTTTTACGATAAGGGACATCGATTGGGACGGGGTTTTCCAAAATGACGCTGTAAGCCGCTTTGCTGATGCGCCGTTCGATTTGCTTATAAGTTATTATGATATTGAAAAGGCGCCCCTTTTATTGGTGACACAAAAATCCAAAGCGGCTTTTAAAGCCGGTTTTTCAACTATTGACAAACGTCTCAACCATTTTATGATCAACACGGTAGCGGAAAATTTCGAAATTTTTACCTCCGAACTGTTCCGTTACCTTATAATATTAAACAAAATCTAAGTATGCAACCATTCACTGGTACCGGTGTCGCGCTGGTCACTCCATTCAAAAAAGATTTTTCCGTCGATACGGAAGCCCTCGCAAGGATTGTCAACCACGTGATAGCAGGCGGGGTGGAATACCTCGTTGTACTGGGCACGACAGGCGAGCCGGCCACGCTCACGGATGATGAAAAAGAATTGGTTATTGCTACCGTTAAGAAAGCGAATAACGGCAGGCTGCCGCTGGTCCTGGGCGTTGGCGGCAACAACACTGCCGATGTGGTCGACGAACTGAAAACGCGCGACTTGTCGCCGTTTGCCGCCATCCTTTCGGTTTCACCATATTACAACAAGCCCACGCAGGAAGGCATTTACCGCCATTTCAGTGCTGTGGCCGAAGCTTCCCCGGTCCCGGTGATTCTTTACAATGTGCCGGCAAGGACAGGAAGCAATATGTTGCCGTCGACGATCCAGAGGCTCGCAAATGACCATACGAATATCATAGGCGTGAAAGAGGCGGCAGGGGATATGGTGCAGGCCATGAAGATCATCCAGCACAAACCAAAGGATTTTCTGGTAATTTCAGGGGATGACATGATTGCACTCCCTATGGTACTGGCCGGTGGCGCCGGGGTGATTTCCGTTATTGGCGAAGGCTTTCCGAAAGAATTTTCTGAAATGATCCGCCTGGGATTGCAGCGTAAAACCGATGAGGCTTATGCGCTCCATTACAAAATCGCCGATTCGATCGACCTGATTTTCGAGCAGGGCAATCCGGGAGGGATTAAGCAAATCCATCAGGCGATGGGCCTCTCTGAAAATACGGTCCGTTTGCCGTTGGTTGAGGTCAATGCCGATCTTGCGGGCAGGATAGACCGTTTTGTCCGGGCACTCGGGTATTAACACAACAGGATTGATTACACCTTGCCGACTTCAGAAAAAATGTTTTGTAGTCTGCAATTAATAACTAAATTTGCAGCTTGATTTTCAGCGAATATCGAAACTGATTTCGGGCAGAATATCTTAAAATTAAAAAATTAATGAAGAAATTTATTGCGCTGTTTTTTGTCCTTTTAGTATTGAGTTCGTGCAGCGAATACCAAAAAGCGCTCAAGAATGACGACACTGCCAAGAAATATGAAGTGGGAACCAAAATGTACGAAAAAGGCAAATTCGGTAAGGCACTGCGGCTTTTCGAGCAGATAGCGCCCTCGTATCAGGGAAAGCCTCAGGCAGAAAAGTTGTTTTACATGTATGCCAAATCATATTACGCTGAGGAGCAATATTATCCTGCGGGTTACCAATTCGAAAGATTTGCTTCCACCTACCCCAGAAGTGAAAAAGCCGAAGAAGCGGCCTACCTTGGGGCTTACAGTTTTTCCAAGCTGTCACCGCGTTACAGCCTCGACCAGGTCGATACTTTCAAGGCGATCGATAAACTGCAGACGTTCATCAACAACTATCCCAATTCGCAATTCCTGCCTGAGGCCAACCGCATCGCAAAGGAATTGAGGGAAAAGATCGAAAAGAAGAATTTCGAAATCGCGAAGCAATACAATACGATTGCCGACTATAAATCGGCTCTGATTGCGCTCGATAATTTTATCGCCGATTTTCCCGGCACGCCCTACAAGGAAAAAGCACTGTATTACAAGCTCGATTCGGCTTACAACCTCGCAATTAACAGTGTGCAGGCGAAAATGGAAGAGAGGCTGATCACGGCTAAGAATGCGTATACGAGCCTGATCAAATTCAATGCCTCAACGGAATACAAAAGCAAGGCGGACGACATGCTTGCACGTATTGAAACGGATTTAAAACAATTTTCTAAATAAAAAAGTCATGGATTTAAAAAAGACGAATGCGCCGGTAAACACAATCACTTACAACAAAAGCCAGATTGAGGAACCAACCGGAAATGTGTATGAGGCAATCACAATTATGGCTAAACGGGCAAACCAGATCAATTCCGAAATCAAGAAGGAGCTGACCGAGAAACTGGAAGAATTTGCCACTTACAACGACAGTCTGGAAGAAATCTTCGAAAATAAGGAGCAAATCGAAGTGTCTAAATTTTACGAAAAACTTCCAAAGCCGCATGCACTTGCAGTACAGGAATGGCTTGACAACAAGATCTACCATAAAGATTCCTCTAAATAATTCCTAAATGTCAATTTTAAGCGGTAAGAAAATATTACTGGGTGTTTCTGGTGGCATTGCCGCGTATAAGACTGCAGGTTTAGTAAGGCTTTTTATTAAAGCAGGCGCACAGGTCCAGGTGATCATGACGCCTGCTTCAAAGGATTTTGTCACGCCGCTGACACTGTCCACCCTCTCCAAAAGTCCCGTGCATTCCACATTCTATAATGAAGACAGTGAAGACGCCGTCTGGAATAATCACGTCGATTTAGCGCTTTGGGCTGACCTGATGCTCATTGCGCCCGCAACCGCGAATACCTTGTCCAAAATGGCCTCGGGCGCTTGTGATAACCTGCTAATGGCTGCTTATCTTTCTGCGAAATGCCCGGTCTATTTTGCTCCGGCAATGGATCTCGACATGTACAAACACCAATCCACGCTTCAGAATTTTAATGCATTGAAACAATTCGGGAACATCATGATCCCGGCGGAATCAGGGGAGCTTGCGAGCGGACTCTCCGGCGAAGGGCGCATGGCCGAACCTGAGAACATCGTTGCATTTATAGAAAGCGATATCGAATCCAAATTGCCGTTAAAAGGAAAAAAAATACTGATTACTGCGGGCCCGACATACGAAGCGATAGATCCCGTGCGTTTTATAGGGAACCATTCTTCGGGTAAGATGGGGTTTGACCTTGCGGAATCGGCGGCGCGTTCGGGTGCTTCAGTCATACTGATCACAGGCCCAACGCACCTTTCGGCGAAAAATCCGAATATCGATACCGTGCGTGTCGTCTCGGCACAACAGATGTATAACGCCTGCCACGACGTGTACGCTGATGTGGACGCAGCCATCGCCGCTGCTGCCGTTGCAGATTACAGGCCAAAGGTTATTGCCGGGGAAAAAATAAAGAAAAGTGCTGAGGCATTTACGATTGAGATGGAAAAGACGCAGGACATTCTTGCTTCGATGGGACAGCTGAAGAAAAAGCAATTTCTCGTGGGCTTCGCGCTTGAAACTGAAAATGAACTGGAAAACGCAAAACTGAAGATTACCAAAAAGAACCTCGACCTGATTGTGCTCAACTCACTTCGGGATGAAGGGGCGGGTTTTGGAAAACCGACCAATAAGATTACCTTTATAGACAAACATTTTAATATTGAGCCGATGGATCTTAAATCAAAAGAAGCGGTGGCTGAAGACATCCTCAATAAAGTAATAACACACTTCCATGCGTAGAATCATCTGTCTTTTATTGCTCGTTACCGGTTTCGCGAATGCACAGGAACTCAATTGCGAGGTCAGGGTCAATTCTGACCGTCTTGGAGCCACCAATCAGCAAATCTTCCGGACGCTTGAAAAATCGCTGAATGAATTTGTAAACAAAACCAAATGGTCCGAACGTGAGTACCGATCCAAGGAGCGTATCGATTGTACCATGTTCATCAATGTAGCCTCATACAGCGGCGACCAGTTTTCGGCGACACTCCAGATACAGTCGTCGCGTCCGGTGTATAATTCTACCTATAGTACGCCCGTTTTCAATTTCAATGACAAAGATTTCAATTTTAAATATGTTGAATTTGAGAACCTGTTCTTTAACCCGAACAGTTTCGATTCCAACCTGGTTTCGGTGATGGCGTTTTATGCCAATATCATCATCGGGATGGATGCCGATACGTATTCCCCGCTGGGCGGCACTGATTATTTCACGGCTGCGCAATCCATCGCGAGCACGGCGCAGCAGGGTGGATACAAAGGCTGGAGCCAGCAGGACGGCAACCAGAACCGCTTTTTCCTGATTAACGATTTACTTTCGAATACTTTCACCCCGATCCGCGAGGCGATGTATGATTACCATTTGGGTGCGCTCGACACTTTCGGTGAGAACACCAAGGCCGGTAAGGAGAAAATCAAGACCACATTGCTGTCATTGCAAAAAGTATACGACCTGAGGCCGAACGCTTTTTTGACACGTGTATTTTTTGATGCCAAGGCAGATGAGATCCTTTCGATTTTTTCAGCCGGGCCGTCAATAAATATTTCAGACCTTACCGAAGTACTTAATAAACTGTCGCCGCTCAATTCGAGCAAGTGGTCCTCGATCAAATTTTAGCATCTTAGGATTGTTGGTTTTTGCCGGATGAATGCTTAATATTGTAATTCACTTAAAAGCCATACAATGCTCATTTCCCTTTCCATCCGAAATTTTGCGCTGATTGAAAAATTATCCATCGATTTTTCCGGTGGATTTTCTGTTATTACAGGCGAAACCGGCGCCGGAAAGTCGATATTGCTCGGCGCTTTGGGACTGGTGCTGGGCAAACGGGCCGATTTGTCATCGTTGCGGCGAAAAGATGAGAAATGCGTCGTTGAAGCCCATTTTGACGTCGCTGCGTATGATCTGCAGGATTTTTTTGCAGAAAACGACCTCGACTATGAAGACGTTACGATATTGCGTCGTGAAATCCTTCCCACCGGAAAATCGCGCGCCTTTGTAAACGACAGTCCGGTAAACCTGCCTGAGCTGCAGGAATTGGGTCATTTCCTGATCGACATCCATTCACAGCACCAGACACAGGAGCTTTCAGATGAGCAGATCCAGTTCCGGATCATTGATGCCATCGCAGGAAATCAGGAACAGGTCGCGGCATTCGCGGCGTTGCTGAAAGAACACAAAGAGCTCAGGCAACAGCTTTCAGAGCTTACTGCCAAACTCCATGATGCCAACAAGGAGCAGGATTACAATGCATTTTTACTGGAAGAGTTGTCTGCCATCGTGCTCAGGCCCGGTTTGCAGCAGGAGCTTGAAAGTCAGCAGGAACAGCTTGGCAATGTCGAAAATATCAAGGAATCGTTTGCCAGGGCGGTTTCGCTTGCCGATAACGAGTCGTTTGGGGTAATACAGAACCTGAAGGAAATAAAAACCGCGCTTCAGAAAATTGCTGGAGTGTCAAAAGATTATGAGACCCTTACGGAACGCATCGGGAGCGCACTGATTGATATTGACGATGTGGTGTCAGAGATCAGCCGGCATGCAGAAAAGCTCGTCGATGATCCGGTGCAGCTTAACCTGATAAGCCAGCAATTACAGGCCATTTACAATTTGCAGAAAAAACATCAGGTGGATTCGGTAGAGGCATTGATGGACATCCGGGAACAGCTTGAAACCAAAGTCATCGCTGCCGATCATCTTGAAACGGCGATTTCGGATTTGCAGCAGCAGATAGGGAAGAGCGCGGAAGCGCTGGATGCAAGGGCGGAACTGATCCACAAGCGGCGGAGTGAAGCCATCCCGGGATTGGCAGCGCAGCTTACAGCCATATTGTCACAGCTGGGCATGCCCGACGCCCGTTTCCAAATGCAATTGACCGCTTCGCCAAATTACTACGCGAATGGGAAAGATGTGCTGCAATTCCTGTTTTCAGCGAATAAGGGTTCGGATTTCGGGCTGTTGAAGAAAGTGGCGTCAGGCGGGGAAATGTCGCGCATCATGCTTGCTGTAAAGGCAATATTGGCAAAATATTCCAAACTCCCTGCCATAATCTTCGACGAAATCGATACCGGGGTGTCCGGGGAGATAGCCAACAAGATGGGTGAAATCATGAAAGCCATGAGCCATGACATGCAGGTTTTTGCGATTACGCACCTGCCACAGATTGCAGCCAAAGGCAACGACCATTTCAAGGTATTCAAATCGGTTGCCGATGAGCAGACGCAATCCGACCTGAAGCGGCTTTCCCAGGACGAACGCATCACGGAAATCGCGGAAATGCTTTCGGGGAAAGACATCTCGGAGTCTGCCGTCAACCACGCGAAGGCGCTGCTCGAATGAACCGGCGCCGCGTGAGGGATAGCAGCGGCAGCCTTTGCGGCGCAGCGCAAAGCTAGAGCGGATAGCCCGGCCCGCAGGGACACGCCCTGTAAATCGGCAGCGCGCCCAGTGCATTTTAGGCAGTAATCCGATTTTTTGTTAACTTCGTGCTGTTTTTTAAATAACATCAATAACCTGAAATAATATCATTTTATGATTATAGAGCCTAGAATGCGCGGATTTATCTGCCTTACGGCGCACCCGGACGGCTGTGCGAGAAGCGTAAAGAATCAAATTGACTATGTAAAATCGAAAGGCAGCATTGACGGCGCCAAAAAAGTGCTTGTAATTGGGGCGTCAACCGGATTCGGGCTTGCGTCGCGGATTACCAGTGCGTTCGGGTCAGGTGCGGCGACAATCGGCGTGTTTTTTGAGAAGCCGCCATTGGAAGGAAAAACCGCTTCACCGGGCTGGTACAATTCGGCCGCATTTGAAAAGGAAGCGAAAAGTGCCGGCCTGTATGCCAAAAGCATTAATGGTGACGCCTTTTCGGATGAGATCAAGCAGCAGACTATTGACCTGATCAAAGCGGATTTAGGGCAGGTGGACCTGGTAATTTACAGCCTGGCGTCTCCGGTGCGTACCGATCCGAAAACGGGCATCCTGCATCGTTCGACGCTTAAGCCGATTGGCAATACCTTTACAAATAAGACGGTGGACTTTCATACCGGAAACGTCACGCAGGTGAGTATTGACCCCGCGAATGAAGAGGAAATCGCGAACACCGTGAAGGTGATGGGCGGTGAGGACTGGGTGATGTGGATTGATGCGCTGAAGCGTGAAGGCCTTCTGGCACAGGGGACGATGACGATTGCCTATTCCTATATCGGTCCGGCAGTGACGGAGGCCGTTTACAGGAAAGGTACGATAGGCCGTGCAAAAGACCACCTCGAGGCGACGGCATTTTCGATTACGGACAGCCTTAGCGATATTGATGGAAAAGCCTACGTATCGGTGAACAAGGCACTGGTGACTCAGGCGAGTTCTGCGATTCCGGTTATCCCGCTTTACATTTCGCTGTTGTATAAAATCATGAAGGAGAAAGGAATTCACGAAGGTTGTATAGAGCAGATAGATAGGCTGTTTCGTGACAGGCTGTATGCAGAGGGCGGCATCCCGACCGATGAGCAGGGCCGCATACGGATTGACGATTGGGAAATGCGCGACGATGTGCAGGAAAAAGTGGCGGCGCTGTGGGAGCAGTCCACTACGGAAACCCTGCCGGAAATCGGTGACCTAGCGGGTTATCGTAATGATTTCCTGAACTTATTCGGGTTTGAATTCGCCGGTGTCGATTACAAGGCAGATGCCAATGAAATGGTTCAGATTGACAGCATACATTCTTAAGAAACTTATGATAAGATAAAGCGGCCCGGTGATGGGCCGTTTTTTTTTTGTTAAAAGTATAACTTTAACGTTTATGCCATCACTTTTGCGTGATTGTTAATTGTGTGTTAAGAGGTTATTATATATTTTAGCAACCTTAATCTAAAACTTTTTTATGAGAAAAATTACTTTATTAACTTTAATGGTGTGCTTTTCGTCGTTTGTATCGGCGCAATGCCTTACCGCGACCGGACAGTGGCCAACTGCCACGTACACGCCACTGACGTGTGACGGATTTACCGTAAACACCGCCACCGGTGGTGGATATGCCAACGAATATTCGAAAATCAATGTCGTGGCCGGAGAGACTTATCAATTTTCGAGTTCAAATCCTACCGATGTCATTACCATTTCAGATGAGGCGGGAACCAACGTCCTGGCTTACGGCGAAAATGCTTATGTGCTTTGGGTGTCAGACGTGTCAGGTGTGGTTCGTTTTTACACACACAAAGACAATACCTGCGCCGGTGAGGGCTTTACAACGCGTTTCAGAAACGTGATCTGCGGTACGCCGCCAAGTTGTATGCCTGCAAGTGGTGTGGATGTTGCGGCTGTTGGTTTGGATTCTGCCAGCCTGGGCTGGAATGCTTCAAACACCAATCCGGCGAACGGTTACGACTATATCCTTACCCAGGACAGCACCGCCCCGGACGCGTCTTCAACGCCCGATGCGACACTTCCGGCAGGAACCCTGACAGTTGATTTCACCGCTTTGAGCGAACTGACACAGTATTATTTCTGGGTACGTGCGAATTGTGGCGGCGGCGATGTAAGTACGTGGGTAGGGACAGATTTTACCACCCTTGGGCCACCACCTGTTAATGACGACGCTACGGGTGCCATCACTTTGACACTGGATATCGGAACGGCATGCGGTCCTAACAAGATTACCGGCATTTCCAATGCCAACACCACGCCTTCGGCAGAGGTGGACCCGACCTGTATGGATCAATACGACCCTTCGTTTGGAAACGGAGATATGTGGTATGCCATCCAGGCACCCGCATCAAGTTTTACCATTAACGTATCTGATATTACAGGTCAGATTATTACTGTTTCAAGTGCTTTGTATTCGGGAACGCCGGGTAACCTTACAGAAACCGGAACCTGCGGTAATGCCGGTACCAAGACGTACAGCAATCTGGTTATCGGGGACACTTATTATTTAAGGGTTTGGGATTATGCCAACGACGGAATCGGTACTTTCAGCCTTTGCGGATGGTACATCGACTGCGAAAACCCGACAGCCACCTACACTCCGGTATTTGATTGTGCCAGCGCGCAGTTTAATGTTGAAGTGGAAGTGACCGATATGGGTACCGCTACCTCCCTGACGATTTCAGATGACCAAGGCAATGCCAGCCAAACAGCTAATGGTACTGGGGTGTACAGTTTTGGTCCTTATGCAGAAGGCACATCAGTAGTGATTACTGTTGCCAACGACCAGAGCGATTTCTGTACCATCACGAGTGGCACGCTGCAAAGCGCTTGTCCTCCCGTAAATGACGATCCTGCCGGCGCGATCGAATTGACATTGGATCTTGGTGCTGCCTGTGGGCCAAACAAGATCACTGGCATTTCAAATGCGGCGACAACAGGTTCTGACGCGGAAGTGGATCCGTCATGTATTGACCAGTACAATCCATCAAACGGGAATGGCGATCTTTGGTACTATTTTGTAGCGCCTGCCCCAACGCTCTCATTGAATATTTCTGACATTACAGGCGGCATCTTTACCGTATCCAGCGTGCTTTACTCAGGAACTCCGGGTAACTTCACCGAGGTGGGTGCCTGCGGTAACGCCGCTACAAAGAATTATACCGGACTGACAGTAGGTGATACTTACTATTTCAGGGTTTGGGATTACGCCAATGACGGTATAGGTACGTTCAGCATCTGTGGCTGGTATCTTGATTGCGAGAATCCTACCGCTACTTACACGGTGGTTTCTGATTGTGCCAATGGGGATCAGTTCCTTGTTGATGTCAACGTTACCGGAATGGGATCAGCAACTTCTCTGACCATTTCAGACAATCAGGGAAGTACGTCACAAACTGCCGGTGCGACAGGAACGTACACATTCGGACCTTTTGCGAACGGCACATCGGTAATTTTCACCTTACAGAATGACCAAAGTGCTGCTTGTATGATTACAAGTACAGCGCAGACACAGGGAGCCTGTCCTCAGGATTGTGCTGCTGCAGAAGTGATTGCAAACTGCGGAGACGCGGTCACGGCAAGTTTTTCCGGCGCAGGTGCCTGGAACATCACCACCTGTGGTTTCCAGACCAATGGTGCAGAGAAATTGTATTCGTTTACGCCAACAGTAACAGGATTGCACAAACTAACCATCACCGCTTCGACCGGAGGCTATGTGGATTATTTCTACAAAGAAGCGTCAGGTACCTGCGATGCCACGGGATGGTCCTGTATCGGCGATGCAACATTGCCTGAAACCAATAATATTGGAACGCTTACTGCGGGAACACAATACCTGATCCTGCTGGACAGCGAAAACGTAAACCCAAAAGACGTGACGTTTAGTATCGTATGTCCGACGCTTGGCGTTGAAGACAGCGCCTTCGAATCGCTTTCTGTGTATCCTAACCCGGTGAAAAACATTTTGAACCTTTCAGGAACCAGGAATATCTCAGGCGTTTCGGTTTTCAATATGCTGGGACAACAGATGATGGCAAAAGTTGTTAATTCAAACGAAAGCCAGATTGATATGACGCACCTTGCTTCCGGCACTTACTTTGTAAAAGTTTCTGCTGAAAATCAGGTTAAAACCATTAAGGTGGTTAAGCAATAATCGCCTTTTTTTTACTATAATAAACTCCGGTAGCGATACCGGAGTTTTTTTTTGCTGATACGACTCGCAATGTCTTTCAAATTCTTTGAAGACCAATCAGATCAAGTATTGTCTGATGATTCCGCTGTCTTACAAAGAAATATGTAAATTAATTTTGAAAATTGTTTATTAAAACAAGTATTTTGACTAAATTACGGCCTTATTAACACTAACTACGTTTTATGAAAAAATCTTACTTATTATTAATGGTGCTATTTCTGTGTTTCCAGGCGAAGGCCCAGGAAACGTGCGACACAGCAGTAGATTTAGCCACACTGACATCGCCCTATGATGGAGATACATCCACGAGCGCCGATGATAACCTGATCAGCTGTTTCAACGATGGGACGGCTAATACCAACAACTCTCCTGATCAGTACTTTTACATTTTGGTGCCGGCGGGCTCGACCCTGACCATCGGTCAGAGTGCAAATGAGTACGATTCCACCGTCGTAGTGTTCTACGGTGATTGTACCAACCCTACAGAGATCAGATGTTTTGACGATGACGATTTGCAAACAGTTGTCTGGGCAAATGATACCGGAAGCGATCAAACCGTTTACTGGGTTCAGGACGGTTACAGTTTTAGCAGCGGCGCTTTTACGCTGGAATGGTCCGTGGTGGCCTGTACTAACGCAACGGCAACTTATTCAGTGGTATCGGATTGCGCCAATGGAGAGCAGTTTTTGATTGATGTTGATATTACGAGCCTTGGTTCCGCGACTTCGGTTACGGTGTCCGATGATCAGGGCAATACGCAAAACGTATCGGCTACCGGACTACTGACTTTTGGTCCGTATCCTAATGCCACCCCTGTAATTTTCACTATAGCGAATGATCAGGATGGAGATTGTACCCAAACGT
This sequence comes from Flavobacterium magnum, assembly GCF_003055625.1. Classification (NCBI taxonomy): domain Bacteria; kingdom Pseudomonadati; phylum Bacteroidota; class Flavobacteriia; order Flavobacteriales; family Flavobacteriaceae; genus Flavobacterium; species Flavobacterium magnum. The sequence goes on along the minus strand of NZ_CP028811.1, from coordinate 3,259,600 downwards.
CGAATACGCTTACACAGGCGACTTGTCCTCCTGATTGTGCAGCAGCGACGCCTATCGCCAATTGTGGGGACGAAATCTCTGCGACATTGGTAGAGGGTGAAGGTGCCTGGAATCCGCTAACTTGTGGTTTTAACACTCCGGGTACAGAGCTCGTTTACTCATTTACCCCTGCCGAGACAGGTGAATACAGTCTTGAAGTCACGGCGGCGTCTGGAGGTTACATCGATTATTTCTGGAAGGAAGCCTCAGGAAGCTGTGACCAAACCGGTTGGACTTGTATTGATGACAATAACGGCCCGGGCACTGACCTGATCGGAACCCTTAACGCCGGTGTTCAGTACCTGTTCCTGCTTGATGGTGAAGGTACAAGCGCAAAAACGGCCACATTCAAGATTAAATGTCCGCCGACCTGCTACAATGGTGCAGCTACTTACAATCTTGTTTCTGACTGCCCGAACGGCAATGAGCAGTTTTATGTAGAAGTAAATATTACCGATATGGGAACTGCAACGTCTGTTACAATCTCTGACGACCAGGGAAGTGCTACGCAGCAGACCGGGGCTACCGGAGTGTTCACCTTCGGTCCTTACCCTAACAACACCAATGTAATCTTTACTATTGCAAATGACAACGACGCCACTTGTGTTTTCACAAGCCCGGTTCAGAACCTGATTCAGTGCCCTCCAGCTAACGACGAGGCTGCCGGTGCCGTTGAGTTGACTTTGGATTTAGGTACTTCATGTGGCCCGAACAAGATTACAGACATCTCGAATGCTTCGACATCCGGTTCTGACTCTGAGGTAGATCCTACCTGTATCGATCAATATAACCCGTCAAACGGTAATGGCGATCTTTGGTTCTATTTTGTTGCGCCATCAAGCGATGTTACTTTAAATACATCTGATATTACAGGAAATATATTCTCGGTTTCTACCGCACTGTACTCTGGAACCCCTGGTAACTTAACTGAAATCGGTAACTGCGGTAACACTGCAACCAAGTCATATACCGGATTGAATGTTGGCGAGACCTATTACTACAGGATGTGGGATTACGGTAACGACGGAATCGGTGCCTGGAGCCTTTGCGGATGGTATCTTGACTGTACGAACGCAGCTGTGGAATATGATGTAGTTTCTGACTGTGCCAATGGTGAGCAATTCTATGCCACAGTCATTGTAAACGATTTAGGTTCTGCCGCATCACTCACGATAAGTGACGATCAGGGAAGCGCTTCACAGTCTGTTAGTGCTTCTGGAACATACTCTTTCGGACCGTTTGCAAATAACACTCCGGTAGTATTTACAATCGCTAACGACCAGAATGCAGCCTGTACACTGACCAGCCCGATCCAGAATCAGGTTGCCTGTCCTCCTTCTAACGATGAGTGCGACGCTGCAATCCAGGTTTTTGCGGGGTCAGCTGTAAATGAAATCATCAACGATTTGACAAACGTTGGCGCTACTGCCTCGCCTGAAGCTACACCTACTACATGTTTCGGATATTCAGGAGGTGATGTTTGGTATACCCTGGCAGTTCCTCCTTCAGGAAATGTTGTTATTGAAACAGCGAATTCTTCTTCAGGAGAAACGGGTGTTGATACGGTTGTAACTGTTTATACAGGAACTTGTGGAAATCTTACCCAAATCGCTTGTGATGACGACGGTGCGGATACCGGAAATTACTCTAAAGTGACTGTAACCGGTCAAACACCGGGAGATATGCTGTATCTGAGGATTTACGAGTACAATAATGATAATGCCGGAGGTTTCGGGTTAACAGCTTACGATGAGTCTATGCTGGGCGTTACCGGTGTAGATAAGAGTCAGTTTGCTGCCTATCCAAACCCTGTGAAGAACATCCTGAACTTGTCATACGCACAAAACATTACTGATGTCACTGTGTTCAATCTACTGGGTCAACAGGTAATGTCTAAAAAGGTAAATGCGAATATCGGACAGATCGATATGTCAGGTATTTCAGCAGGTGCTTATTTTGTTATTGTAAATACAGTTGACGGTGCCAAAACCGTGAAGGTAATTAAGCAATAAACAGGTATCGTTTAAGAATAAAAACTCCGGACTCGCTCCGGAGTTTTTTTGTTATAGATGATTCACTTTTGATCGTTGCCAGGGACTGATGTTTATGGCACAAAGTTATCGTTACCGGCAGCAATTGCCATATGTAAAACAGAAGTCGGCCGATTTCAATTGAATAAAAAAACCAGTGAGGCTGTCACTGGTTTTCTTTATTAGAAGATATTTGACTATAGCGTCAGGAAAAAAGTATCCTTATTTAAGTTTGAAGAGTAATACTGCCAATTGATTTCCAAAACATCCTTTAACACTCGTTTCAGCGTTGAAAATTCGTTTGGCTTGCGTATGTAAACATTCGCCCCGGCTATAAAAGTTTCTTCCTGATCTTTTTCTGAAGAAGAGGTCGAATAAATCGCAATAGTGAGGTCGCGGTACTTTTTATTAGACCTGATCTGCTTCAAACTGTCCAGACCGTTTGTAAAAGGCATATTCAAATCCAGGAACAATATGTCCGGTACCTTGGTGTCTTCCTTGTTGAGATAGGCAAGTAAATCTTTACCATCGTGAAATAAATTCAGACTGTGGTTGATCCCCACCTCCGTCAATGCATCTGCAAACATGTTGCAATCGTCCATGTCGTCATCAGTAAATATGATATGAACTTTTTCTCTGTTTAATTTCATGTAAAATTTTCAATTTGGTCAAAAATTGTCTTGGTAAATATAAAAAAGTTTCTTTTATCGCGTGCGTCTTTTAACGATTAATGCGCTTTTTTTGAGATATTTTGATAAATTATTACGGGCCAGTGAGTTAGTTGTGACTGCCATTAGCAAGCTGATTGTAAATTCAGGCTAAGTCGGAAAAATCAACTAAGCCGGTTAGCAGGCCATGCACCTCAAGACGACTAAAGCAAGGAATCTTACATTAAACAATCCTTAAAACTTATGGACTGGCTCAATCTGCCAGTGAAAGACAACGACTACGTTATATTTATAAACATTTGCGAGGATTGTATAAACTAAACGTTATTCAATTGCGTCACTTTGTGATACGATACTTAATATTTAAGTCTATGAAGAAGCCTGATGCCGATTATACGCAAATACCTCTACCACATCCAAATACCCTTACACTCACCTTAAAAATCTGCGGCACCATCGAAACGCCTCCTGAAAGAAGCCGCGAGAGATTCAGGCAGGGTATTATGGACACCGTTCTGGAACTGGTCAGGGCTGGTGAATTTTCGATTGAGTACATCGGCTACCAGGCCGACCGTAAGGGTATGCATTACCTGAACAAAGACATTGCCGAATATCATGATTGTGTGTACGCAAGCGTTAGTGTAAATCATTCTATCTTCAGTCCTGTTGATGTCAGCACACATACGGACGAGATTATTGCGGCATTCATCAGGATATTTGAAGACAAGACGCACCGCCACCTTGACTTAGACTCAGCCACCGAAAAGGACGGAACCCGGCATCGGATTATTGAGATGAGTAGTGATTGGCGTTTTTACAGCAGACACGGCTGAGCGGAAATTGTCTCGTTACGCCTGACACCTGCCGCGGTTTGATATGTCTGGGGAATGTTCGCGTTCGACCGATATTCCTGGTTGAGTTATTGTGAAAACTATTTGTAATTGGTCGGGATTTTTGGAAAAACGAAGATGACTTATAGGAATTTATCCAGCGTTATCCTGTAGCGCCCACCTGAGTTATAATTCATTGAGATGCTATGCGGTGAACCGCTATTGAAAAACATCTTAATTCTTCGACCTCAGTTCCCTATAATTCCTGGTTTTATTTTACTATTCGCCACAATGAGGTTTGCTGTATATTAAATACTCATAGACAAATTGTGCTGCATCATGTTGGAATCCGGGAGGTCATCTAATACGAAACTGTTTTTCGGAGTATAAGTATCTTCAATTCCAGTTTCGGACATTCAATTTTCCAGTTCAGAAATAGTTGAACTTTCCATATTAGGTAATTTTAGTTATTAATTTCCTGTTTATTTTGTATTTGTGCATCTGATTTTCGAATCAGAGTGCTCGTTTGTGCATCGCAGGCTTACCTTTTTTGATTATTTAAATGTTGACTGTCTACGTAAACTATTCTTCAATTTCTGATTCGCAAAGTATTATTGCCGGAGTTGCACGTATACTTTTAGGAGGCTTTTTGTAAAATTGATTTGCGAAATCATAGTTAATCATAAAATTTATATTCAATAATTCTGGTGTTAATTCTTTACTGATGTAATTTATCCCTCTGGAATAAAAGTTTGTCTTGTATGAAATTTGAAATTTGAGTCTGGTTTGTTGATCGATGGAGGGGGCGATTATTTTCATGTCCTGATCATAGTAATCAATAAGTTGACAGGAAAGAAACAGTGAACCTTTAGGAAATTCTAAGCCGTAACTTCTCGTATCTATTTCAATTTTACCTTTTTGATTGGGCATGAGATAAAGTACATCAGTAGAAAACATTTTTTCACCAATATTAGCAATCTGTGTTCCGCGGTTTGGAATCGATTCCTCAATGTAATAGAAATTTAATTTGTATGCTGTTTTTAATTTCACTTCCTCAACATAGAAAATAATTTTTTCGACACTCAGCTTTTTGTCGAAATCATTATTTAAGACCATGCCATATAACAAATCTTTCGCCATTGTCCTGGACTGTTTTTTTATAAAGCGGTTAGATTCCCCCAGTACCAGTTGTTTGTCCTTTTTGTAAGATACCACGACTTCGTCAAGGTATATCGTCTTCTTCGAGAGGAAAACAACTGAATCAAGATGTTGCCTCGAAATGCCCAGTGTATTATAGTCAACCCGTGTGAAGCTGATAGAATCAAAATCAATTCCTGTATTAATCTCAGTTACACCATTTGCCGATGTAATCCCTGAATACATCGTTACACCTTTTTTAAAAAGGGAAAAGTCAACGTCTTCGATAAACTCATTGGTATCTGCATCGACAGGTATAAATGCCTGACAAAAAAGCAAGCCTGAGTTTAAAAATAAGAAAAGATGGTAATAAAATCTTGCCATACTACTTTTACTTGGGTTGTTGAATTAATCCAACAATTCAAATATACTATTTCTTGGGATTGTAATTTTCTCAACATTTCACTATAGAATTTGTATACTCCGGGGCATCCTATCCCTTTGATCGGTTAAATTACCTGCCGAGTTCATTTATTATCCGGCGCAGCCGGATGCGGTTTTTGGACCTGAGTGTTTTTCGGTTGTAGAAACAATTGCGAAGGCCGATCGGAAGCGTAGCTTAAACTAATTTATGGAAGAAAGAAGTTGATTTTACACGGAAATCGGCAATCAGCTTCGCTCCATTCGCTATCGATCGGGTGCGCGAAGCCACTGTTATGTTACCTTTCGTTTTTCGGAACGGGTTTTAATGTGATTCAAAACCCTGTAATGAATTTTGTGAACAATATAATTACTCCAAATCTTCCAATAGAAAGCAGGTTTTATGTCGTGATAGTACCAGGTTGTTCCCTCTAATTTCGTATTGCCATTTGATAGTCGAATAAGTTTGAATTGACCTTGTTTCGAAACGAAATAGTCATGTAAATGCGGAGCATCAATGTCCCAAAAACTAATTTCTTTGAGTGGCGCAGGTTGTTCCGCAACACTAAATTTTAAGAGATTCGGTTCGTCCCATACAGTTACCGGCTCAATAAATTTTCCGGTTGTGAAATTGCAATATCTTATGGCACCAATCCCCCGACCTTTGATTTCGGCGTTTACAGGATAGGCAATACCTGTTCTAAAAATAAATTCTTTAGGCTCTTTCAATTTCGGAAATTCAACAACGTTCTTCCAGACTGTTTCCGGAGAGGCATTAATTTCAATTGACGAGACAACCGAGGTCAAATCAGGGGTGGAGTCTCTTTCGAGAAATGACAATGCTGGCAATGCTGCGACCAAAATTAAGAATGTAGAAGATGCGTTCATGGTACTCCTGTTGGTAAAATTATGAGCAATTACTGCGCCAATTGATGTGAAAATTGCCGCAATTGGGAACGCCATTAGGATACAAATGAGGCCTTCGATTGCGAAACATATAAGGCACAGCGCATACATACTCACACTTACAAGTCCAATTTTACAAGCTTCTTTCAAAGTCACCTGGTTTTTGAAGCCGAACAGTAAAACTGATCCTGCTCCAATGAAAAATGGAATCAGAAAGAACAAAAATACTCCATATTCTTTAATACCGTAAATTCCCCACAAAGTAAATAGCTCAGCTATAACAACTGTAGTTATAACAGCAAACCATTTTTTTTGAACCCTGTTTTTTAGATCGATCTTCATTTGCTCAGTTTTCAATATATGTCCGACGGCTTCCTTCGGTTGTTCGCTTTACCGAGCTCACGTCGGTTGCGGCATTTTGAACTGGACTCTCGGCTGGACAAAACGAAGTTATGGAAAAAATAAGTTCATTTTACACGGAAAGTAGCAATTGCGTGAAGCCGTTGTTATAGGCAGGCTTTTTTAACGCAAACTTCTTTCCGCTTTCCAATATCTTTCCAACCGTTTCTTGCAGATACTGTCAAGCCATTTACTGTTATATTTTTCTAACGCATAATAAAAAACTCTTTTCCCTGCTGCACCTTCTGCTCTTCGCCCAAAACTCTCAAGAGAATCAGTAGCCATGAATTTATTACCAATTGTGGTCAAGCTATCAATATATTTATAATCTTCAGAACTTAAAATTGGTTCGACAAAATGACTATTGTCAATTTTCACGGCATCATTATAACCTTTGCTATTATTAAAGCCTTTTCTTAGTAGACTTTTAAAATACACTGTCTTGAATTCTTGAATATAAATATCTTTCATTTGTCGATTCTCTTTTGTTGTTCCACAACTTGAAAAACCCAATATCAGAAGCAGGATTATTCGTTTCATATAGTTTTTTAAAGCTTGCCTATAACGTCCGGCGGCTTCACGTCAGTTGCGGCTTTTGGAACTGAGTATTCTCGGCTGGACCAAACGAAGTTATGGAAAAAGGTGTTTCATTTTACAATCGAAGAAGCAATTGCGTGAAACCGCTGTTATAGGCAGGCTTGATTACTCATACTTTACTCTAATTTGTACTTGATAAAAAGTTGTTCAAGAGATTCAACAATTTTTTTCACGGATTTAGGATAACAATTTTGTATTCCACTCCATTCTATTTCAGTTTTAACTCCTCTTTCAAATACAAAGATTTTAATTGGTTTGATTGCATCACAATTTTTAGTAGAATCGATTTGCGATTCATAATATTTCAAATCTTCCGTACTCATTTTATAAATCTGCTGAACTACTTTCTCTGATTTTATATCTATGGTTGTGGTAATGTTAAATTCGTTTGTTTCAGAATCATAACAATTATCTATTTGAATTTGTTTTTGATTAACTCTAAACGCTACATTTTTGCATTTTTGATTATAAAAACTAGTGCTGACAAGTAAAATTTCTCGTTGATTTTGTGCAAATCCGTATATTGAGGAAAAGAAAACAAAAAGGTAAATTGTAAATTTCATGAGTTTACTTTTAGTTCGATTGCTGATAAACTTGCCTATAACATCCGGCGGCTTCACGTCAGTTGCGGCTTTCGAAGCTGAGTATTCTCGGCTGGACAGAACGAAGTTATGGAAAAAGCGGTTACATTTTACAAGGTAAGCAGCAATTGCGTGAAACCGCTGTTAGCTGTGGTTTTAATTTTAGCTCAGAAACTCGTCTGTAACGAAAAATACTGTGTCAATAAAATAAAGAATTTCATTTCGCGTCAATACATTTTCATCGTGAAGATCTTCAATAATTATTCCTAATTCAGGATTGTAATAATCATTGTTACGATTATTTTGAAAACCATTTTGCTCCAAGAATTTCCTGACCACATTTAAGTCTGTTGGACCGGTGATTGCAACGTACGATTGCTCAACAACAGCATAAATGACATTTTCAGATTTTGTAAACCCAAGCAAATTGTAAGCTGTGTCGGGAAAGAAATAATTATGGAGTAATAAATTTAGAAAATAATCTTTCCAACAAGCATAATAAATAGCATCATTAAGTTTGATTACATGTTCTGAATCCTTAAGATAAACTTTCTGTTCAGCGCCTTCACTTACGTACTGTGAAAAGTCAATCTCCTTCCAAAGATTATTTTCAGAGATGTAAGAATCTAACTTCTCTGCTTCTTGTTTTTTGAAGTACTTTGAGTCTGCAATTTCTTTGCTTGCTTGCGTGCCATTGTTAAGGTAACCGGCGATTGCTTGGATAGTTGCTCCAAACCTAATTTCGCTCTTTCCTGAAAAGATATTTCGTAAGTCATTTTTAATACTGTTTTGCACAAAGCAAATATACGGATTATTTTTAAAAGGATTCTGCTGCTGATGGAACGTAATAGTTTGGTCGTCACGCCAAAATCACAGCTAACGTCCGGCGGCTTCACGTCATTTGCGGCATTTGGAACTGAGTACTCTCGGCTGGACAGAACGAAGTTATGGAAAAAGGCGGTTCATTTTACAAGGAAAGTAGCAATTGCGTGAAACCGCTGTTGTGCGACGTTTATTTTGGATTTCCCCAAATAATTTTATTTTCGCAACCAATTATCTTTCTGAACTTGACGGAATTCACAATGGTGTCTTTTGTGAAATATATTGGTTTAAGTGACGTGCTTTTTGTTGGATTTTCTTTCGGAACGATTATCATTTTTTCACCTACAGTGTAATGGTTATTATTACACTGGGAAAATACAGAGATTTTTTTAGGCAGTCTTGGATCGTCAGTTTTTCCAATTAATAAAGCATACGGAATGCCTTCAGTCGCACAATACGCGAAATTTTCATGAAATTCAATTAGCTCAAATTTGAATTCAAATTTAGAATCGAGATATTCTAAAGAGCAATCATATTGATTTACGTATCGGATTTCATTAGTTGTTTTACACGACATGAAAATTAAGAGAAAAACAAATATGATTTTTTTCATGTTCGATTACGGTTCTTGAGGTGTAACGTCCTGAAATAGGTTGACAGATTTTTACTCTGTTTTCAATTCAAATTTAGATAAATAATTTCTTTATTCCTACGATATGATTTATAGGGCATATCTGCGTTTAGATGCACGCTAACTGGCGTTTTACCTTTTAAGCTGTCGTGCGGCCTTAAAGTGTTATAAATCCTTACAGCGCGCCTGACCATCTTCAAAGCTATTGTTTTGTTTGGGATAGTCTGATTGAGTCCAAATTCATATTTCATGGTTTGTTCATTCGTTCAGCGATGGCATTTTCATATGGATCATATTGTTCTGTCATACTTATCAGGATGTCGTTTTCCTGCAGGATTTTGACGTATTCCGGCCAACAGTAATGTAATCCTCTATCGGAGTGATGTATTAGTTTTCTATTTGGATACTTTCTGTTTTTTAGGGCCATTTTTAATGCTTCTATCGATAATGAAGCTTTCATATTTGTTGCCAGGTGATAGCCCATTATTTTTTTGGAATAGGCATCGGTTACTAAAGCTAAATAGGCATTTTTCCCATTTAATCTTAGATAAGTAATATCGCTGACCCAAAGTTCCTCGGGTTGATCAGGTACTTTGTTTTGCACCAGGTTTTTAAATTTCCTGAAGAGATGATTGGAGTTAGTGGTTCGCGTAAAGTTTCGTTGTTTGGCCACCAGTAGGGTATGAGCCCTTAGAAATCCAAAGAAATTGTCGCGTCCCATCTTGATATTGTGTCGGTTCATGTCCTGCTTTAAAAGCTGGTATAGCTTACGGCCTAGGGTTGCCTGGTTGATTTCAGCCCTTTTATCGACGACCATTTTTACGAGTTTTTGATTATCGGATTTTTGTTTTTTGCAAAGGTTCATTTTTTTGTAGAAGGCTTGTCTTGATATCCCGAAGCACTGGCAGATCCATTTGATTTTAAAATGGCTTTTTTCTTTAGTTCCACTTCTTTGGCCAATGATTCGGGCAGCGACTTTTTTGCGTAATCGTTCCCGGTATCAATCTCTGCTTCGGCAATTATCATCTGTTGGAAGTCTTTAATGAATTCCAGTTCCTGAATCTTTTCCTTTAGTTTTTTTATTTCGTCCTTATTTGACATTCCTTTTTGTTTTTGCTCTAAAGTAGCAAATTTTTGCAACCAATAATAGATCGCATTGCGCCCGACCTGGTATTTTACCGATGCGTGGTTGACGGAAATCTGTCCGTTGCAAACTTCATCAATGATTTTTAGTTTTAAGTCAAATCCCACGCATTTTTTCTGACAGGGATGTTTCTTTGCTTTCATATTGTCCTGTAAATAGTTGTTGATTTTTTGTCAACCTATTTCAGGATTTTGCATTTGTAGGCTCTCAGCTAACGTCCGGCGGCTTCAAGTCAGTTGCGGCTTTTGGAACTGAGTATTCTCGGCTGGACAAAACGAAGTTATGGAAAAAGCGGTTACATTTTACAAGGGAAGCAGCAATTGCGTGAAACCGCTGTTATATGCCGTTTTAATTCAGGCGCAATTTTTTCAACAGATGACTATAGCTTTTTAAATTCCTTTTGTCAGCATCATAAAGCTCAATGCGAAATGTCGAATCAGCACTCGCAGCGGTAAAATAATTGCCGGAATGACCCGGAAATTTTGACCTGACTTTCGCAATTACTAATTCTTGCAAGTATTTATTTATTGCGTTTTGGATATGGCTATTTAACAAGATTGTTTTATGAACTAAAGTATCGATGTTTGCGTTTTGCACGTTTTCGCAGTCAAAAGACAGTTTGTAATAGTCAAGTTTATATTGTTTTCTTTTTGTATCAGAAAAGATTTTCATTCCTTCTTTATGACCGCCCCATTCACCGCACTCGCTGAATTTTGTAGTAATGTAGAAATTACTGCCGGATAAATAGTACAAGTCAAAGAAAGAATTCTTTTTATTCGTGTCAGCAAGAACTTGCTCCATTGGTGTTTTCGACTTACAACTTGTAAGTAGCACAATAAAGACAACGCATATAATTCGGCTGGTCATTTTACGTTCGATTCGTTAAAAATGGCATATAACGTCCGGCGGCTTCACGTCAGTTGCGGCATTTGGAACTGAGTACTCTCGGCTGGACAAAACGAAGTTATGGAAAAAGGCGGTTCATTTTACAAGGGGAGCAGCAATTGCGTGAAACCGCTGTTATGCGTTGGTTTTAATATTGATCCCATGACAACGTAAACGTATGTAGTCACAAGCCAATCACCCAAAACCAAATAGGAGCGGAGCTCCAACTTTCAACGCAACAAAAATCACGCATAACGTCCGGCGGCTTCACGTCAGTTGCGGCTTTTGGAACTGAGTACTCTCGGCTGGACAAAACGAAGTTATGGAAAAAGGTGGTTCATTTTACAGGAAAGTAGCAATTGCGTGAAACCGCTGTTATGCGTTGGTTTTAATATAGATCCCAAGACAACGTAAACGTATGTAGTCACAAGCCAATCACCCAAAACCAAATAGGAGCGGAGCTCCAACTTTCAACACAACAAAAATCACGCATAACGTCCGGCGGCTTCACGTCAGTTGCGTTATTTGGAACTGAGTACTCTCGGCTGGACAGAACGAAGTTATGGAAAAAGGTCGTTCATTTTACAAAGGAAGCAGCAATTGCGTGAAACCGCTGTTAGCTGACGGTTTTATTCGTAGTAGTTTTTCATTTTAAAGTTGGTATGAAGATTAAATTCCCCATTTTTATAATAGGTAGATTTTTTCGATATGAGTATCGAATCTTTTATATAGAATTTTTCATTTCTAAAATTTACATAACCGCTATTTGGTTCGCAATTCTTTTCGGTCGTTTTAAGTGGTGTAAACTGAGTTGTGTCAGCTGATGGTGGAATTCCAAATTCTTCTTCAAAATAGCATCCATATGGAGAAAAACTATTGAGAAATATAGTGTCATTGACTATATTCCATTTCCCTTTTGAGATTGATTGAGAGACACAAGTATACTTAACATACTCAAAAGCATGCGAAGAATCAATTTTTAAGCGCCCATCTATTGAGTACCATATTCTTTCAAACTTATTAGGAATATATTTTTGCGTTTCGTTTTTACAGCTAACGAAAACTAACAAAAGTATAACCGATAAAATGAAATAGATTTTACTCATTTACGTGATTTTTCTAGGTTCGCCGAAAACTGACAGCTAACGTCCGGCGGCTTCACGTCAGTTGCGGCTTTTGGAACTGAGTACTCTCGGCGTGGACAAAACGAAGTTATGGAAAAAGGCGGTTCATTTTACAAAGTGAGCAGCAATTGCGTGAAACCGCTGTTAGCTGTTGCCCATTCGTATTAAACAAGTGAGGAAATTTAAAATTAGTAAAAGATGTTTAATAAAATTTTTATATTTGCATAAGGTGTTTTGGTATGCCTGCTCGTTCGTGCAAAGATTTTATCAACCAATAACAAGATAATATAACCTTCAGAGCTTATTATCCGACCAAAGTATACGAACGCAAAATCTCCAGGATAATAATCTTTGAAATAAAGGATTATATTATGAACACTATTGACTACTTCAAACTTCAAGCAAAAAATCTACTCAGAGATTTTAAAACGAAAACTACGGTTTTGGACAAAACCACCAATGCTTTTTTATACGAATACAGTCCTAGGTATTTTGACGTTGAAATGATTATTGCGGAATTTGGCATCGACGAAGATAATTTCAGCCTTATGAATGCCCAGCATGTCATCGCAAAAATCGCAAACTTTGATAAATGGGCATCGCTATTAAAAGCTACACCTGCGGAATTGGAACTTGCGCAATTATTGTACGATCATCAAAATAAAATAGACCTCATTGGATGGGAATTTTATATTGCCGATCAGTCTACGAATGAAGATGAACTCGACGCAGAAATTCAAGTGGAAATATTTAAGCAGATGGTATTCGAAGAGAACATTTTTGATTACATGGAAATAGAAAGCTATCTATTGAAGCACAGCTAATAACTATTGATAGCTCGATTTGTCGTCATTTTTGGTTGGGTTACAGCTAACGTCCGGCGGCTTCACGTCAGTTGCGGCTTTTGGAACTGAGTACTCTTGGCTGGACAGAACGAAGTTATGGAAAAAAGAAGTTCATTTTACAAAGGAAGCAGCAATTGCGTGAAACCGCTGTTATGCGTTGGTTTTAATATTGATCCCATGACAACGTAAACGTATGTAGTCACAAGCCAATCACCCAAAACCAAATAGGAGCGGAGCTCCAACTTTCAACACAACAAAAATCACGCATAACGTCCGGCGGCTTCACGTCAGTTGCGGCATTTGGAACTGAGTACTCTCGGCTGGACTGAACGAAGTTATGGAAAAAGGTGTTTCATTTTACAAGGGGAGCAGCAATTGCGTGAAACCGCTGTTGTGCGCTGGCAGAATTTAGATTCCTTTTTTAATTTTGAACTTTTTGTTTTCATTGTTAGCAATTTTAAATACAATTCGATCTGCCATTTGTTCTGTTAACGCATAATCCGCAAAAGGAATTATTTCTAATAAAAGCGAATCACCTTTGATTTTAAAATCACCTCTGTATTCTGGCCCGCTTGTCATAAATGTCAAATAAGATATATATAATTCGTTTTTCTTATACATTATAGTGTCGGTTTTGGGATTGAATTTCTCGGAATTTAAATATTGTAATTGATCATCATTTAATTTATAAACTTCGTCTTCATTCAAACCATGAGTGATTTTAAAATCAATCAGATTTTTATTAGGTTGAAATTCTATAGCATTTTCCTCCGCCGTTTTTCGACAAGATATAAACAGAGCTAGTGTCGATAAAAGAATATACTTTTTCATGGTCGGCTAATTTCAAGTCCGGTGAGTACTGCTTGCGCACAACGTCCGGCGGCTTCACGTCAGTTGCGGCATTTGGAACTGAGTACTCTCGGCGTGGACAAAACGAAGTTATGGAAAAAAGAAGTTCATTTTACAAGGGAAGCAGCAATTGCGTGAAACCGCTGTTATATGCCGTTGAAATTATTCGTCCATATCTTCAAAAACTAATTGATTCTTTAATTTATCAATAGAAATTCTTCGAAAGGTTGGAGCATAACCTTTCCCGTTAGGTTTAAAATATTCCCTCACAAAAGAATCCTTGGTTTCATAATTTTGGATTTTCGTTGGCCCTTTATATCGATTTACATTTTCGTAAAGGTAGTCTGTAATTTTTTCGCCTTGAATTTTAAAGCCACTTGAAGTCTTGATTTTATTTATCGCTCTTTCTTTATCCCCGGTGGAAATTTCCAAAGTGAAAGTATGATAATAATCACCGACTGCTGACATAGACTTGTTTTCAGTTAATTTAAAGTCATCTTTCAAAAAAATATGCTGCTCAGTCACTAAGTTTTCGGCGTCACTTTTAGTAAATAACTCATCTTCAAAAATTAGATTGATTGCAACTAAAATTAAAACTGAAGTGTAAATGATTGCAAAATAATTCGCTGATTTTTGTTTGTTATTTCTTCTCAGTAATTTATAAATTGAAATTCCGAGCCCAATTGGAATAATGACAAAAACTACTAAGAAAAATAATATGAAAAGGATTAACATTTTTGCGTTGTTTTCGTTGACGGTGCGTATCAATGGCATATAACGTCCGGCGGCTTCACGTCAGTTGCGGCTTTTGGAACTGAGTATTCTCGGCTGGACAAGACGAAGTTATGGAAAAAAGAAGTTGATTTTACAAGGAAAGCAGCAATTGCGTGAAACCGCTGTTATGGGCAGTGCTTGTATCATAAATATGTGTTCAAAACTTTCATGTATTCGTCTTTCCACTTTTCAATTGCTTCATGAGTTATAGGTCCACCGGATTTGCATAATTTAATAACTCCATCGACAGTAATTAATGTCAAAGGGTAACCGTTTGCGAATCCTAAATTATTTATTTCTTCCTGCGTTATCATGCAATGTTTGAAATTGAAGGATTTTTTTTCAATCACTTCTAACAGTCTTGTTTTATTTAAATTAGTAACCGATATAAAGTCTACATTCCCGCTATATTTTTTTTGTAATTCATTCAAGGCATCAATTTGACCGAAGCAAGCTTCGCCGCAATCATACCAAAAATAATAAAAGGTGATTCTTGTTGTATCAGCACTATAGAATATCGAGTCGTCCAATTCGCCTGCAACAAATGTAGGCAGCCTTGTTCCAATTTTACTGCTATCCCTCTGCTGAATTCGTTTTGCAATTTCATCTGCGTTTGATCCTACAGGCAACATTTGCTCCTGCGAGTAACCCAAGTTTGCAAATGTCATGCAAAGCCATATAAAGAGATATTTCAAGCTTTTTTTTACGCAATTTTGGTTTAGCATTGCCCATAACGTCCGGCGGCTTCACGTCAGTTGCGGCTTTCGGAACTGAGTACTCTCGGCTGGACAGAACGAAGTTATGGAAAAAAGAAGTTCATTTTACACGGAAAGTAGCAATTGCGTGAAACCGCTGTTGTGCGACGGTTTTATTTTTTTTCAGACTCTGTGATGTCTTTTAATGCATTGTCAATCAATTTCATATAGCCTGTTTTATCTAAGTAGCTTCTATCGCTACCAACTACTTTGACATCAAATGTCTCCCAATTGTTAATGTAAATTTTGTTGTCCTCCGAAACGTGATACTTTTTATCATTTGAATTTGCTGTATAATCACCTTCAACTTTTTCGGCTATGAAAAAAGAAATGTCATTTTCAAAATATATTTGAAATTTGCCTATCACAAAAGGGCGGTGGAACATTACTTCAATATTCATTTTTGTAATTCCGTTTTCATTTTCAAACATTTTAGTTTCTAACTGGTCATCGAAATTGAAGGACATTCTAAAAGGTTTGTTTTTTATTTGTTTGTCAATTGTAGAAATTTTTTTTTCAATTTGTTTTACTGGAGAACAGCTAAAATTCATTAGTGCAAATATTAATAGAATAGCTGTTAATAAATTTTTCATATTTCTCCTTGCGTTCATTTTGGGTAAACTGTCGCACAACGTCCGGCGGCTTCACGTCAGTTGCGGCTTTTGGAACTGAGTATTCTCGGCTGTACAAAACGAAGTTATGGAAAAAGGTCGTTCATTTTACAAGGGAAGCAGCAATTGCGTGAAGCCGCTGTTACCTGCAGGCTCTATCGCATAATATCTGTATCAATTGGAACGTATCCCAAATGTCTGCTTATCGATAAAACTTGTCCCTTGTGATGGAATTCGTGTGTAATGACGTGTGTAAATATCTTAAAGCTGTCACTAACTTTTTTTACCCCGCTAATCTCGTATTGAATCTCGGTGAGCGAATCCATTCTTTCGAAGAAGTCACTCATAAATTCATCAACAACGTTGAACAACATGATTGTGTCAGATATATTTTTTACAGTTTCATATTCATCGTAAGCTATATTTTTTCTCAGAGAAACGTTTGCAATCCAATATTGGTAAGTGTTAGCAATATGGACTAAAAGATTTCTCATACTACCACCGCGACCGAATGAACTATTCTGATTTATGAAGTCTTCAGCAGAAATTGTCTTACAATAGTCAAAAAGTACATTTCTTGAATCTTTCACAAGTTCATACTGTTCTTTCGAATATCTAGTAAGTGATTTCATTCTAGGCTTTTGCGTCATTTTGGTTGAGCTTGCAGGTAACGTCCGGCGGCTTCACGTCAGTTGCGGCTTTTGGAACTGAGTACTCTCGGCTGGACAGAACGAAGTTATGGAAAAAGCGATTACATTTTACAAAGGGAGTAGCAATTGCGTGAAACCGCTGTTAGCCGTAGCCAAATTAGCTCACCCATCCCGATAATGAATGAAAGCGTTTCCATTTATTATTTATTTTCTTGTATATTTCTATAGATCCACCTAACGAGTGCGGACCAGTTGAATAGTTGCTGGAAAAAATCACATAATTTTTGTCCTTTGAGAATATCGGAAGTTTTATGTAAGCTAAACATGTTAACGGACCATATTTCATCCGAATCTTTTCCCAAAAAATTTCGTCAGTTTTACTTTCTAAACGCATTTTGTTTATGTTGTGCTTGGTTATTATTCTGTCGCATTTAGTCTTTCGTATATCTAACTTAAAATCGGTGGCTTTTTTCATTTGTTTTCTGAAAAAGTCCACATCTTCAGTGCTGAATATTGAATCCAGTTTATACGTCTCGATGAAGTTTTTATCATATGGTGTATCATTTTCAGAATAATAAATTGTGCCTTTCAGGGCACAATTTTGTAATGAGTTGATAACACTATACAAATCACTTTCAGAAATTACTCCATTTTCAGATTCCGTATTTTTTACTTCTTTATTGCACGATAAGCTCGATAAAGCTAGAATAAATAAAAATTTTCTCATTTGGTTATACGCGACTTTTGGATTGGTTACGGCTAACGTCCGGCGGCTTCACGTCAGTTGCGGCTTTCGAAGCTGAGTATTCTCGGCTGGACAGAACGAAGTTATGGAAAAAGCGGTTACATTTTACAAGAGGAGGAGCAATTGCGTGAAACCGCTGTTATGCGTTGGTTTTAATATTGATCCCAAGACAACGTAAACGTATGTAGTCACAAGCCAATCACCCAAAACCAAATAGGAGCGGAGCTCCAACTTTCAACACAACAAAATCACGCATAACGTCCGGCGGCTTCACGTCAGTTGCGGCTTTCGAAGCTGAGTACTCTCGGCTGGACAGAACGAAATTATGGAAAAAGGTCGTTCATTTTACACGGAAAGTAGCAATTGCGTGAAACCGCTGTTATCAGCCGTTACTTTGATTTAAATACTCAATTGCGAGTATGTCCTCTGCGACGATATGGTCGGTAATGTGAAATACATCTTTAATCCAATTATGTTTTAGCGCTTCATTTCTGTTCAATATTTCTCCTAATAAAGCATCTTGCCATGGCGATTCAATTTTGTCGATCAAACCAATTTGGTAATTTTTTTCATTTGTCCAAATTTTAAAAGGAAATGATTTTCTGTTTTTCGGAGGACCGTCACTTCCCCAGTCTCCAATACTGATTATGCCAATGATTGATTTATCAGGATGATTATCAGTAAAGCTTAAATAATAAATTGCGAATGCATTTCCGTCTTTGTGAACAAACCGAGTTAGTCGAGTTGTTTTTCCTCCGCAGCATTCGCATACGCTGATGTTCGGGTTTTCAAATTCTATTTCAAGCATAGTTTTGTCGTGTAATGGCTGATAACGTCCGGCGGCTTCACGTCAGTTGCGGCTTTTGGAACTGAGTACTCTCGGCTGGACAGAACGAAGTTATGGAAAAAGCAGTTACATTTTACAAGGAAAGCAGCAATTGCGTGAAACCGCTGTTATAAGCCGTTTTATCTTGTTAAGGACTATTTTTCATTATTTCTAAAAGTTGTTCTGGACTACATTTTTTAAATAGCTCGTAGAACTCCGAGTTGTTCTTAATCACTTTTGAAATAACTTCGTCTCTATATAAGATGTATTTTTCAGCTTGCTCTTTATCATCGAAAAAACTTTTTTCAATGTTGTTAAAAATGTACTTCCTGAACTCTTCCTGAGTTGTGAAGTTTACATCTCTAATTTCAATAGGCAATTTTGATTTAAATTCATCCAGAAAACGCACCATTTCATTATAGTCATAAGTGTGTACCATTTCTATGTATAATTTTTTTGCCTGCTGAAAATCTTGATTGTTCAGTTCGCTTTGACAATAACTTTTTGAAAAGCAAATTATAAAAAGTGCAATTAAATATTTCATTTCTAAATTTAAATTTATTGATTCCAATTTGATACGTGCGACGAAAAATGGCTTATAACGTCCGGCGGCTTCACGTCAGTTGCGGCTTTTGGAACTGAGTACTCTCGGCTGGACAGAACGAAGTTATGGAAAAAAGAAGTTCATTTTACAAGGAAAGCAGCAATTGCGTGAAACCGCTGTTACCTGCAGTAACAATTATTGGGTAAATTTCACTTCATCTATTTTTGGAGCTGGCGGTGGTGGTGGTGGTAACGGAAGTTCCAAAGTATCTTTGTGATATACAAAAGCTTTATATTTTTCAAACTTTGAGTTGAGTTGTTTGAATTCTTGATTATCTAAATCTACTTTTTTTGTTGGTTTGATTATTTGATCATAAAGCGATTTGAATAAAATGTATTTTGAATCATTTTTATAATTCCTGTTTCTAAAAATAAAAGACATTTGCTTTCCATTTTCATATGTAATCCTGAATCGAAAAATTGGTCCAAAATAGCAGCCGCCAGGAGTCCGCTTAAATCTGTAATATGATTCTTTTTCAGCACTGGTTTTATCTATAATTTGTGTTATTAATTGTTTATTAATTTGTGAAGAATAGATTTTGCTTTTTAGCGAATCTATTTCCTCAATATTTTTAGAAAATCCATTTTCATCGATTGAAGTGTAAAGATATGAGTGAACAAACCATTTTGCATTCTGTGTTTCATATTCATAAGACATCATTTCAATAATAGCCACTTCATCTTTTGACTTACAACTTAAAATGCTGAAAAACGATAAGAGGAGTAATTTTTTCACGATTCGCTTGGGGCGGTTTCAAATTGCTAACGCAACTTTTAGTAAAAATAATGAAATTATTCAAAGCGGAATTTTGTCGAGTATTAATTCTTTAAAAACCTCGACTGGGGACCTCACGTCGAGAACCTTCCTTGGTCGTTCATTGAGCTCCTTCTGCACTTTTTTCAGGTGTGCTTTTGAGTGCACCGACAGGTCGGTTCCCTTCGGGAAATAATCGCGGAGCAATCCGTTCGTATTTTCGTTTGTGGGCCTTTCCCACGGGCTGTATGGGTGGGTAAAGTAGACTTTCATTTTTGTTGTTTTGGTGAGTAATTTGTGTTGTGCCATCTCGGTCTCATTATCGTATGTGAGGCTCTTTCGCATGATTTTCGGCAGTTTTGCCAATTCCTGCTCGAATGCCTTTCGGACCGTGGCTGCCTCCTTGTTCTGCAGGTGTACCAGGATGACATAGCGTGATGATCTCTCGACCAGTGTCCCGATGTATGAGCCGTGCTCCTTCCCGACAATGAGGTCGCCCTCCCAATGCCCCGGGATCTGGCGTCCCTTCACTTCTTCAGGCCGCTCATCGATGCTGGTCCTGTCGGGTATCTTTACGTCGCGTACTGCCTTGGTATGCCTTGATCCGCGTGTTTTTCGCTGCTGCCGTAGCTGCTTGATGAGTTCCTCCTTGAGTGATTTCTTGCTGTGGAGGTATACAAAATAGTAGATGGTTTCGTGGCTTGTCTGCATGTGTTTCTGGTTTGGGAATTTCTTTTTTAAAGATAATGAAATCTGCTCCGGTGACCATCTTTTGCGCAGGTGTTTCACCACATAATCATACAATTTCTTGTTGCCTGAGATCTTCGACCTTCCATAGTTTTTGGCGCTGCATATCTTAACGGACCTGATATGTGCATTGATTGCCAGATAGGTTTTGTAATGCGTTTTCTTAAGTTCTCGGGTGATGGTGGACTTGTGCCTTCCAAGTAAAACAGCGATAGCTGAGGCGGATAATCCCTTATCAAAAAGCTTCTCAATCTGTATCCTTTCAGCAAGATTTAAACGGGTAAATTTTGTTTTCATACAACACTAATTTAGGTTAAAAAGTGTTGCGTTAGTTTCCTGAACCGGCGTGGTTATTGCAGGTAACGTCCGGCGGCTTCACGTCAGTTGCGGCTTTTGGAACTGAGTACTCTCGGCTGGACAAAACGAAGTTATGGAAAAAAGAAGTTCATTTTACAAGGAAAGTAGCAATTGCGTGAAACCGCTGTTAGCAGCAGGCTTTAATTTTCCTCTCATTTTCCTGGTTTTCACCACCACCAATTACAATTCCATTATTTTGCTCCATGTCATAAATACTCCTAAATAAAATCTCATTTGATTCTTTAAATATATAAATTTTTTCACCCATACTTTTGGAAAATGTATAGCGACCGCTGGAGAACGGTCGAGAGTTAGTCAATATGAAAGTATTTCTATTCGAAAACTCTATTTTCCAATTGTTGAGTCTGGCAATCTCAGTAATTTTTTCAGATAAATTATCTATGCAATTTTTTGCTGCAATACTTTTTAATTTGAGTTTTGAATTCTGATTGACAAAAACAATTACACTGAAAATGAACAGAGTTAAACCCCATTTCAAAGAACTGTCATTTAAATCTAATTTTGTATTTCTGAAAAAATCAAAAAAGCACAATGCCGTAACAGTCATCAAAAAAAATACAGATCTGTAATAAGTTAGCTTTTCGGAAGTAGATAACTGTATTTTTCTTTTCAGAATTGCTTGTTGAATTAGTTCGTTTTCCATTTCGACCTTTGTTGATTGAACGCGATTTTTTCGAAGCTTGCTGCTAACGTCCGGCGGCTTCACGTCAGTTGCGGCTTTTGGAACTGAGTATTCTCGGCTGGACAGAACGAAGTTATGGAAAAAAGAAGTGCATTTTACAAGGAACGCAGCAATTGCGTGAAACCGCTGTTATCAGCCGTTACTTTGATTTAAATACTCAATTGCGAGTATGTCCTCTGCGACGATATGGTCGGTAATGTGAAATACATCTTTAATCCAATTATGTTTTAGCGCTTCATTTCTGTTCAATATTTCTCCTAATAAAGCATCTTGCCATGGCGATTCAATTTTGTCGATCAAACCAATTTGGTAATTTTTTTCATTTGTCCAAATTTTAAAAGGAAACGATTTTCTGTTTTTCGGAGGACCGTCACTTCCCCAGTCTCCAATACTGATTATGCCAATGATTGATTTATCAGGATGATTATCAGTAAAGGTTAAATAATAAATTGCGAATGCATTTCCGTCTTTGTGAACAAACCGAGTTAGTCGAGTTGTATTTCCTCCGCAGCATTCGCATACGCTGATGTTCGGGTTTTCAAATTCTATTTCAAGCATAGTTTTGTCGTGTAATGGCTGATAACGTCCGGCGGCTTCACGTCAGTTGCGGCTTTTGGAACTGAGTTCTCTCGGCTGGACAGAACGAAGTTAGGGAAAAAGGCGGTTCATTTTACAAGAGAAGCAGCAATTGCGTGAAACCGCTGTTAGCAGTAGTCTTTCTCACCTCATAATGCACCTGAATATATAAATTTGTTGCCAACTTTCATTTTCAAATTTAAAGAGATAGCTACAACCACAGCAACTGGATTTTCTGGAATCCACGTGAATTGACATTAACGCATACTTGTTATCATCTGAGAAGACAGGAGTTGAAAAACTGTAATAAATTTTATCTTCTTCAGCAAAAGTACTTTGATATTCAGCAAAGCGTTTTTCAAAATCATCTACCTTTTCGTCTATTTCCCGTTGTTTTCTTTCTTCACTCCAATTTTTATCTATGATTACTATGATTTTGCCAAACGGCTTATCCTTTTCCAAACGATCCAGTTCTTCTTTGGGAGTATCGGAATACCGTACTACTACAATTCTGCTATTTAAATGATACTTTGGTATCTCTTTCGGAGAGATGACTTTTGCTCTTGGGATATTGTAATCGTTCCAATTTAAAGCGTTGACGGAATCATGTTCAAAAAGTTGGCCAATATGTAAGTCCGGATAATTTTCTGATAATTCCGCTTCCTCAAATCGATCTAAATAAATTTTGTTATTTTCTGCAATGAAACTCGAATCTATTAAATTATAATATCTGAATTCCGGTTTTATTACCGCTTTAGCAGCATCGCTTACAAAGCGGTCAATTTTTGTTTTTTGGCCAAAGCTGTAATTGAATATTAATAGAAGCGAAATTGAAAATTTGTTTATCATGAATGGAATTGAAGATTACTGCTAACGTCCGGCGGCTTCACGTCAGTTGCGGCTTTCGAAGCTGAGTACTCTCGGCTGGACAGAACGAAGTTATGGAAAAAAGAAGTTCATTTTACAAGGGAAGCAGCAATTGCGTGAAACCGCTGTTAGCAGCAGTTTTGCTATTTTCTTTCCAGCAAATTAATTTCTTTGATTACTAACGAATCTATATTGTTTTGACTGAAATCAATATCTCCAAAAGAATAAAACTGAATATTTATATTTTGCATCTTCTCAGGTCGCATTACCAAACTTCCCCAACTTTTATCAATATCTAAATTAATTCTCTGATAGTTTTTTGATATTGAATTTATAACTGCATGCTTTTTTTTTGTATTAAGTATTTTGTCAAATGGGAATTTGTATTTTAAATTTGAATCGACAAAGTTTCCGTTATTCTCAATCAAGACAAAATAACTTGTTTTTGAATCTATTTTTATTTCTATTTTTCTTTCACTATAGAAGTAAAAAAAAGTAATAACTACCAAAATTATAAACTCTGCGATACTTAATTTTTTAGAAGAAATCGTGGATACGAGTAATCGATCAAAGAACAATACTAATGCTGAAATCGCTACAGCACATAATATTAAAACTCCACCCAAACTTGATCCACCAGTTTGTGATAATCCGAATATCCCATATGGAATTCCAATTACGATGATAAATATCGAGATAACAAAAACGGGGGTTAATTTAAAATATTGTTGCATTAAGTTCTTGAATTTACGCATGTTTCGCGAGGCGGTTTCAAATTGCTAACGCAACTTTTAGTAAAAATAATGAAATTATTCAAAGCGGAATTTTGTCGAGTATTAATTCTTTAAAAACCTCGATTGGTGACCTCACGTCGAGGACCTTCCTTGGTCGTTCATTGAGTTCCTTCTGCACTTTTTTCAGATGCGCTTTTGAGTGCACTGACAGGTCGGTTCCCTTCGGGAAATAATCGCGGAGCAATCCGTTCGTATTTTCGTTTGTGGGCCTTTCCCATGGGCTGTATGGGTGTGTAAAATAGACTTTCATTTTGGTTGTTTTGGTGAGTAATTTGTGTTGTGCCATCTCGGTCCCATTATCGTATGTGAGGCTCTTTCGCATGATTTTCGGCAGTTTTGCCAATTCCTGCTCGAATGCCTTTCGGACTGTGGCTGCCTCCTTGTTCTGCAGGTGTACCAGGATGACATAGCGTGATGACCTTTCGACCAGTGTACCGATGTATGAGCCGTGTTCCTTCCCGACAATGAGGTCGCCCTCCCAATGCCCCGGGATCTGGCGTCCCTTCACTTCTTCAGGCCGCTCATCGATGCTTATCCGATCGGTTATCTTTACGTCGCGTACGGCTTTGGTATGCCTTGATCCGCGTGTTTTTCGCTGCTGCCGGAGCTGTTTGATGAGTTCCTCCTTGAGTGATTTCTTGCTGTGGAGGTATACAAAATAATAGATGGTTTCGTGGCTTGTCTGCATGTGTTTCTGGTTTGGGAATTTCTTTTTTAAAGATAATGAAATCTGCTCCGGTGACCATCTTTTGCGCAGGTGTTTCACCACATAATCATACAATTTCTTGTTGCCTGAGATCTTCGACCTTCCATAGTTTTTGGCGCTGCATATCTTAACGGACCTGATATGTGCATTGATTGCCAGATAGGTTTTGTAATGCGTTTTCTTAAGTTCTCGGGTGATGGTGGACTTGTGCCTCCCAAGTAAAACAGCGATAGCTGAGGCGGATAATCCCTTATCAAAAAGCTTCTCAATCTGTATCCTTTCAGCAAGATTTAAACGGGTAAATTTTGTTTTCATACAACACTAATTTAGGTTAAAAAGTGTTGCGTTAGTTTCCTGATTCGGCGATAGCATGTCGCATAACGTCCGGCGGCTTCACGTCAGTTGCGGCATTTGGAACTGAGTATTCTCGGCGTGGACAAAACGAAGTTATGGAAAAAGGTGGTTTATTTTACAAGGAACGCAGCAATTGCGTGAAACCGCTGTTAGCAGTAGTGCATTAATGTCTCTTAAAAATTATTGTTCCCAAATATAACCACAAAAAGGGAGTTGAAAAAAGGAATATTTGAAATATACCATCTAAAAATTTAGATTCATTGCCTTCATCGTCCATAGGATGTTGCCTGGTAAAGTAAATATTGCGCTTATAGACTCTCAATTATTTTGTCAAATAGCTTATAGAAAAGCATAAAAGTTAAGGGACTAAAGACTGTCAACGAAAGAACTTTGTCAGAATTTGAAAGCGGATAATTTATTGTAAGTAAAAATATAAGAGCTATAAATACAGCAAGAATGAAAAATGCATTATATGATTTTGAATGTCTTAAAGTTTGATGAGTCGCTGGTATACCGGAAGTAAAAATTAAAACAAAGCCAAAGCAAATTAAGTAAATTCCCGTCATGTAAATGCTAGTATTATGTTCATTTCTGGCAGCATTACTGCTAACGTCCGGCGGCTTCACGTCAGTTGCGACATTTGGAAATGAGTACTCTCGGCTGAACAGAACGAAGTTATGGAAAAAGGTCTTTCATTTTACACGAAAAGCAGCAATTGCGTGAAACCGCTGTTAGCACTAGTACCTTTTCTTCGCAAAATAACCATTTACTATTGTCCATGCAAAAAGGCTGATACATTTTGCCAAAATGTCCCAGTAGTATAATTGTCCTGGAAGAAATGCAATTAAACTAATAATAGCAACAAATATGATTTCTCTGTATGAAACAGAAAATTTAAAAATTAATTTAGTAAAAATGTTATATGATAAAGATCCAATAAAAGCGCCTAATAAGAGAAGAAAGTTTTGGCTATCACTCATCGTGAAAAAGTAAAACGCTAAACAATTAGTTAGAAAAGCACAAATAAGATGCAATAATATTTGAGGTGTTTTTTTACTTCGATAATTCATTGTCAAAAAAGCAAAGCCTATTCCCATAAAATAAAATGCCCATGCAATCAAAATAAAAGTTTCAACCGGATCATCAATAAATGAAATCCTAATGAAGCAAAGAATACCTAAAATCATTAGATGCACTAATGGCTTATTTTGATGATATAAGGATTCGCTCATGTCGGCGGTGGTATTAGTGCTAACGTCCGGCGGCTTCACGTCAGTTGCGGCATTTGGAACTGAGTATTCTCGGCGTGGACAAAACGAAGTTATGGAAAAAGCGGTTACATTTTACAAGAAAAGTAGCAATTGCGTGAAACCGCTGTTATGCGGCGGCTAAAAAAAAGTTTTTATAGTTTCTGCAGTCACAAGCCGAGCACGCAAAACCCGCGCGGAGCGCAGCCCGCTGGCGGTTTCAAATTGCTAACGCAACTTTTAGTAAAAATAATGAAATTATTCAAAGCGGAATTTTGTCGAGTATTAATTCTTTAAAAACCTCGATTGGTGACCTCACGTCGAGGACCTTCCTTGGTCGTTCATTGAGTTCCTTCTGCACTTTTTTCAGATGCGCTTTTGAGTGCACTGACAGGTCGGTTCCCTTCGGGAAATAATCGCGGAGCAATCCGTTCGTATTTTCGTTTGTGGGCCTTTCCCATGGGCTGTATGGGTGTGTAAAATAGACTTTCATTTTGGTTGTTTTGGTGAGTAATTTGTGTTGTGCCATCTCGGTCCCATTATCGTATGTGAGGCTCTTTCGCATGATTTTCGGCAGTTTTGCCAATTCCTGCTCGAATGCCTTTCGGACTGTGGCTGCCTCCTTGTTCTGCAGGTGTACCAGGATGACATAGCGTGATGACCTTTCGACCAGTGTACCGATGTATGAGCCGTGTTCCTTCCCGACAATGAGGTCGCCCTCCCAATGCCCCGGGATCTGGCGTCCCTTCACTTCTTCAGGCCGCTCATCGCTTATCCGATCGGTTATCTTTACGTCGCGTACGGCTTTGGTATGCCTTGATCCGCGTGTTTTTCGCTGCTGCCGGAGCTGTTTGATGAGTTCCTCCTTGAGTGATTTCTTGCTGTGGAGGTATACAAAATAATAGATGGTTTCGTGGCTTGTCTGCATGTGTTTCTGGTTTGGGAATTTCTTTTTTAAAGATAATGAAATCTGCTCCGGTGACCATCTTTTGCGCAGGTGTTTCACCACATAATCATACAATTTCTTGTTGCCTGAGATCTTCGACCGTCCATAGTTTTTGGCGCTGCATATCTTAACGGACCTGATATGTGCATTGATTGCCAGATAGGTTTTGTAATGCGTTTTCTTAAGTTCTCGGGTGATGGTGGACTTGTGCCTCCCAAGTAAAACAGCGATAGCTGAGGCGGATAATCCCTTATCAAAAAGCTTCTCAATCTGTATCCTTTCAGCAAGATTTAAACGGGTAAATTTTGTTTTCATACAACACTAATTTAGGTTAAAAAGTGTTGCGTTAGTTTCCTGAATCGGCGGCTAGCTGTCGCATAACGTCCGGCGGCTTCACGTCAGTTGCGGCTTTTGGAACTGAGTACTCTCGGCTGGACAAAACGAAGTTATGGAAAAAGCGGTTACATTTTACACGGAAAGTAGCAATTGCGTGAAACCGCTGTTAGCTGCTGGCCTATTGATATTATAAGTTGATCTTGTCTGTCCAGATTATTGTTGGCGTGAAAATCGCGGAATGATCACTTCGCATTTGAATTTTTTCCGGCAATTCCGTTAACTCAAAACCTATTTTAAAACTGTTTTTTTTTAAATTTTTACACTTTAAATTAATTTTCATCTTAACTGAATTCTTTGATGCAATTTTACGAATTACGGCTATATTTTTATCACACTCTTTACCTATAATTTCAACTTCAGGGTTATCTGTAACGTACAATATATCATATGAACAAGACATATTAAAATACTCAATATCTCTTGATGAGTTATTTTTCAGCTTTAGGGTAACCTTTATGTTATCAAATTTACGCGAATCGATCTTTGTGATTTCGAGTTTAAAATCTTGGTTTTGAGGTTTTCCAAAACTTATTGAAATCAGAATGCAAAGGATTATTGAGAGCTTTTTCATAGTTATGTTTTTTTGAGTCTGCGGAAGGCTTGCAGCTAAAGTCCGGCGGCTTCACGTCAGTTGCGGCTTTTGGAACTGAGTATTCTCGGCGTGGACCAAACGAAGTTATGGAAAAAAGAAGTTCGTTTTACAAGGGAAGCAGCAATTGCGTGAAACCGCTGTTATGGGCAGCCAAAAATATTTTCTTTTAACTCTTAATTCTTAGTTTTTTTTCTTGGCTTTATGTCATTTTCATCCAATTCAGGCGTCGCAGATATTCTTGACATAAACCAGACAGTACCTTTTGTCCGCATGATTTTGTTTGCAAATATTATTCCTACAGTCAGTCCTATTAAAACCATGATCGCGGCCAGCAATAATCTTTCAAAACTTGGACTTGAAAAATAAATTACTGCAGCTATAGCACCGCATATCAAAAGGGGAGAAGCTACAATTTGCAGCCAGCCTACAATTTCAGTTATTTTTTCAAATATTTTCGACATAACAGTTGCGTAATTTTGGCGAATTGGTTGCCCATAACGTCCGGCGGCTTCACGTCAGTTGCGGCTTTTGGAACTGAGTACTCTCGGCTGGACAAAACGAAGTTATGGAAAAATGAAGTTCATTTTACAATGGGAGTAGCAATTGCGTGAAACCGCTGTTAGCTGCCGTTGCTGGAAAGCTTAAATATTATTAAAGTTCCAATAATAGCCATAACAATCAATAAGATTGATACACCTTTTAGTAAGTTATGAAACTTTCCAATATTCATTATCGTAGTTTTTTGGGAGATCATTGAACTTATTTGTGAATAATTGCGAAATTCCAACGTGCTAAACATATGAATTTTGTCGTCATTGGTTTTAAAATGAAATGTCATATAATTACCAGTTGAAGAAAAGTTTTCATACTCATTATAACCAGTAATTTCTTCAAAGGAATATTCGAGTTTCTTCCGGAAAAGATATTTTACGGATACTGAATTCTCGTCAATGGTTATGTGTTTTAAAAATAGCATTACTAACAGTGCTGTTGAAATTGCCGCCGAGCAAAACAGACAGATAAAAACCCACGGTCCAATAGGAAGTTGTTTTGCTTTTTCATCAGTGACAGTAAGCATAAATATTATCATTCCAAAGCCAACAACAGTTAGGAGTAATGAAGCGGGAATCAAAAATCTATTTAATTTAGATGTCGTTTTCATGCGCGATTTGAGTTTGCAATGGCAGCTAACGTCCGGCGGCTTCACGTCAGTTGCGGCTTTCGAAGCTGAGTACTCTCGGCTGGACAAGACGAAGTTATGGAAAAAGGCGGTTCATTTTACAAGGGAAGCAGCAATTGCGTGAAACCGCTGTTGTGCGCAGCTTAACTTACCCAATTCCTGATTGTAGCGATGACTTTCCAATTGGAGTCAACTTTTTTTAAAATATAAGTTCCACCGCCACCACATAATCCTCCACAATGATAGCCACTGCTGATAATTACAATTTGATGATTTTTAGAGAATAAAGGTTTGCTGAGTGTACAAAATCCATCACCATATTTTTTATAAAATTCCTCCCAGAAAAGTGTAGATCGACCATCTTTATCTTTACTCTTTTTTATCATTGAACTAATTGTATCAGCAGATACAATGATAGAATTTTTAAAGTATTGCTGTTGCAATCTAAAATCGTCTTTAATTTTATTCTGTTTATGTATATAATCAATGTCTTCTTTAGTGAATATTGAATCCAACCCATCTACTGATAATAACTCTTCTTCACTTAAAGGTGCTTGCGATAAATCATGATCTAAAACAACTTTACAACCTTTCACGATTCCACTATCATTTTTAAAACAATATTCTAAAAAATTATTTATGATTTTATTGTCAATTAAATGAACTTCTTTTTTACGAAATTCAGCTTTCTTTATCTTTTCTTGACATGAAACTAAGCCTAATATTAATACTAAAAAGCTAAGTATATAAAAATTTTTCATATGTATATTTTACGACACGGTTGGTATAAGTTGCGCACAACGTCCGGCGGCTTCACGTCAGTTGCGGCTTTTGGAACTGAGTACTCTCGGCTGGACAAAACGAAGTTATGGAAAAAGGCGGTTCATTTTACAAGACAAGCAGCAATTGCGTGAAACCGCTGTTATCTATAGGCTTAATTTTGGAACTTGATTTTTGGTGTTTCCCACCATTTGTCATCGTCTCCATTTTTAAGAAACTTTTTAAATTGAGAATCCAAAAGTTCAACCTTATCTTTAAATTGTTTTAAAAAAGTATTATTTGAAAGTTCAACATTTGAAACTACTTTTTCAATTTCTATTCGGATGTAAGCATCGTAATCAAATTCATATTGCCATTCAGAATAGTTTTCTACATTTTCATACTCATTTAACCCGGAAATAAATTCTTCATAACTATGAAGCAAATCCGCCGGACTTAAGCCAGTAATGTTTTCAACATTTTTTATAAATGTTGAATAATCTATCGAATATTTATTTTCATGCTTTTCGGTCATAATTGGTTTCATCGTTGGTCAAAGCCTGTAGATAACGTCCGGCGGCTTCACGTCAGTTGCGGCATTTGGAACTGAGTACTCTCGGCTGGACAGAACGAAGTTATGGAAAAAGGTGGTTCATTTTACAAGGGAAGCAGCAATTGCGTGAAACCGCTGTTATCTGATGTTTAATTTATTAGAATTAATTCCTTTCCATTAAAATAACCAACTCCATTGTTTTGTGTTTGTATCACAAATTTATCATTTGCAATAATTGTAATCCTGGAAACATTCATCGGCGAACCAACGGCGTCAGGTTGTCCAACTTTCCATTGCAAATTTGGCTTAATTATATTTTCCCAATCTTTCAATTCAGAAAGATTCTTTTTGACATCACCCTTGAAAATTCCATCTTGAGAATAAAAATAAATCGAATTGTTGTATTTATTAAATGTGGCCGGTCCAATATATTGTGCAGGGATATACTTGGGCTTATTTTCATCACCACTTACTTTTTGCCATTCTGATTCGCTTTTAAAAAAGAATGAAGCATGAAATTTATCAAACTGAACGATGCAACCACTTGTTGACATATGTGCTAAACCTGAAGAAAGATAAACATAATTCTCGTCTTCAAAAAACGATTTCACTGGATACAATTCAATTTCAAATTTGCCAAGTTCAGGAACTATAAATTTTTTACTTTTTGTATTAAATATAAATATATCTCCACCCCATTCGCCATATCCAAAACCAATCCAAATATTATCGTCTTTATCCATAAAAAAAGTTAGCGCACGTCTTGACCAATTGTCATTATAATGGATTTGGTGATTTAGAGATTTATTTGAGAAATATGTCTTGCCGCTTTTTAAATTTATTATTCCTTTTTCTGTAATTGAGTAACAATTATTTTCTTTGTCAAACAAAACTCCCAAAGGCTTTTTAATATAGTTATAAATCTTACTCCAAGATTTAGTTTGATTATCATATTTCTTTATTGCGTTTTTATTATCTATTATTATTGGAATATTATTTTTGTCTTTAGTTATTATATAAATTGTATCTGAATATGAAATTAAGTTTTCAACTTTAGTTTCATTTTTATAATCGAATACGTCAATTTTTCCATCTTTCGTTAAGCTCCATATTTGATCATTGTAAACGACAAAATCGGTGTTAATTTGTGCATCAATATTAAACGATATAACCAAAAATAAAAGTAAATGAATAAATTTCATAATAGTACGATTTTACACGTTCGCAACATAAATATCAGATAACGTCCGGCGGCTTCACGTCAGTTGCGGCTTTTGGAACTGAGTGCTCTCGGCGACACAGAACGAAGTTATGGAAAAAGGTGGTTCATTTTACAACGGAAGTAGCAATTGCGTGAAACCGCTGTTATATGCCGTTTTTGATTACGCTCGACCGTTCACACTTAAATCCGAAAATGAATTGTCGTCTAAATTTACATTCAAATTGAAATAAGATTCTCCACCGTCTGAAACATCTACGCGCTTAGATTTCCAGTTATCGTTGTCAAAGAATTGACAAAAGCAATTTATTTCAACTTGTTTTTCACCTTTTGCATTTATGTACGGAAAGTATTGTCTGTTGTAATTTTTCAGATCAATTTTTTTTGTATGGATTTTATTATAAATCATCACACTTTTATTTAATTTTTCATTCAATATTTTTAATTCAGTTTTCGTTAAACTGATTTTATGAATTGCATTAAAAGGAATGATAGTAATAAACTGTTTGCCGTTTGTTGTATCAGCAGGCACCTTCATTGGAAGCAAGTCAAATTCTACAGTTTTCGGAACTTTTTCTTTGCAACTTGCAATGAAAATTAATAGTAAAATTATAAATGGTAGTTTGTTCATGGTTGTTGGGCAAAATGTCTGCTAACGTCCGGCGGCTTTACGTCAGTTGCGGCTTTTGGAACTGAGTACTCTCGGCTGGACCAAACGAAGTTATGGAAAAAGGTGTTACATTTTACAAGGGAAGCAGCAATTGCGTGAAACCGCTGTTAGCAGCTGCGCTTAATTGCAGTATGAATTTCGAATTGTACCTTTTTTATCATTGAATACTATATTGAATTCACCGAAAATAAAATCAAACTTTCCTTCAGGTTCTTCCTGCTCATACTCTAAATTTTCTTTGTTTTTTATAATCCATTCTCGCCATAATTGTAACTCTTCTTTAGTTGGTCTATAGCATTGACCAACATAATTAAAATCTACATCTTTGGGAAAGATTTGAGTTAAACATGCTAATCGGTTTGGAATTTTTATTTCTGCTTCGAACTTTTCAATTGCGTCAATTGCGGCTAACGCTTTATCACTAGCGCTAATTTTATTTTGGGCTTTCATAGAAGCAACAAAGAGAATAAATAATGCTATTAATATGTTTTTCATCGTCTAGTTTTTTTAGCGTTGCTGCTAACGTCCGGCGGCTTCACGTCAGTTGCGGCTTTCGAAGCTGAGTACTCTCGGCTGGACAAAACGAAGTTATGGAAAAAGCGCGTTCATTTTACAAAGTGAGTAGCGATTGCGTGAAACCGCTGTTGTGTGCAGTCAAAATTTTACCTCGGATCAACTTTTTTAAATGCTTTTTTAAGAACATCATCTCCGTTTTCTAAATTCCCAACTTCACTTAGAACCGAAAGTAAATATTCAGAAGTAAAAGCCTTTTTTCCTCTTTCAAATTCGTGCTTAGCTATCTTTTGAGTTAGGATTTGCAGCAAATCAGAAAATAAGCGATAGAAATAAATTTTGTTTTTCAATCCTTCATCGATCTCCGAATTTTCGAAACCGTAATATTTGATTAGATTTTTTTTGACATCAGCTCCGTTTTTACCGCTATTGAAAAAATCATCAAAAGTTTTAATAGATAATACATGAGCGAATTTATTTCGAATTCCCATGAAGTCACTAAATTTTTGAATGTCGATTTTATCTAAACCTTTTAAATCTTGGATAATTTGAATTTTCTGATTAAAAGACAATGCAGTTGATCCATTGCCAAATGATTTTGAATTTTTCCAATCAATGCCAAGTATATAACCAATAGTTTCAGAAGCTAATTTTTCAATATGTAATGCATGTTCGATTACGTACAAACGTAAATCGTCTGCTTTTGAGATATCATTTATATACGAATAATCTTTCACATCATTTTAGGATTGATTGCACACAACGTCCGGCGGCTTCACGTCAGTTGCGGCTTTTGGAACTGAGTACTCTCGGCTGGACGAAACGAAGTTATGGAAAAAGCGGCTACATTTTACAAAGAAAGTAGCAATTGCGTGAAACCGCTGTTATATGCCGGCTTTATTTTTGGTTTGGTTCGCCATACTTACCAAATTCAGGTTTAGAAATTTTATATTGGATATTCTTAGGATTTCGAATTTTATAGATTACTCTGGCTACTTCAACTTCTGGACACACGACATTATTCAACTGTATTAATTTTAGATTTAACGAATCACCTTTTATATCAAAATCACCAGCATACTCAATACAGCCTGTCATTGTCGATAAATAAGAAATGTAAATCTCATCTCTAGTATATTTTATCGTGTCAATTTCAAGATCGAACTTTCTTGAACTAAGTTTCGTAAAGTTTCTGTTCGTTCTGTCTTCTTTGGATAAATTGTATTTGAGATCGAAAGAAATAAGATTAGGACTTGGTTTATGTGTTTTTCTGATAATTCCTAAATCAACTTTCTTTTCAGTGCATGAAGCAACTATAAAAAGTGAAACTATAAAAAGCGAAACGACGAAAAATACTCTTCGTTTCATTTTTTGGAAGTTGATTTTAGGTACATCGCGCATAAGCTGGCATATAACGTCCGGCGGCTTCACGTCAGTTGCGGCTTATGGAACTGAGTACCCTCGGCTGGACAAAACGAAGTTATGGAAAAAAGCAGTGCATTTTACAAGGGGAGGAGCAATTGCGTGAAACCGCTGTTACCTGCCGTTTTAATTTTTTATCTGCGTTTTCATTTTTTCGACGATTCCATTTATATGACTATTTGAGGAATACAGATCTTTTGTTTCGGCTAGCCAATTTTGAAATTCTATATTGTCTTTTTTTAAAAAATAACCTTGTAAAATATTAAACGCATTTTCAACTTGATAAGTTTTATCGCTACTTGTTTCGAGTGATTTTTTGTAGATTTTTTTTGCTTCATCTAATTGATTGTTTTTTGATAATGCAAAAATGTATTCTTTGTTGGTGTACGAATCTTTTGGATTTGACTTTAAGGCGGTTTTCAAAACTGTAATAGCGTTTTGATATTGTTCGAGACAGTTATATGAATATGCAAGTTCAACAGCTAGACCTTTATAATTGGTATCCAATTTAGCTGCCTTCTCTAAGAATTCCAATGCTTTATTACATTCTCCCCAACCATTATACATATATCCCCACTTATATAGACGTTCGACAGTATTTTCTCCAACTTTATACCCCGCTAGAAAATCTGGAATAAGGGAGACTTTCAGTTGTGATATTTTAGATTCAGGGATATGGGCAACTAAGACATTGTTAGGTTCCAATCGATATTTCATAGCTCCTTGAATTTCTTTTGCTTTTGGGAGAAAAACTCCATTTTTGTCAATAGTAAATGAACCAGCATAGTCAAGAGTCAATCCAGCCTGAGCATCAATGTATATAAATCCAAAGTTATAACTTCCAATGCTATCAGGTTTAAAAGCTACCCATTTGTCTTCGCTCTGGACAAATTTCTTATCAAATTTCAAATCTTGTGCTGAAGTATGAATTATAACTGAGAGAAATTGTAATAATAATAACGTTTTTCGCATACTTTAAATTTTAGTTATTCCGT
This sequence comes from Flavobacterium magnum, assembly GCF_003055625.1. NCBI lineage: Bacteria > Pseudomonadati > Bacteroidota > Flavobacteriia > Flavobacteriales > Flavobacteriaceae > Flavobacterium > Flavobacterium magnum. The sequence continues at coordinate 3,224,379 of NZ_CP028811.1, read as the reverse complement.
TCTTCAAAAAATGGCAGGTAACGTCCGGCGGCTTCACGTCAGTTGCGGCTTTTGGAACTGAGTATTCTCGGCTGGACAGAACGAAGTTATGGAAAAAGATGTTTCATTTTACAAGAGAAGCAGCAATTGCGTGAAACCGCTGTTATGCGTTGGTTTTAATATAGATCCCAAGACAACGTAAACGTATGTAGTCACAAGCCAATCACCCAAAACCAAATAGGAGCGGAGCTCCAACTTTCAACACAACAAAAATCACGCATAACGTCCGGCGGCTTCACGTCAGTTGCGGCATTTTCAACTGAGTACTCTCGGCTGGACAGGACGAAGTTATGGAAAAAGATGTTTCATTTTACAAGAAAAGTAGCAATTGCGTGAAGCCGCGGTTAACTGTAGTTTTTATTATCTAAGTGAAATACAATTTCCTAAGTTAGTATCGTCGGCTAGTTTTTTCTTAAATTCTTTCGGCAAGTTAATTTCAAATGTGCAGAAATCAATTGCATTGTATTCTTTTTTTTCAGCGTCAAATAGCAAAGCTTTTTGAGAAGAATAATCAGAATTGTAATAGTAAATATTTTGTTTGTCATCTGCGTAAAGTAGCCAATAATGAAGTTCACTGAAAGTTTCCACTAAACTTTGCTGATACAAAATGTTCCTTTTTCGATCAGTAATTGCAAAAATGAATGATTCGTTTTCAAGCCGTTTTACGATAACCATTTTGCTTTTACTTAAAATATATTCGCCTTGCTCAGTAATAAAACCTTGTTTTAGAAAATGTATTTTTGGAATATCATTTTTACAGGTAAAGAGAATTGATAGTGTTAAGATTACAAGTGTCTTTTTCACAAGTTCGGTTTTAAGCGTTGTTTTGTCTAGGTGCCGTCAAAAATTACAGTTAACGTCCGGCGGCTTCACGTCAGTTGCGGCATTTGGAACTGAGTACTCTCGGCTGGACAGAACGAAGTTATGGAAAAAGGTGGTTCATTTTACAAGGGAAGCAGCAATTGCGTGAAACCGCTGTTAGCCGTAGTTTTTTATATGTTCTTTCATGGCTTCACGCGGGGTTTTAAATTTCAAAACTTTACTTGGCATTTCATTAATATACCGCAAAGCATAATTTCTTGCTTTTTCAACATTTTTGTCATCTTCATAACAAGCTTTTGTGTGGTAAACAAAATCATTTAAAGAACCCATAATTTTTCTATCATTGTCAGTAGTACAAATATTTGCAATTTGATCATATTCCCGCAAATAATTTTCATATTTACTTGTCAATATAAACTCTCGTTCGAGTTGCTTAATTAGCATTTCGGTAAAGAGTATTGACAAATTATTTAGATCCTTTTTTAGGACATCCATAATTATAAAACTGAATAAAGTTTTCTTGTTTACAAAGATTATCCATTTTTTGCCTGCGACTGAAAATAGATGTGCATTCCAGTCAGATTCAAAGTTTACATTAACGTTTACAGTTTTTTGAATATCTAAAAGTTTTGCAAGTTTAAGAGAACAAAAGACATTTATCATAATAGTAAATACGCGATTTTGGTTGAAAATTACGGCTAACGTCCGGGGGCTTCACGTCATTTGCGGCTTTTGGAACTGAGTATTCTCGGCTGGACAGAACGAAGTTATGGAAAAAGCGGTTACATTTTACAAGGGAAGCAGCAATTGCGTGAAACCGCTGTTAGCGGATGCCCTATCTTAACACTTTTATATGTTGCTAACTATTCCTCAAATTTACCGGCATATAATACAATCGCTGGCGTTACAAGAATACTTTTATGTGGTTTTTTATGTAGTGAGTTCGAAAAGTCATATTTAATCATAAAATTGATATTAAATAAATCTTGAGATAGTTCTTTTGTATAAAAATCAATCGTTCTTGCGTAAAAGTCATTTGTCGTGGACATCTGAAATTTTAATTTCGTAAGGTTATTCTTCTTAGGCTTTATTATTTCTCCGTTAGTGTCGAAGTAATTTAGCAGTTGAATTGTGACGAATATCTTTTTGGGTAATTTATATTTTAGTTCAGCAGAATTGATTTCAATTTTATTGTTTTGACCAGTATTAAGGTATAATGTATCGGTAGAAAAAATTAAATCCCCAATATCGGCTACCTGAGTTCCGCCCGACGCAAGTACTTCCTCAATATTAAAAAAATTAATCTTGTAGGCTGTTTTATAGACCACTTTTTCAACGTAGAAAACAATTTTTTTTAGTATTAAATCATAATTTTCAGATGTTCGAAATACAAGGCCGTTATCCAAATCAGGTTGTATAGGATTGGACATGGATCTTATAAAACGATTGTTTTCCCCGAAAACGATGTCTTTCTTCGATTTCGAAGTTACAACGACCTCGTCCAGATTTACAATTTTTTTAGAAAGGTAAATTACCGAATCCAATTTGTTTTTCGCAAGCCCTAAACTTTCATAGTCAACTCTGCTGAAAGCGATGGAATCGTATTTTACTTCGTCAAGTATAATTGTAGGTTGGTTAGGCAACGTCACGCCTTTGCTCACTGTTTTTTTATCTTTAAAAAGCGAGTAGTTCACATTTTCAATGAATTCGTTAGTGTCTTTGTCGATAGTGATAAATGTCTGACCTATCATGAGGTTAGCCAGTAAGACGAAAAATACTGTTAATATCGTTTGCATAATATAAAAGTTGGGCCAATTGAAATTTTCAATGGCCCAAAGTTAAGGTTATTTTTTTGGATGATATGTTTCTCCGCAAAGTACCGTTGCGTGATGCTGTCCCGGACCACTTTCATTGTCCTCCAATGTTGCAGTCACGGCAGAGATTCGAATAAATCCGAATAAATAGTTAGCCTGATAGACCCCTTGATGGCATAGTCCATCGACACCGATGAATTGAGAACCGTAAGTATATTTAATTTTCAAAGCTACAGGCTCACCTTCTGTCGGTGGCACATATTCCGGCGCATCAATTACCTTTATCAAATCAAATTCATCAGTACTTAGGTATTTATCAAGTTCATTGATGTTCTCAAATATTTTTGTTGGATTTGATTTTGGTTCAAACGTTGTTAATTTAAAATCAGTTCTGTCCACATCGGCAAAGAATAGAAAATCATTTGTTTCTTTTTCCGTGATCAGGTATCCTCTTGGTCTTAAATCATCACCTACAAAAACCTCAGTCAAGACAAAATCTTCAGTTTCTGATGACCGATTCAAATAGGATGAAGCTTTTGATTTTCCAACCGATTTTCCGAAATGAGTTGACTGAGGATAAAACGTTTTTAAAAATGCTGCTGCATTTTTATTTTGAGTTTCGTTTGATGAAGATTCATTTTCACTAGAACAACTCAAAATTGTAACATTGATAAATAAAGCAATTAAAGCAACTTAGGAAATTTTTAAATAATTCATTTTAGATAATTTTTGATTTAGGCCTACTCTATACGTTTTTCGGCAATCACACTTTTTCAGTTTTTAAGTCTGAATACTTTTGATAGTGGATTGTCAACCCTAACTGACTTTAATTGTTTTTAGAGATGTTTCTTTTAAAGAATGACTATATCAAAGGTAATGAATCAGTTTAGTACAAAATCAGGTATAAATACCTGGTTTTATATAATTTCTGTTTTAAAATGTGAATTATTTCAGAATCGTCACTCAGGGTTTCCGCTAACGTCCGGCGGCTTCACGTCAGTTGCGGCTTTTGGAACTGAGTATTCTCGGCTGGACAGAACGAAGTTATGGAAAAAGGTGGTTCATTTTACAAGGGAAGCAGCAATTGCGTGAAACCGCTGTTACAGGCTGTTGCGACACAAACGCAAAATCACACAAAGTAACCACAAAGAATTTCTACTGCAATAGTTTTTTTGAGATCCATGTTAAAGTTTAGAATTTTGAAAAGGAAATTTTCAGCATTTTTCAAGACAAAGAAATTGACAAAGACTTAAGCAGCAATACAGCCCGATTGAGCTTCGCAGAGATTTCTCGGCGAGAAGAAAAGTAAATGGAGATCAGAAAATCCCGACTAAGGTTTCAAAGCTGAGCCACAAAGTTCCTCTTTGAAAAATAGGAGAGAAGTTAATTTGAGATTACGCAAGCCGAGCCGTTCAATTACGAAAATCGTCATTTCGGGCACGGAGCAATTGCCTGTAACGTCCGGCGGCTTCACGTCAGTTGCGGCTTTTGGAACTGAGTATTCTCGGCTGGACAAAACGAAGTTATGGAAAAAGCGGTTATATTTTACAAGGGAAGTAGCAATTGCGTGAAACCGCTGTTACCTGCAGGCTTTAATTAAATTCATCTTCTGAAATAATTTCGTCAATTTGAGTTTCATAAAGCAATTTTAGTTTCTTGTAATTTTTTATGCAATCATAAAAATAGCTGCCAATTAAATCTGCATATTCTCTTTGAGCGATATAAGATTCTTTCATCTCTTTCACGCTACTGAAAATTGAGTATCTAGTTTCATTTGAGTATTTTTCCCAGCGTAACCCTTTCCATTCGTTAGAACTTATCCAAAATATAGAGTTAGCTAAATATTTTACCGAGATATCTTTCGATGAACAGTTTGTAGAATAGCCAATAACTAAATCGGGATTATTAGAAATGACATCTCCATCTATAATCATTTTCAAAGAATTCTTGTAAACTTCTTTCCTAATATTTATCGTCAAAATAACTCCCTCGGATTCGAATTGAAATGATTTTATAAGATTACTCATTTTGATATGCATTAATGAAAGTCTTTATTTACGGGCTGCGATAAGCTTGCAGGTAACGTCCGGCGGCTTCACGTCAGTTGCGGCTTTCGAAGCTGAGTATTCTCGGCTGGACAAAACGAAGTTATGGAAAAAAGAAGTTCATTTTACAAGGTAAGCAGCAATTGCGTGAAACCGCTGTTACCGGCAGTCATTGTGTTTTCACCAAAGTAATTATTTCCACTTCGGCCTTGAAATTTGAATCATTTTCTTCAAAGCCACAGCTCCAATTTTCAAAGTTTATTTTTTTATCAAGAACTTTAAATTTGTAAAGTCTGTTGTGATTGATTTCAAAAGAAACTTCTTCATGTTCTTGATTGTAATGAAAATTCCATTCTTCAATATTACCCAAAGGTCCACAAAAATCAAAACTTGGGTATGATATGTAAACATTGCGTTTTGAAAAATGGAGTTTAGTAATGTCCATTTTGTCGCTGTAGCAAATTTCTGCAAACTCTTTATTAAGTTTCGGATTGCTTGATTCAATTTTTGAAAAATGGATCAAACGTAAAGTATCGTTCGATAAAATTTCATAGCTATCAATTTTTAAAAACCACGATGATTTCTGAAAATTGATTTTAGACTTTTGTGCAAACAAACTTGTCGTGAAAAATAGAAAGATAAAAGTGTACTTTAGAGTGTTAGTCATAATTCACGTCATTTTTGGTATGATTGCCGGTAACGTCCGGCGGCTTCACGTCAGTTGCGGCATTTGGAACTGAGTACTCTCGGCTGGACAAAACGAAGTTATGGAAAAAAGAAGTTCATTTTGCAAGGAAAGTAGCAATTGCGTGAAACCGCTGTTAGCGGTAGTGCATCATTCTTCCTTAACTTTAACTTTTTGGTCATTTTCATCCCAATAAAGTTTAGCCTTATTTTTTTCATACCAATTTCTCCAATCAATTAAAGTTTTGTCAGATGGAAATATGGGCATTTCAAACGGTTTCTCCATTTCATAACTAATTCCTGTAACTTCAATTAAAAATTGGCGTGCCTCATAAACTGTATTTAAGTCAATACTTTGGCTTTCATTTTTTAAATTTTCAAATGCTGTTAGATTTTCAAGAAAAATATCTTGAGCATTTTGTGCATTTACAGAAAAAGAAATAATGGCAAACAACAAAGCAAAGTATATTTTCATTTTTAGTTAGATTTGATTTTCACTTTCGCTCGTTCGCGGCTGCATTACCGCTAACGTCCGGCGGCTTCACGTCAGTTGCGGCTTTCGAAGCTGAGTACTCTCGGCTGGACAAAACGAAGTTATGGAAAAAGGTCGTTCATTTTACAGGGAAGTAGCATTTGCGTGAAACCGCTGTTATATGCCGGTTTTACTCAATATTTCAAGTTCGTGTTTTCAACAATAAAGTTGATTGCTAATTTTGTTTTTTCAGGCTTAGTCAACATTAATATCTTTTGTTTTTGATTTTCATTTATCATGCAGATTGTAAAACTAGTCACCGAATGATTTAAATCTGGTTCCCAATTATGAAATTCTTTTATGTCGTAAGAATACGCATAATTTGTTGAGAGTTTTCCTTTCTGTAAATTGATTTCTTGAAATTCTGACGTTTTGAGTAAGGTTTTTTTCAAGATTAACCCAAACAGAAAAACGCAAACAAAAAGGTTACCATTTTCGACACGCAAACCTTTTTTGGTGAATAGAATCCCAAGGAATAAAATGTTTAGAAAAACTAGAATTAATTCTATGAGAATGTAAGAACTAAATTCAACAGAATTAAGCATTCCTAACAATATCATCATCGTTACGAATGTCAAAATAACTAAGTTTTGGAATTGTCTAAAATCTAAACTACGTTCTAATATTAAGTTCATTGTTGTTCGTTACGTGAGGTAAACTGGCATATAACGTCCGGCGGCTTCACGTCAGTTGCGGCTTTTGGAACTGAGTACTCTCGGCTGGACAGAACGAAGTTATGGAAAAGGTGGTTCATTTTACAAGGGGAGGAGCAATTGCGTGAAACCGCTGTTATCTGAAGGCCTACATTTCTTCTGCTTCCCTTAAAGCTTGTAATTGTAATTCTGGAGACAATCTGAAATTAGTTTCGACAATCTTTTCTAAAAGCGGTTTAATCGAAGGAATAAGTCCATTTAATTTAGCCTTGACTATTATTCCAATTGTACCAGTGAAATTTAATCCGAGATTTTCAGCGACTTTTCTCGCTTTGAAATCATCAAGAATCAAAGTGCTATTTTGAATTTCTAAAGCTAGTGCGATTGCACTTGATTCTCCTCTGTCAATTTGTAATTCTAAAATTCTCTGATGATATTTATCTTTTGCATTTTCTATTATAACCCAATTAGGAAGGGATTCTCCAAATTCTTCAGCAATATCTTTTGTAGTAACGATTTGACCGTAAAGTTTTAAAAGAAGGTCTAATTCTCCAATTTTGGATAAAATGATAAAACAACTGGTGTCAGAAATTATAGTTTTATGCATTTGCTACATCGCTTGATAAATCAGATAAAGGAAAGTTGAAGATTGAAACATTATATCGACTCAATAATTCTGCGAAAGTACGTTTTGTTAAACCTGCAAGTTCAGCAGCCTGACCTAAAGAAAGTTTTCCTTGCTCATAAAGTTTAGAGGCCAAAAGCATAACAAGTTCGCGATTGTCGATGTCTAAATTATCCGGGATGTTAAGCGTCAATGTTTTCATAATGTCAAATGTAATGATTTTTTTGAACGGCTACAATTTTCCGCACTGATTGGCGGCTTTCAGATAACGTCCGGCGGCTTCACGTCAGTTGCGGCTTTTGGAACTGAGTACTCTCGGCTGGACTGAACGAAGTTATGGAAAAAAGAAGTTCATTTTACAAGGGAAGTAGCAATTGCGTGAAACCGCTGTTATGGGCAGTTGAAATTTATTCTTTAATGAACTTTGATTTTATAACTTTCCATCTATTGTCTATCCAAGTGAACCGAATGTCAGGTTCCTTTTTACCTAAGTTACATTCAGATATTTCTGCAAGAGGTGAGTGTTTTTGTTTTCTTTTCAAGGCTTTCAATCTGTATTCTCCGAAATTGATATCAACAGTATCTTTATTGACAACATAGTATTCTATTGTATAAACTGTCAGTTCCTTTTTTTCTTTTCGTGAAATTTCAGTTAATTCTTTTTGAGATCGAATTTTAATTGGACTTTCAGGTAATACTTTTTGCGGCGCATCTGTTTGATTTTGCATGTCAAAATATTTATATCCGCTGCTAAGTTGCAAATCAAATCTCTGTTGTAACGCTTTTGTGTACAAAGTGTCGATGATATTTTGAGGCAGAGTTTCCTGGGCCAAAGAATTGACAGCAAAAAGAAAAGCAATAATATTAAGTATGATTTTCATCGTGATTTTCAGTTCGGCGCGGCTCAATTGCCCATAACGTCCGGCGGCTTCACGTCAGTTGTGGCTTTTGGAACTGAGTACTCTCGGCTGGACAGAACGAATTTATGGAAAAAAGAAGTTCATTTTACACGAGAAGTAGCAATTGCGTGAAACCGCTGTTAGCCGTTCGGTTATTAATTAAGTTTTTCACTTGACAACGTTATTAAGTAGAGTGTAGTTGAGTCAAATGTTTTTGTTTGTAATATAACCAAGTGACTATCATAAATGTATTTTAGAGATAATTCATTATTTTCTGTTTCGGTATTGTAAAGTTTTCCATTTGATTGCAGAAATTCTTTGTAAGCCAAATATGTTTGTTTGGAAAAGAAGATGTGCTGCACTATAATATAATCAGTAGGACTTTTCGATCTAATAAGTTGCATATGTGCACCATCCTTAAATGATTCATCGCATAAAAACGCATTTCTGTTCGTATCATAAGAATATCCATTTTTCAATGCAAAAGTGTCGAAATCAGAAAAAGAATAAATCGTTGAATTAAAGAGACTTTCAAACGTGACAGGGCATTGAGAAAATGAGTACTCAATAGTGAAGAATGTGATTACTAAGAATAAGTATTTTTTCATAACGCTATTTTTAGGTGTAGGTTTCCATTAACTGACGGCTAACGTCCGGCGGCTTCACGTCAGTTGCGGCTTTTGGAACTGAGTATTCTCGGCTGGACAGAACGAAGTTATGGAAAAAGCGATTACATTTTACAAGGAAAGCAGCAATTGCGTGAAACCGCTGTTATGAACAGTTGCATCAAATAAAATATTCCCAATCATTGGGAATTTAATTTATTTTTGTATCTTTGTCTATGATTTAAAATAACTCCAAATGACTGTATTACCTTATACCGAATATAATATTTCTCTAATACAAGAATTTTTAGATGAAACTAAGAGAAGATTATCTCAAGGCATCCAAATAACATTTACAGCTAAGGCTAATTTGGAACTTACTGATTTAGCATTGGATTATGATATCGAGGGAGAAGATATAGAACATGCAATTCAAAACCTTACAACTGAGAATTATTATAGAGGAATAGATCCATCAGGAAATGCTGATTTCAATGTTTGTGCTTTCTGTACTTTTGTTGGAAAAGATAAGATAGAAATATATTTAAAGTATGGATTAGAAGCTAATGGATTACAAATACTATTGTTTTCTAATCACGTGCCCGACTACCCAATGACACAGCCTTTTAAAAATTGAATTTTATGGAAAAGACATTATTGACAAGAACAAATGAACCGACTATTGAATTAAATAGCTCGGTTAAAAAAGTTTATAAGGGTATGACTTTATATTATGATGAAGTATTTTATCTTGATTATGAAGTAGATGAAGATACGGGATTCATTAACAAAGAAAACAAAGTTAAACATTATACTAAAAGCCAAGTCGACCGAAATATTAAAGCTCTTAAAAATGCTTATCATGTAGCTAAAGGTGCTGCTTCACCGATTGAAATAATCAATTTTAGAAATAAATATCAAATTTCGGCTTCTACATTTAGTATTATTTTAGGCTTTAGTAAAAACACTATTTCGAATATCGAACATGAAGGTGTTACATCTCTATCAACGGGAAGATTAATTAAATTATGTCTTGAAAATAAAGATATGCTTCAAAGATATCTTCAAATGTGTGACGAAATTGATGATATAAAAAAAAGGGAGTTGTCTAAAAGATTAATGGAAGAATATATATAAAATTTTAAGCGAGTTTTCACTCGCTTTTTTTACACACTCCTACCAGCAATTGTTCATAACGTCCGGCGGCTTCACGTCAGTTGCGGCATTTGGAACTGAGTACTCTCGGCTGGATAGAGCGAAGTTATGGAAAAAGGTGTTTCATTTTACAAGAGACGTAGCAATTGCGTGAAACCGCTGTTACCTGCTGGCTCTCTATTTTATTTTTCATTTTTTAAGGCTATAACTTGTAATTCCGTAAAGTATTTAGAGTCATCATCTGTTGTGAATCTACTAGCTTCAATCATTTCTTTAACTGCATTAGGAATATCTTTTTTCTTGTAAAAAATATATGATTTTACCCAATGACTATGTGAAACACTTGGAGAAAGTTTAATCGATTGGTCAATATTTTTCATTGCTAAATCTAAACTATTGAGTCGAATATAGATTTCTGCGAGTTTATTATAGTTTTTCGGTCTTTCAATATTATTGTTGATACAAAATGCAATAGAGTCTTTTTGTGAAACTAAATCAGGATAACCCGTTTCGAACCTATAGTAAGAAAGTTTATTAAAATCTCTTCGATAAACAGTACAGTTTTCCACAAGCGATTTCATTGTGGATTTTATTTTTAGTCTGGCTTCATCCGCATTCTTACCTTTGGCATTATCACCCAAACAATCGTTCAGTTTCTCGTCTATTGTTCCGTTTGCACGTTTAGAATAACAATCGCAAATTTCGGTGGTATTGTTTGATGCACAGTTGAAAAAAAATGTAAATAATAAATATAAGTATAATGTTTTCATCGTGATGGTTTTTCGAGCTTGCAGGTAACGTCCGGCGGCTTCACGTCAGTTGCGGCTTTTGGAACTGAGTACTCTCGGCTGGACTGAACGGAGTTATGGAAAAAGGTGGTTCATTTTACAAGGGAAGCAGCAATTGCGTGAAACCGCTGTTAGCCGTGGTTTTATTAATTTGACGATTTTCCGTAAGTATAAATATTTACTATACCATTCTTGCCAGCGCTTCCATAAATATTTGAAGCTTTTTCAAAAGAAATTATTTCGATTCGCTTTATTTGATCTTTCTTTAAAGCTATATTTTCAAAATATTCTTTATCTGAACGAATTATTAAATCTCCATCAACTTTATGAATCATTACAGTTGGCACTTCACCAAGTAAGTGTTCCATTTGCTTGAATTTGATATATTCAATCAAGTAATATTTATTTTTTCCATTATCGTTCAAGAGAAATCGCTTTTGAGAGTCCAAGATTTTATAAGGTGAACAATTAATGAAAACAAAAAAAATAAAAAAGTATGATATAACGCGTTTTCGTTTCATAGATATGGAATTTTTTTGCCGACAAAGTCACTCACAAAATCACGGCTAACGTCCGGCGGCTTCACGTCAGTTGCGGCATTTGGAACTGAGTACTCTCGGCTGGACGGAACGAAGTTATGGAAAAAGGTGTTTCATTTTACAAGAGAAGGAGCAATTGCGTGAAACCGCTGTTAGCTGAGGGCCTTGATTTTGGCAAATAATGTCATTGAATATTTTTTTATGAACTCTTCAGTCCATAACAAATTATATCCGAGTAATTTTGAGACATTTGAATCAAAGCTGGTTATACCTTCGGGAAGCGTCGATGTCGACTTGACTTTGGTAATTCGATCGTTTTGAAAATTAAGTGTCCAAGACAGGTATATCGAATTGTCTTTAGGACTTATTTCTTTGGTGGTGACCAAAAGTAATTTTCCATCGTTTTTCAGATAGAAATTAACATCCAGTTTCATGCCATTTTTTGATACGCTCTTTGTTTCGATCACGTCGTTAAATCGTTTTACGATGACAGTTATTACAGTGTCTTTTTCTAATGTTGAAAATCCTGGAAAATTTACTGTTAACGTATCTTTCCTAAACATAACAAATTCACCATTTTCGGTGCTATTCTGAGCTGATAGTTTCAGGCTCAATAGTATCAAAATCAACAGCATTTTTCTCATAGCAGTCAATTTGGCGGCGGTTTTTTATAGGCTCTCAGCTAACGTCCGGCGGCTTCACGTCAGTTGCGGCATTTGGAACTGAGTACTCTCGGCTGGACAGAACGAAGTTATGGAAAAAAGAAGTTCATTTTACAAGAGAAGTAGCAATTGCGTGAAGCCGCTGTTAGCTGCTGGCGCACCAACCTAAAAAGACCTCAAACATTAAGTCTGAAGTCTATAAGTATTTTAAGTTTAGTAAGTTTTAATTAAAGTGCTTTCCAATATATTCTATGAGATTCTCATCGCTCATTTTATTAGAAGTGCTTTCACTTGAAACTGCATTCTCATATTGCGGAGTTTCAGCCAGAAATCGAATAAATTGTTCCTGACTTTGCCCAGTTCCGGTTATGTGTATTTCATCTATGTTCTGCATTTTGCCTGCAATTTCTTTGAAGAATTTTTGCATCAAGGCAATTTCCTGATTGTTTGACGTTTTCTCACTCGAGTTATTATCCGGACCAGCATTTGTTACGTGTCCAAGAACTTTAAATTCCGAGTTATTGATCTCTGATTTGCCAACAATTGTTGCGTTGCGTGAATCCATCCAAACTCCAAAAACCTTTTTGTTTTTATCTGACATTTTTTTAATTTTTTTAAAGATAAGCCTTCGAGAAAGTAATTGACAGTTTTTGGGTTAAGATTGTGATTAGAGTTCATTTTGGTGGCGCTTGCAGCTAACGTCCGGCGGCTTCACGTCAGTTGCGGCTTTTGGAACTGAGTACTCTCGGCTGGACAGAACGAAGTTATGGAAAAAGGAGTTTCATTTTACAATGGAAGCAGCAATTGCGTGAAACCGCTGTTAGCAGTAGTGCGAATGTACTTTCAAATGGATTTTTTATTCAGATCGGAAATTATTTTTTGTAGTTCTCCAGGATTATTGACATCAGTTTCTTCTCCATTTGGATTCGTCTCAAAATAGTCTTGATTTGTTGTTTCCGGAGAACTTCTTTCAACTAATATGTTTAATAACCGGTTTGTTTCGTTTTGCAACTCAATGCGTTTCTCTATTTTAAAATACCAAGTTGTTACTTCTCGCAAGAAAACAAAGGCAGCGATTGCTATAATTACAATTATTACGATTTCTGCTAAGCTAAAGTTGTCCATATTAGAGTTTTGTTTAGGTTTTATAACGTTTCGTGCGGCTCGCGCATTACTGCTAACGTCCGGCGGCTTCACGTCAGTTGCGGCTTTCGAAGCTGAGTACGCTCGGCTGGACAGAACGAAGTTATGGAAAAAGCGGTTATATTTTACAAGGGAAGCAGCAATTGCGTGAAACCGCTGTTAGCAGCTGCGCTTAATTGCAGTATGAATTTCGAATTGTACCTTTTTTATCATTGAATACTATATTGAATTCACCGAAAATAAAATCAAACTTTCCTTCAGGTTCTTCCTGCTCATACTCTAAATTTTCTTTGTTTTTTATAATCCATTCTCGCCATAATTGTAACTCTTCTTTAGTTGGTCTATAGCATTGACCAACATAATTAAAATCTACATCTTTGGGAAAGATTTGAGTTAAACATGCTAATCGGTTTGGAATTTTTATTTCTGCTTCGAACTTTTCAATTGCGTCAATTGCGGCTAACGCTTTATCACTAGCACTAATTTTATTTTGGGCTTTCATAGAAGCAACAAAGAGAATAAATAATGCTATAAATATGTTTTTCATCGTCTAGTTTTTTTAGCGTTGCTGCTAACGTCCGGCGGCTTCACGTCAGTTGCGGCTTTCGGAACTGAGTATTCTCGGCTGGACAGAACGAAGTTATGGAAAAAGGTGGTTCATTTTACAAGGAAAGTAGCAATTGCGTGAAACCGCTGTTATGGGCAGTTTCTCTTATTTTATTTGAAGCGATTTAGTTATTGATTTCAATTCTTCAACAGATTTATAACCTCCGTTTATTTCTGGATCTGCAATTTCGAAAACTACTTCTTTTACTTTGTTATTTTCAAATTCTAAGTTTTCTACCAATGTTAAGCAATCGCATATATAAGCAAGTTCTATATTATTTAAAGAGCCGTTTAAAGTTTGATTAATTAAATTCAATAAGCCTTGAGTATTTAAAAATGTTGACTCATCTTCAATAAAATGCAAACTAATTGTTGAGCCGGTTTTTTGCATGAGTTTTTCATATGCGAAGACCTCGGCATTAATTTCAGTTTTCAATAGCTGAATTTTGGACCCGTCTTTCAGAATTTTATTTAGTGTTGATGCGTTCATTTTGGTTGAAATTGCCCATAACGGCTGCGGCTTCACGTCAGTTGCGGCATTTGGAACTGAGTACTCTCGGCTGGACAGAACGAAGTTATGGAAAAAGATTGTTCATTATACAAAGTGAGCAGCAATTGCGTGAAACCGCTGTTATGCGACGTAGCTATTTTTTGATAAATTGACCACTGTAAATTACATCATGAGTATTTCTAAACTCAAAATTGAAAGTGTTATTTTCAGCTTTTATAATTACAAAGAAAGGACGATCAACAATTTCATTAGTATTCTGGACATTAAACGGCTCCGTGAAACCCTTAACTTTAAATTGAAAATCTGTTACCCAAATAATTTTACAATTCAGAATCTTTTCGCCAGTATTCAGGATAAACTCGTCGTCTCTAATATCAAACTCATAGTTATTGTATCCATAATGTTCTTCGATGACAGCACGATAAGAGCCATTTGAAAGAAAGTGTTTTTGATTAGAGAAATAAATACTTAGGAATAGAAAAAATGCTGAAATAAATCGTGTCATATTATCTGTTGGTTTAACGTTCTCTTCGGTCGCTATGTCGCATAACGTCCGGCGGCTTCACGTCAGTTGCGGCTTTTGGAACTGAGTACTCTCGGCTGGACTCAACGAAGTTATGGAAAAAGGTGGTTCATTTTACAAGGGAAGTAGCAATTGCGTGAAACCGCTGTTAGCTGAAGTACTTATTTGTTTAAATAAACTATGCTTTCCTGTAATTTTACTTTACTAATATCAATTAAGCCAAATTGATCGTTAGAAGCAAAGTGGTAATACCTCAAACCAGTTCTTGTAACATCGTTTGCATATTTTGAACTAATATTGATTTTTAAACTGTCGTTGGGCGGTATAATAATAAAGTTAAATTTTTTAATACCACTATGCATGGCATCACTCATATAATTTCTATAAAAGCTATCGAAAATCAAATTATTGTTTTTGCGTTTAAAATTTTTCTTCGAATAAAACATATTTGTATTTTCTAGCACAGTGGAAAAAACAATTAAATTTTCTGTGCCCGTATTTTTAATGATCATTTTGTTTTCTGAAAACTCACCTAATTCTCTGGTTTCATGATAATTTGCAGAAATTAATTTTTTATCAGCATAAAATACTAAATCTGAATTATTGTATATTTTTTTATTTATTGAAGAGCATGAAAATAAAGAAGAGATAAGAAGAATTCCTATGCCTTTTATTGAGATTGATAATGATGGTAATTTCGTCATTTTGGGTGGGCGGTTTCAAATTGCTAACGCAACTTTTAGTAAAAATAATGAAATTATTCAAAGCGGAATTTTGTCGAGTATTAATTCTTTAAAAACCTCGATTGGTGACCTCACGTCGAGGACCTTCCTTGGTCGTTCATTGAGTTCCTTCTGCACTTTTTTCAGATGCGCTTTTGAGTGCACTGACAGGTCGGTTCCCTTCGGGAAATAATCGCGGAGCAATCCGTTCGTATTTTCGTTTGTGGGCCTTTCCCATGGGCTGTATGGGTGTGTAAAATAGACTTTCATTTTGGTTGTTTTGGTGAGTAATTTGTGTTGTGCCATCTCGGTCCCATTATCGTATGTGAGGCTCTTTCGCATGATTTTCGGCAGTTTTGCCAATTCCTGCTCGAATGCCTTTCGGACTGTGGCTGCCTCCTTGTTCTGCAGGTGTACCAGGATGACATAGCGTGATGACCTTTCGACCAGTGTACCGATGTATGAGCCGTGTTCCTTCCCGACAATGAGGTCGCCCTCCCAATGCCCCGGGATCTGGCGTCCCTTCACTTCTTCAGGCCGCTCATCGATGCTTATCCGATCGGTTATCTTTACGTCGCGTACGGCTTTGGTATGCCTTGATCCGCGTGTTTTTCGCTGCTGCCGGAGCTGTTTGATGAGTTCCTCCTTGAGTGATTTCTTGCTGTGGAGGTATACAAAATAATAGATGGTTTCGTGGCTTGTCTGCATGTGTTTCTGGTTTGGGAATTTCTTTTTTAAAGATAATGAAATCTGCTCCGGTGACCATCTTTTGCGCAGGTGTTTCACCACATAATCATACAATTTCTTGTTGCCTGAGATCTTCGACCGTCCATAGTTTTTGGCGCTGCATATCTTAACGGACCTGATATGTGCATTGATTGCCAGATAGGTTTTGTAATGCGTTTTCTTAAGTTCTCGGGTGATGGTGGACTTGTGCCTCCCAAGTAAAACAGCGATAGCTGAGGCGGATAATCCCTTATCAAAAAGCTTCTCAATCTGTATCCTTTCAGCAAGATTTAAACGGGTAAATTTTGTTTTCATACAACACTAATTTAGGTTAAAAAGTGTTGCGTTAGTTTCCTGAATCGGCGCAAAAATGTCGCACAACGTCCTGCGGCTTCACGTCAGTTGCGGCATTTGGAACTGAGTATTCTCGAATGGACAAAACGAAGTTATGGAAAAAAGAAGTTCATTTTACAATGAAAGTAGCAATTGCGTGAAACCGCTGTTAGCAGCAGGTTTAATCAAGAGCAAATTCCATCACTTTGGAAAAAACTAATAAAGATCCAGCTAAATAACAGGAGAAAGTGAAAATTGCAAGTTTCAGATTCCATGTTGGTTTGTATTTAAGAAACCAAATCATATTAACAATTAACCAAATGAAAAATCCAAAGAATGATAAAATGAAACTAACAATTATAATAGTTTGATAAGCATAATATAAAAAAAGATTGTCCGGATTAATTCCTGAAATGTTTGTGTAACCCAAAATAACATTTGCATGGATATAAAAAGTGATAAGCGTAATTATAAATATTAAAGGTGAAATTGCCAAACCATAAGTAACATATTTAAATTTTTTTTCAGCGTTTAGAGTGAATTTTTCCATGAGTTTAAAGTCGTTGATTTGAGTTCGGTCGCCCAAAACTTGCTGCTAACGTCCAGCGGCTTCACGTCAGTTGCGGCATTTGGAACTGAGTACTCTCGGCTGGACCAAACGAAGTTATGGAAAAAAGAAGTTCATTTTACAAGGGAAGCAGCAATTGCGTGAAACCGCTGTTATATGCCGTTTCAATATTTTTTCATTTATAATCTTATCCAAGTTTGCTTTCTATCATTATATAAATATTTTATTTCCTCATTGCTGACTGAATTTATTCGAGACCTGACACTGAGCGTTTTTTCTTTGCTGTCTATATAATATGGAAAGTAAGCGACTTCATCAGATAAATATTTATCTAATATAAATTGCTCATTTTCAGATTGAATATAAAAGTTATAAAGTGGACCGCCATTTCCACCTTCTTCACGCTTTAGAGCAACATCTTCTTTTCCATCGAAATTAAAGTCTACAACAATCACGTCGCCGAAATCGTTGTCAACGGATTTTAGAAAAGTATCTGTTGCATATGAATTATTATTTACACAAGGATAACTTTTAGACGTGAGAATAGATTCACTTTCAATAACTATAGTCTGAAGTTGTATTTTTTTGATTTTATTAAATACTTTCACGACAATTCGAGTTTTGCTTAAACTACTTGGATCATCTGATTTTGCCATTATATCAAAATCGAAAGTCTTAGAAAGTTTCCAGTCAATACAGTTTTGAGCACTACAAATGCTTGAAAAAATGAAGATCAAAAATGTAAATTGTTTTTTCATGAGTATCGGTATCGGTTTTCAGAAATGGCATATAACGTCCGGCGGCTTCACGTCAGTTGCGGCATTTGAAACTGAGTACTCTCGGCGTGGACAGAACGAAGTTATGGAAAAAGCGGTTACATTTTACAGGAGTAGAAGCAATTGCGTGAAACCGCTGTTATGCGATGTATTAATTGATTTCTTCTATTTTAAGTTTTGCGAATTCTAAAATTAATTGAGCAGCCTTCAAAAAGTCAGTAAAAGTAAATATTGCGTCATCTTTATCTACACCCCATATAGAGTAGGAGATATTGTTTGAAAGAGATCCAAATTTAATTGTAGTAACAGCGCCATCACCGCCAATCTCAAAACCTTCCGCCATTTTTTTAGGTTCAATATTTATAACTGCATTGTATAATTTGTCGAAACTTTCTCTACTCAATAATGTGTCTCTACATTTTTCTCCTACACAAGCCCTCAATTTTACAGGTTCTGCATTATTTACGAATGATGATTCAATTCGTACACTAGTAGCGAAATTTTGCCAAGAGTGTTCATATATTAATTCAATGTAATTGATTTTATCACTTTGGGCGTAAATACTTAGATTCATAAAAAGGAAAAAAAGAAGTTTTCTCATGGTAAGGTTTTTGCGGTTTGTCAAATATATCGCATAACGTCCGGCGGCTTCACGTCAGTTGCGGCTTCTGGAACTGAGTACTCTCGGCTGGACAGAACGAAGTTATGGAAAAAGGTGTTACATTTTACAAGAAAAGTAGCAATTGCGTGAAACCGCTGTTAGCAGAAGTTTTTATTCGAGTCGTTTCGACAGGTTGACATTCAATTTCTCAACCTTCAAATCAATCCTAATAAGCTCAATAATCTTTTTAAGAGTCAATTCTAAATTGTCGTAAGCCGTTATAGTTAACTCGGCATTTTTATGAAAAGCAGAAGTAACGAAATGAATAGATTCATGGGAAAATTCATCCAATCTCAAATAGATATCATTAGGTAATATTGGAATGCATCGAAAAACAACTTTTTGAAAATCATAGCCAAGTTTATAATAATTACCGCATTCCTTTTCATAAAAACTGACCCAATCTTCATTCGTTCCTTCATAGTCTTGAACTTCTTGTACAAGTTGAAATAACAATTCATAAGATTCGCTTGCTTGATATATCAAGTCTTTATATGCGATAACTTTTTCCTGAAAGATATAATCTTGGTTAGTTTTATTGCGGTCTCTTCTGTAGTTAAGAAAAGTAATGAGAAGAGCAAATATTGAAATTGCGCTTGCGATTAATGCGATGATGTCCGACGATATTACCATGCGTGGTTTTTAAAATTTCTGCTAACGTCCGGCGGCTTCACGTCAGTTGCGGCGTTTGGAACTGAGTACTCTCGGCTGGACAAAACGAAGTTATGGAAAAAAGAAGTTCATTTTACAAGGGAAGCAGCAATTGCGTGAAACCGCTGTTATGCGTTGGTTTTAATATTGATCCCAAGACAATGTAAACGTATGTAGTCACAAGCCAATCACCCAAAACCAAAAAGGAGCGCAGCTCCAACTTTCAACACAACAAAAATCACGCATAACGTCCGGCGGCTTCACGTCAGTTGCGGCTTCTGGAACTGAGTATTCTCGGCTGGACAAGACGAAGTTATGGAAAAAAGAAGTTCATTTTACACGAAAAGCAGCAATTGCGTGAAACCGCTGTTAGCGGCAGGGCTTTTTTTTGATCAATCACTTTCCAGTTCTTTTTCAATTGTCCATGGCATTTCAATGTAAAACTCGATTTGAACGAGACGTTCTACATTGGGAAAAAGTATTTGTCCGTCAGGTAAGCCAAAATTAATGATTAGATTATCGTTTAAAGGCAGTAGCCCAGTTTCATCTTCTAATTTCGTAATTTCCCCTCTAAAATGAAATAGTGCAAGATATGAATGCAAACCATTTTTCAACTTTTGCAGATGTATGTTGTCAGCTTCTTTAGTGTAGTCTATTCCAAGTTCTGCCAGCAAAGTTTTAATTTCTTGGGGAAAAATATCTTGTCTGTTTTTTACAAAATTTCTGCAGTCATTACATTGGCAACCATCAGCGATTCCGCCTTTAAGATTACTGTAAATTTCATCGTTGTATTTTTTATCAGCAATTATTTCCCAATTTCGAAATTTCATATTGTAATTTTCTAGATTTTTTGCGGCGACTGTCTTGTCCTAAAATAGGTTGACTGTTTTTGTTATTAATTCAGGCTATAATATTTGTATTGATGCATTTGATTCTTATGTGCAAATTCGGGAGTTTTCATCTCCAGGCTGTAATGCCTCCTTTGATTGTTATAAGTGTTTACAGCCTCTTTGAGCATTTTCTTTGCCATAACAATAATTTAACTCAGAAAATTCAGAAATGTAATCAACATATATGTTGTTTGGTTTAAACCGTCTGTTATAATTCTGAATTAAATCCCATAAATATCTATATTCCTCATTAAACTCAGCTTGTAAATAATAAAAATTATACAGAAACAAATTTGTAAATAGTGTTTCACTAGTATGAATGCTTTCGTGCAGCTTTTCCAAGCGATCTACTGGTTTCTTGAAACGCAGTACTCTGTTAAAAAGTTCTAAGATGTCACTAGAAGTATTGACATTTTTGAAATCAATAATTCTAATTTCGTATTTTCTCATTTAGTTTATTGGTTCAGTACGTTCAGTTGCTATTTCAGCTAACGTCCGGCGGCTTCACGTCAGTTGCGGCTTTCGAAGCTGAGTACTCTCGGCTGGACGAAACGAAGTTATGGAAAAAAGAAGTTCATTTTACAAGGGAAGCAGCAATTGCGTGAAACCGCTGTTAGCAGAAGGACTTATTCGTTTCTTTCCAGGAGTAATTCATTGATAGCAATCTTAGCTTCTTCAACTAATTGTCCGCTTTCCAACTTTTTTCGCAACTCAATTTCTGACAAGTTTTGAAAATTATTTTTAAACATACGTGTCTTTTTTTCTTTGTGATATTGAATCTCGGTTTCATCTTCTTTAAACCAATTTTGTCTTAAATCCACAAATTTTTCAATTTGTGTAAAAAACAAAACACAAAACAATATTACAGAAGGAATATTTAAACGACCTCCAAAAATATGAAAGTATAAGCCAAAAGCATAGCTAAAACTTACAACATTAAAAATAGATAGAAAAATCAGTAATGCTAAAATTCCGAAGCTAAATTCTCGAAATTTATTATATGTTATTGTGACAATGGAAAGTCCAACTATTCCAAAAATGAAATTTACATTATAATTTTTAACTAAACATATTGAAGTAATGATACTGATCCAAAGTATCGAAATTATGATTATCAGGCTCGTTTTTTTCGTCATTTTGAGGTAGTCTTTCTGCTAACGTCCGGCGGCTTCGCGTCAGTTGCGGCTTTTGGAACTGAGTACTCTCGGCTGGACAAAACGAAGTTATGGAAAAAAGAAGTTCATTTTACAAGGAAAGCAGCAATTGCGTGAAACCGCTGTTACCTGCTGGCGCATTATTCTAAATCCAATTCGTTATTAATAATTTGGCTTTCGCTTTTTCTATCTGATTTTCTTTTTTCAGACTTTTGTTTTTGTACATATCTATTGATATTTCCAATACACATTTCGTACTCGGCCATAAACGAGCCTTGCTTAATCATTATGCCATTCATAGGACATGTTTCGTAACCACAGTTATGCTTGGAATATTCTCCGAAATTCTTGTGTTTTATTCTTTTTTCGCGCAATATTTTTTCCTGATTTATAAATATTTTACGCCACATTTCTTCCTTGTCACCATCCGTTAGTTCTAATCCTAAAGTTTGCACCTTTATGTAAGTCCAAGGATCTTTTACTTGCAAAAAATTAAATGTCTTTTCAAATATTTTGTTTGCATAATCTCTAATGGAAATTTTCTGTTCGAGATTAAGTTTTTCATTTTCTGAAAGTGAACGATATAATCCCAAAGTATTAAAGTCAGAATATTTTTTATAATTATCGATATAAAAAAAATAATCTTCAAAACGCAAGCTGTTAAATTGTTTTCCTATCTCCATAATTTGATTTTACTCGATTTTTGTAGCGCTTGCAGGTAACGTCCGGCGGCTTCACGTCAGTTGCGGCATTTGGAACCGAGTACTCTCGGCTGGACAAAACGAAGTTATGGAAAAAAGAAGTTCATTTTACAAAGGAAGTAGCAATTGCGTGAAACCGCTGTTACAGGCTGTAGCGACACACAACAAAAATCACACAAAGTAACCACAAAGAAAATCTGCTGCAATTGGTTTTTATAGATTTTCCGCTTTTTTTGAGGTTGCAATTTTAAGTGCAAAATCCTCAGCTGTAATTTTCCGGACAACAAGAATTGACAAAGATTTTAAGCAAGTTTAAGCCAGATTGCGTTTAGCTGAGATTTCTCGGCGACACGAAAACGTAAATGAAATTGACAAAATTTCAATGAATACTTTCAAAGTCAAATCCACAAAGTTTATTCCCAGGAAATAGGAGAGAAGTGATTTTAAATTTGCGCAAGCCGAATCTTTTCAACTACGAAAAATAGTCATTTCTGCGACGGAGCTATTGCCTGTAACGTCCGGCGGCTTCACGTCAGTTGCGGCATTGGAACTGAGTACTCTCGGCTGGACAGAACGAAGTTATGGAAAAAAGAAGCTCATTTTACAAAGAAAGCAGCAATTGCGTGAAGCCGCTGTTACAGGCTGTTGCGACACAAGCGCATAATCACGCAAAGTAACCACAAAGAATTTCTAATGCGATAGTTTTTTTGAGATCCACGTTAAGTTTAGAATTTTGAAAAGGAAATTTTCAGCATTTTTCAAGACAAAGAAATTGACAAAGACTTAAGCAGCAATACAACCCAATTGAGCTTCGCAGAGATTTCTCGGCAAGAAGAAAAGTAAATGGAGACCAGAAAATCCCGGCCAAGGTTTCAAAGCTGAGCCACAAAGTTGCTCTTTGAAAAATAGGAGAGAAGTTAATTTGTGATTACACAAGCCGAGCCACTCAATTACGAAAATCGTCATTTCGGACACGGAGCAATTGCCTGTAACGTCCGGCGGCTTCACGTCAGTTGCGGCTTCTGGAACTGAGTACTCTCGGCTGGACAAAACGAAGTTATGGAAAAAGGTGGTTCATTTTACAAGAGAAGCAGCAATTGCGTGAAACCGCTGTTACAAGCAGTCGTAATTTTACCCTCCGCTCGTTCTTCGTAGTTCTGATAAAAGTTTATTTCCTTCTTCAAACAACTTCATCCATTTTGAAGAATTGTTTTCAAAGTTTGGCATTATATCCTTACCAACATACATTCCTTTATTTGTAAGTAAAAAAAATTGTACTTCATTTTTTCCAGGCAGTGAAGTTTGAGTGGTTTTGGTCGCTTGATCAAGAAAAGTTTTTGCAAGATTTGTAAACTGCTTGGAAGCAATATTTACATTTTCATGTTGTCCGCCACCAATAACACCACCTCCAGAACTCAGATATAAGCTTGCATCTCCAGTAACATATGAAATTGTTGTTGCTATTGCACCGTCCATTTCCCAATCCATAATTACACCGTAAACGGACACTTGATCATTTGGCAAAGTAAGTCCGAGTTTTTCGGGTGTTACTGAAAAAGCTAATTGACGAAGCTCGGGAAACGTATTTTCTTTTGTTGTGTGAACTCTGGGTTTTATTGTATCCTGCAGATTTGCATTACTATTTTTTTCAGCAGCTTTTCTGTTACAACTGCTAACATAAAAGCTAATGGACATTACCAGTATAATTGCGACTACTATGTAAAGGGATTTCATTTTACGACGATTTTTTTAACGATTGCTTGTAACGTCCGGCGGCTTCACGTCAGTTGCGGCTTCTGGAACTGAGTACTCTCGGCTGGACAGGACGAAGTTATGGAAAAAGGTGGTTCATTTTACAAGAAAAGTAGCAATTGCGTGAAACCGCTGTTACCAGTAGTTTTTTTATCCCCTACCGTTAACATACATTTCAAATAAACTTTCTGTTGCCAAATTTATTTTTATTTCCCAATGATTACTACATCCATCTTCCCAAGTTTCTATTTCTTTTTTCCAGTTTTCACTTTTATCTCTTCGAAATCCTTTAAGTTTTTCAATAATAGTCAGTTTGTTTTTGTTGAAAGTAACAAATATTACTTTTTCATTTTTATTGTTGTAGTAACCAAAATATTGTCTTCTGTAAATATTTAGATTATTATGAATTATTGGACAACCGTTACCTTGATTAAACATTTTATGATTTGCTTCACGAATCTTTTCACGCAATATTTTTTCAGCTTTTTGGATTTCTTCAAGGTTAGGAGTAAACCTTTTTACATTTTGCAGGCGCATAAAACAAACTCCAGTTTCATAAAAATTGGTACCAATTATTTGTCTTCGCTTTACTATTTCTGAAAAGTTTGAAGGTTTTTCAATAATCTTAAATTTTGAATTGCAAGAAACGAGAAAGATTAACAATATTAAACTAAATGTTTTTTTCATAGCGAAGTTTGAAAAATTACTGGTAACGTCCGGCGGCTTCACGTCAGTTGCGGCGTTTGGAACTGAGTACTCTCGGCTGGACCGAACGAAGTTATGGAAAAAAGAAGTTCATTTTACAAAGGAAGCAGCAATTGCGTGAAACCGCTGTTACAGGCCGTTGCGACACAGTTGCTGAATCACACAAAGTAACCACAAAGAAATTCTGATTTAGTTTTAAATTTTAAGTGAATACGATTCAACGCAACAGATTTTAAGTAAATTTTCAACGCAAAGAATATCGACAACGACTTTCCGCAGCTATTTCGCCTGATTGCGTGCAGCAGAGAACTCTCGGCTGGGAGATGCGAAAATAGTTATACAAACTTCCCGGCGACTCTAACACAACGTAACCACAAAGATGCACCGTGAAAAATAGCGGATAAGCCAAATTTACTCAAACACAAGCCGAACGTTTCATTTTAAGGGAATCGTTCTTTCGGAGACGCGGAGCTATGGCCGGTAACGTCCGGCGGCTTCACGTCAGTTGCGGCTTTTGGAACTGAGCACTCTCGGCTGGACTGAACGAAGTTATGGAAAAAGGCGGTTCATTTTACAAAGTAAGTAGCAATTGCGTGAAACCGCTGTTAGCGGTTGCCGTTTTATTCATATCCGCTTCCTGTAAACCAGTCATAGCCTTCAATTTTCTTATATTCTGTCGGTACCGAATTCAGAAGTTTTAATGTCTTGAATTCGTCACCATATGGTCTATCTGCTGATATTATAACCTTTCCTGTTTTTCCTCTCTCGTTTCTTTCGTATGAGACATATTCCAGCGTGTCTACTTTCTCTCCGTTCCATTTGTATTTATACATCTCTGTTTCGCCCGGATGTCCATAACAAACGCCTCTTATTATTTTCTCATTTGGTGAAAAAGTTGGATTTATAAATTCAAAGTTCTCTGAAAATGCTTTTTTGTCTTTTCGCAAAAGATAAACATTACTGAATGCTTTTAAACAGCAACCTGACGAGCCATACCAATTAACTACTAAGTCATTTAGTCCGTCACCGTTAATGTCCCGAATTGTGTCGTTTACATAGGTCATAGTCCACTGTTCGTGTGAAATTACTTTTTCAAATTTATTTTCGCCCTTTGCATAGATGTCAATATAAATAGCACTTGGCTCGTTTCTCCTTATTATAAGATGGGGATTTGTCTTTGTAAAATGGTAGTCTAAATTAATTTCGACACTCACTGGAATACTGTCAGGCGATACTTCATACTTCTTAATAAATCTGTTCTTACTGATATTTTGGTTTGCAATTTTTAATGCGTCTTGTAAAACTTTATCAAGTCGTAAACTGTCTGCGTTGTCTTGCTTTTCAATTGCTCTTCTTTTTTCTAAACGCTCTTTTTCTTTTTTGTCATTACTTGTCTGCAAACTGTTAGTTGTAACCAAAGGAATATTCCTTTTGTCATTGGTTTGTCCGCACGAAAAAAGTGTAATTAAAATTCCGATTGTCAATATGTGTAGTGTCGTCTTCATACGGTTACCGCTAACGTCCGGCGGCTTCACGTCAGTTGCGGCTTTTGGAACTGAGTACTCTCGGCTGGACAGAACGAAGTTATGGAAAAAGGCGGTTTCTTTTACAAAGAAAGTAGCAATTGCGTGAAGCCGCTGTTAGCCGTAGTTCTAAGGAATGGAAGGTAGTACAAATCCAGATAATTGGTGGCAGCCATCTTCAATATATTTGATAAAATCTTGCGCATCAGTAAAATAATTTTTGAAGGCTAGTCTTACTTCTGAACTTGTATCTGCCCTTACTAATACGATATCTAATTTTGGATTCTCTTTTTCAAGTTTGAAAAGTTCTCTTAATGCATCTGTTGCATCCCGAAAATCTTTAACGTCAAGCGTTCCATCATCATTAAATATTAATATAGAATTTTTGTTCTCTGTGATTTTTGTGTTAGGAGCAGCATTTAAACTTTTTAGAGTTCTTATTAAATGCAATTCGCTATCAAGGGAAATAAACTCATCTACAAGATCCTTATCTCCAATTTGTGGACATGGTCCTGTTTCATTTTCAAAAGCTCTTGCAAGTATCTCACTTGCAAGTATCATCGCGCGCTCATACCGCTTGTCACCTCGTTCAAACTTGGGTTGATTTTCTGTAATAATCCCAATAATTTCTACAGTCGTTGCCCATGCATGTTGAATCAATGTTCGAAATTGGATTTCAATTAATAAGCCTTGAAGACCTTTTCCTACGTTTGAACGGACATTGTAGCTATAGACATCGTGAATTCCCCGATATCCACTTCTTTTAGGTCTTTTTATGTAATCGTATTTATCAATATCATTTCTCCTTTTGTGGGCGAATCTTGCAGTGTGCAATTTATTTCTAAATTCATAAAGTTCATGAGTATTTGAAAAAATCAATCTACATCCAGCCACATCATCCATTCTTGATAATTCCATGTCAGGAAATCGAAATAATTTGTCAATAATAGTATTTCGTCGTTTATGACGTTGAGCAACAATAATGTTAGAACCTTTCGTACGCGTTCTTAAAATCGCTTGAAAAGTATTTAAAACGGCTCTATGTGCCTCTCGCCATTCGTCGACAATTCGATAATGTTCTAAATCGATTGTATCAGTTTTAAGGCTATCACCAGCTTTATTTACTTTGGTTTTTGAACCTCCAGGAAATGTTTTATACTCCATGTTTTTTTAAGAATTACGGCTAACGTCCGGCGGCTTCACGTCAGTTGCGGCATTTGGAACTGAGTACTCTCGGCTGGACAAAACGAAGTTATGGAAAAAGATGTTTCATTTTACAAAGTGAGTAGCAATTGCGTGAAACCGCTGTTACCAGATGTGCCTTATTCCTGCTCGAAGCACAATTCCTCCCGAAACCACTCTGTTAGCAGTGCTTCTGTTTCATTACGATTAAAAGTTGTTGAGTTTCGCCTGGAGTTCACGTAATTTTCTCTAGAAACATATTTTACAATATCAGCTACTGTTTTTAGATGCAATTCTTTGCCAAATATTTCTCCAAGTTTTAATCCAATAATTGAAAGTAGAAAACCAAGTAAACCAATTTTCCAACTCCAATATATATAGACTATTGATAAAATTAAAATTATTATAAATGAACCTGAATACCAATCAGGAGCTTTTAAGATAGAAACTTTAAAACCTAAATCTTTTTCAATATTTTTTATGATGTAGCGCCGGTTTTTTATTGGAAACAAATCACTTAAAAGTGTAGTGGTTGAAATACTCCTTAAATCAATGCTTAAAACAGCTGCGAATGATTTTCGCAACTTATAAAACGCTTGTTGTTTTGTACAATCCTCATGATTTTCAAGTTGAATTTTATTGATAACAATATCCATAAGTTCGCCAAAATTTTGAACGTCTTTAAAATCTTCATTTCCAAAATTTAGTTGAAATGATTTCTCAACTTTAATTAGAAAGTCTTCAAGATCGTCGTTGTCTACATTTTTAAGTTCAAAGTTTCTCATGGCATTTCTGGTAACGTCCGGCGGCTTCACGTCAGTTGCGGCATTTGGAACTGAGTACTCTCGGCTGGACAGAACGAAGTTATGGAAAAAGCGGTTACATTTTACAAGAGGAGCAGCAATTGCGTGAAACCGCTGTTAGCGGTAGTTTTTATTGTATAGAATCGTGATTCCATCTAATTTATTTTCCTTTTTAAATATTCTAATTTTTGAATCGTAAGTGATCAATACTTTGTTATTGTTAAGCCAAGTAGCTTTTAAATACACATTTCCATTTTCATCGATTTCTGCATCACCGTAATTTCTATCCGCAGAAAAGATATTTCCCTCATCATCGTGTTCCAATTCAAGATTATGTCTTAAAAGACTAACCTGTGTCGAAAAATCTGTTGTAGCGCCACAGTTTCTTTCGAAAACCAAAATCTTGAATTGCTTATTTGGTGAAAAAAATGTACTTGCAACTTTATTTCCACATGGATTCATATCATAGAAAACTAATGCCCAAAAAGCAATAAACCCTATGATTACTAAAGTAATCATGATCAATACTATTTTTAGTGCTTTTTTCATACGTGGTTTTAGAATCCTGCGCGGCTAAAATTACCGCTAACGTCCGGCGGCTTCACGTCAGTTGCGGCATTTGGAACTGAGTACTCTCGGCTGGACAGAACGAAGTTATGGAAAAAGCACGTTCATTTTACAAGGAAAGCAGCAATTGCGTGAAACCGCTGTTAGCGGTAGTAATATTTTTGCAAGTGCCTTTTCCGATATATTGCATTAATTATTAATCATTTTTTCAAACTTCCATTTTTCAACTTTTTTTATTCTAAGTATTCTATCTTCAAGTTTAGAATTGTAAGAACACCTAGATTTTTCAAATCCAATCCAATTTGGGAAATATTTTTTTGCCATTTCAAAAATATTTTTATCAAAACTTTTAGAGCGCATAGCTCCGACATAATTTTCAGGATTGACAACTAAATTCATTCTATGACTTATAACGTATTTAAAAGCATCTTTTAAGTGATGATTTTTAAGATCCCATAATCCTTCATCTTCCCAAATAAATGCTCCAGACATCATTTCGTATTCCATTTTAGGATTAGATATTTTTGATTTTGTTGGTAAAGTTTGCTTATTTCTTATGAAGCAAATCAAAATCCATGTTTTTAAAATGAAATCTTTCATCTTTAAGGGTATTTTATAAAAATCAACTTTTTAGCATATTCGTTATTGAGAATGATTTTCGGTCATTTTTTAATTATTACCGCTAACGTCCGGCGGCTTCACGTCAGTTGCGGCATTTGGAACTGAGTACTCTCGGCTGGACAGAACGAAGTTATGGAAAAACCACGTTCATTTTACAAGAAGAGTAGCAATTGCGTGAAACCGCTGTTATATGACGCAGCTATGCTTTTTTAAATTGCCAATTCATTAAGGCTAATGATATAATAGGATGTGGCCAAGTTTCAAAACTCACTAAATTTGCTCTTACCGGAATTATTGAAGTTGAATTCCACTTTTTACTTGCGGGAGTAAGCATTATTGCTTCGTAAATAAGATCTTTGTTGAAAGGATTTTTTACTTCAAGCATTGAAATAATATTTTTACGATCCTCATTTTCTTGATGAAATTTGATTTCAATGGTTTTTTTGGGATTGACATTCTTTTCAACGACTTTCATTGAGGAGATTGAATCGGCAGTTATTTCGCATTCAATAAAAACTGATTCACCGCAGTAAATTTGTAAAACTTTATCTTTTACAAAATAAGGACTTTCGTCGATGTCAGAAACATATTGTTGGGTTTCGTTTGCAGCAATTTCTAATTTAAAAGCCTTACGATTGGTCTGTGCTATGCAACAAGAACTAAATAAAACTGTTACTAAGAGAATTTTCATCATACTTTATAAGTTATTTTTGGGTGCTGTGTCATATAACGTCCGGCGGCTTCACGTCAGTTGCGGCTTTTGGAACTGAGTACTCTCGGCGTGGACAGAACGAAGTTATGGAAAAAGGTGATTCATTTTACAAAGGAAGCAGCAATTGCGTGAAACCGCTGTTAGCAGCAGGCTTTGCTATTCAATTTCGGACCAATATCTCTCCATTATCGGAATTCTTTCAATTACTTTATTAGCAAGTTTGTCAAATTTATTCCCAAAACTGAAGAGACTTTTTTTATCATATCTAAACCAAGAATCTGTACTGTTTTCTTCAAATTCCGAATCTTGATAAATTCTCTGCCTGGTATTTAAATCATGTGCCGTTAATTTTTTAAGCTCAATAATTTTACCCCAATGAGTTTTGTATTCTCTGCCTTTATAATTTGCAAGTTCAATTACAAATCCACCACCATGTCTATCAAATTGAAAAGTTAATAAGTTAGTTATGTCACCTTCAGTTCGTCTAAAATGCGGAAAACTACCAGAGAAATTTATTTTTCTCAATTCCGGAATAAAAATTCTATTTAAAGAATCTATCATGTGATCTCTTTCTACGCTCATGTTTTTTTTAAGCTTGCTGCTAACGTCCGGCGGCTTCACGTCAGTTGCGGCATTTGGAACTGAGTACTCTCGGCGAGACAAAACGAAGTTATGGAAAAAGATGTTTCATTTTACAAGGGAAGTAGCAATTGCGTGAAACCGCTGTTATGCGTTGGTTTTAATATAGATCCCAAGACAACGTAAACGTATGTAGTCACAAGCCAATCACCCAAAACCAAATAGGAGCGGAGCTCCAACTTTCAACACAACAAAAATCACGCATAACGTCCGGCGGCTTCACGTCAGTTGCGGCATTTGGAACTGAGTACTCTCGGCTGGACAAAACGAAGTTATGGAAAAAAGAAGTTCATTTTACAAAGGAAGCAACAATTGCGTGAAGCCGCTGTTACAGGCTGTTGCGACACAGGCGCAAAATCACGCAAAGTAACCACAAAGAATTTCTACCGCGATAGTTTTTTTGAGATCCAGGTTAAAGTTTAGAATTTTGAAAAGGAAATTTTCAGCATTTTTCAAGACAAAGAACTTGACAAAGACTTAAGCAGCAATACAACCCAATTGAGCTTCGCAGAGATTTCTCGGCAAGAAGAAAAGTAAATGGAGATCAGAAAATCCCGGCCAAGGTTTCAAAGCTGAGCCACAAAGTTGCTCTTTGAAAAATAGGAGAGAAGTTAATTTGTGATTACACAAGCCTAGCCATTCAATTACGAAAATCGTCATTTCGGACACGGAGCAATTGCCTGTAACGTCCGGCGGCTTCACGTCAGTTGCGGCATTTGGAACTGAGTACTCTCGGCTGGACCAAACGAAGTTATGGAAAAAAGAAGTTCATTTTACAAGGAAAGCAGCAATTGCGTGAAACCGCTGTTACAGGATGTGGCTATTTGATCTATAGGACTTAATAACACAAAAAATCGTTCCAGATAAAATCTGTTCACCCTCTAAAATTGTTTGTATTATAATTCCATCAGATTCGGATTGATATTCAAGTTCCCAACCTACGCTTTCAAAAATTGCTATAGTTTGATCTTTATAAACGAGTTGCCTGTCTTTTACGAGCCATTTAGTTAGCGTCGAATCTCTATTAACAGACATACTTGGAACTATTCTTAATTCAGTAATAGTGGGAATTTTATTTTTCATTAGACCCTACATTTCTAACTCTGTTAGGTTATTTATACGCGCTGCGCTGCCATTTCCTGTAACGTCCGGCGGCTTCACGTCAGTTGCGGCATTTGGAACTGAGTATTCTCGGCGTGGACAGAACGAAGTTATGGAAAAAAGAAGTTCATTTTACACGAAAAGTAGCAATTGCGTGAAACCGCTGTTATATGCCGTTTTTTATTCGACTATTTCTACAAACTTATTATTTTGAATTTTATATTCAATACTTGTACTGTCTCTCTGGATCACGATATTATTACATTCTGATTCTTTCGGAATAAATTTAAAGAAAGAAGATTTAATAATGTAACGATTTCCAATCTTCTTAAAATAAGACAAAACTGGATCAGATGAACTAACCTTTAATTTCGAAACGACTTGTTTCTGTTCCGTATTGTATATGCAATAGAATATATCTTCCCATCCAACTAGTTTATTGGTAAACCTATAATGAGGGCTATATGTATCTGAATATGAAATTAAAAAGTGTTCGTTGTCAAGTTTTTTTCTAAAACCATAAAAATATTTATGCTCAGCGTTAAAATTTGATGGATTAATTTCATTAGTTGCCATTAATATATCAATGTTGGTTGCAGAAATAGGTTTCGTGTAGAGAGTTTTACCAGTTTCGGAGTTTTCGAATTTATTTAGAAAATCACATTCTTGTTTTGAACAGGCAGTAGAAATAAGAACTAATATCAATAATTTAAATTTCGTCATTTTTCAGTTTCGTGATTTAAAATGGCATATAACGTCCGGCGGCTTCACGTCAGTTGCGGCGTTTGGAACTGAGTACTCTCGGCTGGACCGAACGAAGTTATGGAAAAAAGAAGTTCATTTTACAAAGGAAGCAGCAATTGCGTGAAACCGCTGTTATATGCAGCCACTAAAATAATCCTCTTGCGTGAAGTACACCAGTTTTCTTAAGTTCAAAAAGTTCTTCCACGTAATTCCCCATTTTTGCACATGCTTTTTTACCTTCTACTTCGTAATATGGTTTGACGCGAGTTTCAATTACTTCGTTATCAATATTGCTGATGTCAATACAAATTTGTTCTTTGAAAATTATGTTTTCTGGTTGGAAGGGTGGATTTTCATTGTACTCATGCCAATATTCGAAATCTTTACCAGGCGTTGCCCACCTTCCATCGATTGTCTCATATACATCAGAATATTGATATTTTTGGTGATACCACTTACCATCTTTATTTTGACTTACATATAACAATACGTTCTTGAACTGCGTAAAAATTGGAACACCATAGCGATCACGACACGAAATTCTAATGTATCACTTTGAATATGACCATACAATTCTTTAATCACTTTATATTTTACTGTGAATAGATTGTCAAATGAGTATTCTTCAGTCTTAATCCTTTCGACATCAATTTTTTCTCCCACAAAAACAAATAATTTTACTCTGTCAAGTTCAGGATGACTCGGATCAATTGGAGGAGGGACATTTTGCGCATTGCTAAAAAAAGCTATGCATAAAACTGCAAAAAAATATAAATGTTTTTCCATGAGTTCTGAGGTTTGGTTGCATATAACGTCCGGCGGCTTCACGTCAGTTGCGGCTTTTGGAACTGAGTACTCTCGGCGTGGACAAAACGAAGTTATGGAAAAAAGGTGGTTCATTTTACAAGGAAAGCAGCAATTGCGTGAAACCGCTGTTAGCGGCTGGCTCTCATGTTTCAACTAAATAGGGTCGTGTGTTTGATAATTTGTTTTTCAGAATTCAAAATGTTTTCAAACTCTTGGTAATCATCTCTTGACTTTATCGTAAAGATGGTACTAGTCAAAATTTTGTCTTCTTTTATTTCGGTAAATTTGGAAAGTCCTTTTTTCTTATTTTCAATAATCTCAATATTGGCATTGTAATTTAAATTAGTATAATCGGCTTGGATAGGATTGATTATTGCAATTGGTCGAGCAGTTTCACAAAATGCTTTAGTAGTAAATCTCGAACCTCCATCGATTGAACTTTGAATTATTACAAGTCCTTTGGATAGTCCAGCTTGAATTCTACAAGATTTAACTACGGTAAAAGTGTCTTCTTTTTTGTCGGGTGGTATTTCGGATATTAATAAACCTCCGCTTTCTAATGTTCTTTCGGCATTTTCAGCTGTTCTTTTCAAAAGAGTTTTTTTTGAATTATAATTAAGCCCGCCAGCTAAAACGCCAATAATCTTTTGATGAAAGTTATTGTTTTTTTGAATTGCAAAACTATCAATTCCTTGAGCCAAACCGTTACAGATGTTCCAGTTTACTTGAGAAAAATAAGAGCCAATTCGTTCAGCGATTTTTTCGCCATTTTCATTTGGTTCGCGAGTACCAATTATGCAGATAGTATTCTGATAAAGTAGTTCTAAATTACCTTTACAATAAAGAATAGATGGAGCATCCTTTAGTTCTTTAAGAATTGGAGGATAATCCTCACTTGTCAAATCAATAATTTCTATATTTTCTTGTTGACATTTAAAAATTATTTCCTTTGCATATTCAACAGATTCGAAAATAATATCGTCTTCAAAAAATTTATTGTTTGGTTCTATAATGCGTTTGATTTCTTCTACATAATTTGAAGAATTAAAACAATTATTCGAAATAGCTTTTTTAACAAATGCGGGGCCAATGCCTTTAAGATTTGCCAGTGCAATTATTCCTGTGATTTTAGTGCTATTTCTCATTTTTAAATGATGTTAAATATATAATCTCCGCAACCAATGCCTCCATATTGTTTAGGAGTACAAGATAAAAATTTTGTTCCTTTTGTTCTGTTAATTTTCACTTGTAGTTTGGTTCCACATTTAGGACATATTTTTTCACTATGAACATTTGAAGTTAAATAGAATAATGTAATAAATAAAATGTTTTTTGCGCCTTTCTGTATAAACTTTCCGCAAATTGAATATGCCGTTCCACCTGTTGTAAATTGATCGTCTATAATAATTACATTTTTGTCCTTCAAGTCAATGCTATCATTAAGGAAAATATAATTGTCAACAAATTCTTTTCGCCTTTGATAATCTTGTTGATTCCTTATGCTGCCTTCAACCTCGTCCTTCCAATTAATTAATTTTAACTTGTCTACATTTGTTTGAACAAGTTCAAATAGCTCATATAATTTATTTGGAGGCTGAGTAGTAGTTTTATCAGAAACATATGTGAAATAGTCCCATATAATTGATGGCATACTTTCCTGAACATGGGAAATGAAATTAGAACTTGCGTTAGCAAGTTTTAGTAAAGTTTCTCTTGACCTATCTGGTCTGTGAAATTCAAAATATTTATCAGTAACAGCATATTTATCACATTCACCGTTTTGTTGCCTACCTAAAGCTCGATATGCAATAAATCGATCAGCATATTTTGTTGTCTTGAACTTCACAGCCTTTGAAGAATTGAAATTTTGAAAAATTGCCTCAACCGCTAAGAGATTTTGTAATGGATTTTTAATGATTTCAATAATGTCATTAAATGTTGATGCATAATAAGTTGAGCCACTTTTTAAATGTTTCCAATCTTGTCCAATCCCATCTCTGTTTTCTACACTTGTTGCTTTATAAAATGAGGTGAGTATTGTTTTTAAATTTAAAACCCTTCCTAATTCTATATCTAACCATGTGTCGCCGACAACAATAGTATTGTCAATATTCCATTCAGGAACTGTATCTTGCAAATAAATTAATGTTTTTGAAGGATTAGGCTTTTGAGAAAGGCTTAATGCTGGAATATTAAAAATATTCTCGGCAATTTTATTTACATATTTTGGATGACTATCTGAAATTATTATTGGATTATGTCCTTGTTCGATTAATTCTCTTACAAATTCCTTTGCTCCAGAAATTATTGGAATTTGATTAACATCAGTTTCCTCAAGACCATCTTTTAAAGGCTTAAACTTTTCATGAGCAGTATCTGTGAGTGTTCCGTCAAGATCTAAAAGTAGAATCATATTGCGCGATTTTTTTGAGCTTGCCGCTAACGTCCGGCGGCTTCACGTCAGTTGCGGCATTTGGAACTGAGTACTCTCGGCTGGACAGAACGAAGTTATGGAAAAAGGTGGTTCATTTTACAAGGGAAGCAGCAATTGCGTGAAACCGCTGTTACCTGATGTTTTTACTTTTTAGCAGGGACATTGATTCAAAGATGATTAATATCAAATTGTAAAACAGTAAATAATATCCTATTTGAATTTGATTTATATCATCAAATATTTTTCCTAAATAGAGTAGTAGAAGAGGTATGGATAGCATTAATAGATTTGCTATACCTACAAAAAAAACTGCTCTATAATTTTTAAGAAATGAAAATATGACTAACGAAAAAATTAGTATGATTGAAATTGTATATGGCAATAATACCCATGGTGGACTTGGTAAGTCACTAATAAAAATAAATCCAGCTTCGTAACCATTGACCATTAGGTCCTGTTTAGCATCATTAAAATTCTTAATGGTTTCTTGCTTTTTTAACGTAAGCTCTTCAAACGTGTAATTAAATTCCTTTTCATTTTCTGAAACTTCAGTAGCATTCTCATCTACAACCTCAGAAAGAGGGCTGTTTTTTAAAAGTTTGTTATGTGAGATATTATCATCAGAGCAGGTTTGAAAGAACGGCAGAAACAAAATAAAGAGATTTATTACCACAAGCTTTTTAATCATAGTACAATGTTTTTTAATCGTTAATTTCTACTTCGGACGCCTTAAAATATCAGGTAACGTCCGGCGGCTTCACGTCAGTTGCGGCTTCTGGAACTGAGTACTCTCGGCTGGACAGAACGAAGGTATGGAAAAAAGAATTTCATTTCACAAGGTTAGGAGCAATTGCGTGAAACCGCTGTTAGCCGTAGTTCTAATTTGGAAACTGAGTATTCTTTTTTATAAATGAAATATTATAGCTTTCAGTAACCAGTCCAATACTTCGTTCAATATTATTTTTCCCCGTAATTTTCACCAAAAGATTATTCGAATCTAATTCAATGCTGTCTCCAATTACCAGAGTGTCACAAAGTTCTAGATAAATCTCAGCTTTCTTATTTTTTATTACATAAGGAAAATATTGCTCGTTAGTATTGGAACGAAAATAAGCAATATTGCTTTTAACATTGTCGATTTTCCATACCGCAAAACAATGATTATTTGAACGCTTTACTGAACTAATTACACCTTTTATATTCACATTATTATGCAATACTTTATCTTCATATTCCGAAAAACTATTCTCGGCATTATTCACTTCAAAACAAATTAGGGCGAAAATTGCTAACGGTATTATTATTTTCAGATATTTCATTTGCGTTTCAATTTTCTCGAGAATTACGGCTAACGTCCGGCGGCTTCACGTCAGTTGCGGCTTTTGGAACTGAGTACTCTCGGCTGGACAGAACGAAGTTATGGAAAAAGGTGTTACATTTTACACGAAAAGCAGCAATTGCGTGAAACCGCTGTTATGTGATGTCGCAATTAAGGTAAAATACGTGTTACTAACTTGTTTTTTGTGAGTTCAACTATTTTAAATTTCTCCGTATAATTTTTATCCCAAAGAGGATGTTTAAGAACAATAATTGAGTCAGTAAGTTTTTCCCAAGTACCGTCTACAATTTCGTAATCTATTTTTTCACCAGGAAAAATTGTACCGCAATTACCTGTGCTTTGTTTTACCTTTAATTTACCTTCTTTTATAAATTGTATTCCTGGTTTACTTTTAGAGAATTTTGACCGCTGATAGTACGAAAAAGTTTGACTTTTGCTATCATAGCTTTTAAAAACCCAAGTTCTTTCGAGGATGATTTCTTTTTCTGAGTATGACGAATAAAAAACTAAAAAAAGTAAGCTGATAAGAAGAGAAGTTATTTTCATATGAGGACGATTTTCAAGCGATATCACATAACGTCCGGCGGCTTCACGTCAGTTGCGGCTTTTGGAACTGAGTATTCTCGGCTGGACAAGACGAAGTTATGGAAAAAAGAAGTTGATTTTACAAGGGAAGCAGCAATTGCGTGAAGCCGCTGTTACAGGCTGTTGCGACACAAGCGCAAAATCACGCAAAGTAACCACAAAGAATTTCTACTGCGATAGTTTTTTTGAGATCCAGGTTAAAGTTTAGAATTTTGAAAAGGAAATTTTCAGCATTTTTCAAGACAAAGAAATTGACAAAGACTTAAGCAGCAATACAGCCCAATTGAGCTTCGCAGAGATTTCTCGGCAAGAAGAAAAGTAAATGGAGACCAGAAAAATCCCGGCCAAGGTTTCAAAGCTGAGCCACAAAGTTGCTCTTTGAAAAATAGGAGAGAAGTTAATTTGTGATTACACAAGCCGAG
Organism: Flavobacterium magnum; assembly: GCF_003055625.1. NCBI lineage: Bacteria > Pseudomonadati > Bacteroidota > Flavobacteriia > Flavobacteriales > Flavobacteriaceae > Flavobacterium > Flavobacterium magnum. The sequence continues at coordinate 3,186,616 of NZ_CP028811.1, read as the reverse complement.
CCATTCAATTACGAAAATCGTCATTTCGGACACGGAGCAATTGCCTGTAACGTCCGGCGGCTTCACGTCAGTTGCGGCATTTGGAACTGAGTACTCTCGGCGAGACATGACGAAGTTATGGAAAAAGGCGGTTCATTTTACAAGAAAAGTAGCAATTGCGTGAAACCGCTGTTGTGCGCAGTAGCAATTTTTAGACTAACTTTTTGTGGTTATTGTCTAAATACTGGGATCTGATATCTGCATTTTTAAAATCGATTTCAGCATTCTCTATTTCATTAAAACGGTTTTGTCGGTTTTGCGGAACTCTACGATAATAAATTTATTTTCATCAATGACATCGAAGTCCACAAGCATAAGATAATCTTCGATGGAATTTTTATCAAGCATTACTTTTCCTCCTCCAAATTTATGTCGATCAGTTCCATTTTTTTTTACGCCAGAGATCCAGTATTCTTCTCCGGTTTCTACATCAAAATGGTTACCACTAATTCCTGTATTTTAAGTTTTTTAAGTGCCTTATTGTCAAAGTAAACAGTTTGACCAGATTTTGAGAATTCAACTTTTCCGATCCAAGCTGGACCATGATGGCCTTCTGTTTTATTCTCGATATACATTACTTTTGATTTCATTCCAATGTTTATTTTGAGTCCGTTCGCAGAGCTATTGCGCACAACGTCCGGCGGCTTCACGTCAGTTGCGGCTTTCGAAGCTGAGTATTCTCGGCTGGACAAAACGAAGTTATGGAAAAAAGAAGTTCATTTTACAAGGGAAGCAGCAATTGCGTGAAACCGCTGTTAGCTGTAGTGTTAATTTTGACTCGGCTTTTCATAGATTGTCGTAAAGTTAGCTTGGAAAGGTGGATTAATTATTTTCATATCCCAATCTTTAGGAATGGTGGGAAACATTTCTTTCGTTTTTATGATAAATTGAAACCATCCAGGCAACTCTTCGCTGATGGTAAAATATTTTTGTCCAGCAACAATTTGCATTTCAATCTGATCGATAGTTATTAAGTCTTTTTTGTACACATTAAGTTGTGTGATTTCATCCCACTTTACGGAAGCATTAAAGTTTTCATAGTCAAGAATAAATCCAACTTCATCATATTTAAAACACCCCAAGTCATTGTAAATTTCGTCAAAAGACTTATCAGAATTAGAGTTTGTCAAATGCTTTTTACGAAGTATTTTAGAAAACAATTTTTGGAGTCTGTTCATTTTATTGCGCTTGGAAATCGTTAATTGGACGTGAATTTTTCAAACATTACAGCTAACGTCCGGCGGCTTCACGTCAGTTGCGGCTTTTGGAACTGAGTACTCTCGGCTGGACGAAACAAAGTTATGGAAAAAGCGGCTACATTTTACAAAGAAAGTAGCAATTGCGTGAAACCGCTGTTATATGCCGGCTTTATTTTTGGTTTGGTTCGCCATACTTACCAAATTCAGGTTTAGAAATTTTATATTGGATATTCTTAGGATTTCGAATTTTATAGATTACTCTGGCTACTTCAACTTCTGGACACACGACATTATTCAACTGTATTAATTTTAGATTTAACGAATCACCTTTTATATCAAAATCACCAGCATACTCAATACAGCCTGTCATTGTCGATAAATAAGAAATGTAAATCTCATCTCTAGTATATTTTATCGTGTCAATTTCAAGATCGAACTTTCTTGAACTAAGTTTCGTAAAGTTTCTGTTCGTTCTGTCTTCTTTGGATAAATTGTATTTGAGATCGAAAGAAATAAGATTAGGACTTGGTTTATGTGTTTTTCTGATAATTCCTAAATCAACTTTCTTTTCAGTGCATGAAGCAACTATAAAAAGTGAAACTATAAAAAGCGAAACGACGAAAAATACTCTTCGTTTCATTTTTTGGAAGTTGATTTTAGGTACATCGCGCATAAGCTGGCATATAACGTCCGGCGGCTTCACGTCAGTTGCGGCTTTTGTAACTTAGTATTCTCGGCGTGGACAGGACGAAGTTATGGAAAAAGGTAGTTCATTTTACAAAGTGAGCAGCAATTGCGTGAAACCGCTGTTAGCAGCAGCCAAATTATGTAACCCAACCGGCTAATGAACGGACACGCTCCCATTTATTATTTATTTTTTTATAAATTGTTGTATTACTTCCCATTGAATGAGGTCCCCAATAAGTTGTACTTGAAAAAATTACATATTCTTTATTTTTTGAAAACAGCGGAAGTCCAATGCTTTCTAGAGAAATATCTTTCCCGAATTTTTGCCTTAGATTTCTCCAAAAATCATCAATGTTTTCACTTTGAGAATGTAGTTTATCAAGTGTATCTGTTGAAATAACTTGTTTGCAATTAAGTAGATCTGCATTTAACCTGAAAATTTTAGAACTGGCTATTTGTTTTTCAATGAATTTAAAATCTTCATTCGTGTATATTGAATCGGCTTTTACTTTAATAGTTTCCATAAGATTCATTGGCCCTTCCCTAAAGTACGAATAATCCTCTTCAGTTAAATAAATACTACTGTTTGAATTACATTTTGTGAAAGACTTGATGACTTCATAAATATCGCTTTTATATACGATACCAATCTGTTGTCGTTCTATTTTTTTATCACTGGAATGACATGCAAATAATAGAAAAGTTATTAGAAGTGAAAGTTTTCTCATGGTTTATACATGATTTTCGGGTTGGTTGCTGCTAACGTCCGGCGGCTTCACGTCAGTTGCGGCTTTCGAAGCTGAGTACTCTCGGCTGGACAAGACGAAGTTATGGAAAAAGGCGGTTCATTTTACAAGGGAAGCAGCAATTGCGTGAAACCGCTGTTGTGCGCAGCTTAACTTACCCAATTCCTGATTGTAGCGATGACTTTCCAATTGGAGTCAACTTTTTTTAAAATATAAGTTCCACCGCCACCACATAATCCTCCACAATGATAGCCACTGCTGATAATTACAATTTGATGATTTTTAGAGAATAAAGGTTTGCTGAGTGTACAAAATCCATCACCATATTTTTTATAAAATTCCTCCCAGAAAAGTGTAGATCGACCATCTTTATCTTTACTCTTTTTTATCATTGAACTAATTGTATCAGCAGATACAATGATAGAATTTTTAAAGTATTGCTGTTGCAATCTAAAATCGTCTTTAATTTTATTCTGTTTATGTATATAATCAATGTCTTCTTTAGTGAATATTGAATCCAACCCATCTACTGATAATAACTCTTCTTCACTTAAAGGTGCTTGCGATAAATCATGATCTAAAACAACTTTACAACCTTTCACGATTCCACTATCATTTTTAAAACAATATTCTAAAAAATTATTTATGATTTTATTGTCAATTAAATGAACTTCTTTTTTACGAAATTCAGCTTTCTTTATCTTTTCTTGACATGAAACTAAGCCTAATATTAATACTAAAAAGCTAAGTATATAAAAATTTTTCATATGTATATTTTACGACACGGTTGGTATAAGTTGCGCACAACGTCCGGCGGCTTCACGTCAGTTGCCGCTTTTGGAACTGAGTACTCTCGGCTGGACAAAACGAAGTTATGGAAAAAGCTCGTTCATTTTACAAGAGAAGGAGCAATTGCGTGAAACCGCTGTTAGCGGCTGTAGTTTTATTTGCAATATTTGTCAGCAAGAATCCAAGCTTTGCTCCAGTCAGATGACTTTAAACCATATTTATTAATTACAGTGTCTATTTTTCTCTCAATTAGTCTCTCTACGTACTTATCATGTTGGGCAATTGAATTTGGATATCTTTTGTCTGCTAGATTTTTCGCATTTTTCTTAATTTTTAATCTAATTTCTTTGATTTCACAAATACTAATATTCTTGCTTTTTAAATATTCAACAAATGCTTTGTATTTGATATCATCATTTTTGGCATCACTGCTAGTATTCTCTGCATTCCTTGGGTCCTTACAATTGGAAAATATCAGAAACGATACAAGTAAAAGGAAACGAACTGATATTTTCATGATTTCTATTGTTTTCAACGATTCTCGGGACTATTGCCGCTAACGTCCGGCGGCTTCACGTCAGTTGCGGCTTTTGGAACTGCGTACTCTCGGCTGGACAAAACGAAGTTATGGAAAAAGCGCGTTCATTTTACAAGGGAAGTAGCAATTGCGTGAAACCGCTGTTATGCGAGGTGCTTAATTCATTTCAACTTCGAATAATAAAATAGATGTCGCATTTTCACCATTACTGTCCAAATATAATATTTCAGAATTTTTCTTTTTTCTTTTTGGATCAATGATGTAACTGACTGGAAAAGTGATTGGGTTTCCTCTACCCTTACTTTTTCCAACCATTGTTACACGATTATCTTTTGATCGAACCATAATTCCAGTAAGACAATCATCGCATCTAGTATCTGAAAAATATTGAATGGTAATCGAATCGCCGACTTTATAGTCACTGTTTTTAAGAACTAGGGGCAAGTTATTATTGTATTGATTATATTCCTTTATTTTAATTTTATTATAATAGACATGCCACACACTTATTGTGTCTGAAGCTTTGCAAATCAAGCAAGTAAATAAAAAAGAGAATAATAGAATGGAATTTTTCATGTTATTTTATGTCTTAAAATTGGCTGGATCCTTGAGGCTGCTGTAGCATCTCGCATAACGTCCGGCGGCTTCACGTCAGTTGCGGCTTTTGGAACTGAGTATTCTCGGCTGGACTGAACGAAGTTATGGAAAAAGGTCGTTCAATTTACAAAGGTCGCAGCAATTGCGTGAAACCGCTGTTATGCGACGTTTCTTATCGACCCCATTCAATCATTCCTTGTTCGGAAATTGAGTTTGCTGAATCCAGAATATTTATATCATATTTAAAATCATATTGTTTTGTTACTTCGATAAATTCCACTCCTAAAAAAAGCAGATTGCCGTCATCGATGTAATTTGGTTTAATCGCAAAATTTTCAGCATTTCCCCTCATTGCGACTGTAGGATATACTAAACCATCGAATATTTCACTTTTAAAATGTTTTTCAGCAATTGCAATTGTCAACTTATATAAATGAATGTTTTTTTGACTAACAGGCTGACTAAATGTCTTAGCTAAAAAGTTTTGTATAATTTCATTTTCTTCTGTTTCAGATGCTTTGGGATTCCATTTTTCGTTTTCTCTACTAGAATTAAGATTTAAAAAATTTTCATCGGTGTAGCCAACATTATTCAACATAATTTTTGTTGTTGTAATCCAATGCGATAAAACGATAAAATCGCCGGGCCTTAAATTTAATTCAAAGAAAGGCACTTCCCTGGATGTGCCCGCATAAAAAATACTTTCACTTTCTCTGCTTGCCCGGTTTATTTTAGCGAAGTTTTTTGGAGGGTATGAAAGAGAAGAAATATTTTTGGGCTTTTCTGAATACTTAATCCCGCGAAAAAGTTCGACTCCTGGTTCAAAACATGGTGTATTGATTTTGTATCCCGTAAATAATAAATTCAACATCTCACTAATTTCTTCGATACTAGCTTCTTGTAAATCTAAATTTTCGATTTCGAAAATTCTCTGTATTATATTTTCTCGAGATGGTAAGTTCATTGTTGGTGAAATGTCGCATAACGTCCGGCGGCTTCACGTCAGTTGCGGCATTTGGAACTGAGTATTCTCGGCGTGGACAAAACGAAGTTATGGAAAAAGGTCGTTCATTTTACAAAGTGAGTAGCAATTGCGTGAAACCGCTGTTACCGGCTGGCAGAATTTCTAATTACGATTGGTTATGCATTGAAAAATTATAGAAATCAATCGAGTAATAAATTGTTGCTAAAGCCATAACGACAATTTGGATCAACAATAAAATAAGAAATTCATAAGACTGTTTTCTTTGTTCAATTTTTCGCTCAAACAAATAATTCAGCAAACTGATTATCACAATTGAAATCAGATAAGTTGGTAAAAGTTGATTGACCTGACTCCAAATTAAGTCCATTAATTCTCCGGATGTTGGCACACGAACAATTATCGCATAAGACAGGTAAGCAAACCAGATCATTAAAGCCGAGCAAGCTAAGTTTATTAAGTATTTTAGAATTCGTTTTATCATTTTTTACAAGGAAGTTCTTTTGGTTCCGGCGCGCACTGCTTGCCGGTAACGTCCGGCGGCTTCACGTCAGTTGCGGCTTTCGAAGCTGAGTACTCTCGGCTGGACAGAACGAAGTTATGGAAAAAGGTGGTTCATTTTACAAAGTGAGAAGCAATTGCGTGAAGCCGCTGTTAACTGCAGGACTATATTATTGTAATTGCATTACTTTTTTAGCTATAGGGTTTTTTGGTACAGAAATAGCTTTCTTTTCCCAGTATACACTTCCGCCATAACCAAAAACCGTATCACGTTTAATTATCAATGCATACATTGTTGGACCTTCGTGAAGTTCTATTTCGTCTAAATCAGGTCGCATTTTAAGAGAATTTAATATTTTTTTTATTTCTCGAACTTCTGCGCTGGTGAATTTAACTTCATAACGATAAATTTCACCAGCATAACTTGGGTCATAAAAGAAAGAACTTTTAGCGTCACCACGGATGTCACGATCATCAATCTCGGTTTTAAACAATACCAGAGTTGCTTTAGTTGTAGAACAGGAAATTGAAATGCAAAAACAAATAATTAGGGACACTATTCTATTTTTCATGGTTGTCTTTTGAGTTCGTTCGCGGAAGTCTTGCAGTTAACGTCCGGCGGCTTCACGTCAGTTGCGGCTTTTGGAACTGAGTACTCTCGGCTGGACAGAACGAAGTTATGGAAAAAGCGGTTACATTTTACAAAGTGCGCAGCAATTGCGTGAAACCGCTGTTATGTGTGGTTTTAATTTTTTTTCGTAAATTCTCTAACAGCCATTGAGCCATCGCTCATATTTAAAGTTATCATTAGTGTGTTTTTATTTTTACGATATTTAACTCTTATATCCGAATGGCCCTTTTTCCAACGACCGTTTATAGTTCCCCAAATAATTCTACCGTACTCAAATTTTACCTTATATTTTAACTTTTCAGAATCAGATTTTCGATTATAAGAAACAAAATATTTTTCTCCTTCATTAGTCACATCCATAATTTGTTCAGATTCATTTGTAAGGGTTGCAATTGCGAATTTAGCAATATCACCATTAGTGAATTTTGGACTGACAGTCTCAATTACATTACATTCAAGATGTTTTTTTTCGTTGCAACCGAAAAATAAAACTATACAAACTAATAATAGAATTTTTTTCATAATGTTGTTTTTATGTCGGTTCGTCAGGTCAAAAATCACACATAACGTCCGGCGGCTTCACGTCAGTTGCGGCATTCGGAACTGAGTACTCTCGGCTGGACAAAACGAAATTATGGAAAAAGGCGGTTCATTTTACAAGGGAAGCAGCAATTGCGTGAAACCGCTGTTATATGACGGCAATAAGTTTTTCGTCTTTCAGTTCCAATATTTTTCCTGACCCTACAATTATTGGTCCTTCATGGAAATTAAATTGCATTCCAACTTTAAGTTTATATTCAAAAAACTGTGGTGAAAGCAAAGTGATTTCGGCCAAAACACTTTCACCAGGAAATACGATTTCTTTATCAACAAATTTTTGACTTCCGGAAGTTGACATCTTTTCAAAATCAAATTGAACTTGCGGACGATAGCCAGATTTCGCCGCAGTCTTACGACCGCCATCTTCAGTTTTCAAATATTTAAGTTCTGCTATAAAATGAGGGTTGTTATCCATTTGATTAAGATTTTCTCAACGCAATTTTGGCCGCTGTCATATAACGTCCGGCGGCTTCACGTCAGTTGCGGCTTTCGAAGCTGAGTATTCTCGGCTGGACAGAACGAAGTTATGGAAAAAGCGGTTACATTTTACAAGAGGAGGAGCAATTGCGTGAAACCGCTGTTAGCGGTTGTTTTAATTTTGTCCACTATCGATCATTAAAACTTCGCACCTTATTATCATACCATTTGACAAATTTAGGTAAAGTGATTTGAAGGAAAACGATAACAGAAAAGAATATTAATTTATCATATTTCTCGTTTAAAAAAGCGTTTGCAATGCTCAATAAAAGAGCTCCAAAAATTAAAATATTAAAAATGATTTTATAGGGTTTGCCAACTTGTGTTAGTCTTTTCTGAAATATTGAACTCAAAATAATAAGTATAAAAAGACTAATGAACAATGTAGACATTGCTTGGCTGCTTTTTAAAATTTCGATAATGTTATTCATAATTCGATATGTTTATTTCCGTGAATTTAGAAAGCTCGTAGCAAAATAACCGCTAACGTCCGGCGGCTTCACGTCAGTTGCGGCATTTGGAACTGAGTACTCTCGGCTGGACAGAACGAAGTTATGGAAAAAAGAAGTTCATTTTACAAGGAAAGTAGCAATTGCGTGAAACCGCTGTTATAGGCAGGCGTTCTTTAATATTGTTTCGATCTCTTTTGGCTTGTTAACGGTCATAAAATGTCCACCGTTTTTAATTTCAAAATTGACATTGACGTTTTCAATTGGAATTATCTGGTCTTTAGTTCCATGAAGATGGATGTAATTTTCAGGATAAGTTTCATTTTTCCAATTTACAATTTCATTTATTGCCCAACGGAGAAATTTTGGATTTGTGTCTATCAAAACATTGTTCAAGAGTAATTTATCATCTTTAGTTTCAACGCCAAAAAACCAGTTTGTAATAAAGTTTTGCATTTTAAGCATCGAACTTGGCAATAGTTTATTGAGTTTCATTTTTCCTGCAACTCGATAAATTTTAGGCAATTCATATCTCGTTTTTGCAGAAGCAATCAAGATTATTTTTCTTGGCTTTAAAAACTTTGAGATTTCAACAGCAAGAATTCCACCAAAAGACAAACCAACCAAAATTGGATTTGCTGAAACTATTTTTTTAGAAATTCGTTTCGCATAATTTTCAAGATTTTCATTTTTAATTGGCTCAATCCATTCTACGAATTCAATATCCAAATCCCCAAAATCGATGTTGTCAAAAACTCTTCTGTCAACGCCCAAACCACTAAAAATGTAAATTTTGCTCATTAAATTTAATTTGGACTACTTTCGTCACACGCTTGCCTATAACGTCCGGCGGCTTCACGTCAGTTGCGGCATTTGGAACTGAGTACTCTCGGCTGGACAGAACGAAGTTATGGAAAAAAGAAGTTCATTTTACAAGGGTAGGAGCAATTGCGTGAAACCGCTGTTACCTGCAGGTTTACTTTCTTGGAATCAATTTTCCTAAATGTATAATTATCCTACCCGCATCCCTAGGTTTTTTTAAATTTTCAGTTCCAAAAGTAATAGTATCATCTTTAACACTACTATTTAATATTGTCATTTGCAATACGCCATCATTATCTGTAAGCTTTATTGATCTCTTTTCGTAAGAAATCTTTCCTTTAATGCTTGCGCCAGAATTCAACTTTCTTGTATAAGTGTTTTTTTTTGAATGTTATAATTCCATTCTGAGATTGAAACTCATTTTCGTATTTAATTTCATATTTTCCTACAAGCTTTATATCTTGAGTTTGAATAAAAAAGGAAATCAATATAAATAAAACAGTTTTCATAAGTAGCTATTTGGAAGTGTGAAATTTACGACAATTTTTTAAAACTTGCAGGTAACGTCCGGCGGCTTCACGTCAGTTGCGGCTTTTGGAACTGAGTACTCTCGGCGAGACAGAACGAAGTTATGGAAAAAGCGGTTACATTTTACAAGGAAAGCAGCAATTGCGTGAAACCGCTGTTAACTGCCGTATTAATTCTCTATTTTTGTTTCAAATCCAGTTTTTAGAGCTTTTTTCTCAGCCTCTGTTAAAAGTCTTTTATTAATTTCTTCCCATAGTCTTATTGCCTCATCTATTTTTTCTATCCCTAAAGATTTAACCGCTGTTCCCCACAAAAGAATTGCAAAGTCTTTTTTATTATAAAGGACATTACCAAACCGAATAAAATATGCACCTTGAGCCTGTTCTTCAGCCACTTTTGCAAAATCAAGTTTACCACCGTTACTTTCGGTTTTGACGTAATCAGCAATTGCTTTTTGCTGTGCAGAACAGAAAAAATTTATAAATATTAGAAAAAGAAAAATTAAGTTTTTCATTGAGTCGTAATTTTAGGTTGGTTCGTCACAAATATGGCAGTTAACGTCCGGCGGCTTCACGTCAGTTGCGGCTTTTGGAACTGAGTATTCTCGGCGAGACAGAACGAAGTTATGGAAAAAGGTGGTTCATTTTACAAGAAAAGTAGCAATTGCGTGAAACCGCTGTTACATGCCGTTTCATTTTCGATAAATTTCCAAACGATCATTTTTTAGGAATACTAATATGTCATCTAAAGAATCAAGTATTTTTGAATGTATCCATTCACTTTGAGAATTTTTATAAACGTTTAGAATTTCTTCAACGATCTCAAAATCAAGTTTTCTGTAAATTCTTGCAATGTCTCCAAAACATCCAATTGCATTAGCCGCAATTAATTCAGATTCGTTTTTAGCAAATTCGATTGACTTTTGCATAGCCAAATTATAATTACCACTGCAATGAACCAAAGTTATCAGCGCTAATATTTTTTCGTCTTCATTAGATGAGTTCAATAGGATATCATTTTCTGCTTTATTGTAATCTGGAGTATCTTCGTAATTCATGTACGTTCGGTTAGAAATGGCATGTAACGTCCGGCGGCTTCACGTCAGTTGCGGCATTTGGAACAGAGTACTCTCGGCTGGACAGAACGAAGTTATGGAAAAAGTGGTTACATTTTACACGGAATGCAGCAATTGCGTGAAACCGCTGTTATGTGAAGCATTACTGTTGAAACGCTTGCAATCGGGCAATCGTCCTTGCTAAACTGTTAGAATTTTTTGCTGCTTCTTCGATATTCCAAACATTCTTAATAAAGGGAAGAATTGCAGAATTATAGGCAGGCCCTTTTTTAGCTCCCGAGATTGGCGTTAATGAAAGTTTGAGATTATTATTATGCGATTTTGAAGCTATGTTCAACATCATGTATAGACTGGGCTTTAATGGAAAGATTATTTCAACAGCACCAGTTTTTCTATCAATAACCTCTGGTTCAGGAATCAAATCTACACTCGTGCCAAGCCAATGCGAAAATCCTTTACGATCTGCCATCAACCAAGTTTCCGCTTCTTCCCAAGCAACTCTGAGTAGCATTTCTGCTTTTAAAGGGGCGTTATCTAAAAAATCCTTAATCAAAGAAGGTGGGCAATGGTAATGGTCCAGGTCTGTTAGCAAAAAAATAGGACTTCCCAAATTGTTGTATTTGGGAGCATTATTTTTAATTTGACTTCCGCGCGAAGGAAGCCTGTTCTTTATTGTAATGTCTCGTCTATAATCTTTTACTAATCTTTCAATTATTTCCTGTGTAACCTGATCCTCTCCAACAATATCTATTTCCATGCTTACTCGTTTAATTCCAGAATACCTTGGATATTTTGAGGAGATACTTTAGGGATAACTGATTCAGCCATACTGAATCCAGCGTCGAGATATCTTTTTACATCTTCAATATCCATTGCTTTCTTAATTTCCGTCCCTTCAGGAGTAGTGAGTAAAACTAAAGTTTCTTCCTGGCCAATTCCTTCACTGCTAAGAATGTCATAACTATGCGTTGATATAATTACTTGTCTAACTCTACCTTTACGTCTTTGCAAATTATAAATAAATTCAGGTAATTGTTTTACTATCGCCGAATGTAAATATAATTCAGGTTCTTCTAATAAAATTGTTTCTTGACCATCCAAAAGCGCCCACATGAAGCCAATTAAACGTAAAGTTCCATCTGAAAATTGACTTTCCTGTTGTTTTGCACCTTTTGATCTCCAGTGTTCATAAATAGCTTCCAAATGAGGAATGCCTTTTTCATCTTTAACGAATTTAATATTTGAAAGCTGTGGAACTGCTAACTTTAAAACGTCGTTGATTCGTTTTAGATAAGAATTTTGGGTTTGTTTATTCGTTCGATCGATTTTATCCAACAAATTACGACCATAGAAATCTTCTTTATTGCTTGCAATTAAATATGATTCAGGGTCTCGTATTAATTGAGGTACAATGTGTAAGTATTGAACTTCCCGGAAAAAAAAATTAATGTCTCTAAAATCTTTGTTAGAGTTTGGCTGCTCTAGCCAAGTAAATTTGAGAGTTTCAGAATCCTCATTTTTGTCCTTAGAATTGCGGTTGACAATAACTTTCCCATTATTATTTGTAACTCTTTCTTCTAAAATTGTAGCTTGCTTTGCAATAATTCCTCCTCCAAAACTCTTGAATGATAGGTAATAGATCCAAGTTACTTCGTTTGAATCATTTGGAGAAAGATATAGCTCAAGTGCAACATCCGAGCGCCTTCTCGCCGTTAACGATCTAATTTTTGAAACGCCACCTCTTTGATCAACTGCATATTGTAGTCCTCCAGCTTGTTTCACTATATCACGTACAAAGCGAATTGCGTCTAAAAAATTAGATTTTCCCGAAGCATTTGCACCAACCATGAAAACTCTATTTTTCAATTCGATATCGACATTCTGAAAATTTTTCCAATTTGCCAATTTTATTCTGCTTATTACCATGAAATATTTTTATGTAAATATAAGATTATTTATTTGTCATCCCCTTTCGAGTGTTCTTTACGTCACTACAAGGCGGTTTCACATAACGTCCGGCGGCTTCACGTCAGTTGCGGCATTTGGAACTGAGTACTCTCGGCTGGACAGAACGAAGTTATGGAAAAAGGTGGTTCATTTTACAATGGAAGCAGCAATTGCGTGAAACCGCTGTTACCGGCTGCCGTTACTTTATGACAAATCACCAATTTTTGGAAACTTATTTTTTATTTGTCTAAGTTGAGCACACATTTTAGGTATTTGGGTCTGATCAAAATCGAGATAAAATTTGAGCGTTGTATTTTTATAGCTACGCATATCGGATGCTTAAACTGTAACTTCAAAATGCCCGATTCCATCGCCGACAATTCGTAACTCTAAATAGTTTTCCATGTCACTAAAACTCGCCGTTCCGTTTAGATTGTCATAAAGTGCTGAAATTTGTCTTTCAAAATCTTCAAAGTCTAAAGTGGTAAATTCCGCAATATAATTGCCTGTGAAATTCTCTAATCTGATTTCTACTTTGGTTTTTATCCAGTTTTTATCCCAATCCATTTCAGCGCTGAGATAAGTATACTCAATTGGTTCAAGTTTTATAAAACTGCCTGAATCAAAAATCTCAAAGTATGTTTCGTTTTCTAAGTCCATATTTTATGCGGAGTTTTTGGTCCACGGTTGCCGGTAACGTCCGGCGGCTTCACGTCAGTTGCGGCTTTTGGAACTGAGTATTCTCGGCTGGACAGAACGAAGTTATGGAAAAAAGAAGTTCATTTTACAAAGAAAGCAGCAATTGCGTGAAGCCGCTGTTACAGGCTGTTGCGACACAGGCGCAAAATCACGCAAAGTAACCACAAAGAATTTCTACTGCGATAGTTTTTTTGAGAACCACGTTAAAGTTTAGAATTTTGAAAAGGAAATTTTCAGCATTTTTCAAGACAAAGAAATTGACAAAGACTTAAGTAGCAATACAGTCCAAGTGAGCTTCGCAGAGATTTCTCGGCAAGAAGAAAAGTAAATGGAGATCAGAAAATCCCGGCCAAGGTTTCAAAGCTGAGCCACAAAGTTGCTCTTTGAAAAATAGGAGAGAAGTTAATTTGTGATTACGCAAGCCGAGCCATTCAATTACGAAAATCGTCATTTCGGACACGGAGCAATTGCCTGTAACGTCCGGCGGCTTCACGTCAGTTGCGGCTTTTGGAACTGAGTACTCTCGGCTGGACAGAACGAAGTTATGGAAAAAGGCGGTTCATTTTACAAGAAAATTAGCAATTGCGTGAAACCGCTGTTAGCCGTAGCCAAATTAGCTCACCCATCCCGATAATGAATGAAAGCGTTTCCATTTATTATTTATTTTCTTGTATATTTCTATAGATCCACCTAACGAATGCGGACCAGTTGAATAGTTGCTGGAAAAAATCACATAATTTTTGTCCTTTGAGAATATCGGAAGTTTTATATAAGCTAAACATGTTAACTGTCCATATTTCATCCGAATCTTTTCCCAAAAAATTTCGTCAGTTTTACTTTCAAAACGCATTTTGTTTATGTTGTGCTTGGTTATTATTCTGTCGCATTTAATCTTTCGTATATCTAACTTAAAATCGGTGGCTTTTTTCATTTGTTTTCTGAAAAAGTCCACATCTTCAGTGCTGAATATTGAATCCAGTTTATACGTCTCGATGAAGTTTTTATCATATGGTGTATCATTTTCAGAATAATAAATTGTGCCTTTCGGGGCACAATTTTGTAATGAGTTGATAACACTATACAAATCATTTTCAGAAATTACTCCATTTTCAGATTCCGTATTTTTTACTTCTTTGCAAGATAAGCTCGATAAAGCTAGAATAAATAAAAATTTCCTCATTTGGTTATACGCGACTTTTGGATTGGTTACGGCTAACGTCCGGCGGCTTCACGTCAGTTGCGGCTTTTGGAACTGAGTACTCTCGGCTGGACAGAACGAAGTTACGGAAAAAAGAAGTTCATTTTACAAGGTAAGCAGCAATTGCGTGAAACCGCTGTTAGCGGCTGCCGTTATTTTGCTTCTTTGCGTTGTTGTCGTCTTTGACACTTTTTAAATTGTCTGCTTCTGGAGTTGCACTAATTTGAGAAACAAACCACATAGTTCCTTTAGTTTTCCAAATTTTATTCGCCCAAAGTATGCCAACAACTAATCCCAGGCTAATTATAATGATTGCAATAATTAGATTTGTTTGAGTAGAATTTGGGAAATAAATTAACGCTCCAATTATGCAAGAAATGAGAAACGGTGATGCAACAATTTGCAGCCAACCAATTACTTCCATTAGATAATCAAATTTTCTAGACATGTTTTTCAATTTACGTCATTTATTAACACATTCGCTTCACGGTTGCCGCTAACGTCCGGCGGCTTCACGTCAGTTGCGGCATTTGGAACTGAGTATTCTCGGCTGGACAAAACGAAGTTATGGAAAAAAGAAGTTCATTTTACAAGGGAAGGAGCAATTGCGTGAAACCGCTGTTACCGGATGTCGCTGCGTAACTTCTCACTTATAAGAGATAATGAATTTATAAAAGAATATGAAAATTTGATTTTACGTTTCTGTAAATTCTTAAACTTATAGAACGTGTAAGAATAGTTGCTCTTAAAAATATTGAGTTATTATCTTATAAACTAACAGTATTATTAGAATTGGCAACGTAATAAGGGCGCCAACCGACCTCTCCATTTCCCAATAGTTTAGCTTTTTGAATTCTCCTTTTCCGAACCTTTTAAACATTGAGACAGATGCAATGACGATTATTAAGAGCAACAGTAGTAGCGTTAAAAGATCAGGTTGTTTTACCACTTTATTTACGTTTGTTATTTTTAAATGCTCCGTTCGCATTTGCGATTTCCGGTAACGTCCGGCGGCTCCACGTCAGTTGCGGCTTTCGGAGCTGAGTACTCTCGGCTGGACGAAACGAAGTTATGAAAAAAGGTGGTTCATTTTACAAAGGTCGCAGCAATTGCGTGGAACCGCTGTTAGCAGCTGCCACTATTTTTTGAATAAATTTTCTAGCCTTTGAAATTCTCCATTTTGACCGAACATTTCAGTATTTCTCTTAGCACCTATCATATAATGTTCACCGCATTGGAAGCAAAGTTTTGAAATGCCTGTAACAATTCCATTTTTTTTAAAAATTAATATGTCTCTATACATTGGTTCGCAAGTAGTACTGGTGATCGATTCTACTTTCCGTTCGCTAAAAATATCAGATATTTCAGGTAATTTGTCTGCAGAGATTTTCCCTTCATTAATATACATCTTATCCAAATCTTTAAAAAAAGCAGAATCATTTAATCGAGCCGGATAATTGGAAAAACTCCAAAAAATGCGGAATATTTTGGGAACATTTGGATCTTCATTTCTGGCACGAGAGATTGCTTCTGTTTCTACATTATTATCAAGTTTATAATGTATAACTTCATCGAAGTTGAAAAACGCTGTTGACTCAGCTATTTTTGGAGTTGATTTTGTACATGCGGTAAAAAGAAGTATGATTGATAAAGATTTGATTGCGTTCATTCTGGGTCGGTTTTTTTGTGGTTGCTGCTAACGTCCGGCGGCTTCACGTCAGTTGCGGCATTTGGAACTGAGTATTCTCGGCTGGACGAAACGAAGTTATGGAAAAAGGTGGTTCATTTTACAAGGGAAGCAGCAATTGCGTGAAACCGCTGTTATGTGTAGTGTTTATTTTTTCTCGGAATACAATTTCTCGGCCTCTTTTTTTGATTTTATAAATATATCTGAGCCAAATTTTTCTTCTACTAATTTAATCATCAAATTTAAGTAGCATTCTTTGTAATCATTGGTTACACAGCCGCCATTATCGGTAATAATTCCGTATTTTTTTAATCTATACTCATTTATATAGTTGGTCAAAGCAGGATTACTATCTGCAACTAAACCATAAGAAGAGCATTTATAAATTCCTTTTTTAAAATCTTTTTTTGCATCTTCAATTCCTTTTTCACAAGTTAGTTTAACCCAAATAAGAGAATCTTTTACACCTTTGCTTTTCTGTTGGCATTGTGCTTCTCCAAAACTGATTAAAAGCATTAGGATAAAAAGTGATTTCATGTCCGGTTCGCAATTAACATTACACATAACGTCCGGCGGCTTCACGTCAGTTGCGGCATTTGGAACTGAGTATTCTCGGCTGGACAGAACGAAGTTATGGAAAAAGGCGGTTCATTTTACAAGAGTAGCAGCAATTGCGTGAAACCGCTGTTATGCACCGTTTTTATTTTTCCGATAGATATTTATTTCACTATTTGTAGCTATTACAAAATATTGTCCGTTATACGAAAAGCCGTATGCTCTTAATTCATAGTCATTAAAAATTCTGTAGCACTCGCCAGCCTCCTCGACGTTGAAAATACTTTTATCATTGGGTTCGAAAATCAAATCAATTATTGGCCAATTTGTCGCCATAAATTGAATACAATCTCCTTCATTATTAGAAAACGGAAGTCCACCACCATGCAATCCGCTTACTATTATTTTTTCTTCAGATAATTTTCCAATTCCCATTGCCCACAAATTGTAAGAATCTATCCAATTCCAATCAGTGTTATTATCTCTTTCTATTAACTCGAATTTGGCGCAATCTATTATGCCTCTTCCCTGACTTGAGACTATGAGCAACAATTCTGGATAGAATTTAGAAAAACCTACTTCACTTAGTCCGCCGACTGCAAAAGTTAATTTTTCCCAGTTTGGCGGCGTATCGACGACTTTAGCTGAATCAACTAGCTTTTGAAGCCTTTGCAAATTTTCGTTATTTCGAGATTGAATGTTCATGGTTTGGTAAAATGGTGCATAACGTCCGGCGGCTTCACGTCAGTTGCGGCTTTTGGAACTGAGTATTCTCGGCTGGACAAGACGAAGTTATGGAAAAAAGAAGTTGATTTTACAAGGAAAGCAGCAATTGCGTGAAACCGCTGTTATGGGCAGTGCTTGTATCATAAATATGTGTTCAAAACTTTCATGTATTCGTCTTTCCACTTTTCAATTGCTTCATGAGTTATAGGTCCACCGGATTTGCATAATTTAATAACTCCATCGACAGTAATTAATGTCAAAGGGTAACCGTTTGCGAATCCTAAATTATTTATTTCTTCCTGCGTTATCATGCAATGTTTGAAATTGAAGGATTTTTTTTCAATCACTTCTAACAGTCTTGTTTTATTTAAATTAGTAACCGATATAAAGTCTACATTCCCGCTATATTTTTTTTGTAATTCATTCAAGGCATCAATTTGACCGAAGCAAGCTTCGCCGCAATCATACCAAAAATAATAAAAGGTGATTCTTGTTGTATCAGCACTATAGAATATCGAGTCGTCCAATTCGCCTGCAACAAATGTAGGCAGCCTTGTTCCAATTTTACTGCTATCCCTCTGCTGAATTCGTTTTGCAATTTCATCTGCGTTTGATCCTACAGGCAACATTTGCTCCTGCGAGTAACCCAAGTTTGCAAATGTCATGCAAAGCCATATAAAGAGATATTTCAAGCTTTTTTTTACGCAATTTTGGTTTAGCATTGCCCATAACGTCCGGCGGCTTCACGTCAGTTGCGGCTTTTGGAACTGAGTACTCTCCGCTGGACGGAACGAAGTTATGGAAAAAAGAAGTTCATTTTACACGAAAAGTAGCAATTGCGTGAAACCGCTGTTAGCAGTAGTCTTTCTCACCTCATAATGCACCTGAATGTAAAAATTTGTTGCCAACTTTCATTTTCAAATTTGAAGAGATAGCTGCAACCACAGCAACTGGAAGTCCTGGAATCCACGTGAATTGACATTAATGCATACTTGTTATCATCTGAGAAGACAGGAGTTGAAAAACTGTAATAAATTTTATCTTCTTCAGCAAAAGTACTTTGATATTCAGCAAAGCATTTTTCAAAATCATCTACCTTTTCGTCTATTTCCCGTTGTTTTCTTTCTTCACTCCAATTTTTATCTATGATTACTATGATTTTGCCAAACGGCTTATCCTTTTCCAAACGATCCAGTTCCTCTTTGGGAGTATCGGAATACAGTACTACTGTAATTCTGCTATATAAATGATACTTTGGTATCTCTTTCGGAGAGATGATTTTTGCTCTTGGGATATTGTAATCGTTCCAATTTAAAGCGTTGACGGAGTCATGTTCAAAAAGTTGGCCAATATGTAAGTCGGGATACTTTTCTGATAATTCCGCTTCCTCAAATCGATCTAAATAAATTTTGTTATTTTCTGCAATGAAACTCGAATCTATTAAATTATAATATCTGAATTCCGGTTTTATTACCGCTTTAGCAGCATCGCTTACAAAGCGGTCAATTTTTGTTTTTTGGCCAAAGCTGTAATTGAATATTAATAGAAGCGAAATTGAAAATTTGTTTATCATGAATGGAATTGAAGATTACTGCTAACGTCCGGCGGCTTCACGTCAGTTGCGGCTTTTGGAACTGAGTACTCTCGGCTGGACAAGACGAAGTTATGGAAAAAGGCGATTCATTTTACAAGGAAAGTAGCAATTGCGTGAAACCGCTGTTATGCGAAGTATTTATATTTCTAGGACACCACTATGTACAAATCTCGTTTCGTCAGATTCATATCTGTACGTTCCTTCGTTCCATTCATTGTTTTTGAAAAGAAGAGATATGGTCATAGGATCAATGTCAGGCCTTACTACATTTTCGATTTGTTTATAGTAGTAATCTTTAAATATAAGTAATTGGATCGCCTTCAATTGGTAAATATGTTTCGTCAATCATGGGATTGCTCTTTAGATGCTCTCTAACAGATGATATAGAAACTTTTGACGTAACAAAATCATTTTTTTTGGTTGAGTAAAATGAAAAAAATGTCATACTTCGTGGAGGAGCAGGGCCGAGGTAATTCGATATTTCCCATAAACATTGAATTTTTTCATATTCATTATAATCAAATTCTTTTTTAAAACGGCGAGAGTTTTTATTGCTAATTTTTTCTGGCCAATCATAATAATGAGGGCGGAGGTATTTCGTACGGTCGCTGTTGGTAATTTTGAAGTTCAATTTCGCAATTCTTGGTTAATATTTCGCATAACGTCCGGCGGCTTCACGTCAGTTGCGGCTTTTGGAACTGAGTATTCTCGGCTGGACAAAACGAAGTTATGGAAAAAAGAAGTTCATTTTACAAAGGAAGTAGCAATTGCGTGAAACCGCTGTTATGCGATGTTTAATTTTATCTTTTGGACTTTGTCGTTTATTGGGATTTCAAAAGTAATAACATTTCCGTTTATTTTTAGGTTCGGTTCAAAGCCCAATCCTTTAGATTGATTATTAAATGCGACTAATCCGTTTGCGCCAGATTCACTTTGCAAAAGTTTTCCGAAAATTAAGTTGTAGTCGTTTAACGATGCATTGGTGTAATAAACCATCTTAATTTGTTTGTCAACAACTAAAACTGGAAATCCATTAAACATTGATAAATCTCTCAAATACAGAATCAAATAATCACGACTCTCGTTTCCATCAAAGTCTGATTTTGAAACAAAAACTTTTGCATTATTTTGTTTTTGATCATTTACGAAAACTTCGCTTTGAGTTTTGCTTCCGACGATTCTTGCCGTTCCTACAACCATTTTTCCGAGCATTGGATTTATAAAAACGATTACTGCACAAAGCAAAACTACTAGACAAAGAATTTTGAGAATCCAATTTTTCATGGGTTGAATTTACGTCGTTTTTGGGCTAAATATCGCATAACGTCCGGCGGCTTCATGTCAGTTGCGGCTTTTGGAACTGAGTACTCTCGGCTGGACAAAACGAAGTTATGGAAAAAGGACGTTCATTTTACAAAGGAAGTAGCAATTGCGTGAAACCGCTGTTATGCGTTGGTTTTAATATTGATCCCAAGACAACGTAAACGTATGTAGTCACAAGCCAATCACCCAAAACCAAATAGGAGCGGAGCTCCAACTTTCAACACAACAAAAATCACGCATAACGTCCGGCGGCTTCACGTCAGTTGCGGCTTTTTGGAACTGAGTGCTCTCGGCTGGACAGAACGAAGTTATGGAAAAAAGAAGTTCATTTTACACTGAAAGTAGCAATTGCGTGAAACCGCTGTTATAGGCTGGCGCAATTGTCGGCATCGAAGTTTTCAATAATGCCCTTTAATTCTTTAAAGTTTTCCGAAAGTGGATTAAGTAATATTTCTTTATTTAATTCAACAACTAACATAGATTCTATTCTGCAGAAGACACGGACATTTTCTTTATAAAAGTGAAAGCTGAGAACATCTAAGTTTGGATTAGAAATATATAGCAAATTTTCTACATAGAAATTCTCTGAGTTATAATATATCGACAATCTAAATAAGCCAGGATCATTTGGAAATACAACTTTCACGGCTTTAGAATTTTCAAATAGGGTATACAAAGTATTATTCCAAATTCCTTGCGATAAGCGAATCTTTAATTTTTCATTATATTCTCCAGTTACATTAATTTGCATCGTGATTTTTTTTGTGCGGTCGGTTAGCGCTTGCCTATAACGTCCGGCGGCTTCACGTCAGTTGCGGCTTTTGGAACTGAGTACTCTCGGCTGGACAAAACGAAGTTATGGAAAAAGGTGGTTCATTTTACAAGAAAAGTAGCAATTGCGTGAAACCGCTGTTATGCGTTGGTTTTAATATAGATCCCAAGACAACGTAAACGTATGTAGTCACAAGCCAATCACCCAAAACCAAATAGGAGCGGAGCTCCAACTTTCAACACAACAAAAATCACGCATAACGTCCGGCGGCTTCACGTCAGTTGCGGCTTTTGGAACTGAGTACTCTCGGCTGGACAAAACGAAGTTATGGAAAAAGGTGGTTCATTTTACAAGAAAAGTAGCAATTGCGTGAAACCGCTGTTATGCGTTGGTTTTAATATAGATCCCAAGACAACGTAAACGTATGTAGTCACAAGCCAATCACCCAAAACCAAATAGGAGCGGAGCTCCAACTTTCAACACAACAAAAATCACGCATAACGTCCGGCGGCTTCACGTCAGTTGCGGCTTTTGGAACTGAGTACTCTCGGCTGGACAAAACGAAGTTATGGAAAAAGCACGTTCATTTTACAAAGGAAGTAGCAATTGCGTGAAACCGCTGTTGTGCGACGTTTTAAAATTTAGTTTCTTTAATAATTATGCGATTTAAAATGGCCTGATAAAGAATTACGAATGGTAGTCCAAGTATTGCGAAAAAAAATGAAGGATAACTGCAGCCAGTTGTATTATTGGAAAGTGAAATCCTATCTAAAGCAACTAAAGATAGAACGATAAGTATTTCGCTTACAAAATAAGTCAACCACTTTTTTGAGTAATCAATTTTATTAAAAATAGTGGAGACAACTATTGGAAAAATTATAAAGACAAGAAAAATAATCATTAGCATAATGTAAGGTTTACTTCGACGCACCAAAAATGTCGCACAACGTCCGGCGGCTTCACGTCAGTTGCGGCTTTTGGAACTGAGTACTCTCGGCTGGACAGAACGAAGTTATGGAAAAAGGTGGTTCATTTTACAAGAGAAGCAGCAATTGCGTGAAACCGCTGTTATGCGAGGTTATAATGTTTCGAACACAAGGTCTTTTAATGGTATTTCGTTTTTACCAAATTGAAATACGATATTGTGGAACATTAGAATATCCCCTGATTCAAGTTTTTCTAATTCATTGTGAATCTCTTCACTGAACTTACTTTTTTCAGATTGTATCCTAATGATTTGATTTGTCTTTTTTATAACAACCATTTCGTATTTTAGGTTACCAGCTCCTGAATCCCAACAAACCAGATCGCGAACCTTTATTTCTAGTCCAGATCGCTTGCTAAAAGAGGGAACATTTTTAATATATTTTTCTGTAACGCCAGCATCAAAACCGGCTACATACGCCTCAACAATCATTTCCTCGACTCTAAAGGTCTTTTTAGTTATTAGTTTTCCATTATTTTTAAAAACGGATATTGTTTCTTCGCCACATTTTTCGGGATAAACTATATATTTACAATCATTTGATTTTATCGAGCCGTTATCAGTTGTTACGTAATATTTTCCGCAACCTAAGTTGTCAATGTCAATCTCAATGGGATTTGGCATAGAATTATATAAAACTATATCGTTGCTGCGGTATATGTGGCAACTTTGTCCTATTGCAATTATAGGAAGTAATAACATGATGTATGATACGGCGTTTTTCATAATCTCGCATAACGTCCGGCGGCTTCACGTCAGTTGCGGCATTTGGAACTGAGTATTCTCGGCTGGACAGAACGAAGTTATGGAAAAAGTGGTTACATTTTACAAGGGAAGTAGCAATTGCGTGAAACCGCTGTTAGCAGCTGCCGCTTGAATTAAAAAATTCTTCAATTTTACTGGGATCGCAACTTAATTTCCTTTGTATATTTTGTAAATGTTACTTTCGCATGTTGTTTATCACTAGAAATATTTAAGAAAATTGAATTATCATTTTCACCAATAAAATCAACATTTTTAATTTCCCACGGGTCAATAGTTTTCGTGCTGTCTACGGGAATACTTTTGTTCAATAAGGTGATGATTTCTTTTTCAAAAGGAAAAGTTTGTTCGTCAATATTCATTACTGGTCTACCTAGAAATCCATATTGTATAACTTCAAATCGATATTTATCTGATATTTTTTTATTGTAGTATAGTCCTTGGCCCGTTGAAGATAAAATTATGGCTACAAAAGGCATTGCCATTGGTAATACAGATAATAAAATAATAGCACACAAAAAATAGAAATATCTGCGAATCCATAATCTTTTCCAAAATGCACTCACTAAATAAAGAGTTGCACAAAACCAAATCCAAAACAATATTCTATCAAACCAATACCCAGAAATCGTTACTTTAATTAAGAAGTATAAAAACAAATCGGCATATAATAAAAATGTAATTATGAGATATGATAAGATTGTATTTTCAAAGTCTTTCATTGATTTACGTTTCGTTCATTTTGCGGTTGCTGCTAACGTCCGGCGGCTTCACGTCAGTTGCGGCTTTTGGAACTGAGTACTCTCGGCTGGACAAAACGAAGTTATGGAAAAAGGTCGTTCATTTTACAAGAGAAGGAGCAATTGCGTGAAACCGCTGTTAGCGGCTGTAGTTTTATTTGCAATATTTGTCAGCAAGAATCCAAGCTTTGCTCCAGTCAGATGACTTTAAACCATATTTATTAATTACAGTGTCTATTTTTCTCTCAATTAGTCTCTCTACGTACTTATCATGTTGGGCAATTGAATTTGGATATCTTTTGTCTGCTAGATTTTTCGCATTTTTCTTAATTTTTAATCTAATTTCTTTGATTTCACAAATACTAATATTCTTGCTTTTTAAATATTCAACAAATGCTTTGTATTTGATATCATCATTTTTGGCATCACTGCTAGTTTTCTCTGCATTCCTTGGGTCCTTACAATTGGAAAATATCAGAAACGATACAAGTAAAAGGAAACGAACTGATATTTTCATGATTTCTATTGTTTTCAACGATTCTCGGGACTATTGCCGCTAACGTCCGGCGGCTTCACGTCAGTTGCGGCTTTCGAAGCTGAGTACTCTCGGCTAGACAAAACGAAGTTATGGAAAAAGATGTTTCATTTTACAAGGGAAGCAGCAATTGCGTGAAACCGCTGTTATGCGAGGTTAAGGTTTTTGATATACAAATTCAATATTTTCAGATTTACAGCCTCTTTTTTGACCAAAAAAATAGTTACTTAAATCAGGGCAGCTAATGATTATCACATCTGCTAAAATTTCGCCATAAATTTCTTTTTTCCTTGTGCTTGGCAATATATCGCTTTCTACATTTTCAAGAATTAAATTGTTGTCTTCAATCTTAAAATTGCCGAGATTAGATTTTTTTTGCGAGATTCCAGATGCAATATAAATTTTTACCGATTTGTTTTGGTTGTCGAAATCTATTTCATAAAAAATGCGATTATCCTTTGCAATATATTTTCCGCTTTTAATTCCAGGTTTTTGAGCACAAGAAATAAATAGAGTCAAAAAAGTCAATAAAATTAGTTTTTTAGCAAATGTTGTCATTTACGTGATTTTGGGTTTAATCTCGCATAACGTCCGGCGGCTTCACGTCAGTTGCGGCTTTTGGAACTGAGTAGTCTCGGCTAGACAGAACGAAGTTATGGAAAAAGCAGTTACATTTTAAAAGAAAAGTAGCAATTGCGTGAAGCCGCTGTTACCGGATGTCGCTGCTTAAATTTATACTTTTTCAAGAGAGCAAAACATTGAATTTATACTTTAAGTTTCTATAATATTATTAACAAATTTAATGTGTTTAAGAATAATGTATTTAAAAGTATTGAGTTATTATTTTGTAGACTAACAATGTTATTATGATGGGCAAGGTTATAAGCCAACCAATCGACCTTTCCATTTCCCAATAGTTTAACTTTTTGAAATCCCCTTTTCTGAATGATTTAAACGTCGGGATAGATATAAATATAATAATGAAAAGTAATAATAGTAGCGTTAAAAGGTCAGGTTGTTTTTCCATTTTATTACGTATATTATTTCTGAGGCTTCCGTTCGCATTTGCGATTTCCGGTAACGTCCGGCGGCTTCACGTCAGTTGCGGCATTTGGAACTGAGTATTCTCGGCGTGGACAAAACGAAGTTATGGAAAAAAGAAGTTCATTTTACAAATGAAGCAGCAATTGCGTGAAACCGCTGTTATGCGTTGGTTTTAATATTGATCCCAAGACAACGTAAACGTATGTAGTCACAAGCCAATCACCCAAAACCAAATAGGAGCGGAGCTCCAACTTTCAACACAACAAAAATCACGCATAACGTCCGGCGGCTTCACGTCAGTTGCGGCTTTTGGAACTGAGTATTCTCGGCTGGACAGAACGAAGTTATGGAAAAAAGAAGTTCATTTTACAAGGGAAGTAGCAATTGCGTGAAACCGCTGTTACCTGCAGGCGTGTGGTTACTAGAGACTTATAAAGTAAGCGATTCTTTCGTTTGGCTTCAAGTCTTTTCTATTGTAATAGTAAACCGTGTCTGTATTGAATGAAATTGATTTTGCTGCAATTATGAAATTACTTTTAAAGTCTTCAGCTTTTAACGTAAACAAATGATATCCTTGCTCGATTTCATAAGTTAAATTCAGCAGATGCTGGTCTTCTGGAATTGAAAATACAGTTGATTTATTGTCAGTTTTTAATTGTGCAAAAATTCCGGACACAAAAAATACATCCTCAAATATTATTTCTAAAGTGTGATAGTAAGTCAGATTCTCACTTCCAGCTAAAATTAATTTCTTCGTATCATAACTAAAAACATGAAAGTCAAAAAATAGATTGTCACGAATTAATGAGTCTATTTTTTCAACGGTCAATTCAAGATGGTTCTTCATTTGTTTCAAGTTCGGTTTACGCTTGCAGGTAACGTCCGGCGGCTTCACGTCAGTTGCGGCTTTTGGAACTGAGTACTCTCGGCTGGACAGAACGAAGTTATGGAAAAAGATGTTTCATTTTACAAGGGAAGCAGCAATTGCGTGAAACCGCTGTTACCAGCAGTTATTTCAATCGTAGTTTTTCCTTTAAATATTCGAAACCAGACCAAAAAGACGACGGCTCTGGAAGTGAATAAATTTCATCATTATACTCAAGTGTATTTATGCCTCCTCCAGTACTTGAAAACGTGACAGGTAAAACACTTCTTAATTCTTTTTCATAGTTGATTAAAAATACTAATTCAGATCTTTTAATCTTTCTTTTTCTGTTTTTGTAAATCAAATACAAATTTCCTTTCTTTTTTACAATGGCAAGAGAATCTTTTCCACTATTAAAACAACCTGAGAAAGTATATTTTAGATTTATTTTCTCACCATTTTCAATTCGATTAAATGCCAAATTCAAATTTCTTTTGGCTAGACTATCACTCATAATATCTATACAAAGATTCATCTCATATATAGACGAATTACCTTCTTTATTTGGAATAACAATTTCTTTTGAAACGTTTTCACCAAAAAAAGTTTTATATTTTGCTTTGTAAATTCCGCTTTCGATATTTTCTAAATATGTAAAATCTTTGAAACTTAATGTTTTATATATACTGTCATTTCTATAAATCGTAATATCATCAAATCCAAAATTACTGTCGTTATCGGTTTTACAATGAATTAGATTTATAGACAGCGAATTTTGTGAGTAAGCCGAATACCCATACGTCAAGAGGACAATAAACATTAATTTCAACGATTTTTCCATAATTGCTGGTAACGTCCGGCGGCTTCACGTCAGTTGCGGCTTTTGGAACTGAGTACTCTCGGCTGGACAGAACGAAGTTATGGAAAAAGCGGTTACATTTTACAAGAGGAGGAGCAATTGCGTGAAACCGCTGTTATGTGGGGCGCGACACACTCGCAAATCACACAACGTAACCACAAAGAAAGTCATCTTTAGTTTTTGAATTTTTCAAAAGTTAGGCTGGCACAATTCAACGCAACAAGTTTTTTAAATACATTTTCAACGCAAAGAAGATCGACAAAGACTTTCCGCAGCTATTGCGCCTGATTGCGTCCAGCAGAGAACTCTCGGCCAGGAGATGCGAAAATAAAAAGACAAAATTTCCGGCGACTCTAACATAACGTAACCACAACGCTGAGCCGTGAAAAATAGGGGATAAGTGAAATTTACTCGAACACAAGCCGAACTTCTCAACATACGCGATACGTTCATTCGGAGCACGGAGCGACCACACATAACGTCCGGCGGCTTCACGTCAGTTGCGGCTTTTGGAACTGAGTATTCTCGGCTGGACAGAACGAAGTTATGGAAAAAGGTGGTTCATTTTACAAGGAAAGTAGCAATTGCGTGAAACCGCTGTTATGGGCAGTTTCTCTTATTTTATTTGAAGCGATTTAGTTATTGATTTCAATTCTTCAACAGATTTATAACCTCCGTTTATTTCTGGATCTGCAATTTCGAAAACTACTTCTTTTACTTTGTTATTTTCAAATTCTAAGTTTTCTACCAATGTTAAGCAATCGCATATATAAGCAAGTTCTATATTATTTAAAGAGCCGTTTAAAGTTTGATTAATTAAATTCAATAAGCCTTGAGTATTTAAAAATGTTGACTCATCTTCAATAAAATGCAAACTAATTGTTGAGCCGGTTTTTTGCATGAGTTTTTCATATGCGAAGACCTCGGCATTAATTTCAGTTTTCAATAGCTGAATTTTGGACCCGTCTTTCAGAATTTTATTTAGTGTTGATGCGTTCATTTTGGTTGAAATTGCCCATAACGGCTGCGGCTTCACGTCAGTTGCGGCTTTTGGAACTGAGTACTCTCGGCTGGACAAAACGAAGTTATGGAAAAAGATGTTTCATTTTACAAAGAAAGCAGCAATTGCGTGAAACCGCTGTTACAGGCTGTTGCGACACAAGCGCAAAATCACACAAAGTAACCACAAAGAATTTCCACTGCAATTGATTTTGAGATTTTTGAAATATAGTTTTGATGAAAACTTTCGTTCGCAATTTCAATAAAATAAATTGACAAAGACTTAAGCAGCATTGCAACCCAATTGAGCTTCGCTGAGATTTCTCGGCAAGAGGAAACGTAATTGTAATTGAAAAAAAATCCCGGCTAAGGTTTCAAAGCTGAACCACAAAGTTGCTCTTTGAAAAGTAGGAGAGAAGTCAATTTGAGATTACACAAGCTGAGCCGTTCAATTTACGAAAATCGTCATTTCGGGCACGGAGCAATTGCCTGTAACGTCCGGCGGCTTCACGTCAGTTGCGGCATTTGGAACTGAGTATTCTCGGCGAGACAGAACGAAGTTATGGAAAAAGAAGTTCATTTTAAAAGGAAAGTAGCAATTGCGTGAAACCGCTGTTAGCGGTAGTGCTAATCGTCAAAATAAATTCTGTGTTTGCCGCAATGTAAACATTGAAATACGTAGCCGTCAAGTTCTTTTTTTTTTAAGCTTTTGACAACTTCATCTACATCGAAACCGCTATATTCAATATCCTCGATTAAGTCGTCAATGATTGGTTTAACTAACTCTGGTTTTGCGTAACCAATAAAAGCACATAAGTCTTCGCAATGCGCTAACCAATTTTCTTGTTGAATCGCACAAAATCCAGGAGTTCGTTGTGAAACCTCAATAATTGCCGATTCATTTTCAACATCATCCACACTTGCAGAATCTTGGAATTCTCCGTCAAATTTTTCTGATGCTTTTCCATCTTTGATACACCACGGACAAATATCTTCGATTTCTTCTTCAGCGTAAAATGGTCCGTCGTAGCGATATTCACGCTTTTCTCCACAACATTCACAGACAATGTTTTCTTGCACAATGATATCCAGCTTGTATGCATTTGGATTGTATTTGAATATTGGTAATTCCATAATTTATTTTTAAGATTTATCTTTGTTGATGTCTTTGATTTCGCCCGTTCGCGGCAGCATTACCGCTAACGTCCGGCGGCTTCACGTCAGTTGCGGCTTTTGGAACTGAGTATTCTCGGCTGGACAAAACGAAGTTATGGAAAAAAGAAGTTCATTTTACACGGAACGTAGCAATTGCGTGAAACCGCTGTTACCGGCAGGACTTAAATTAAGTTCAGAAATTCATTTGTGTTTTGTTTCGCATATTTTTCAATCAATGACATCGTGTTGTCATGCATTTCAAAATACTTTAAATCTAAATCTTCAAATTCACTCAACTCATTATATAGTTTTTCAAAATCTTCTTGCGAATTTCCAGCTTCAAATTTCTCTCTATTTTTTGAATAAATTTTATCTGCATTTTCGACAAGGCTAACCATTTGTTGATCGCCGATTAATTTCAAGCCTTTTAAAATCGCGGGTAAGTATCTACGGTTTTCATTCCAATAGAATTGTATAAAACCTCCGTTTGTAACTTCACCGTCTAGATACCAAAAGAAGTAAAGCGCTTTTTGTCCTGGAGAAAATCTTTTTGACAATTCTTTTTCACTTTCCTTATCGGCAGCTATATTTATAGGCTCTAAAATCGCCCAGCCAAAATCCCAAGAGTCTAAGGTTTCAAATTCAGATATATCGAAGTTAGGTTTTAAGTGATTTTCTTTGTCAAATGTATCGTAAAGTTCTGTCATCATGGTTGATTTAAGTTCGGCGCGCTAGTCTTGCCGGTAACGTCCGGCGGCTTCACGTCAGTTGCGGCTTTCGAAGCTGAGTACTCTCGGCTGGACAAAACGAAGTTATGGAAAAAGGTCGTTCATTTTACACGGAAAGTAGCAATTGCGTGAAACCGCTGTTGTGCGATCGGCGATTTCTTTACCCGAATGAACAAATTAGTAAATACGGCTGACAAATCTTTTTTCTTTGTCACTATTCCATTGTACCTGGTATGTTCTCCCGTCCATTTGATCAAGTAATATAAAATTATACATGTTCTTTGTAGGATAAAGTGTAAATCTTCCATTTACCTCCTCTGTTGTCAATACAAGTGAATCTGAATTTAAAATCAATTCACCTTCAAACTCACCTTCTGTTATGGTAAAATGTACTTGCCACATTTTTCCATTTCGGGTATCCAACTTAATAAAAGTCCAATAGTTTTCAGTTGGGAATAATCGATAAATTGGATTTTCAACTTGCTTTTCTGTCTGTTTTGTTACAGGTGAATTATTTTGTTGCGTTTGTCCTTGTGAACGAAAAACAAATAAAATTAGGAAAGTTATCACTATGTAATTTCTTATAGCCATAATAGTGTTACATGTTAGTCAAATAATATTCTCTTATACGCTTTGGTTTCACGCACCGGTTTTCGCTGTCGCACAACGTCCGGCGGCTTCACGTCAGTTGCGGCTTTTGGAACTGAGTACTCTCGGCTGGACCAAACGAAGTTATGGAAAAAAGAAGTTCATTTTACACGAAAAGCAGCAATTGCGTGAAACCGCTGTTATAAGCTGTATCTTTTTACTTTATCGGTACGGTTATTTTCTTTCCAATCAATTATTGATGTTTTGTGGTTATTTAGATTATGATGAATGTATGAAGAATATTTATATGGTATGAGAGTATATGCAAAATTTGATTTTTCAACTCGATAAATGTAAACCCCTGTGCAATATAAAAGTTCATCAACATAGTTTGGCTTAATTCCGTAGTTCGAGTACTTTAGTCCGGAAGCAACACTTGGATAAATTAGACAACCAGTATCATCGTCATTTAAAAGAATGTTGCTGAAAGCTATTGTCAGTTTGTATTGAAAATCATTGTGAGGTAATATTTTTTCTTGGAATTTTGAGCCTATAAACTTTTCAATATTTCTATCTCTTTCATTTTGGTATTGATAATTCTGTAAAATACTATCACTGTGAGAATATCTTTTAAGAGTTTCAATGCCTGCAAATTGGCAACGAATTTTAGTGTTTTCAATTTTTGGATCGAAAGTTCCAACCATTACCAAATCTTTGTGATTAGGATTTAACTCTTTTAAAGTTGCTTCAAAGTAATTTGAACAGTAAAAAAAATTTTGTCCTTTATCATTACATCTACCAAAAGTCTGATAAGAAGAATCTATTTCTGACCAATCGGGATAATAAATACATTTTACAGTTTCTAAATCCCTTTCTTCAATATTTGTAACTATTCTTGCTCTAAAAAAACTTGTCGAAATACTCATTGTTGGTCGAGAATGACCTAAAATAATTCTAGAAAGTACAGCTTCAATTTCAGAAACTGAAGTTTTTTTCAGGTCAAAGTTTGGTATTTCGTTGTTTTTTGTCACGTTCGCAGTGATATAGCTTATAACGTCCGGCGGCTTCACGTCAGTTGCGGCATTTGGAACTGAGTACTCTCGGCTGGACAGAACGAAGTTATGGAAAAAAGAAGTTCATTTTACAAGGGAAACAGCAATTGCGTGAAACCGCTGTTACCAGCAGTTATATTTTTCCTGGACCGCAATAGATATTTTTCTTTCTTGATAAATTTCTTACCCAAAATTTTTTCTTTCCAATATTTTGATCAAGTAAGTATTCATTAAATATTTTAATTTCCCAATGATAATACTTTGTTTCAGAGATTTTTAAGTCATAAATTTCTTTTGAATTGTTTCCATTACTTGCTACTTCATCACATATTGCAATTGCAAATATTTTATTACCGAATTGTTTTTTGTCTTCGTCATTGACAACATCAAATTCTAAAACGACCGCGTCTCTTTTATAATCTGCGGAGTCACAAATTTTGTTGTTTTCGATAGAGTTAATTGGTTTTACTTTTATGATAAATTCATCTATCGAAACAGTCTTTTCTTGCGCATTTAAAAAAGTGCTTAAAAGTATAAAAGTTAAAATTGTGTGCGTTCGTTTCATAATTGCTGGTAACGTCCGGCGGCTTCACGTCAGTTGCGGCTTTTGGAACTGAGTATTCTCGGCAGGACAGAACGAAGTTATGGAAAAAGCGGTTACATTTTACAAGAAAAGCAGCAATTGCGTGAAACCGCTGTTATGCGTTGGTTTTAATATTGATCCCAAGACAATGTAAACGTATGTAGTCACAAGCCAATCACCCAAAACCAAATAGGAGCGGAGCTCCAACTTTCAACACAACAAAAATCACGCATAACGTCCGGCGGCTTCACGTCAGTTGCGGCTTTCGGAGCTGAGTATTCTCGGCTGGACAGAACGAAGTTATGGAAAAAGGTCGTTCATTTTACAAAGTGAGCAGCAATTGCGTGAAACCGCTGTTATAGCCAGTACTTCGTTGTCCAACGACTTAATTTCAATTTCGATTTTGCTTCACCGTTTATTTTAGCATATTGAGCTTTAAAAGGAAGAAGTGATTTTAAAGTAATCCAGCCAAATCCAATGTATTTTTTTGGCTCATATTGTTTATATATTGGAAGTTTTCCTAAGACTTCGATTTCTACACCATGGTTTTTAAATATCAAAGCTGAAAAACTTCCAATTTGTGGTTGGTCAACCCACTTACTTTTTAGAGTCGTCCCCTCAAAACTAATATCATTATAACGCTTAATATAAATATAAGCTTTTTTAAAATCTGCAATAGAAGGTTTTTCAGGTTTATCAATTGTTGTTACGGCGATGTAATTTACACCAGCTATTGTTTGTTTTTCCTCAGTCAGTACAAATGCGCCACCATAATTACCATTATTCATGATGTAAGTCAAACAGTCGCCTTTTTCAAAGATTGAATCATATAATTTTTTCTTTTGCGGCTTTCTAGGCTTTTCTTTAACTGTTTGAAGTTTTTCAAGAAAACTATTTAATGCTTTTTCTCTTTTCTTTAAATCATTGGGTGATGCATCTAAGTGTTTCCACACATTCAAATCATCGCCAGAATTAATAATTTGCTTAACTCTAGCTAAAATGTCTTCGTCAAGCGATTTACATTCCCATTGTGCCTTAGCTAATGCAAACCAGAAATTATTACAATCTTCAGCTGTATCGATTGTATCCTGATTTTCTGCAATAATTTTTTCTGTTATCTGAATGACAGAAAATCCGTCGTTGTATAAATCAAAAAAATCCTGATAAATATCGGTAAATGTATCATTTGAACTTATTCCTGTACCCCAAGCTCCCATTAATTATTTTTTGAATGTGTCTTTTTACGCAATTTTGGTTAGTATTGGCTATAACGTCCGGCGGCTTCACGTCAGTTGCGGCATTTGGAACTGATTACTCTCGGCTGGACAGAACGAAGTTATGGAAAAAGGTGGTTCCTTTTACAAGGAGAGTAGCAATTGCGTGAAACCGCTGTTAGCCGACGTTCAATATGTATCAATGAATTAGAATAAATCCAACGAAATAAATCCACAAGAAAATTGGAGTCAAGCTTAAAAGCAGCCAAATTATTTTTTGATTAAATCTTTCTTTCCAGATAAACATGATATAAATAGAGTTCCAAACCGACAATGTCAACGCTAAGAAATGAAAAATATAACCACTAATCCAACCTGTATGATAAATCCATCGATACTCACCAATGTATCTGAAGCGCTCAGTAGACGCAGGACTTACTAAAGCCAGCACTAGTAAAATTACAGTTATAATCGAAGTAATTCTGTAGTTTTTAATTATCATTTATCTAGATTTCCGTTCCGTTCGAGGCTGAATGTCGGCTAACGTCCGGCGGCTTCACGTCAGTTGCGGCTTTCGAAGCTGAGTATTCTCGGCTGGACAGAACGAAGTTATGGAAAAAGGTGGTTCATTTTACAAGGGAAGCAGCAATTGCGTGAAACCGCTGTTACAGGCTGTTGCGACACAAACGCAAAATCACACAAAGTAACCACAAAGAATTTCTACTGCAATAGTTTTTTTGAGATCCATGTTAAAGTTTAGAATTTTGAAAAGGAAATTTTCAGCATTTTTCAAGACAAAGAAATTGACAAAGACTTAAGCAGCAATACAGCCCGATTGAGCTTCGCAGAGATTTCTCGGCGAGAAGAAAAGTAAATGGAGATCAGAAAATCCCGACTAAGGTTTCAAAGCTGAGCCACAAAGTTCCTCTTTGAAAAATAGGAGAGAAGTTAATTTGAGATTACGCAAGCCGAGCCGTTCAATTACGAAAATCGTCATTTCGGGCACGGAGCAATTGCCTGTAACGTCCGGCGGCTTCACGTCAGTTGCGGCATTTGGAACTGAGTACTCTCGGCTGGACCGAACGAAGTTATGGAAAAAAGAAGTTCATTTTACACGGTAAGCAGCAATTGCGTGAAGCCGCTGTTATATGCCGGCTTTATTTTTGGTTTGGTTCGCCATACTTACCAAATTCAGGTTTAGAAATTTTATATTGGATATTCTTAGGATTTCGAATTTTATAGATTACTCTGGCTACTTCAACTTCTGGACACACGACATTATTCAACTGTATCAATTTTAGATTTAACGAATCACCTTTTATATCAAAATCGCCAGCATACTCAATACAGCCTGTCATTGTCGATAAATAAGAAATGTAAATCTCATCTCTGGTATATTTTATCGTGTCAATTTCAAGATTGAACTTTCTTGAACTAAGTTTCGTAAAGTTTCTGTTCGTTCTGTCTTCTTTGGATAAATTGTATTTAAGATCGAAAGAAATAAGATTAGGACTTGGTTTATGTGTTTTTCTGGTAATTCCTAAATCAACTTTCTTTTCAGTGCATGAAGCAACTATAAAAAGTGAAACTATAAAAAGTGAAACTATAAAAAGCGAAACGACAAAAAATACTCTTCGTTTCATTTTTTGGAAGTTGATTTTAGGTACATCGCGCATAAGCTGGCATATAACGTCCGGCGGCTTCACGTCAGTTGCGGCTTTTGGAACTGAGTACTCTCGGCTGGACAGAACGAAGTTATGGAAAAAGAACGTTCATTTTACACGGAAGCAGCAATTGCGTGAAACCGCTGTTAGCAGCTGGCTTAGTGATGGAGTCGATTAGTTTTTTTTAACGCCGAAATCAAACTTGGATATTCATTTATCTTTGTCAAAATAGGTTTCCACTTTTCGTATCCTGCATTTTGCCTAATCACAAAATTTTTATCGTGAGCAGTTTTATCATCATGTTTAAAATAATCATAACCGATGTAATTCCAATTATAAATGTATGAAGAGATATTACTTCTAAAATATCCAGTAAGGCATGGTTTTCTATTGACACAGATTACAAATTGAATTCCAAATTTCATGTTAGGTTTTAGACTTTCTATTTTTTTCTCTCCAGAAGTTGAGAGTAAAAATTCACTTTTAGACAAGTTAAGTCCTAAAACTTCATTGTCTTCTATTAATGGTTTTTTGGAAATATCCTTATCAATAACATCGAATTTCCCACCATAAATGAACTGCTTTTTCAATGTATCATAATTCGCTTTTGCTTGCGACGTTATCTCTTCTTCAATAGGAAGATTTTGTTTTTTTGCATATTCAATCAATGAAACTCCCTCGCTGCTCCTGATCCTTTCTTTTAATAAATAAATTTCAATTTTGTCCTCAGCATTTTTGCATGAAAAAAAGATTAAAAAAGAAGATAAGATTACCAGAATGTTTTTCATCGTGTCGTGGGTTAAAGCTTGCTGCTAACGTCCGGCGGCTTCACGTCAGTTGCGGCTTTTGGAACTGAGTACTCTCGGCTGGACAGAACGAAGTTATGGAAAAAGGTGGTTCATTTTACAAGGGAAGCAGCAATTGCGTGAAACCGCTGTTAGCGGCAGTTTAAATTAGTGTGTCGAAATCTGTTATAATAGCGCGCATCAACTTCTCTCCATGTTCTCCAAGATCTTTATTACTGAGTCCCAAATCGGCTCTCATGTGCTTTAAAACTTCGGTTAACTTTTTTATATGTTCAGCATTTTGATTAGGATCATTACTGTCAAATATATAAATATACTGCATATAGTTGCTAAAAGCGTTTACGACATTTGGTGGCGCAAAAAGTATATTTTTTTTATAAAAATCATAAAGTCTTGATATATCAAAAGCTTTTTGCTTTTTATTGTTAGTACCAGCAAAGATATCTATTATAATATTTACAAAATCTTGATAAGCCTGTCGTCTTTCTCTTGCATTCTCGTTGAATAATTCTCTTTTTTTATCTAAATATCTTTTCAGAAGAAAACCTATTCCACCACCAGCAAGCGGAAGTAAAATTGTAATTAAGACTTCGATTCCTTTTTCCGTCATTTTATGTATGTATAAGGTTTGGATAAATTGCCGCTAACGTCCGGCGGCTTCACGTCAGTTGCGGCTTTTGGAACTGAGTACTCTCGGCTGGACAAAACGAAGTTATGGAAAAAGATGTTTCATTTTACAAGGCAAGCAGCAATTGCGTGAAACCGCTGTTGTGCGCAGGCTTAATTTTTAACGCTCTTTTCCCAATTCCGTTTCCAAATAAGATAAATTAACCAAGGTAATACACTGACGATTGTTGCAAAAAGTAAAGCTTCACGCATTTGTTGGGTTACTGATATATACGGTTCGTGGTTTGGGAATAAAATTAGAAAAAATGAGAAATTGAAAAAGACTGTACAGAATAAAACCACTGAGGTTATGGAGAGAGTTAAGATAGATTTTGCTTTCATTAGTCATTTTTTTTAGCTTATGTACAACAAATTTTAAATGCTTGATATTTGTTTTTTTATGAATGCTATCCGCGCTGATTCTAATTTCTATTCGATACTGTTTCGTCAGTTTCGGTCAAAGCTTGCGCACAACGTCCGGCGGCTTCACGTCAGTTGCGGCATTTGGAACTGAGTACTCTCGGCAGGACAAAACGAAGTTATGGAAAAAAGAAGTTCATTTTACAAGGGAAGCAGCAATTGCGTGAAACCGCTGTTAGCTGAAGGGCGAATTAATCAAATATTTCAACGCTTTTAAGGGATTTCCAGGATTCCAAAATTTCTATACCTTGATCGTCTAGTTTATATTGATAGTAAAAAGTAAGATATTGTTTTTCAATTTTATGCTCAACATCGACAGCAATCGCATCTTTTCCACCTGCTTTGACATCGTAAAAAATTGCAATTGCATTTAATTGCAGTTTTCTCCATCGTAATTCTTTTTTCAGTTCGCCAATAACTGTAACAGATGTAGGCATATCAAAATCTTCGTCTTCCTCAAGTAAAATTTGCTCTACTTCACCGTCCAAATTTATTGCAGCCGCCAAAGGATAGAACTCTCCATTTCGATTTAAAAGTTGCTTTACAAATGGTAAATTCACATCTAATATTTTTTGAAAATCATCCATTGTAAGTTGTTTTTTTCGGCGCGTCTAGCGCCTTTCAGCTAACGTCCGGCGGCTTCACGTCAGTTGCGGCTTTTGGAACTGAGTATTCTCGGCGTGGACAAAACGAAGTTATGGAAAAAGGTCGTTCATTTTACAAGGGAAGTAGCAATTGCGTGAAACCGCTGTTATGCGTTAATATAGATCCCAAGACAACGTAAACGTATGTAGTCACAAGCCAATCACCCAAAACCAACTAGGAGCGGAGCTCCAACTTTCAACACAACAAAAATCACGCATAACGTCCGGCGGCTTCACGTCAGTTGCGGCTTTTGGAACTGAGTATTCTCGGCGTGGACAAAACGAAGTTATGGAAAAAAGAAGTTCATTTTACACGAAAAGCAGCAATTGCGTGAAACCGCTGTTACCTGCCGTTTTATTTTTCTTCATGTTTGAAAAAGGGGTAGGTTAGTGGTTTTAAGATTAGGCAAAGATTTTAGTTTCTCAAATTCTGTTCGGGGATAATTATACGATGAATAAAATGTCTCTAGTTGATGTAAATTTAAAAGTGCATCAAAATTTTTATCAGTCATTTTTGAGTTGATAAGCATAAGATATTTTAAGCTAGTTAGTGACTTAATGAAATCTATATTTTCAATTCTCTGTGAGCTGAACATACTGCCACTAATTGAAAGCCCTTGCAATTTTTTGAGTTTTCCAATTATTTGAAAATCTGAAACATTTTTAAAATTTTCAAGTTCTAATACTTCCAGGCTTATTAATAAACTTAAAGATTTAATATTTTCAATTGTTGTGAAATTTGCTAAGCGAAGAAAAGTAAGAGTACTAACATTCCCAATCGCATCAATATTTTTAATTGAATTTTTTTCGATATTGAGTCCAATAAGATTTTTCATATTACAAATAGACTCAAATAATTCTTGGTTTACATTGCTACTAATCCAGAGAAACTTTACATTCTCTAAAGTTGGCAAGAATTTGCTCCATGCCTTAACATGACTACTATTTTCCAAATAAAGATTTAGAGTTTCATTTCCATCATAATCTTCCAATAAACTAATTCCTTTTGGAGGAAAATCATTTGTTGGTTGGTAACACCAAAATCCTTTTTCAATTTGATGTTGCGTCATTGATTCACGTTTTTTGCAAAATGGCAGGTAACGTCCGGCGGCTTCACGTCAGTTGCGGCATTTGGAACTGAGTATTCTCGGCTGGACAGAGCGAAGTTATGGAAAAAAGGTGTTACATTTTACATGAGAAGTAGCAATTGCGTGAAACCGCTGTTGTGTGCAGGCAGGGATTAAAATTCCAGTTTATGAGTTTTACAATAATAGTTTGGATCGCAGCCGCAAATTTTACAACCACCGAGAAATAGTTTTTCCTGCTCAGCTTTTTTCATCATCTTCTTGTTAGGAAATCCATAAACAATTGGAATGATATTATCATAGTGATTGTAAACACACATAGGTTTTTTAACTTTAATGTATTTGCATTCTCCAGGATATGATATTTTTAAATTTTTATCTTCTCCGTTTATTACGGATATATCTTTTATTTCAAGATCACAAACTCCAATTTCACGAATTTTCAAATCATAATTTCCTGCAATAACCTTTTTTACGAATTCAAAGTGTCCATTTTCATCCGGAACTGCGCCTGTAACTATTGAATCGTTAGAGACCAATAATACTGTTAAATATTTATAATCAGAATTAGAATCCGTCAAAGTTATATAACCAGAAATTTTTGAATTTTGACTGTATGCGTTTATAGCAATAGAGAGAATGAAATATGTTAGTAATTTTTTCATACGTTATTAAGACTGATTTCGTCGTCTGTCTTGTCCTAAAATAGGTTGACTGTTTTTGTTATTAATTCAGGCTATAATATTTGTATTGATGCATTTGATTCTTATGTGCAAATTCGGGAGTTTTCATCTCCAGGCTGTAATGCCTCCTTTGATTGTTATAAGTGTTTACAGCCTCTTTGAGCATTTTCTTTGCCATGCGTAAGTTAGGTAATGTTTTGATAAAACCAAACTCATACTTCAGGATACCATTTACCCTTTCTGCCACAGCGTTTTCATAGGGGTCATACTTTTGTGTCGTGCTGAGCAGCATGCCGTTATTTTGGGCAAAATCTGAGAACTCCGGACAGCAATACTGTATTCCCCTGTCGCTGTGATGGATAATGTGGGGATGGTTGTAAGTCCTGTTTTTGAGCGCCATCTGCAATGCCTCTTTCACCAGTGTCGCCTTCATGTTGGTATCGATCCTATAGCCCATGATCTTCTTGGAATAGGCATCGGTGACCAAGGCCACGTAGGCGTGTTCTTTTTGGATCTTCACATAGGTAATGTCACTGACCCAGACTTGTTCGGCATGAGTAGGGGTGAGGCCTTTGAGGCGGTTCGGGGATTTATAAAATCCATGTTTTGAATCTGTCGTCACGTGATATCTCTTGGTCTTTTTCACCAACATATGATTGTTTCTCAAGAGCGTAAAGAACGCGTCCCTTCCCATCTTTATATTGTTTTTTTTAAGGTCTTCCTGCAGGTCAAGGAACAGTTTTCGCCCGCCATACCTGGTTTGTTTTTGGCGGATCGGCCTGATGAGTTCCAGTACAATCTTCTGCTGTTCCTGCCTTAGTTCCTGGGTCTTAATGCGCTTGTAATACGCCTGTTTTGTTATCCCGAAGCACTCATAGAGTGACTTTACTTTAAAAGGTCTCTTTTCTTTTTCTCGATCTCTTTTACCAATGCTTCGGGCAATGACTTTTTTGCCATTTCGATTCCCGTGGTTACTTCAAAATCAGCAATAATATCCTGTTGGAAATCCTTTATGAATTCCAGTTCCTCAATGCGTTCCCTGAGTTTTTTAAGTTCCTGGTTCTTACTCATTGTCTTAGAGTTTTGTTCAAAAGTACGTAATTTTCTCATCCAGTATGAAATGGAGCTTCTTGAGATCCCATGCAATTTGGCGGCATGGTTGATTGATATCTGGCCATTTGCAATTTGGTCAATGATGGAAAGCTTGAGGTCAAAACCAATTTTTTGATACTCATTTTTTCGACATTGTTGTTTCTTTGGTGTCGTCATAGTTTACTAAAAGTGTTTAATTTTTAGTCAACCTATTTTAGGACGGGGCAGTCGTGCTGCTTGCACACAACGTCCGGCGGCTTCACGTCAGTTGCGGCATTTGGAACTGAGTACTCTCGGCTGGACAAAACGAAGTTATGGAAAAAAGAAGTTCATTTTACACGGTAAGCAGCAATTGCGTGAAACCGCTGTTATGCGTTGGTTTTAATATTGATCCCAAGACAACGTAAACGTATGTAGTCACAAGCCAATCACCCAAAACCAAATAGGAGCGAAGCTCCAACTTTCAACGCAACAAAAATCACGCATAACGTCCGGCGGCTTCACGTCAGTTGCGGCTTTTGGAACTGAGTACTCTCGGCTGGACAGAACGAAGTTATGGAAAAAGCGGTTACATTTTACAAGGAAAGTAGCAATTGCGTGAAACCGCTGTTAGCCGTAGTTCTAATTTGGAAACTGTGTATTCTTTTTAGCGAAAAAAATATCTGTAGGTTCTGATATCAAATTGACATTGAGTTCGTACTGATTTTTACCAAAAACTTTCAGCATTAAATTATTCGAGTCAAAATATATGCTGTCGCCAATCATTATTTCATTCTCACAAATGTGTGTATAGATTTCAGCTTTATCATTCTTAATTAAATAGGGGAAAAACTCTTTCTGAGTATTCGAGTTAAAAATAGTAAAATTGCTTTTTACATTCTTAATTCCCAAAACTGCAAAACAATGATTTCCTGAAATTTTTATTGAGCTTATAATCCCATGTATTTTCACATTATTATGGAGTAATTTATCTTGATGGATTTTATCTCGCTCTGCGGAATGATTAGCTGCAAAACAGATCAGCAAAAAGAAAATTAAAGGGATAATTATTTTTAGATATTTCATTTACACTCCGATTTTCTCGAGAATTACGGCTAACGTCCGGCGGCTTCACGTCAGTTGCGGCTTCTGGAACTGAGTACTCTCGGCTGGACAGAACGAAGTTATGGAAAAAGGCGGTTCATTTTACAAGAGAAGCAGCAATTGCGTGAAACCGCTGTTATGCGCTGAACCTATTGGTTTTTAGATTTATATTCTGGACTTAACCAAAATGCTTTACTATAAACTGTGCCTCGTAAACTACTAATCTCATGATTAATCTTATCAAAATTCGAATTGCAATTTGTTTCATCAATCATTAAATCAATACAAAATCCGACTCCTTCTGCTATGTGGAAAGTTGCTCCAAGAAAATTAGTAATAACAGTGTTAATATCCATATATTCTAAAAGCATTGATGCGGTTCCAAAATGATCGTATT
This sequence comes from Flavobacterium magnum, assembly GCF_003055625.1. Classification (NCBI taxonomy): domain Bacteria; kingdom Pseudomonadati; phylum Bacteroidota; class Flavobacteriia; order Flavobacteriales; family Flavobacteriaceae; genus Flavobacterium; species Flavobacterium magnum. Next base: position 3,144,806 of record NZ_CP028811.1, on the reverse strand, counting down.
TAGAATAAACATCATATAAGTAAAAAACATCTTCATAACGTATATTTTGTAATTGGTCAGAAACATCATCGAGACGCTTTCGAATAGTCGTTGACTTAATATCATCGTGAGATTTATATCGAAGAGATTTGCCAGGTTTATTGTAATCAATAGGAATATTAGGATCAAAAAGATGACTGAAACTTTCTTTAAACAAATCTACCGTTTGACAAAGTACTTTATGATTGTAAAATAAAGTTTTCTTGTCATTCTCAGAGATTGAAATGATTCTTCTAATTTGTTCCGAAGTCAATTTGTCAATTTCGGCGTCATATTTAACTTTTAATTCAGAATTGAATTTCATTTCGGCTTGAAAAGTTCCCAAATATAAGGTTGTCAAGTAATCTAATAAACTTGCTCGCAAAATAATTGAAATAGATTGTTCTCTATATCTTTTTTCACTATCAAAATCTTTTAAAAGTATATTTAGAGATTCAAAACCGTAAATGTATCTTTTGAAAAGACTGTGATAAATATTAAACTCAGATTTGTTTTCATCAATTATTTTGAAACCTTCTTCCAATATAATTTTGAAATGAATTTGTAGCTGGAATAATTTATTTTCGTTAATTTCTGATATCACGTTCCGGTTTTTGGTTTTGCGCATAACGTCCGGCGGCTTCACGTCAGTTGCGGGATTTGGAACTGAGTACTCTCGGCTGGACAGAACGAAGTTATGGAAAAAGATGGTTCATTTTACACGAAAAGCAGCAATTGCGTGAAACCGCTGTTACCGGCTGGCTTAATGTTTTATCAAATTAATTATCTTTTTCTGCAATCTTAATCGTGCTCCAAAATCCAAAAATCCGCCTTCTGGATTCGAGTCAATGACTTTAATGTAGATTCCTATTGAATTATCTTGAACAAGAAAATAAAATCTATGTTTATAACTCCAAAAGTTTTTTTTAAAGGTGAATTGAATTACGTTTTCCTGACATTCAAAATCCTTGGCTTTTAAAAAATTATATATTTCTTTTATTAACTCAGAATTTTGATTTTCGGTTGAGTTATTTTCCACGTATTGGATTTTGAAAGGTTTTACTATAATATATAATGCATATAGCATAAAAATCAAAAGTGAAGAAATCATTATATACATGACTACTATACCAAAGTAATGTTTTTGCAAAATCTCTAAAGTAACAGCTTCAAAAAATTTAATCTGCAAAAAAATTGAAAAACACAACGCAAACACGCTCATAGAGATATTAAACACGTTGTCAAATAATTTTATTTTCGCAACATTTAGAAATTCGTCATTTGTCATTATTCGTGATTTTGGGAAAGCTTGCCGGTAACGTCCGGCGGCTTCACGTCAGTTGCGGCATTTGAAACTGAGTATTCTCGGCTGGACAGAACGAAGTTATGGAAAAAAGAAGTTCATTTTACACGGAAAGTAGCAATTGCGTGAAACCGCTGTTAGCGGCTGGACCTATTCGTGCAAATGTATTGTATTTACAACAATCGCTCCATGTTTTCCTTTTTTGCCATAGATTATTGAGCTAACATTCCGATGCAAATATTGGATTGCATAAATTTCAGTTTTTTTCAAAGGTATCACAACTGTATCAAGATTTTTATCATATTTGAGCACAATACCATCGATTGCTATTAATGGCGATTTTGAAAATGCACCATTCTTGTATGCTTTTTTGATTGAGTCAGTATAAGAGAATTTTATGTCTGCTTTATCATTCAGCACAAATACGTAACGTTTGCTACAACCTATAAAAGCACAAACTATTAAAAAAAAGCAAGTTCTTTTCATATGTTCAATTTTCACGAAAGTTCCGGTTTTGGTGGGCGGTTTCAAATTGCTAACGCAACTTTTAGTAAAAATAATGAAATTATTCAAAGCGGAATTTTGTCGAGTATTAATTCTTTAAAAACCTCGATTGGTGACCTCACGTCGAGTACCTTCCTTGGTCGTTCATTGAGTTCCTTCTGCACTTTTTTCAGGTGCGCTTTTGAGTGCACCGACAGGTCGGTTCCCTTGGGGAAATAATCGCGGAGCAACCCATTCGTATTTTCGTTTGTGGGCCTTTCCCACGGGCTGTATGGGTGGGTAAAGTAGACTTTCATTTTGGTTGTTTTGGTGAGTAATTTGTGTTGTGCCATCTCGGTCCCATTATCGTATGTGAGGCTCTTTCGCATGATTTTCGGCAGTTTTGCCAATTCCTGCTCGAATGCCTTTCGGACCGTGGCTGCCTCCTTGTTCTGCAGGTGTACCAGGATGACATAGCGTGATGATCTCTCGACTAGTGTGCCGATGTATGAGCCGTGTTCCTTCCCGACAATGAGGTCGCCCTCCCAATGCCCGGGGATCTGGCGTCCCTTTACTTCTTCAGGCCGCTCATCGATGCTGGTCCTGTCGGGTATCTTAACGTCGCGTACGGCTTTGGTATGCCTTGATCCGCGGGTTTTTCGTTGCTGCCGGAGCTGTTTGATGAGTTCCTCCTTGAGTGATTTCTTGCTGTGTAGGTATACAAAATAGTAGATGGTTTCGTGGCTTGTCTGCATGTGTTTCTGGTTTGGGAATTTCTTTTTTAAAGATAACGAAATCTGCTCCGGTGACCATGTTTTGCGCAGGTGTTTCACCACATAATCATACAATTTCTTGTTGCCTGAGATCTTCGACCTTCCATAGTTTTTGGCGCTGCATATCTTAACGGACCTGATATGTGCATTGATTGCCAGATAGGTTTTGTAATGCGTTTTCTTAAGTTCTCGGGTGATGGTGGACTTGTGCCTTCCAAGTAAAACAGCGATAGCTGAGGCGGATAATCCCTTATCAAAAAGCTTCTCAATCTGTATCCTTTCAGCAAGATTTAAACGGGTAAATTTTGTTTTCATACAACACTAATTTAGGTTAAAAAGTGTTGCGTTAGTTTCCTGAACCGGCGGGTGGTCTTGCCGCTAACGTCCGGCGGCTTCACGTCAGTTGCGGCTTTTGGAACTGAGTAGTCTCGGCTAGACAGAACGAAGTTATGGAAAAAGCAGTTACATTTTACAAGGAAAGCAGCAATTGCGTGAAACCGCTGTTATGCGTTGGTTTTAATATTGATCCCAAGACAACGTAAACGTATGTAGTCACAAGCCAATCACCCAAAACCAAATAGGAGCGGAGCTCCAACTTTCAACACAAGAAAAATCACGCATAACGTCCGGCGGCTTCACGTCAGTTGCGTCTTTCGAAGCTGAGTACTCTCGGCTGGACAGAACGAAGTTATGGAAAAAGGTGGTTCATTTTACGAAGTGAGTAGCAATTGCGTGAAACCGCTGTTAGCCGTCGTGCATAGATTTTAGTACGTCTGAATCAGAACATCAGTCGGAATATGCAATCTTTCATGAAGCTGCCGAATCATCTCCAAAGATAATTTCCGCTTTCTATTCAGGATTTCACTTGCACGACTTTTCAGTCCAACAATATTTGCAAGATCAGTTTGGTTGTAACCCATTTGTTCCATCCGGAATTTTATCGCCTCAATTGGATCCGGCAAACCGATTGGGAATTTTTCATTTTCAAATTGGTCAATCAGGATTCCAAGAACTTCAAGTTCATCTCCTTCAGGCGAATCTGGTTTTGCATCAAAAATAACTTCAAGCCTTTCAAGCGCTTGTTCGTAATCTTTCTCTGTTTTTATAGGCTTAATTTCCATAGCGTTAAATTTCGTTTGCATTAATCTTGTCATACTCTGCGTGCGTTCCAATAAATCGGATCCAAACCATTTGGTAATCATAATTTATTTTCACAATCAGTCTGTAATTGTTTCCCTTAATATTAAAAACAACTCTGTTATTATTGAGGATGCTTGCACTTGGATATTCCTTTTTTATATCATTTGGGTTTTTCCACAAAGCTTTGCTTGTTTCCTGAAACCAAGCTTTGAGTTGCTGTTCACAATCATTATGAACTTCCCAAAAGTCACGCAATATTTTCTTTGCAATTACTCTCAACGATTTTTTCTTTTTGACAAAGATAGTAAAAGTTCCCAATACGGGAAAATTATGTGCCGAATTTTTAAGGTTGTAATTTTGAGTTCGGCGAGCGCATGACGGCTAACGTCCGGCGGCTTCACGTCAGTTGCGGCTTTTGGAACTGAGTATTCTCGGCTGGACTGAACGAAGTTATGGAAAAAGGTGGTTCATTTTACAAAGGAAGCAGCAATTGCGTGAAACCGCTGTTATGTGCTGCCCACTTTTGATTTTTTGAGCGCATCGCTGTATTTTTTCTTTACGCCATTTTGAGTTTCTTTTTCTAACAACGATTCTAATTTAGGAAGTAAACTTTCGTTGAGGTTTGTATTTAGTTTCAATATTTCTCCAAGAGCGTAAGCTGTCGCCCAGCGAACAACTGTTCCGGTATGTCCTGAGTTCACTAATAACTTTTCAACCGCAATACTTAGTTTTTCTGGAAAGGCATAAGCAATATTGGCTATAATTTTGGCGCTTTCCCATTTTATTCTTGGGGCTTTTTGGTGTAGCATTTCTATAGCAAACAAAAATAAAGTCTCATCAGCTATTTTTGGATTTTGCTTTGTTGCATATTCAACAGCCTCAATACAAGTCGCTTTTTCAGAGTCTGTGGTTTTCTCAGCAAAAACAATTAGTTCATCTGTTGGCAATGAGCCTTCCAAAAGCCATTTGCTTATGGTTTCTGTTTTCTCTTTAGTCTTTTTGGTTTTGTCTTTTAAAAGGTCATCGATTGCCATCTTTCGCGATTTTAGGCCGGGTTGCACATAACGTCCGGCGGCTTCACGTCAGTTGCGGCATTTGGAACTGAGTACTCTCGGCTAGACGAAACGAAGTTATGGAAAAAGGTTGTTCATTTTACAAGGGAAGCAGCAATTGCGTGAAACCGCTGTTACCTGCTGCATCAATTTTTCTTTTCTCGTAATCCATCAAAGCATTCAGTATACATATTCCTTAATTGACTTGTATCGACTTCCCATTGAACACCACAGTCAATATAGATTGGATATTTTGAGCTTTCATCCAAATATTGTATTGCCTGATTGTAATTTTTCCTGTCAATTTCAATTCCTGCCAACGCTCTAAAAGCTTTGTGTTTAAAAGCGGTTTTCTTAGTATTAAATTTAATCGCTTCTAAAAAAGTTTTGTAAGCTGAATCTGCATCCAAATATGCATAGGTAATTTGGGCTTTATTATAAAGAGCATCAAAAACTAATTCTGAGTTTGGAAACTCTTTAATCAATTGATCATAATAAACTAAAGATTTAAGTGATTCGTTTTTTATCATTTCATCAGCTTGCTTTTCAGTTTTAGAATCATAATATGTATTTATGCTGTCTAAAAGTTTGTAATAAGAATCACTTTTAGCTTTCCGTAACAAAATCTCAGGAGTATTAATTGAATCGTTTTGTCCGAAGACACAAGTAGAAAATAGCACTAAGAGTAACGATATAAATTGTTTCATGTAGAGTTCTTTTACGTCCGGTGCGCCGATGTTGCAGGTAACGTCCGGCGGCTTCACGTCAGTTGCGGCTTTTGGAACTGAGTACTCTCGGCTGGACAAGACGAAGTTATGGAAAAAAGAAGTTGATTTTACACGAAAAGTAGCAATTGCGTGAAACCGCTGTTAGCGGATGGCGGAATTTTTGAAACCTTTGATAATTTTGAACAGTATAAAAAAGACAAAGATTCCAAGTCCAATATATTTTAATATAATTTGTTCATCTGAAATACAAGGCGGACAATATGTATTCGGCAAGCAAGGTTCGCATTCTAAGTATATACTATTGTAGCGATAAATAATCAGAGTTTCTAAAACAAAAAGTATAACCCAAGATTTAAAAACATCCCACTTATTTTTTACTATTCCGAAAGTTGCAAATAATACAATTTCGACGAAGGCAAATATTAAATGAGTTTCATTAGAAACATTATGTGAAGACGCACTATAAAGAAACCAAACTAAAGCGAAACCAACGAATAAAATTATAAGAAATATCGAGGTCAGTTTTTTCATAAGTTAATTTTACGTTCGTCGCGTCAACCGCTTTCCGCTAACGTCCGGCGGCTTCACGTCAGTTGCGGCATTTGGAACTGATTACTCTCGGCTGGACAGAACGAAGTTATGGAAAAAGGTGGTTCCTTTTACAAGGAGAGTAGCAATTGCGTGAAACCGCTGTTACCTGCAGCTTATTCTTTCTCGTTAATACCTATTTTAAATTGATAGCGACAATTAAAAATTTCAATTCCAATTAATCGAATTGTTACATTCTTATTCCTCCAAATAACTTCTCCAATATCTAAAGAGCCAAACTTTTCCAGTTCTTTTTTTATAGGTTCTCCAAGTAAATTAGTAATATGTGTTTCTAAAAATCTAAAGTTTTTCATTCCTTCTAAATCGTGACCGATATTTTCTGAAATTTCTTTAATTGGTTTTCTCCAGGAATACCAACACCATTTCATAACTTCAAAATGCCCTTCATAACCATCTAATATTTTCCGCTTTCCTAAATACCAATTTGTTCGGTCACCACTGTCATGTCTTTTTATTTCAAATTTCCGGACATAATTGTATGGAGTTTGCCAAGGAATAAAGGTCTGGTTATCTTCAAATAGTAATCCTTTTTGTAAGTTGTTCCAAATTTGTTCTCTCTTAATTTTTGGATCAGATGAATATGGGAAAATGAAATTTTCAGTCAGTTTATCTCGCTGACCTATTCGGGATAATATTTCTGTAATCTTTCTTATTAGTTCCAATTTTTACTAAGTTGCAGGTAACGTCCGGCGGCTTCACGTCAGTTGCGGCATTTGGAACTGAGTACTCTCGGCTGGACAGAACGAAGTTATGGAAAAAGGTAGTTCATTTTACAAGGGAAGCAGCAATTGCGTGAAACCGCTGTTATAGGCTGGCGCAATTGTCGGCATCAAAGTTTTCAATAATGTCTTTTAATTCTTTAAAGTTTTCCGAAAGTGGATTAAGTAATATTTCTTTATTCAATTCAACGACTAACTTAGATTCTATTTTGCAGAAAACACGGACATTTTCTTTATAAAAGTGAAAGCTGAGAACATCTAAGTTTGGGTTAGAAATATATAGCAAATTTTCTAAATAGAAATTTTCCGAATCATAATATATCGACAGTCTAAATAAGCCCGGATCATTTGGAAATGCAACTTTCACGGCTGTAGAATTTTCAAATAAAGTATATAAAGTATTCTTCCAAATTCCTTGTGAAAAGCGAATCTTTAATTTTTCATTATATTCTCCAGTTACGTTAATTTGCATAGTGTTTTTTTGTGCGGTCGGTTAGCGCTTGCCTATAACGTCCGGCGGCTTCACGTCAGTTGCGGCTTTTGGAACTGAAGGCTCTCGGCAAGACAGAACGAAGTTATGGAAAAAGGTGGTGCATTTTACAAAGTAAGCAGCAATTGCGTGAAACCGCTGTTAGCCGTGGTTCATGTTTCTTACTTATATAATGTATACTTTTTTGATTCATTTGCAACATGAATGATTATGTGCTTGTCATAAGTTTCAATACTAAACTTTTCTCCAGTTTTAATATGCACATTATAGATAATACTTTTTTCTTTTTTTTCTTTTGAATCAATAACAAATATGGTTCTAGAATCATCTTGGCTTTGTATAATTTGTTTTTCTTCAATGCTGAAGGAATTGTTTTCAAAAGTAGTGATGCATTCTAAAATATTGTTTTTGCCTTGTTCACAAATGTCTTTTAAAGTAAAGTTTATTTTCGGCTGTGCAAATGACTTTGCAGATAAAGTTACAAGCAAAAGTAATAGAATTTTTTTCATAATTATCAAGTATTTGGTTTTACGTTCAGTTGTGAATCACGGCTAACGTCCGGCGGCTTCACGTCAGTTGCGGCATTTGGAACTGAGTATTCTCGGCTGGACAAAACGAAGTTATGGAAAAAGGTGTTTCATTTACAAGGAAAGCAGCAATTGCGTGAAGCCGCTGTTACAGGCTGTTGCGACACAGGCGCAAAATCACGCAAAGTAACCACAAAGAATTTCTGCGATAGTTTTTTTGAGATCCAGGTTAAAGTTTAGAATTTTGAAAACGAAATTTTCAGCATTTTTCAATACAAAGAAATTGACAAAGACTTAAGCAGCAATACAGCCCAATTGAGCTTCGCAGAGATTTCTCGGCAAGAAGAAAAGTAAATGGAGATCAGAAAATCCCGGCCAAGGTTTCAAAGCTTAGCCACAAAGTCGCTCTTTGAAAAATGGAGAGAAGTTAATTTGTGATTACACAAGCCGAGCCATTCAATTACGAAAATCGTCATTTCGGACACGGAGCAATTGCCTGTAACGTCCGGCGGCTTCACGTCAGTTGCGGCATTTGTAACTGAGTATTCTCGGCTGGACAAGACGAAGTTATGGAAAAAAGAAGTTCATTTTACAAGGAAAGCAGCAATTGCGTGAAACCGCTGTTGTGCGCAGGCTTAATTTTTAACGCTCTTTTCCCAATTCCGTTTCCCAATAAGATAAATTAACCAAGGTGATACACTGACGATTGTTGCAAAAAGTAAAGCTTCACGCATTTGTTGGGTTACTGATATATACGGTTCGTGGTTTGGGAATAAAATTAGAAAAAATGAGAAATTGAAAAAGACTGTACAGAATAAAATCATTGAGATTATGGAGAGAATTAAGATAGATTTTGCTTTCATTAGTCATTTTTTTTAGCTTATGTGCAACAAATTTTAAATGCTCGATATTTTTTTTTATGAATGCTATCGGCGCTGATTCTAATTTCTATTCGATATTGTTTCGTCAGTTTCGGTCAAAGCTTGCGCACAACGTCCGGCGGCTTCACGTCAGTTGCGGCTTTTGGAATTGAGTACTCTCGGCTGGACAGAACGAAGTTATGGAAAAAGGTGGTTCATTTTACAAAGTAAGCAGCAATTGCGTGAAACCGCTGTTACCAGAAGTGGCAATTAGAATAGTGGTGTAATGGCGCCAAGAAATTCTTCATCAGTTTTTTGATAAGAATTCTGCCACTCAACTCTTGTACCATTGAAATGTGCTACACCTTTTATATCAAATGAAATACCTTCAGAATCTATCGAATTTATTTTGAATTTAAAGACACGTTGAATTTTGAGAAATTGATTAACCGAGTTTGGGTGAAATGCAAAATTTATTTGCTTATGAGACCTTTTTACACAAGGATAAGCTATAAAATCTAAGTCATTACGTTGATAAAGCAATTTATTTGAAATATATGAAGTGATAGGGTAGGGATTCAACTCATGCATGAATTGATTGTATAAAAATCTCCTTACTTCGCGCATGTGTTCATAATAATCGCCTTCCTCTTCCAGATGAATTTTTTGAAATTCTTCGCCATTTAAATAATCTACAACTGGTCGCCAGGGATTTTCTTTGGGAAGTTCGTCAGATAAAAGAATTCCAAATTTTAGAATTGTTTTCGGTTCAATTCCCCAAACACTTAAAAATCCTTCGCTTCCCACTTCTATATTACTTTCCCGCATAGCTGCATCTCCGGTTGATGCACAATAGAAAACAGTTGTTTTTTTTAAATTGGCGCGTCCATTGCTATGACAAATAAAAGGAGGTGGATAGGAAAATGACTGTATAAGACTGAGATCCTCCTTATTTAAATCTTTAGGATCAACAAGTCTAACCCTATAAAAAAGAGAAGTTCCTAGATTTGCAATTTCCGTTGTTGAAGTAATTGTAGGAAGAATAATTGCTTTCTCAAAAATTGAATTACTTATTTCGGCTACCGATTTGCCTGTGAAGTTTTGACTTTTCAAAGAATGTAAATCGTTTCGATATTTTTCAATATCAGGGAGTTTTTCAAAAAGTGGGTCGTGCGATTTATCCATCAGGTTTTATTAGGGACGAGTTTAGCCATTTCTGGTAACGTCCGGCGGCTTCACGTCAGTTGCGACATTTGGAACTGAGTATTCTCGGCTGGACAGAACGAAGTTATGAAAAAAGGAAGTTCATTTTACAAGGCAAGCAGCAATTGCGTGAAACCGCTGTTATGCGATGGAGCAATTATTTCTTGAAAAACCAAGTTTTATATTCTTCGTTAGTGTTGGATAAAGATTTTACTTTTTTTGTTTCTAATTTTCCGGAATTATTAATAACGTATAGCTTTCCATTTTTATGAAAAAGCTTTATCATGATTGGATATCTATTTTGGCCTCCGCCTGAAACTGCGGTAATTGCAAAAGTATTATTGTCAGTAATTATTTTTGGTTTGTTTGTGGATGATAAAACAAGTGAATCAGGTTTGTCAGCTAATCTCAAAGTATCGTATACAGGAATTAAGTCGAAGTAAATTGTATCTTTATTGTTTGTCCATTTTCCTTGTGACCAAGATGACGCTAAATCGAATTTCCAAGAGTAATAAAAAGTATGGTCATTATTTAAAGTGAGAGTTGAACCAAAATGGCTTCTGTAGATTCCTGGTATTTCACTTTTCACAGCTATTAATAGAAACGCTAATAAGACTAAAGTTTTCAATGTTTATAAGGTTTTTCGGCTCTATCGCATAACGTCCGGCGGCTTCACGTCAGTTGCGGCTTTTGGAACTGAGTACTCTCGGCTGGACAAAACGAAGTTATGGCAAAAAGAAGCTCATTTTACAAGGAAATTAGCAATTGCGTGAAACCGCTGTTAACTGTAGTACAATCAATATTTGTAATGTCTTGAATCAAAGAATTTCCAAACAAAAGGTTCATACCCAAAATTATTTATTCCGATTGCTTCTAATGCTACAGGTATCTTTTTAAAATTTAAGTATAAAAATTGCGGTAGTTCTTCTTTTCTGCCATTTTCATAATATATTATAACAGATTTAAAATCCCAAACTCTCGTTTGATATTGTGATGTACTAAAACCTCTAATTTCGTCAAGTTTAATTTGTTTTTCTACTTTGGTTATAGCGTTAATGATTGTCAGTTCATGATTCTTAAAATCGAAAATATGGATTTGAGTAAATACTAATTTTGCAACTCTGTAACATAGAAATCCCCACAAAAGCGCAAAAAGGATAACCCCAGAAATTATTGCAAAACTGTCTTTTTCAGTTTCTAATAAACTTGGAGAAACAATTACCGTAAAGATAAGCATTGAGCCAGCGAACAAAGTTAAAATTATTCGCAGAACAAAGATAAAATAGTTGAATTTGGTTTGAAAGTTTGTCATGTATTACAGTTAACGTCCGGCGGCTTCACGTCAGTTGCGGCATTTGGAACTGAGTATTCTCGGCGTGGACAAAACGAAGTTATCGAAAAAGGCGGTTCATTTTACAAGAAAAGTAGCAATTGCGTGAAACCGTTGTTGTGCGTAGGCTTTATTTTACCAAAGCAGTAACTTCGTTTTCAGTTAGTAATTGCAGTTCGTAATAGAAACAGGCGCCGTTTCCGCCTTTAGGATTTCTATAACCAACAACAATTCCTCGGTTAGTTTCTTCAGCTTGGATTAACACGATTAATTCTTTGTCTCCGTTTTCAGAATCTATTAAGTAAGCCAATTTTGGGAGTTCAATTTTATAAGCTTTGTGTTGCGTTTCATCAAGATTTTTTAAACAGAATACAGCTTTGCTAGTTTTAGCATCAGATTCAGTTGCAATTTTACCTGTAAACGCTGGTATAGTTTTCCAGGTTTTAGGATCAAAAGCGGGCCAATTATCATTCGTTTGTTTTGTCATTTTGCGTTATTTCGGTCCCGTCGCGCCAAGCTTGCGCACAACGTCCGGCGGCTTCACGTCAGTTGCGGCATTTGGAACTGAGTACTCTCGGCTGGACAAGACGAAGTTATGGAAAAAGCGGTTACATTTTACAAGAAAAGAAGCAATTGCGTGAAACCGCTGTTACCTGCAGCATTTATTCGCACTTTTTCAGTACGATAGGAGAGGAGTTGTAAGTGTCAATATATGTTTTATCTAATTGACCAGAAGCGCCACTTCCTGTATATAATTTTCTATTTGTTATTTCCGTCATTTTGTAAACAAAAATAATGCTATCGCCTTTATCGTTAAGAGCCCCTATTTTTTCATAATTTTTTTCGGCTCCATAGTTGGCTATTTGTTTTAGTATGCAATTTTCAGAAATGTCTTTTTTTGCAACGGCTAGAATTGTGTCTGAAACATTTGTAAAAGTGATCAGATTATAATCTTTAAGTTTTTCAGTTTTTAAAATTCGAAAACCTTCCGAATGCGATTTGTGCGCAATGCTGTTACATGAAAAATTCAAGCCGAGTAAAAAGATCGTTATTTTAGAAAAGTGTTTCATTCGTGGTAATGTTGCAGGTAACGTCCGGCGGCTTCACGTCAGTTGCGGCTTTCGAAGCTGAGTATTCTCGGCTGGACGAAACGAAGTTATGGAAAAAGGTGTTACATTTTACAAGAAAAGTAGCAATTGCGTGAAACCGCTGTTAGCCGTAGCCAAATTAGCTCATCAATCCCGATAATGAATGAAAGCGTTTCCATTTATTATTTATTTTCTTGTATATTTCTATAGATCCACCTAACGAATGCGGACCAGTTGAATAGTTGCTGGAAAAAATCACATAATTTTTGTCCTTTGAGAATATCGGAAGTTTTATGTAAGCTAAACATGTTAACGGTCCATACTTCATCCGAATCTTTTCCCAAAAAATTTCGTCAGTTTTACTTTCTAAACGCATTTTGTTTATGTTGTGCTTGGTTATTATTCTGTCGCATTTAGTCTTTTGTATATTTAACTTAAAATCGGTGGCTTTTTTCATTTGTTTTCTGAAAAAGTCCACATCCTCAGTGCTGAATATTGAATCCAGTTTATACGTCTCGATGAAGTTTTTATCATATGGTGTATCATTTTCAGAATAATAAATTGTGCCTTTCGGGGCACAATTTTGTAATGAGTTGATAACACTATACAAATCATTTTCAGAAATTACTCCATTTTCAGATTCCGTATTTTTTACTTCTTTGCAAGATAAGCTCGATAAAGCTAGAATAAATAAAAATTTCCTCATTTGGTTATACGCGACTTTTGGATTGGTTACGGCTAACGTCCGGCGGCTTCACGTCAGTTGCGGCGTTTGGAACTGAGTACTCTCGGCTGGACAAAACGAAGTTATGGAAAAAAGAAGTTCATTTTACAAGGGAAGCAGCAATTGCGTGAAACCGCTGTTATGCGTTGGTTTTAATATTGATCCCAAGACAATGTAAACGTATGTAGTCACAAGCCAATCACCCAAAACCAAAAAGGAGCGCAGCTCCAACTTTCAACACAACAAAAATCACGCATAACGTCCGGCGGCTTCACGTCAGTTGCGGCATTTGGAACTGAGTACTCTCGGCTGGACCGAACGAAGTTATGGAAAAAAGAAGTTCATTTTACACGGTAAGCAGCAATTGCGTGAAACCGCTGTTATGCGTTGGTTTTAATATTGATCCCAAGACAACGTAAACGTATGTAGTCACAAGCCAATCACCCAAAACCAAATAGGAGCGGAGCTCCAACTTTCAACACAACAAAAATCACGCATAACGTCCGGCGGCTTCACGTCAGTTGCGGCATTTGGAACTGAGTATTCTCGGCTGGACAGAACGAAGTTATGGAAAAAGCGGTTACATTTTACAAGGAAAGTAGCAATTGCGTGAAACCGCTGTTGTGCGCTGTGCCAATTAGAGTTCAAATTTTAATTCAACCTCATTTTTTATTTCATTGTATTGCAAAGTTTGTGTAAGTTTTTTGAGAGAATTTAAAGTTATAGAATGTTGACTTCTCTGATAATTGTTCAATTCTGTTGTTGCTAAAACATAAAATTCCCATTGATTGAGATTCAGTGGATCAACTGTTGATTTGTCTTTGTGATTTAGCAAACAAAAAACATAAACGTCTGCACTTCTGATTGCAATTTCGGATCTTTTGTCAATAGACATATCCCAAGGTTTTGCGGCTCGAGTGCTGAAACTAATTTTTGAATAGTCTATTTGTTCCCAAGTTTGCAAGTAAGCACTTGATTTAACTTCGACTTTTATTCCAGTTGAAGTGACCAAGTCGTATGCGTCCCATTCATTTCTGATTTTTGCAATGTCAGCATTCAAAGCTTTGGCAACTATAAATTCGGCCAAAATTCCTCGTGTTGCATTGCTTAAAATATCAGAAACGCTCCAACGCCAAAAATCAAGCAAAGAAAAATCAAGATTTTGTTTTTCAAAGTTGAATTTTTCATTCCCGGATTTTAGAGACAAGTGTTTATTTTCAGAAAAGTTCATTTACGTCAGGTTTTTCGCGGCATTGCGCACAACGTCCGGCGGCTTCACGTCAGTTGCGGCTTTTGGAACTGAGTACTCTCGGCTGGACAGAACGAAGTTATGGAAAAAAGAAGTTCATTTTACAAGGGAAGCAGCAATTGCGTGAAACCGCTGTTATATGCAGCCGCTAAAATAATCCTCGTGCGTGAAGTACACCAGTTTTCTTAAGCTCAAAAAGTTCTTCGACGTAATTGCCCATTTTTGCACATGCTTTTTTACCTTCTACTTCGTAATATGGTTTAACGCGAGTTTCAATTACCTCGTTATCAATATTGCTGATGTCAATACAAATTTGTTCTTTGAAAATTATTTTTTCTGGTTGGAAGGGTGGATTTTCATTGTACTCATGCCAATATTCGAAATCTTTACCAGGCGTTGCCCACCTTCCATCGATTGTCTCATATACATCAGAATATTGATATTTTTGGTGATACCACTTACCATCTTTATTTTGACTTACATATAACAAAACGTTCTTGAACTGCGTAAAAACTGGAACACCATAGTGATCACCGACACGAAATTCTAATGTATCACTTTGAATATGACCATACAATTCTTTAATCACTTTATATTTTACTGTGAATAGATTGTCAAATGAGTATTCTTCAGTCTTAATCCTTTCGACATCAATTTTTTCTCCCACAAAAACAAATAATTTTACTCTGTCAAGTTCAGGATGACTCGGATCAATTGGAGGAGGGACATTTTGCGCATTGCTAAAAAAAGCTATGCATAAAACTGCAAAAAAATATAAATGTTTTTCCATGAGTTCTGAGGTTTGGTTGCATATAACGTCCGGCGGCTTCACGTCAGTTGCGGCATTTGGAACTGAGTATTCTCGGCGTGGACAGAACGAAGTTATGGAAAAAAGAAGTTCATTTTACAAGGAAAGTAGCAATTGCGTGAAACCGCTGTTAGCAGAAGTAGCTAAAATCGACTTTCGAGTTTAATCGTGAGGAAATCAGTAAACTGTTTAACTTTGGCCATATTTATTAGATTCGATCCTGGATTAGCAACTTGATAATCTATAATCGCTCCATTGACGATATCTTTAGCTTGATCAAAAATAGTTTGATTAAAATTTGAAACATCTAAAGTTGATATCTCGACAATTGTTGGACTGGCTTTACTAGCTAGTAAACACATTGCGACTCTCGCAAGGTGGAGTTTGAAGTTCGAAAGATTATTTTTAATTCCCGCATCAGTTATAGTCCTGTGAAAGTCACTAACTTTTTGAGTTACCAAACAACAATTTAAGTATAGTTTATAATTGATAGAGGTGTTAAAAATTCTCTTATATGTAGAATCATCTTTTATAAGCGACGTTGGTTTTGACCTAGTGACGTGAGGATTATTAAATACTATCGCTTCAACGGCTTGTGCGTTAGATTGTATACCGAAAATTTTAGAAGCTGGTTTTCCCTGGTTTTTATAATAGTTTTTACGCCTATCATAAAAATATCCCTCATTACCAAAATACAGTTCTATTTCTCTTTGCACATCATCAGTGGCTCTTAAAAGTGCTGGAGAAACGGGATTTTGACTATTAGTTGAAGCAATTATATGATCAATAGTTTTCTTATTGTTATTGATAATCACTTTAACCAAAACAGATCGCTTGTCATCTTCACTTTCATTGTGATGAAGAAAGATTGAATAAGATGTTTGCAAACCATTTACTATTTGAACATTGTCAATTGAAAGTGTAGTCCCAACTAATGACGGAGTTTCAGCAATAATTGTAATGCCATTATTTAGCCACCAAAAATCCTCATCGATTGGAGTTTCTATAGTAGCCTTTATTTTTTCATTTACGTCAACTTTCCCTTGATAGTGTCTAATATTGCTTTCAAAAAGATCTTCTCTAATTGATCCGTCCTCGTCTTTGAGGAATCTTTTATATTCCGCAAGCTTAACTGTCCCAACATATCCTATACCATGATTTTCATAGCTTGTTGATAATGGATTCTCTTTAAAAGTCAGTGATAATCTCTCGATTTTGTGAGACTGATAGAGGCGAAGTAACTCTTCGCTACTGTAATTAGCATATTCTATTCTTGCTCCTACAAAAGATGTTGATGCAATTGTTTTAAGTTGATCAACCTTTGCAGAAAAGGCACCATTTATTTCTACTGTTTCTGAAAAGGTGCAGTAATCGAAGTTAATAGTTATCTGTCCACCAGCGACTGTACATTTTTTCCAAGCTTCTCTAGCGATTAAAGCTTTTTCGACCAAACTAGGATTAAACCTGACTAGCAATTCATTTTCATTTTTTGACAAGTTGAAAAGTTCAGGAAGACTTGTTATTAGTTTGTCGATACTACTTTCTTTGAAACTATTCTCTTTCTTGCATTGAGATATTTTTATAAGAACTTGAGTCTTACGCCCAAACTTCATATCTTCAAGCTCGTCTAATGTTTCAGGTATTATATCATCAACCATTATTAATAAAGAGTCGATCCCCCCATCCAAACCACCATCAACTATTGAATTTTGAATATCTTCAAAAGCTAGATCATGTTGTTTTGTAATTTGAGTTAATGCAAATAATTCAAACATTTCGCTTTCAGTGTTCGTAAGCTCATTATCTGATTTAAATTGCTCAATACAACCTCCTAAAATTATTTTATTGTTACTCATGATGTCTTTATTTAACGGCTTGCTGATGCTATTTCTGCTAACGTCCGGCGGCTTCACGTCAGTTGCGGTTTTTGGAACTGAGTATTCTCGGCGTGGACAAAACGAAGTTATGGAAAAAAGAAGTTCATTTTACAAGAGAAGCCGCAATTGCGTGAAACCGCTGTTAGCTGTTGTTTTAATTTTGTCTGCTAACGATTATTAAAACTTCGCACCCTATTATCATACCATTTGACAAATTTGGGTAACGCGATTTGAAGCAAAACAATAACAAAGAAGATTACCAATTTATCATATTTCTGGTTTAAAAAAGCATTTGCAATGCTCAATAACAAAACTCCAAAAATCAAAATGTTAGAAATGGTTTTATAGGGTTTGCCAACTTGTGTTAATCTTTTTTTAAATATTGAACTCAAAATGATAAATATAAAAAGACTGATGAACAGTATATACATTGTTTTGCTGCTTTTCAAAATTTCGATAATGTCATTCATAATTGGATGTGTTTAGTTTCGTGAATTTAGAAAGGTCGTTGCAAAATAACAGCTAACGTCCGGCGGCTTCACGTCAGTTGCGGCTTTCGAAGCTGAGTACTCTCGGCTGGACAAAACGAAGTTATGGAAAAAGGCGGTTCATTTTACAAGAGAAGTAGCAATTGCGTGAAACCGCTGTTAGCAGCTGGTTTTATTAAGTCGCGATTCTATAAAAGATAATAATTGATCATAATTTTCATTGCCAATTTCTATTTTGCCTAACACATAAGGCTGAAATGAATTTGTAATTAAGAATATATTCTCTTTGTAAATTTTAAAACTTAAAAAATCGCTCCAAGCGATAAGTTTTTGCCCTGTATAATCTGAATAATTAAGTCCTTCGTCAGTAAACTCAAGTGTGGCAGATGGGTTTTTATTAAAGGCATTGATTACTTCTGTCTGTTCGATGTTATATTTTTTCAAGAGTTTTCTTTGACTAATAAAAAAGAGAATATATTCTATTAGAACTCCTAATCCTAATACTATAAAAACATACCCGATGTTTTTTTTATTAGATACAATTACTATACCAAGTATGATCATAGCTAAACCGAAAAGATGTGAGTTTTTATAGTATTTAATTTTTTTGCCATATCCAAGTTCATACAAAAACTCCATTTGTGTTTTATATATGTTTTCTTCAAATTGCAATTCAAATCTCATCTTAGTATTTTCGTCATTTTGGTTGAAAACTTGCTGCTAACGTCCGGCGGCTTCACGTCAGTTGCGGCTTCTGGAACTGAGTATTCTCGGCGTGGACAAAACGAAGTTATGGAAAAAGCGGTTACATTTTACACGAAAAGCAGCAATTGCGTGAAACCGCTGTTATATGCCGTTTTAATTCAGGCGCAATTTTTTCAACAGATGACTATAGCTTTTTAAATTCCTTTTGTCAGCATCATAAAGCTCAATGCGAAATGTCGAATCAGCACTCGCAGCGGTAAAATAATTGCCGGAATGACCTGGAAATTTTGACCTGACTTTCGCAATTACTAATTCTTGCAAGTATTTATTTATGGCGTTTTGGCTATGGCTATTTAATAAGATTGTTTTATGAACTAAAGTATCGATGTTTGCGTTTTGCACGTTTTCGCAGTCAAAAGAGAGTTTGTAATAGTCAAGTTTATATTGTTTTCTTTTTACATCAGAAAAGATTTTCATACCTTCTTTATGACCGCCCCATTCTCCGCACTCGCTGAATTTTGTAGTAATGTAGAAATTACTGCTGGATAAATAGTACAAGTCAAAGAAAGAATTCTTTTTATTCATGTCAGCAAGAACTTGCTCCATTTGTGTTTTCGACTTACAACTTGTAAGTAACACAATAAAGACAACGCATATAATTCGGCTGGTCATTTTACGTTCGATTCGTTAAAAATGGCATATAACGTCCGGCGGCTTCACGTCAGTTGCGGCTTTTGGAACTGAGTATTCTCGGCTGGACAAAACGAAGTTATGGAAAAAGCTGTTACATTTTACAAGGAAAGCAGCAATTGCGTGAAACCGCTGTTACCGGCTGGGCTTAAATTAAGTTCAGAAATTCATTTGGATTTTGTTTCGCATATTTTTCAATCAGTGACATTGTGTTGTCGTGCATTTCGTAATATTTTAAATCTAAATCTTCAAACTCAGTCAGTTCATTATAAAGATGTTCAAAATCTTCTTGCGAATTTCCAGTCTCAAATTTCTGTATATGTTTTAAATAAACTTTTTCAGCATTGTCAACGAGAGTAATCATTTCATTATCGCCGATTAATTTCAAGCCTTTTAAAATTGCAGGCAAATATTTTCTGTTTTCATTCCAGTAGAATTGTATAAAACCTCCATTTGTAACTTCTCCGTCGAGGTACCAAAAGAAGTAGAGAGCCTTTTGTCCAGGAGAAAATCTTTTTGACA
This sequence comes from Flavobacterium magnum, assembly GCF_003055625.1. Taxonomy (NCBI): domain Bacteria; kingdom Pseudomonadati; phylum Bacteroidota; class Flavobacteriia; order Flavobacteriales; family Flavobacteriaceae; genus Flavobacterium; species Flavobacterium magnum. Next base: position 3,125,420 of record NZ_CP028811.1, on the reverse strand, counting down.
ATTCTATTTCACTTTCCTTATCGGCTGCCAGATTAATAGGTTCTAATATTGCCCAACCAAAATCCCAAGAATCTAAAGATTCAAATTCAGTTTTATTGAAATCAGGTTTTAAGTGATTATCCTTTTCAAATAAATCGTAAAATTCATTCATTATAGTTGATTTTGAGTTCGGCGCGTCAGCCTTGCCGGTAACGTCCGGCGGCTTCACGTCAGTTGCGGCATTTGGAACTGAGTACTCTCGGCTGGACTGAACGAAGTTATGGAAAAAAGAAGTTCATTTTACAAGGGAAGCAGCAATTGCGTGAAACCGCTGTTATATGCCGTTTTTGGTGTTTTTTTGAGGATTTTTTATTTTCTCAATTTCAATCAAAGTATTATCGATTGTTTCTTTTTCAATTTCAATATCCATCAAAACGATTTTAGTAAGTACAAGATACTTGTCAATTTTGTCTTCTGGATAGTTTTTAAAGAAATCTTCAAGCAGTTGAATTTGTTTGTCTAACGATTCACGAAGTTTATCCTTTAATATTTCATGAGATTCAGCAGCAGCTAGAAGCATAATTTTTCGAAGTTTATTTCCCTTCTGATCAAGTAATATCTTTATTGAATCGTGAAATAAACTTTCTATGCATAATTCAAACCCTTTTTCGTCATTTTTTTGTTTAAAGTTATGCGGGTACTCTTTTTTTAATTTATTTTCTAAGCCGTCTAATTTTCTAATTACATAACTAAAACTGACTGCGTCAATATTGTGCATAAATTGATTTCGAATTGACATAAAATATTCGATCGTTGATTTCTCTTTTTTATCTATATTTTCAACGTCTAAGAGTAAGTTTAACTTCTGATTTATACTCAGAGCTGAAGAACCGTTTCCCAGTGATTTAGAACTTTTATAATCTGAAATATCTAGTAAATTTGCCAGTTCATAGCTCACAAAACTTTCAAGTTTTAGCGAGTATTCCAGTACTTTGGTTCTTTTTCTAATTTCTTCCATACAAGGTGTAAAGGTCAGTTGCGGTAAAATGGCATATAACGTCCGGCGGCTTCACGTCAGTTGCGGCTTTTGGAACTGAGTACTCTCGGCTGGACAAAACGAAGTTATGGAAAAAAGAAGTTCATTTTACAAGGGAAGTAGCAATTGCGTGAAACCGCTGTTACCAGCAGTTATTTTTTTGTGTAATAATAAATTTCAATTTGTACATTTTCAGTTAAATTAGGCATGTCTATTCCAAATTCTTTACTAGTTGTTGTAATTCTTTCAATTAGGTTATCAGAGTTGTATAAATATTCTTTTTTATACTTCAAAACATTATCTTCTGTAAAGTGTAATTCTTCAATGACTTTTCCACTATTATATTGATATTTAGTTGTTTCAATATTTAAAATTTTTCCAGTTTCATCAAAACTTACGCTTTCTATTTCATTTCCATTTTCATCTTTCTTTATTTTATAATGATACCAAAATTTATCGTTTTCAAAATATGCTTTTTCTTCTACTGCACTTTTTTCAGGATATGAAAAAATAATTTTACTAGTTATCTCGTTTTTTAAGTTTTTAGAAATGCAAGAAACTTTTCTATTCTCATTGTTATAATTTAGTTCTTCAATTTCAACAATTTTATTATTTTCATTTATAGATATTATTTTACTTTCTCTACATAAATCATCATAAATGACTTTTACTGTTTTCACTACTTTGTTTTTACCATTATTTTTTGTGATTTCTTCTGATTTATCATAGAAGTCACATTTACTATAATAGAACTTTAAATTGGTTTTGTTTTTGCCATTTAAATTTGCAAAATATTGCTCGGTTAATTTTCCTTCGTTGTTATACAGTTCCATAAATGTGTTTCCACCATCTTCAATATTTAGATATCCATTTTTTATATATATTGAACTACCTGTAATAGATTGTAATTGAAGTTCTTTAATTCTTTCGGAATTAATTTTATTTACTTGTGAAAAACAAGATATACTTGAAAAAAGTAATATTATTAATGCAGTTTCCTTCATTTTTTTGACAATTGCTGGTAACGTCCGGCGGCTTCACGTCAGTTGCGGCTTTCGAAGCTGAGTACTCTCGGCTGGACAAAACGAAGTTATGGAAAAAGCGGTTACATTTTACAAGAGAAGCAGCAATTGCGTGAAACCGCTGTTACCTGAAGTTCGTGGTCAGAGTTTGCTTTCTAAATTCTTCTTCTAATCTTCGAGTTTTAAAACTTCATCTGGACCTAAAAGTTCAAGATCTTTTGCGACGAGGTCTATAGTTGTAAAAAAGATAACACTTGACGAAGCTTTCCCATAGCAAAATACGTTAAAAGTATGATCATTTAATTCTTCAATCTTTATTTCTGTAATAGGTAATGATTTTGCTTTAGCCTTACTTAAAGGTTTGCCAATTACTTTTTCCAAATAGTAATTAGCTATTTTCTGTGCTTCTTTATGAGTGTACATATTATTGAAGTTTTATCATATCAACAATTTCATCAACTGTTGTAGTAGTTTGTATTGTTTCACTTACGGTAGTAACAATGGCATTACCCCTATGAGCTTGACCAGTTGGCGTAAATTTAATTATATAATCAATGTTCAAAAAATGTTCTTTATCATTTATGTCAATCACCTTTATGAAACCTTTCATGTTTTATATTTTAATGTTTAAAGTAAATGTAAAAAAAAGCCTGTCGAATGATGAATACTTTTCAGTTTTATGTAGCTCGATCGAATTTCAGGTAACGTCCGGCGGCTTCACGTCAGTTGCGGCTTTTGGAACTGAGTACTCTCGGCGTGGACAAAACGAAGTTATGGAAAAAAGAAGTTCATTTTACACGGTAAGCAGCAATTGCGTGAAACCGCTGTTATATGCTGGCGGAATTATCTCAGAAGTTGTCTTTGTATTTGAATTTTACGTTTGTTTTTTTGTCAATATTAAACACAAATTCATTTAAAACAGTGTAGTAAAAAATTGTTTTTTCGCCGGTTTTATATTTCAATTCTTTATTGGGTTTTCCCCAAAGTTTTTCAAGTTCTGCCTGAGATTTTCCGAGCCTTGTTTTCTTAAAAATGTTTAAATGATTTTTCTCAGAACTTATAATGGAAAAGATTATAAAGATTGCTGTCAGTGCAATTAGCGAAAATCCAAGAAATACTTTTTTAATACTTTTCATTTTCAAGATATTTAATTCACAACGAAAATATTTTCCATAAATTTTAAGTTAGAAAAATTTGAGTAACTCTCTTCTATGGGATTTTTGTTCAATGTTTGGTACCGCTAGCATATAACGTCCGGCGGCTTCACGTCAGTTGCGGCTTTTGGAACTGAGTATTCTCGGCTGGACAGAACGAAGTTATGGAAAAAAGAAGTTCATTTTACACGAAAAACAGCAATTGCGTGAAACCGCTGTTAGCAGCTGGTTTTGTTAAATCGTGATTCTAAAAAACGCAATAAATGTGCATAGGCTTCACTGCCAATTTCTATTTTGCCTAATATGTATGACTCAAACGATTTTGTAAACAAGAATATATTGTCTTTATAAATTTTAAAACTTGAAAAATCGCTCCAAGGAATAATTTTTCGCCCTTTATGATCAGAATAACTAAATCCGTCGTCAGTGAATTCAAAAATGGCCGATGGGTTTTTAGTAAAAGCCTCAATAATTTCTATTTGTTCTGCATTGTGTTTTTTCAAGAGTTTTCTTTGCTTTATAAAAAAGATAATATATTCTATTAAAACGCCTAATCCAAGCAGGATAAAAACATAACCAACATCCTTTTTATTTACTACGATTACTATACCAAGTATTATAGTCGTCAACGCGAAAACATGTGAATTTTTATAATACTTTATTTTTTTGCTATAGCCAAGTTCATACAAAAGTTCCATTTGTGCTTTATATACGCTTTCTTCAAATTGCAATTCAAATATCATCTTAGTGCTTGCGTCATTTTGGTTGAAAACTTGCTGCTAACGTCCGGCGGCTTCACGTCAGTTGCGGCTTTTGGAACTGAGTATTCTCGGCTGGACAAAACGAAGTTATGGAAAAAGGTCGTTCATTTTACAAGGGAAGCAGCAATTGCGTGAAGCCGCTGTTACCTGCAGGCTCTATCGCATAATATCTGTATCAATTGGAAAGTATCCCAAATGTCTGCTTATCGATAAAACTTGTCCCTTGTGATGGAATTCGTGTGTAATGACGTGTGTAAATATCTTAAAGCTGTCACTAACTTTTTTTACCCCGCTAATCTCGTATTGAATCTCGGTGAGCGAATCCATTCTTTCGAAGAAGTCACTCATAAATTCATCAACAGCGTTGAACAACCTGATTGCGTCAGATATATCTTTTACAGTTTCATATTCATCGTAAGCTATATTTTTTCTCAGAGAAACGTTTGCAATCCAATATTGGTAAGTGTTAGCAATATGGACTAAAAGATTTCTCATACTACCACCGCGACCGAATGAACTATTCTGATTTATGAAATCTTCAGCAGAAATTGTCTTACAATAGTCAAAAAGTACATTTCTTGAATCTTTCACAAGTTCATACTGTTCTTTCGAATATTTAGGAAGTGATTTCATTATAGGCTTTTGCGTCATTTTGGTTGAGCTTGCAGGTAACGTCCGGCGGCTTCACGTCAGTTGCGGTATTTGGAACTGAGTGCTCTCGGCTGGACAGAACGAAGTTATGGAAAAAGCTGTTACATTTTACAGGGGAAGTAGCAATTGCGTGAAACCGCCGTTAACTGCAGGTTTTGTTTCATCCCACAATTGTTACTTCACGTTGTATGCGTTTGTTATAATAAACATCAAAGAATATGAATATTGATACTGATAAATTACCTAAAGCAAAAAGGCTTATTTCCGTATCAAGAATTAAATCTTTAAGAAAAAGACAAATCAACCAAATGATAAAAAAGTAACAGTTGAATATTCCGACTGTAATATATAGAAAGTGATCTGTAATCAAATGCTTTCGTTCTGATCGGCAAAAAACAAGCCGCATAAATATTAATACAATTGAAACAAAAAGAGAAACAGCCATACTTCCAATGAAATACATTAATACACCCAATCCGTGAAACAAACCTTGATCTTCAGTAAAATATTCAAAGAACCCATAAAGTGTCCAAATAGTAGTTAGTGCAAATGCAAGCGTTGTGAATTTGAAATGGTGTTGATTCATGGTTCGTGATTTTAAACTTGCAGTTAACGTCCGGCGGCTTCGCGTCAGTTGCGGCTTTTGGAACTGAGTATTCTCGGCGTGGACAGAACGAAGTTATGGAAAAAAGAAGTTCATTTTACAAGAGTAGGAGCAATTGCGTGAAACCGCTGTTACCTGCTGGCGCATTATTCTAAATCCAATTCGTTATTAATAATTTGGCTTTCGCTTTTTCTATCTGATTTTCTTTTTTCAGACTTTTGTTTTTGTACATATCTATTGATATTTCCAATACACATTTCGTAATCGGCCATAAACGAACCTTGCTTAATCATTATGCCATTCATAGGACATGTTTCGTAACCACAGTTATGCTTGGAATATTCTCCGAAATTCTTGTGTTTTATTCTTTTTTCGCGCAATATTTTTTCCTGATTTATAAATATTTTACGCCACATTTCTTCCTTGTCACCATCCGTTAGTTCTAATCCTAAAGTTTGCACCGTTATGTACGTCCAGGGATCTTTTACTTGCAAAAAATTAAATGTCTTTTCAAATATTTTGTTTGCATAATCTCTAATGGAAATTTTCTGTTCGAGATTAAGTTTTTCATTTTCTGAAAGTGAACGATATAATCCCAAAGTATTAAAGTCAGAATATTTTTTATAATTGTCGATATAAAAAAAATAATCTTCAAAACGCAAGCTGTTAAATTGTTTTCCTATCTCCATAATTTGATTTTACGCGATTTTTGCAGCGCTTGCAGGTAACGTCCGGCGGCTTCACGTCAGTTGCGGCTTTTGGAACTGAGTACTCTCGGCGTGGACAAAACGAAGTTATGGAAAAAGCGCGTTCATTTGACAAGTGAGTAGCAATTGCGTGAAACCGCTGTTATGCGATGTTTATTTTGTCTGGAAATTTGATTTTTTGGAAGTATAAAATGTTTCCAATTAACAAAATAGCAATACTTAAAATCCATAGATAATAACCTTCTTCAAGAGAAATTATTTGCATTTGACTTCCACTTTCAGATTTCAAAACTTTTTTCCATAGACTAAATGAAAGAGCGATAACAAAAGCAATAAACGCAAAGGTTAAAGCATTTTTATTTCCTTTCAAAAGTAAAAAAATTGAAAGTAATGCTATAGGATTTGCCATCCATATGATTTCTTCAAGTAATCCACCGCCTAAAAAGGCTATGCTTCCCATTAAAAAGCAATGTAACGATTCCATATGATTAGAATTATTAAATTCAGCCTTAAAAGCACTTTGTGTAAGTGAAATAATAAATATCGATAAGGAGAAAAATATAGTGAGTAATTTAATTTTTTGTGGGTTCATGGATCGTTCGTTCGGTCATAAATATCGCATAACGTCCGGCGGCTTCACGTCAGTTGCGGCATTTGGAACTGAGTACTCTCGGCGTGGACAGAACGAAGTTATGGAAAAAAGAAGTTCATTTTACAAGGAAAGCAGCAATTGCGTGAAACCGCTGTTATGCGTTGGTTTTAATATTGATCCCAAGACAACGTAAACGTATGTAGTCACAAGCCAATCAACCAAAACCAAATAGGAGCGGAGCTCCAACTTTCAACACAACAAAAATCACGCATAACGTCCGGCGGCTTCACGTCAGTTGCGGCATTTGTAACTGAGTACTCTCGGCTGGACAGAACGAAGTTATGGAAAAAAGTCGTTCATTCTACAAGGGAAGCAGCAATTGCGTGAAACCGCTGTTAGCGGTCGTTCTAGAAAGGAAAATCATCATCATATGGCAAAAAGCATTTTTTCTCAATCTGTTTATGAATGTACTCGACTAGCATATTTACATCATTAATAATAAATAGAATCTCTTTCTCTGAAACTTCCTGTAGACGATCATTTTCACCGACTCCGCTTTTGTGAACAAAACTATGACGTTTTTGGATGTAAGTGGCGACATTTTTAATTTTATCAAATTTATCAATTTCGAAATCGAAAATGTTGAAGATGCTAATAAGTTTTGGAATATTGTGATAGATGAAATTGTCCAAATCATCTCTAACTTTTAATTCAAGGTTATTGAATTTTTTAAAGATCTCATGTAATGAAATTTTTTCCTTTGTATAAGGTTCATATGAAGAAGTAAATTTTTCAAGAGTGTATTCAGAATGAAAAACAACTTGTGCAAAAATTTCACTTAGGTAAGTTTCTAAGGAAGTAATAACTCCTGAATAGATTAATCTGTATAACGCTTGATCAATGATATGTTCTCCTGAACTAAGTTTCAAAATCTTTTCCAATCTTTCGATTTGTAGATTGTAAAATCTCTTCGACTTATCAGGAGTTGATGTTTCATATTCCTCTAAATGAATTTTTTCACTAATTTTTAAAGATCCGAATAATTCGTCAAAAAATTTAATCTCTAATTTATTGCTGTCGAATTTTAATGTGTATTCATAAGGCTCTTCACAATACAAACAATAAAGTACACCGTCACTTTGGATTATTATTTCTGGAGTCTTAAAATTAATATCTAATTCAGATGAAAATTTGTTACCACATTTATTACAGTAAACTTCTACACACATGTCATTGTCTGACATAATTTCCATGCTAAATGTGCTCATAAGTTGATTTTACGGGTTTCGTTTTTAAGAATGACCGCTAACGTCCGGCGGCTTCACGTCAGTTGCGGCTTTTGGAACTGAGTACTCTCGGCTGGACAGAACGAAGTTATGGAAAAAGGCGGTTCATTTTACAAGGGAAGTAGCAATTGCGTGAAACCGCTGTTGTGCGACGTTTTAATTTTTGGGATTAGGTAATATAAAACATTATGATTATCATTGCTAAGATAAGTAAATTTCTAAATCTATTTATTGTTCCTCTTGAAGGATGAAAATACTCCCCACTATCACCTAAAAAATCTAAAAAACCAAAAAGTTTGCTGTCAGTTTTCTTTGAGCCAATGTCGATTGCACTTTCAGCTAAATCTCCGAGAAATCCACCACCAACAGTTTTAGAAGCCTTATTCTTGACTGCTTGTTTTGCATTTCCATAACCTTTAGTAATTGTATCTTTTCCGCTTTGTAAAAAGCCTCTATCTTCATTTTCTTGATTCTCGTTAACTTTAATCCAGAAATACCAAACAATACAAAAAGTACTCAACAAAAATAACGCTTTAGTATAAGTGTCAGTATAAATTGGAACAGTAGATAAAAAATAATTGAATGCGATATTTGAAATTACTAATGTCCATAATGGACTATTAGATCTGTCTTCTTTGAGATTACTTCCTAAAGAAACCAAATAACATAAAACAACTACTATTAAAGTTAAATAAGATAGGAAAGTGAATTTTTGAAATTGTGAAGTGATAATATCCATGTTATTTATATTTTAAGTTTACAGAGTCGGAGCATGTTTTCCTTTTGAGTTTCCATTTGGATGCCTAGGACAAGAATTAATCGTTAAACTCGAAATACTTGATGCAGAGGTTCCACAATATTTACAACTGTACTTTGATTTTTCACTTCCTTCATAAAGTTTATGCTTACCTTTCGAATTTCCTAATGGATGGCGTGGACATGAATTGATTGTTAAACTTGAAATACTTGACGCTTTTACACCGCAGTATTCGCAATAGAAATTTGACATATTATATATAATTATTGGTTATTAAGTTCTTATTTTGGTAGCTGCGCCTAAAATGTCGCACAACGTCCGGCGGCTTCACGTCAGTTGCGGCTTTCGAAGCTGAGTATTCTCGGCTGGACAGAACGAAGTTATGGAAAAGATGTTTCATTTTACAAGGGAAGCAGCAATTGCGTGAAACCGCTGTTAGGCGAAGATTTAATATTTGTTCTTTAAATATTCTGTGCCATTTTCAATTTCCGGAAATAATGATTCACTGTTAATTCCTAAGCTTTCTAAACTTTTTAAAATAGCTGATTTACTATTGTTATCAATGAAATATCTTACAACAACTTTTCCCTTTTTATATATAGAATTGATACTAGCTGGTTTATCCATCACATAGTTGATGCCGAATAAAAAGAAATATCCAGCTTGCCTTTTAATTCTACTATTATTATTTATAGGCTTGACTATTAGTGTTTTATTTAAATCTGAAGGCTGCATTTCCGGCAAGAAATAAGGTTTTTCCTCCTTTATCAGATGGAGTAATTTTAAGCCTGGCAATGAGCCATTAAATTCTAACATTGTCAAATTGCTGTCTAAGTCTCTTTCGGCTTTAGCTAAATTAGAAAGAATGCTTACAGTATCACTATCATAATATTTAATATTTTTTTCTTCAGGTGTAAATACTAAAATTTCTCCAGGAAAATCTTTTTGAGCAGGATCGTAGCATGCAAAATAAAGCGCGACTAACGGATTTCTAGTTATATCTAATAGCCGTGTTGGAAGTCCGTAATGTTGCATTATTGTTAATTTTTCAAATGTTGATTTTGTATTGAGAAATTCTTCAGAATTCCTAATAATAATTTCTCTAAACATTTTATGCTCATTTTTTTGCCAACCATTCCTATAAATAGATGGTATTACATCCCAATGAATATTTGAATGCCCACGATAAAATATATTATCATTTTTTGAAAAATTTCTAGTACTTATATTTATAAAATTTTCAAGAGATTCAACGAAATTTATTTCTAGCTTCCTTGGATTATAAATATAGCGGTCGCGTTGCAATTTATATGTCTTATATTTATTTAAGATGTAATTTTTAATTAACTCCCGCACTTGTTTTGTATATCTGTTGTCATAACCTTTTTCTTCGAGAAACAACTGATATTCAATTAAAGTAATAAATTTCGCTCGTAATTCATTTTTGATTGCGGCTGGACCAGTATTATAATTTTCTAGTATGTCAAGTACCAGTTTTAAAGTATCGATTTTGCTATTAGATTTAACTGATGGAGCGGACAGAGTAATAGGAACACTATTAATGATTTTTTCAATATCCTCATTGACAAAAATCAATTCATCTGATAAAAATACAAATCCGTTTATCCGTAAATGAGATAAAATAAATTTATCTATGTAAGTTGTTAATCTTTTCATCGTCGTGATTAAAATTTTCGCCTAACGTCCGGCGGCTTCACGTCAGTTGCGGCTTTCGAAGCTGAGTACTCTCGGCTGGACAAAACGAAGTTATGGAAAAAGGTCGTTCATTTTACAAGGGAAGCAGCAATTGCGTGAAACCGCTGTTAGCGGTAGTTTTTATTGTATAGAATCGTGATTCCATCTAATTTATTTTCCTTTTTAAATATTCTAATTTTTGAATCGTAAGTGATCAATACTTTGTTATTGTTAAGCCAAGTAGCTTTTAAATACACATTTCCATTTTCATCGATTTCTGCATCACCGTAATTTCTATCCGCAGAAAAGATATTTCCCTCATCATCGTGTTCCAATTCAAGATTATGTCTTAAAAGACTAACCTGTGTCGAAAAATCTGTTGTAGCGCCACAGTTTCTTTCGAAAACCAAAATCTTGAATTGCTTATTTGGTGAAAAAAATGTACTTGCAACTTTATTTCCACATGGATTCATATCATAGAAAACTAATGCCCAAAAAGCAATAAACCCTATGATTACTAAAGTAATCATGATCAATACTATTTTTAGTGCTTTTTTCATACGTGGTTTTAGAATCCTGCGCGGCTAAAATTACCGCTAACGTCCGGCGGCTTCACGTCAGTTGCGGCTTCTGGAACTGAGTACTCTCGGCTGGACAAGACGAAGTTATGGAAAAAGGTGGTTCATTTTACATGAGATGTAGCAATTGCGTGAAACCGCTGTTATGCGTTGGTTTTAATATTGATCCCAAGACAACGTAAACGTATGTAATCACAAGCCAATCACCCAAAACCAAATAGGAGCGAAGCTCCAACTTTCAACGCAACAAAAATCACGCATAACGTCCGGCGGCTTCACGTCAGTTGCGGCTTCTGGAACTGAGTACTCTCGGCTGGACAAAACGAAGTTATGTAAAAAGATGTTTCATTTTACAAGGGAAGCAGCAATTGCGTGAAACCGCTGTTATGCGATGGTTTAATTTTACTTCAGTTTTCTCTTTTTAGGGCTTTGGCGATTAGAAAAGAATGAGAGGATTTCAATTGTATTGTCGTTTACTCGATAATACAAAGTGTTATGATTTGCAACAATAACTCTGCGAATTTCTTTTTTAATTTCTGAAGCCTGGAATAAGTTAGGATTGTGAGAAAGCAAGTTTAGTGTTTCCTCAATTGCCCAAGCGAGGTTTCGCAATTCTCTGTCAGTCCAATTTTCCTGAAGATATTCGATTGTTTTTTCTAATTCTCCTAACGCAAAATCTGTCCAAAGGATTTTATAACCATTTGTCATAAAGCTGTCTTGCTTTTGAGTGTGAATTTAATTTTCCAGCTTCAGCATCTTGCAATCCTTTTTCAACAGCTTGTTTTTCATTCTCAGAAATCGAACTCCACCAATCCTGATTTTCCTGTTTTTTCAAGTCTATAATTTTATTAAGTACTGACATGTCCTCAATAGTTGATAGCCATTGGATCAATTCTAACTTTTTGCTTTGGATGTTTAATTCAGCTTTCATGTCTAAATAAATTACTTCTTCAAAAGTACATTTTAATTTTGAAGGTTGTACGTCACGCTGCGTTAAAACTATCGCATAACGTCCGGCGGCTTCACGTCAGTTGCGGCATTTGAAACTGAGTATTCTCGGCGTGGACAAAACGAAGTTATGGAAAAAGTGCGTTCATTTTACAAGGAAAGCAGCAATTGCGTGAAACCGCTGTTAGCGGCAGTTCATGTTCTTGTCAACTTTCTTGATGTTACTATTAGAGCCAGAAGATTTAAAGCTAGAAGATAGTAGCCATATTTTATTTGATTAAGATCATCAATTCCGTCACCTACTATCAATATAGCGATTGAGGAAAGAAGTAATAATAGATTTATTGTAGAAATTCTAAAAATGATAGAATAGTTTTCTTTAAATAAAAAGTAGAATATTCCCACCGAAAGTGATATTATAAATAGGAAACACAACGAGAAATAAGAAGTCAAATCTTTAAAGTCGGATAATTCAAATTCTTTAAATCCAATAACGCCAATTTGGTAAGCATTTACTGTGAAATCTTTCTTTGACTTTTCAAGGTCAGATTTACGATTTATTTGATTCGCTATTTTCAATGAATCATTTTTCTGTTTTAAAACTTCAGGACCTAACGCTGGATCAATGACAATTGCTTCTGGATATTGCTTTTTTAATATATTTGAGCATCTGAACACGTTTGAAAAAACGGAAAAATGCAAATAACAAATGTCAAAAGCGCAAAAAGGCGGATTAAATTTTTCATAATTTGGTCGTTATAGTTGATTTCGGCGGGTGAATTGCCGCTAACGTCCGGCGGCTTCACGTCAGTTGCGGCTTTCGAAGCTGAGTATTCTCGGCTGGACAGAACGAAGTTATGGAAAAAGATGTTTCATTTTACAAGGAAAGCAGCAATTGCGTGAAACCGCTGTTATGCGAAGTAAAATTAGTCAACCTTTACGTAAGATGGATCATAATAGTTTTCTGGAGAGTCATCCATTAACAATTCATGTTTTGGTTCTGATGTATTTAATGTGCCATCAAATTTTATCGCAGTAAGTTTATTATTCTTTATGCGATATCTACGATATGTCGTGTTAATATCTGCTTGATGTTTCCGTAATTCATTGTTATCGTAACTTGTTTCGTCGTCTACGTAAATATGTAAATCTGGTTTTAGGTCGATTGACAATATTAATCTGTCAGGCATGTTTTTTCGTCTCAAAGTGTCATAGATCATTATTGGTTCTAAATAAAGTATATTATCCTTTTCTTTCCATATCCCTTTTTGCCAATAAGCAATGTGCCCAACTTGAAAAAAATGAAGAAAAGATTTATCCTTATTTAATGTCATTTTTTCGCCGGCTAGATTTACATATTCACCAGTTAGATCATGAATAAAAAATGTAGAAATTGCAAGAGAAAATAATAGAAAAATCTGCTTCATTTGGTTTCAGGATTTGTATTTATTTCGCATAACGTCCGGCGGCTTCACGTCAGTTGCGGCATTTGGAACTGAGTACTCTCGGCGTGGACAAAACGAAGTTATGGAAAAAGGTTGTTCATTTTACAAGGGAAGCAGCAATTGCGTGAAACCGCTGTTAGCAGAAGTTTTTAGATGTTTAGTCTTTATTTTTTTAAAATTTCTAAATCACTCACTTTTGCAGTAGCAATTATTTTTTCGACTAACGGTTTTAAATAGTATCTCCTACCTTCTAATTTTTCAAAATCTACTTCGCTTTTATTTCCATAATATCTTACTTTAACAAGTAATTGATAACCATTGCCCAATTTTTCTACAGTATATTGGTAATTATTAGTAATTCCATCTTCTAATTTATCTTCCCAAATATATGTACTTCTGTACCCATTTATACCATAGATGGTAGCTCTATTTAATTCCTTTTTATGAAAGAATATTTTCCTCAATTTATTTTGATCGTCAACCTGTTCAACTTCACTCCCGACAACAACATTTTCAAAATCTTTTTCAAAATCAAACTCAACGTTATTTTTATTATAAACAGGGAGATAAATGTAAATATCTGCTTTTACTCCATCTGGACTGACATTTTGAAACTTATGTGCACTGAGCATCGTAAATATTAAAGGGTTTGGAATAACATATTCAATATTGAACTCTTTAAATCCAGTATTCTCTCGAATTTTTTTTAAATTTTCTTTACTATTTTTATCCTCCTTCCATATCTTATCTTTGCTAGAAATAGTGAACCAACTGCCATAATCATAAGCTTTTAAAGGATCTGCTGCAATTTGAAGCGCAATCTCCTTTTCACGTTCATCTTGAAATCTTTGTAGTTCTAATCTATTTTTTTCGTTCTGAGCATTTGCAAGTTGTAATGCACCATAATCAATAGTTGTAATTGTTTTATATTCGTAAACATTTCCACTTATATTATGGTTAATATTTGCATTCACATCAATATTTGAGTTTGTATTAATATTGTAATATCCAGAATATTGTGAATACAAAATACAGTTTCCTAGTGTTAAAAAAAATAAGATTGCTTTTTTCATGGTGTTTACTTATTGGTTTCTCCTATCGTCACATAAAATTTCTGCTAACGTCCGGCGGCTTCACGTCAGTTGCGGCTTTCGAAGCTGAGTATTCTCGGCTGGACAGAACGAAGTTATGGAAAAAAGAAGTTCATTTTACACGAAAAGCAGCAATTGCGTGAAACCGCTGTTGTGCGTTCGTTGCTGTTAATTGCAGCTTTGAGTTCCCCAGTCAGTATTACCACGGCCAGGATGACATTTCCAATTTCTTGATATTTTTTTGACATGCCATTTATTTACTATCCTTTTTGCAATCATGATTATTTTTTCTGCTCCCTGAACATCATCTCCTACATCGTTATTAATAAGTGTTATTTCGAAAACTTTATTATCGATTTCTTTTTTAGTGATTTGCAAATTTGGTTTTCCTTCTGATGCAGGAAAATTATAGTAAATCGTAATCAATTCTTCTGGAGATTCAATGCTGGTATTTTGAGCAATATCTGCATTGAATTTTTCTGTGTCCATTTGCTCGAATGACTCTCCGCAAGAAACTAAAAAAGTAAATAGATACAAGCTAAAAAAATATCTCATGAGTTATTGGTTTCAGGTTTCGTTGCAATGACGCACAACGTCCGGCGGCTTCACGTCAGTTGCGGCATTTGGAACTGAGTATTCTCGGCGCGGACAAAACGAAGTTATGGAAAAAAGAAGTTCATTTTACAGGAAAGTAGCAATTGCGTGAAACCGCTGTTATGCGTTGGTTTTAATATAGATCCCAAGACAACGTAAACGTATGTAGTCACAAGCCAATCACCCAAAACCAAATAGGAGCGGAGCTCCAACTTTCAACCCAACAAAAATCACGCATAACGTCCGGCGGCTTCACGTCAGTTGCGGCTTTTGGAACTGAGTACTCTCGGCGTGGACAAACCGAAGGTATGGAAAAAGAAGTTCATTTTACAAGGAAAGCAGCAATTGCGTGAAACCGCTGTTACCTGCTGTTATGAGTACAGCGTGAAATAGATTAATGTAATTATACAAATAAAAACTGTACTGAATGCCAATAGAAAATCTAAATATTTATTTACAACAAAAATACTTAGTAATGTTACGAATGCACACGCACTTATGATATAGGCAAATAAGCCATAATATAATAGTGATAATGGACGTTTTTCGGAATCAAGCGATACTTGGAAATATTTTACTTTAGAAAAAAGAAAAGTTTTAGTGATATATATTTTGTGACCGATTTCGACAATGTCATTTTCCGGAAAATTATATAAATAATATTGCTTACCACTTTGACATTCCAAATAGTATCTTATTTCCGTTTCCCCACCGTATTTTGGATGATATGCTGCTTCTTTTACTGAAGCATCGAATGATGCAAACTTTTCCTCAACTATATTATCAGATGGAATAAAAAAATCGGTGTACATAATAGTTAAGAGGACGAGGTTTAAAATAATTGGAAATCTTAACTCATGATTCTTAATTTTCATTTTTAGCGGGATTTTTGGTATAATAGCAGGTAACGTCCGGCGGCTTCACGTCAGTTGCGGCTTTCGAAGCTGAGTACTCTCGGCTGGACAGGACGAAGTTATGGAAAAAGGTGTTACATTTTACAAGAAATGCAGCAATTGCGTGAAACCGCTGTTAGCCGTAGCCACATTAGTTCATCAATCCCGATAATGAATGAAAGCGTTTCCATTTATTATTTATTTTCTTGTATATTTCTATAGATCCACCTAACGAATGCGGACCAGTTGAATAGTTGCTGGAAAAAATCACATAATTTTTGTCCTTTGAGAATATCGGAAGTTTTATGTAAGCTAAACATGTTAACGGTCCATACTTCATCCGAATCTTTTCCCAAAAAATTTCGTCAGTTTTACTTTCTAAACGCATTTTGTTTATGTTGTGCTTGGTTATTATTCTGTCGCATTTAGTCTTTTGTATATTTAACTTAAAATCGGTGGCTTTTTTCATTTGTTTTCTGAAAAAGTCCACATCCTCAGTGCTGAATATTGAATCCAGTTTATACGTCTCGATGAAGTTTTTATCATATGGTGTATCATTTTCAGAATAATAAATTGTGCCTTTCGGGGCACAATTTTGTAATGAGTTGATAACACTATACAAATCATTTTCAGAAATTACTCCATTTTCAGATTCCGTATTTTTTACTTCTTTGCAAGATAAGCTCGATAAAGCTAGAATAAATAAAAATTTCCTCATTTGGTTATACGCGACTTTTGGATTGGTTACGGCTAACGTCCGGCGGCTTCACGTCAGTTGCGGCTTTCGAAGCTGAGTACTCTCGGCTGAACAAAACGAAGTTATGGAAAAAGCGGTTACATTTTACAAGAAAAGTAGCAATTGCGTGAAACCGCTGTTAGCAGATGTTTTTATAAATTGTCCAAGTATTTCTTTAAATTTTCTTCGATCTTTTTCTTTCCTGCAATTGTATTTTCATAAAATAATGTACGGAAACTAGATAAATCGAAAGGAAGTTTTTCTCTTTTGCGATCGCATAATAAAATGGTCGGTTTTCCAATCGCATGAGAATAACCAATTTCATAAAAAACATTCGGATTATCAGGTGTTATTTCCGCAATAACAATACTCGATTCAATTATTGAATCAATAATATCTTTTAGAATTGGCGTTGAAGTGTAAAACTCATCTGCTCTAACACATTCCAATCCGCGATTATCGACAACCGGTTTTATAACCTCATTATACAATTCATTGTATTCATTGGTAAATTGCATAATTACAAAAACTTTTGGTTTAACTGCTTTAATTTTAATTTCATAAACCTCCAGTTCATCTTCAGAAACTATTCTCAACATTACAGGTCCTTCCTTTATGCTTACTGTTGCTTCACATAATAAAATTTTATTGACATAAAGTTTTAATTGAGAGCCATAAATTGTGATTTTCATTACATGCTCTTTGTCGAGAGCATAAAATTCTGATTTGCTAGCACTAGCTAATTTTTCTCCTGATCTAACACCTCCAGAGATAACAAATTCTTTATCATAATATGACAATCCTACTGTAATGTAATCATCGTTAATTGTTGGGAGCAAAAATAAAATACCTGTAGAAAATGTGTTCCTAGTAAACTTGACTTCGATTTCGCCATTTGCAAAAAGATTTTCAGCTCTTACTTCAGCATGAGCAAATTCTTCTGCTAAAACTTTTTTCGCTTCTTTTTGTGTTTTAGTTTTATTTTTGAGAGTGATTCTTCCATCATTTTCTACAACATCTAAGCCATTTATGATGGCAAAAGTTCTAATTTCCATATTTTGAGGTCGGTTGGTTAAAATATCTGCTAACGTCCGGCGGCTTCACGTCAGTTGCGGCTTTTGGAACTGAGTATTCTCGGCCGGACAAGACGAAGTTATGGAAAAAGGCGGTTCATTTTACAAGAAAAGCAGCAATTGCGTGAAACCGCTGTTAGCAGACGTTTTTGATATATTCAAATTTTTCAATGATTTCTTGACATTTTTCCAGCACAGATTGTTTATATTGATCATTAATTGAATCTAACTCAATATCAAGTTTAGCCAAATACTGTTTGTTATAGTAATTTCTTTCATTCGCAATTGGATATTTGGAAAACGCGCTATAAAAATTATCAAACACTTTTAAATCAATATTTTCCAGACAACTAATTCTTTCAATATCAGAAATAAACCATCTCATTTTTATACAGCCTGAATGTATATTAATTTGCCCAGTTACAATCGCAATTGCATTTGAGCGCATTTTTTTAATCAATCGATTACGTCTCAGTTCTTCAAATTTATTCATTTCTGGTGAAGAACTTTTTTGAAATAATTTGACAGCGTTATCTTTTAACGTCTTTAATATTCTCATCATCTAACACATTCGTTATTCTTAGCACGATTTTCCAAAATGTCTGCTAACGTCCGGCGGCTTCACGTCAGTTGCGGCTTTTGGAACTGAGTACTCTCGGCTGGACAGAACGAAGTTATGGAAAAAAGAAGTTCATTTTACAAGGGAAGCAGCAATTGCGTGAAACCGCTGTTACCTGCAGGTTTTGATTAAGTGTTCTCAATTTCCATTTGACGAATTTCATTTTTATTTAGAAAGAGGTCAAACAATATAAATATGGTTATTATCAAACTGCCTAACATAAAATAAGTAGATTCTAATTTAAGCGGAAGTAATTTCATTAATAACGATACAATCCAGATTATAAACAAATTAAGATTGAACAAGCCACATAGCACATAGAAAAAATTGTTTTTCAAAAGTTTTTTTCTTTTGGTTCTAAAAATTGTGAGTCTTAAAATAACAGCAATTATTCCAATTGCTAGCGCAGCAAAAACACTGTCTATAAAATTAAAGAAAAGAGTAAGACTGCTCATAGAATATTTAGTGGCATTGTAATAGTCAAAAAAACTGTACAAAGTCCAAATATTAATTGCTACAAGCGCAAGTGCAATATTTTTATAAAGGCGTTCTTTCATCGCGATTCGGTTTAAACTTGCTGGTAACGTCCGGCGGCTTCACGTCAGTTGCGGCTTTTGGAACTGAGTACTCTCGGCTGGACAGAACGAAGTTATGGAAAAAGCGGTTACATTTTACAAGAGAAGCAGCAATTGCGTGAAACCGCTGTTAGCTGAAGTTTCTAAGTCAAATTACGAATCACTATATTTCAAATCTGCTCTCATCTCCTGAATTATTTCATTTTCAATTGCTTTAAAATCAGCACTTCTTAAGCGATTAGAAACTTCTAAAGCTTTATGCGCAGCTTCTGATAGTAGCTTTGGATCTACGCCAGGTGTTTTATAAACTGAATATGCGTGAAAAATTTCAAAACATTCTTGATATTCTTTATTTAGTTTCTCAATCATATTTAAAATAGAAGGTTTTATGAAAGGTTGATTAACTAAATAATAATTTATAAAATCATTGGATTCTTTAAACAAGTCCATCGCCATATCTTCATTACCCATAATACCATATTGTTGAAGTTTGAATTTGAAATTATAAATCTTTTTAAGTAACTCTCTATGAATTTCTATTTTCTCTTTAAAAATCCCAGAATAGGCGATTTTATATGTTTCTAGATTTTCCTCCCATTTTGTTTTTATCCAAGTAAAAAAAATAACATTTAATGCCAACGTAATTATTCCAGTTAGTAACGCGTTAAAAATGACTTCCATAATTGGTTGATTTGAAATGTTAAATTTGGTCAGGATTTTTAATGAAATTTCAGCTAACGTCCGGCGGCTTCACGTCAGTTGCGGCTTTTGGAACTGAGTACTCTCGGCTGGACACAACGAATTTATGGAAAAAAGAAGTTCATTTTACACGTAAAGTAGCAATTGCGTGAAACCGCTGTTACCGGCAGTTAATGTTTTATAAACCCAACCCAAAATATTTTTGTCTTGTCTTTGGGATAATTTCTTTTGCAAATTTCAATTCCTATTTCCCGCAACTTTTTGTTTACTTGATCTCCAATTGAAACAGAATAAATTGAATCATTTTTGTATTCACCAACTTTTTCCATCAATTCTCTTGGACATTCTTGTACAATAAATACAACTTCGCCTTTTCTACTTTTTTCTTGCAACTCAAATTTCAATACTCCATATGACTTTTGGTAACCGCAATATGCAGGAATTTTACTTGCGTCATAATCTACTAGTTTAGCACGATAGACTTGAGCAAAAAATAGATTTGGAAATACTAATAAAATATACAATAATCTTTTCATGTTCGTTTCTTTTACCGTCGCTGATTAATTGCCGGTAACGTCCGGCGGCTTCACGTCAGTTGCGGCATTTCAAACTGAGTACTCTCGGCTGGACAGAACGAAGTTATGGAAAAAGGTGGTTCATTTTACAAGAGAAGCAGCAATTGCGTGAAACCGCTGTTAGCAGCAGTGTTATCTTTCTAATCAAATGCATTTTTAGAATAAATTGCAATTTCAATTCCAATACATAATTTTCCCGCTAAAACAATTAGTGCTTTTGGCAAATGGTCATTTTGATTAACTATATTTTTATCTAATCGAGAGTAAATTGGAAAATCTAAATAAGCATTACTTATATTATGAGTTGATAAAAGAATATTTAATTCTTCAAAATGCTTTTCTAAAAAAAGAATTGCATCTCCAACTTGGCCTTTTAAATCGTCCCATTCTTTGTCTGAGACATCAAAAGATATTTTATAATCTTCATTGACAATTTTTTTAGCCTCATTTTTGTAATCTCCTTTTTCAGAGATGCTATAAACAGGAACTTCCGTTGTCTTGGCAAACGATGCGAAAGATTCATTATCACTATATATTTTTAATAGACACATTTTATGTTTTCGTTCAGTTTGACTTCGTCACGCCAACATTGCTGCTAACGTCCGGCGGCTTCACGTCAGTTGCGGCTTTCGAAGCTGAGTACTCTCGGCTGGACAGAACGAAGTTATGGAAAAAGCGGTTACATTTTACAAGGAAAGCAGCAATTGCGTGAAACCGCTGTTACCTGAAGTTCGTGGACAGAGTTTGCTTTCTAAATTCTTCCTCTAATCTTCGAGTTTTAAAACTTCATCTGGACCTAAAAGTTCCAGATCTTTTGCGACGAGGTCTATAGTTGTAAAAAAGATAACACTTGACGAAGCTTTCCCATAACAAAATACGTTAAAAGTATGATCGTTTAATTCTTCAATCTTTATTTCTGTAATAGGTAATGATTTTGCTTTAGCCTTACTTAAAGGTTTGCCAATAACTTTTCCCAAATAGTAATTAGCTATTTTCTGAGCTTCTTTATAAGTGTACATATTATTGAAGTTTTATCATATCAACAATTTCATCAACTGTTGTAGTAGTTTGTATCGTTTCACTTACGGTGGTAACAATGGCATTACCTCTATGAGCTTGACCAGTTGGCGTAAATTTAATTATATAATCAATGTTCAAAAAATGTTCTTTATCATTTACGTCAATCACCTTTATGAAACCTTTCATGTTTTATATTTTAAAATTTAAAGTAAATGTAAAAAAAAAGCCTGTCGAATGATGAATACTATTCAGGTTTGTGTAGCTCGATCGAATTTCAGGTAACGTCCGGCGGCTTCACGTCAGTTGCGGCTTTTGGAACTGAGTACTCTCGGCTGGACAGAACGAAGTTATGGAAAAAGCGGTTACATTTTACAAGAGAAGCAGCAATTGCGTGAAACCGCTGTTAGCAGATGCTGCTGTTACATGTCAAATTTCACAATTAAAGGTTTATGATCGCTTAGTTTTGTCCAATCTTGATATTTGCCAATTTCGACGTGTTCCAACAGCTTAATAAAATCTTCAGACGCAAAGCAATAATCTATATGATATGGTTTGCTTTCATTTCTATACATGTACAAAGTTGGGTGTTGCTCACTTCCTTGATTTTGGCTATAAAATTTGTGGTAAACACTAGTAATATTTTTTTCATTTAGTTTTTCTACTACCGTTGAATGATTTCCTTCACGACGTGGTTTATCCCAAATGGTATTGCTGTTGAAATCGCCAATTAAAATTGTTTTTGTAGAAAGCAATGAACTGTAGAAATTTATTGCTTTCCAAATTTGAGTAACATAGGTGCCATCCTTGTCTTGCGGATTGTTAGCCCAAACTGCAAATAAGGTAAAGTCAATTTTCCCGCCAGTAACTGCAATGGGCAAAATATTTTTAAAGTTATCGTTATGACAATCTAGTAACTCTAATTTATAATTGCTGTACGAGAAAACTCCAAGACCTTTATTCTGATTTTCACCATGCCAAATAATTTGTGACGGTTGCGGAATTCCAATTGGAAACTTTAAACGATCTGGATTTTCACATTCAGGAACTATTAAAATATCGGGAGCGTGCTTTAAAATAAATTCCGCTTTATTTCTGAAAGCCATATTACAGTTCCATGTGATAATTTTCATAAGACTTTACACGTGATTTTGGTTGCAGTTTCTGCTAACGTCCGGCGGCTTCACGTCAGTTGCGGCTTTTGGAACTGAGTATTCTCGGCTGGACAGAACGAAGTTATGGAAAAACGAAGTTCATTTTACAAGGGAAGCAGCAATTGCGTGAAACCGCTGTTAGCCGTAGCCAAATTAGCTCATCCATCCCGATAATGAATGAAAGCGTTTCCATTAATTATTTATTTTCTTGTATATTTCGATAGATCCACCTAACGAATGCGGACCAGTTGAATAGTTGCTGGAAAAAATCACATAATTTTTGTCCTTTGAGAATATCGGAAGTTTTATGTAAGCTAAACATGTTAACGGTCCATATTTCATCCGAATCTTTTCCCAAAAAATTTCGTCAGTTTTACTTTCTAAACGCATTTTGTTTATGTTGTGCTTGGTTAATATTCTGTCGCATTTAGTCTTTTGTATATTTAACTTAAAATCGGTGGCTTTTTTCATTTGTTTTCTGAAAAAGTCCACATCCTCAGTGCTGAATATTGAATCCAGTTTATACGTTTCGATGAAGTTTTTATCATATGGTGTATCATTTTCAGAATAATAAATTGTGCCTTTCGGGGCACAATTTTGTAATGAGTTGATAACACTATACAAATCATTTTCAGAAATTACTCCATTTTCAGATTCCGTATTTTTTACTTCTTTGCAAGATAAGCTCGATAAAGCTAGAATAAATAAAAATTTCCTCATTTGGTTATACGCGACTTTTGGATTGGTTACGGCTAACGTCCGGCGGCTTCACGTCAGTTGCGGCATTTGGAACTGAGTACTCTCGGCTGGACAAAACGAAGTTATGGAAAAAAGAAGTTCATTTTACAAGGAAAGCAGCAATTGCGTGAAACCGCTGTTATGCGTTGGTTTTAATATTGATCCCAAGACAACGTAAACGTATGTAGTCACAAACCAATCACCCAAAACCAAATAGGAGCGGAGCTCCAACTTTCAACACAACAAAAATCACGCATAACGTCCGGCGGCTTCACGTCAGTTGCGGCTTTTGGAACTGAGTATTCTCGGCTGGACAGAACGAAGTTATGGAAAAAGGTGGTTCATTTTACAAAGTGAGTAGCAATTGCGTGAAGCCGCTGTTATGGGCTGGCGCAATTATCCCCAAAAGCAATTATATTCATCCTTTTCGATTAATCTAATAAAGTCAAGAAGATTTTCAACTATAGGCATTGGTTTGTAAGAGTGCCATTTCAAATCAGCACGACGCCAAAAGACTTTCCAATGATTATCTTTTTTTACAAAAGTTGCCTTTGCAACATTACTTTCAATTTTCTGTTTTGGATCTTTCCAATGCGGCGTAACCTCAAAAATTATCACGCTTTGCTTTTCAATCCTGTAAGCAATGTCAATTTTTGATCTCAGTTCTTCGCTCGGACGAATATAAGATAAGTAATTGTCAAGTTCTTCTATTTCTAAGCTTGCGATCATGTTTTAAGTGTTGATTTCGTGTTCGTTGCGCCGCGCTTGCCCATAACGTCCGGCGGCTTCACGTCAGTTGCGGCGTTTGGAACTGAGTACTCTCGGCTGGACAAAACGAAGTTATGGAAAAAAGAAGTTCATTTTACAAAGAAAGCAGCAATTGCGTGAAGCCGCTGTTACAGGCTGTTGCGACACAGGCGCAAAATCACGCAAAGTAACCACAAAGAATTTCTACTGCGATAGTTTTTTTGAGAACCACGTTAAAGTTTAGAATTTTGAAAAGGAGATTTTCAGCATTTTTCAAGACAAAGAAATTGACAAAGACTTAAGCAGCAATACAGCCCAATTGAGCTTCGCAGAGATTTCTCGGCAAGAAGAAAAGTAAATGGAGATCAGAAAATCCCGGCCAAGGTTTCAAAACTGAGCCACAAAGTTGCTCTTTGAAAAATAGGAGAGAAGTTGATTTGTGATTACGCAAGCCGAGCCATTCAATTACGAAAATCGTCATTTCGGACACGGAGCAATTGCCTGTAACGTCCGGCGGCTTCACGTCAGTTGCGGCTTTTGGAACTGAGTATTCTCGGCTGGACAGAACGAAGTTATGGAAAAAGGTGGTTCATTTTACAAGAGAAGCAGCAATTGAGTGAAACCGCTGTTAGCTGTTGTGCCTTTAACTTGTAGCTGATTTTGTGACAAATTTAGAAAAAGTATGAAATAATAAAATGAAAGAAAGAAAAGATAAAATTGTGAAGTAGAAAATTATTGACTTTAGTAAGTCTGCTGTTGAAAAACTACAGAAATAGAATTGATATATTTTTCCGGTAAATTCTTTGGGCAAAAAATTAAAAGCAATTATTAGTCCAATTGTTGTGATAAAAAGAAATGTTGAAATTCTAAAATTATCAACTAATTTGTGTAAAAGTGTTTTTGAATTATCATTCGCGGATTCGACGGAATATAGAAATTTTGAAAATGGAGAAGTAGCAATGATTGATAAAGCGGTAATTGTGAAACCAGTAGTAATGGATAGAAAAGTTGCTATAACATCTAATGCAGCATTATTTAGTTCCAAGCGACATGCAATCCACAAGATAATTCCAATGGACAAGACAACTACTAAAGAATATTTAAATATTTTCACTTTCTATTTTTGTTCGTAATTTTAAAAATACATCTTCTGGATCAAACATTTCATCATCATCAACAATTGCTTCGACTTCAATTTTTCTGGAAAAACCTTCTGTATTGAAAAGCATTCCTAAATTATTATTATCCCTTCCCGAAATTACGATACTTTTTAATGCATTTTTCTGTCCAAAAATAGATTTAACTTTTTCTATCAAATAATCTGACGTGTATCTATTATTATAAGATAGAGAAAGTGTTGCAACATTGGCTTCATAACCATTTATTTCTTCACAAAGTTTATCACTTAATATTCCAGTTTGACTTAATAAATTTGGAACCGCTGAAACTTTTATTGTATCAAGCCTTCGCAGAGTTTCAACAAATTGAGTCTCGTCGTAAATATCTTTAGCGGTAATTAAAGTAGTTGGAAAATAATGTTTTAATAGCTCAATTAGAGCACTTCTTTTTTTTGAATTACTTATCCATAAAAAACTTGTATTAAAATCAATTATAGCAAATGTTTGCCTTGGCTCTATTTGATGCTTTTGTCTTGGATTTTCCTCTTCTTCATGTGTTTCAAGATTAAAAACTTTTGGATTTCTCGGACCTAACATTCCATCGCCGAAACTAAGTTTTAAGTACCTATCATCATAAACTATATTAAATGTTTGAACTTTCGTGTCAGTGTCATTTGTGCATTGACCTGGCGGTATTTTTTCTTTAAAAATATCGGGTAATAATTTTTCATCATTCATGTAGAGAAAAACACCACTAAAGATTAATTGCTTTTTTTGATTCATGATGGGTCTATTAAGTGCGTTCGAGGCGGCATAACAGCTAACGTCCGGCGGCTTC
The DNA here is from genome assembly GCF_003055625.1 of Flavobacterium magnum. Classification (NCBI taxonomy): domain Bacteria; kingdom Pseudomonadati; phylum Bacteroidota; class Flavobacteriia; order Flavobacteriales; family Flavobacteriaceae; genus Flavobacterium; species Flavobacterium magnum. The sequence continues at coordinate 3,099,738 of NZ_CP028811.1, read as the reverse complement.
ACGTCAGTTGCGGCATTTGGAACGGAGTACTCTCGGCGAGACAAAACGAAGTTATGGAAAAAGCAGTTACATTTTACAAGGGAAGCAGCAATTGCGTGAAACCGCTGTTGTGTGCTGTTTTTTTAATCACCCTTACTGTGGATTTATTTTAAATTAAAAATTAATTAATATTTATGAAAATTACTTAAATTTCGTAAGCCAAAATATTTCCACTCGCTAAGTTGCTTAAAAAAATAGTAGTACACTTTATATTTATCTACATTTATTTCTATAGCAAGCGTATTTTGATTTTGAATATTAAATAAGCCATTATTATAATTTTCTAAAAGTGTTTTACCAAAAAAAAGATCTTTTATTGGTGTGATTTCATTAAAACCTTCTCGAGTACAAATATATTTTAGCTTATAAATATCTTCGTGTTGTAGAGCATTATCGAATTCAATTAAAGCATTTTCTATTGTTGTAAGATCTATTTTTATTTTAGTTTTTTCAAAGCTATTTTCATTACAATCGCTATTAATCAAAAGATTTGGTGAAGACGCAGAAAATTTGATATTGTTTAGGAAAAAATTATCTACACAAATATATCTAACGGATTCGCTTAATAGGAGTTCTTTTAAATAAATATTTTTTAACACTAGGTTTTTAAGACTGTCATTAAAACGACAATTAAAATATACTAGATTTTCGAGATCTTCTAGGTGTATTTTTGTTATGTTATTCGAGCTACAATCGAGTTGTTCTATTTTTTTTAATTGATTAACATCAATTTTTTTTAATTTATTTGAGCTACAATTAATATTTTTTAAATTTCCAAAAATATCAAAATTTATACTTTCAAAATTGTTTTTACTGCAATCTAAACTTTCTAAATTTAGCATACCTTGAGTGGGTAAAGTTGTTAATTTATTAGAACTACAATTAATGCTTTTCAAATTTATCTCAGGCAAGCTCATTAAGTTATTTTTACTACAATCTAAACTTAATAAGTTGTTTACATTTTTAAAATCGAGGTTATTTAAATGAATATCAGAACAATTTACTATTTGTAAATTAGGTAAGTTTTCAAAATATAGATAACTGATGTTCTTTATTTCTGAATCATAGAAATAATCATTGTTTCTTGCATTAAAATATTCAAGATTGTTGTAATCACTAATTTTAATTTTATCATTACCTGAATATAAAGTCAAATCCTTTAGATTTTTTTTGATTTTAGATTCGATGGATTGTAGTAAATTATAATGGCAATGTAAAGATTTTAAACTGTCGGGAACAAAATTTATTATTTTCGTTTCTCTGTTTATACAAGAAAAATTGATAATGTTTTTAACACCTTTAAAATTTATTATTTTAAGCTTACCATTATTACCTCCAATTATGAAGTCAGACAGGGTTTTAATATTTTTGATATCAATTTTTTGGAGACTTAAATTGTTACTCCCAATCACTATTTTTTTTATTTTTATTAACTGGTTTAGATTTATTTCTTTAAGGTTTAGGTTGTTATCCCCAATTTCAATATAAGACAGATTTTTTAAATCATTTAGTTTGATACTGACAATTTTGCTATTATTAAATTTTAGGGCGTCTAATTTATTAAGTTTAGTCAGGTGTAAATCTGTAATATCTAAATTCTCAAAAGATAAGTATTCTAAGTTTGTAAAATTTTCTATGCCTTTTAAAGAAGACGTATTTATTTTTAATTTAGTTAGATGCAATACTGTAACTTTTTCGGCTTCTGATTTTTGAATTAAATTGTCTCCGTTTTCATCAATGTACTCATACTTATTATTTTCGTAATTATAAAAAACTTTTTCATTAATTAATATTTTTAAAAAGTTTTCATCAAAATTATTGAGAGATAAATCCTCTTGGCAATACACATTACCCTGTAATATAAATAAACTGAATAATAAAAATAATTTCATTTTTTGATTGTAAGTTTCGGTGTAGCTCGAAAAATAGCACACAACGTCCGGCGGCTTCACGTCAGTTGCGGCTTTTGGAACTGAGTACTCTCGGTTGGACAGAACGAAGTTATGGAAAAAAGAAGTTAATTATACAAGGGAAGGAGCAATTGCGTGAAACCGCTGTTATGCGATGCCGAAAATAATTATTGCTTATAATATTTTGCGTTTTGAGGTTGAAATTTTTTCATGTATCGATAAGTGGTTATAGAAGAATCTATTTTTATTTCAGTTTCAAGAGTTTTTGCAGCCAGTTCGTAAATACCAGCTTTATACGTTTGAATAATGACCATATCTTTTTTAAGGATGATATTGTATATTCCTCCAGTATTTGCCTCGTAAATATTTTTGCAATAACCCCATCTTTCAAGATCTATATAATCATGTACTGTTGAAATTCTACTTATTTTATAGACCTTTAAAGTTATATCACCATTTTTATATACTTTTTCATCAAGATGTTTTTCATAGAAAAAAGCAACATAAATTCCAACCGATATCAGTATTAAAAAAAATAGTATAAAATATCTAATTTTCATTTTTCGTCAATTTTGGAACACACGCCGCGGTATCGCATAACGTCCGGCGGCTTCACGTCAGTTGCGGCTTTTGGAACTGAGTATTCTCGGCTGGACATAACGAAGTTATGGAAAAAAGAAGTTCATTTTACACGAAAAGTAGCAATTGCGTGAAACCGCTGTTATCTACAGGCACTTGAACTTTATGCGTCATTTTCAGCGTAAGAAATGATATGATTTATAATTTGATCTGCGTTACTGAAATTTTCTGATAAATCTTCAAGCATTTCTTTTATTAAAAAGGTTTCCAGGAAATAATCAAAGCCCAAAGATTTTAAAGCTTCAATTCGATTTGCCATAACGTTATTTTCTTCGTCCGAAATGTCTAGAATTGCTATTTCAGAATTATGTAAGAATTGGCCATTAATTCTCTTTGCAAATAGTAATGAATAGTCATTATTTACATTATGAATGTTTTCAATGAACTCAGTTAAAATCATCTTTACATATTTAATTAGCACGCTTTATGCGCAATTTTTGGGTGCTTGTAGATAACGTCCGGCGGCTTCACGTCAGTTGCGGCTTTTGGAACTGAGTATTCTCGGCGTGGACAAAACGAAGTTATGGAAAAAGATGGTTCATTTTACAAAGGAAGCAGCAATTGCGTGAAACCGCTGTTAGCAGCAGTTGTTGTTATTCTGCTCCATGTGAAATTATTTCTCCGTTTTCTATATTTAACACAGCAAAATTATGCTTTCCGTAAGTTATATGTAAGCTTTTATCACTTAGTTTTATGTAATGAATAGCAGATCTTCCAGCTTTTGGTTTGCCTAAAATCTTTATAATATTCACTTGCCAAATTTTTTTATTTTTATTATAACCCGATATAGTTTGTAAATCATCTTCTACAAAATAAACATTCCCATTTTTTAATAATCCTCTATTTCCAATTTGTTTGACAGTGATTTGAGATTCAGTTGAAATATTTTTGGTTATCAATGAGCCCGGCTGCGCAAAATTCATTTGCGTTAGTAAGATAAAAAAGAGCATTATTGTCAGTTTATTCATGGCGTTCGTTTTACAATTGCTGCTAACGTCCGGCGGCTTCACGTCAGTTGCGGCATTTGGAACTGAGTACTCTCGGCTGGACAAAACGAAGTTATGGAAAAAAGAAGTTCATTTTACAAGAGAAGCAGCAATTGCGTGAAACCGCTGTTAGCTGTAGTTTTTGTTTTTTGCTATCGGTCCATTAAGAGTTATTTTGTTTTTTTTATTGCTATTTAAGATTCCGAAAACTACAAGATTCCAAAAAATAAGAGTAAGTATTATAAACCCGAAAATTACAAATTCGGTATTTGACAAGTTTTTAAAGTTTGGTCGTTCGATTTTTTCAGACAAAGCAATAAAGTACAGATAAGAAATAAACAATGTGAAAGCGACTAAAATAACCTTCGAAATAAACTTACAAAACCCAATAATTTTATCTTCAAGCATCATTTCGTTTTTTTTACAATTTCATAATACGAAAAAATTAATCTCGATTCGTATGTTAAGTTCATGAATACTCCCGATCGTCAAAAAATTACAGCTAACGTCCGGCGGCTTCACGTCAGTTGCGGCTTTTGGAACTGAGTACTCTCGGCTGGACAGAACGAAGTTATGGAAAAAGGTGTTACATTTTTCAAGAGACGCAGCAATTGCGTGAAACCGCTGTTAGCTGTAGTATCTATTTGGAGATCATATTCCATTCAAGCGTTATATCCGAATCTGTGCCCCACCAGTAAACATTTGCATGATCAGAAATTTTATAATCCAAGGAATTACTTCCCTCGAAAGTTATACTAAATGTAGCCTTTGTTGCTTTATAATTTAAATAATCTAAATTGAAGTTTTTAAAATCTAGTACTTTTGTAAACTTTAGATTTTCTTGTGGCGACAATTTTTGACCTGGACTCATAACAGCAAAATTACTCAAATCTACTTCAACATTCTTTCCTTCTAATTCAACATTCAGTCTAGGAATTACGATTATTGATTCTAAGGTATGAGGTGATTTATTTAAAATTGAGCCACTAAAAATTATTGAGTAGTTATTGCCACTAATTCCTATCCCATGATCTTTTATAGAAATTTCGTAGTTATCCTCCATATACGAAATTGATGAAACTTTTTCTTCAATATGTAAGTCTTCTTTAAAGTAGAATCCATAATTTTTGTCATAACCGAAGAACAAAAAAAATATGAATATGATACAACCAAAGATTAATAGGAATTTTATAATTTTCATTTCTTACATAGGTTATTGAATTCTCCCAATTGGCAACGATATTACAGCTAACGTCCGGCGGCTTCACGTCAGTTGCGGATTTTGAAACTGAGTACTCTCGGCTGGACAAGACGAAGTTATGGAAAAAGGTATTACATTTTACAAGGGAAGCAGCAATTGCGTGAAACCGCTGTTATGGGCAGTTTCTCATATTATCATTTTTGAAGAATCTTGGTTATTGCTTTTAATTCATCAACAGATTTATAGTTGCCCCATATTTCTTGGTCTGCAATTTCGAAAACTATTTCTTTTATTTTTTCATTTTCAAACTCAACATTTTCTGCTAAAGTCAAACAATCACATATGTAATTTAATTCGGGGTCCTTTAAATAACCATTTATCGTTTGATTAATCAAATTCAATAAGCCATAAGTATTTAAAAAAGTTGATTCATCTTCATGAAAATATATGCTTATTGATGAGCCGATTTTTTCCATGAGTTTTTTATATTCTGAAACTTCAGCATCGATCTCAGCTTTTAATAGCGAAACTTTAGATTTATCTTTTAGAAATTTGTTGAGTGTTGATGCGTTCATTTTGGTTTGAAATTGCCCATAACGTCCGGCGGCTTCACGTCAGTTGCGGCTTTTGGAACTGAGTATTCTCGGCAGGACAAAACGAAGTTATGGAAAAAGGTGGTTCATTTTACAACAGAAGCAGCAATTGCGTGAAACCGCTGTTATATGCCGTTTCTATTCAATTTGACTTTGCTTACCAATATAGTTAGCCACAATTTTACTGTTTGTCATTAACAAATATCCTAGTAAAGTTTTAATAGAATTGAATATTATCCAACCTATTGTGGGGCTATAATTATTTGCTTTTTGTTGCTGAAAATAATCATATAAATTTTTAGATAAAAGTGCGAAACTATTGATAAAAATAACTCCTCCAACTATTATAATAGCTATTACAAGAATTGAAGAAATTTTTAGACCAATATTGATTATTTCAATTTCAGAATCTCGAACTAATTTTAGTTTGTCGACAATCCATGATGATTTGAAAACTAACAGATAGATTATTATAAGATAGAATAGAATTATAAAAATAGAAACCAATGAACTTGCCCAAACTATATTTTGTTCAATGTCTGGGACGAAAACATAAATCAAAGAAGTAATTAATTGTGAAAGAATTTCGAGAAATTCAAAAAACAGCAGAAGTCCAAGAATTTTGATTATAGTGATCCAAAATAATTTTATTTTCATATGATTCGTTATTTGGTTTCAGTACGTTCTTCAGAAATGGCTTATAACGTCCGGCGGCTTCACGTCAGTTGCGGCTTTTGGAACTGAGTATTCTCGGCTGGACAGAACGAAGTTATGGAAAAAAGAAGTTCACTGTACACGAAAAGTAGCAATTGCGTGAAACCGCTGTTAGCAGCTGCCGCAATTTAGTCTTCAACTTCTTCTTTTAGTTCTGTCAACATATTTATAAGTTCTTCAACATCGGTTTTATCCAAAGTAATAAACCCACTGTAATGTTCTTCTTTTAGTTGTCCAACTTGGATAAAAAGTTTGCCGTTTTGATTTACAAACACTTCCATTTCATTGTTATCGTCGTCTACAAATATTGTTTTCTTTGCCATGTTATATAGGGTTATGTGATATTTTACAAATTGATTTCACAGAATTTTTTCTAAAAATCCTTTTGCAAGTTAGCTTTTTTATTTTTTTGAAGTATTTATTTCTTACTCATTACAAGTAAGACTTTTCAACAATTTATACTCAAAAAATTTATTGAGTCTGATTTGGTTTACGTGATGTTTAGTCAGCCGCGCCGCGGTTGCTGCTAACGTCCGGCGGCTTCACGTCAGTTGCGGCATTTGGAACTGAGTATTCTCGGCGTGGACAAAACGAAGTTATGGAAAAAGATGTTTCATTTTACAAAGTGAGTAGCAATTGCGTGAAACCGCTGTTAGCAGCAGCATTTAATATTTAAACTCGACATTTTCTTTAGGAATGTAAATTTTACCTTTTAACTTTCCGTATTCTATATAATTTGCAAGAATGAAATCTTCTTCTGATTTCAAATATTTCATGTAATGGTTAAAATCTGTAAAATAAAACGCCCCAAATGCAAATCCAAAAGGGTTTCTTTCTACATCCGAAGTGAAAATCGAAATTAAGAGTAATTTTTCAGATTTTTTGTTTGGTTTGTCATATCCAAATATCCTGTGCCTATTGTTAATAGGCATAGTAGAATTCATCCATATTGTGCTATCTATTCGAGAAACGGTTAATTTATTTAAATTACTCCCGGCTATCTCCATTTGCTTCGAATTAGCTTTTTCAATACTGTCGAGATTTAAGACAAATTCAGCTTGTTTGGCTACAGAAATCTTCTGCTGCATTTGTTTACATGCAATGGCAGTAAAAATAAATAGTAATATAAGGTGTTTTTTCATGAGGGCGTTATAATGTTGCTGCTAACGTCCGGCGGCTTCACGTCAGTTGCGGCATTTGGAACTGAGTACTCTCGGCGTGGACAAAACGAAGTTATGGAAAAAGGTGGTTCATTTTACAAGGGAAGCAGCAATTGCGTGAAACCGCTGTTACCGGCAGTCTCAATTTTGAAACGATATTACGGATTTTGCGGAATCAGCATTTTGTTCAGCAGTAAACCGGACAACAATCTTCTTCCTGTTACGAATTTCTGGGAATTTTTCACGTATTCTTTTGAAAACGGTTTTTGACAGTGAATCTAAATAATTATGATTTCTAGAATTAAGATTATAATTAGTAAAATCAACATTCACATAATTCTGTTCGGTCTCTGTACCCCAAGAAACAGTAACCCCAATGTCTTGCGTATTAAAGCGTTTCTGCAAGTCGGCTTCTATTTCATCTCGCTTTTTAAGCGAATCACCGATGCCGCAAGAAATCAAAGTAAAGAAACAAAAGCTGATAAGAAAGTTCCTCATGAGGGTGGTTTTTTTAGAGATTGCCGGTAACGTCCGGCGGCTTCACGTCAGTTGCGGCTTATGGAACTGAGTACTCTCGGCTGGACCGGAAGAAGTTATGGAAAAAGGCGGTTCATTTTACAAGAGAAGTAGCAATTGCGTGAAACCGCTGTTACCTGCAGGTTTAATTAATTTCTTTTGGGACAATCTTCTTAGGGAAATGTAAATCAGCGATCATAACAATTGACAGTAAGCAGCAAACGATAGCATATTCAGTTAATTTATATTCAAAGGACAAAATGCGCATTGCCAACGTAGTCAGCCATATTAGAGAAAGTGTCAAATTTATGAATGCTAAGAAAGTATAAAGAAAAGTATTTTGAAGTTTGATTTTTTTAGAGAAAACTAGTCTTGCGACCAGAACCAAAAATCCAATAGCAATAGACAAAATCAAACTCCCACCAAAGTAAAAATAAAGTGAAAAACTACTGAAATTGGTGCTTTGGCTGTCATAAGAATCGAACATACCGAACAAAATCCAAAAAATGATTAATAAGAATGAAATTGCTGAATTTCGATAATATTGTTGTTTCATAAGAGATGTAACGTCATTTTTGGTCAAAACTTGCAGGTAACGTCCGGCGGCTTCACGTCAGTTGCGGCTTTCGAAGCTGAGTATTCTCGGCAGAACAGAACGAAGTTATGGAAAAAGATGTTTCATTTTACAAGAGAAGTAGCAATTGCGTGAAACCGCTGTTACCTGCAGTTTATTGTTTCGTACAAGACATATGTTTTCATGACTAAATATTTTAAAATTTGAAATTTGAAAGAAATTTTATGCAGGATCAGGAATGTTCATTGGGATTATTTCTCCAGCATGTCCACAATCAGGAACGATATTAATTGGATTTGTCCAACCGCCGTATCCTCTTGGGTGTACAAGATATAACTGAATAGTAAATGATGTGTCACTACATCCACAATTAAGTATTGGTAAATACGCTCCTTGATTAATGCACGTTTGACTATCTTGGCTATTACAAGTTTTTGAAATTGTAGGATAAATCGGAACTACTTGTCCTGCCGAATTTTTTAGTTTTGTTGCTTGCCAGTTACACATATTACACAAATATATTGTGTAAGTATCTAAAGAGATTTCTTCAATAGAAATTTTTTCTAATTTCTCGCTCTCGAGTTTTAAACCTTCATTGATCTTTGATAATTGTTTCATTTTTATATGTTTAAAGATTAAAAAATTTAAATATAATATTTTTTTTTAAGGTGTGCTAAAAAGTTTTCAGTACGCACCGATCGTAAATTGCAGGTAACGTCCGGCGGCTTCACGTCAGTTGCGGCTTTCGAAGCTGAGTATTCTCGGCTGGACAGAACGAAGTTATGGAAAAAGGTGGTTCATTTTACAAAGGAAGCAGCAATTGCGTGAAACCGCTGTTGTGCGTTCGTGCTTTACTATCCAAGCAAAATTGGTAAATCACTTCCTGATATTCCTTCTAATTTCACAGCTACTGTTCCCATTTTGAAAGCAAACGGAATGTCTTTCCCAGCACCTAATGCTGTGTAAAATCCAACAGCAAATGCAATTGCAGCTTTGTCATTTACAGAACTTTTCATTCCTATTACATAAGGAATATGTTTTGCAATTTCTTTAGCTTGCGATTCTGAATGACAAGAATTCAATACAACACATTCAATTTTGTCTGAGAATAGTTCAAATAGACTTCCCAAAGCATCATTTTCAATTAGCTTAGCATTACCTAAACTATCTTCAACTGCAATTCCTGAAGTACTTCCGTGACCCGAAAAATGAACAATTGTTGGCGCCTCATCTAACATCGCTTGCTGTAGCGTCTTAGTAGTTATTGCCCATTGTGACTTTAGCTCGAATTGTTCTCTTAGCGTAGCCAACTTAAGACCATGTTCTATGTCTCTTAATTCTTCATCAACTCTAAGTCTTACTTCGTCAATTGGGCTTGCTCCTAAAAACAAAATTTTTATCATTTCCGGAATGTATTGTTTTTCAGTTAGTTTTTCTTGGAGAATTTTGATTTCAGATAATGACTCATCGTATTTATTAATTATGTTTTCATAGTTTTTTAATAGCTCATTGTATTCAGGAACTAAATCATTCCATCTTGTTAGTAAGTCGGAATATTTCTCTTTGTATTGTTGTTCGCTTATTTCGACTTGTTCTTGTTCAATTAAGTTAAAATCTTTAATGTATTCTATCCAGCCTTGAATAGTTTGTCTAAAATTTGTTTTACATTTCTCAAGTTTTTCAGGCTTATCGAAATGCAAAGTTTCAAGAGAAATTGCAGATAGAGATTGAGTAGTTCCTCTTCCAAAAATTCGCTCGATATCTTGCATTATTCTACTTTGTAAAGCTTTTAAATCAACATGAGGATTATCAACTTCTGTAAGCCTTTGTTGTAATAATTCGATTGCTCTATTTAATGGAATCTTTATCATTTTTTGGTATTTAAGGTGAGGTGGTTTAGCATGACGCACAACGTCCGGCGGCTTCACGTCAGTTGCGGCTTTTGGAACTGAGTACTCTCGGCGTGGACAGAACGAAGTTATGGAAAAAGCAGTTACATTTTACACGAAAAGTAGCAATTGCGTGAAACCGATGTTACCTGATGGCGCTTGATTTTTTCTCATTACTAAATTTTGCTCTCCTATGTTTTACGAAATTTACGAGTACTGGCAGGAATGTTAAGATTATGAAATAAATTAACACCCCAACTTCATCTACAATTTTATCATCATAACTTATTCCAATAAAATCGCCTAATCTTGTTATAGCCAATATTAATAAGCAAATAACCAGTAAACCAGGAATAATAAATTTTAAAAACTTCAGGGTCTTATTAATGGCAAAATTAATATTCCTTGAGTACAAGAGTGTCACTAAGAAATAGGGAACAAGAAGTAAAGTTGTAATAAATGATGAGCTTAATATTAATTGCATAATTCATTATTTTTAAGTGTGTCACAGGTGCGCTTTCAGGTAACGTCCGGCGGCTTCACGTCAGTTGCGGCTTTCGAAGTTGAGCATTCTCGGCTGGACAGAACGAAGTTATGGAAAAAAGAAGTTCATTTTACACGGTAAATAGCAATTGCGTGAAACCGCTGTTAGCAGCAGTTTAATCAATCAGTCTATTTTTGAATGTATTGTAAAATTCAATATTTTTTTTCAAATTATTGTTCTCGAAATTCAAACTATCTGTGATCGTAAAAGCAACCGCTTTTATACCATTTTTTCTCTTTACAGCAGGAAAGTTATGATAACGTATTTGGTAAGTATTTGACCAGTAAGATGACATTGAGCCAAATAAATAGCCACTTAAAACAATCTTTCCGTTATGACATAAAGCAAATTGTTTTCCGAAATAATTAGTTTTCCTCCATTGCGGTATGGCATTGTATATTTTTTTAGAAACAGTTTCGCTAAAGTATATTTGAGAATTTTTGAAATCGAGGCCAAGTATTTCGGAATCATTTATAAATGGTTTTTCTTCCAAATCTTTTGCTCCAACCAAAAAATGTCCCATATAGATTGGTTTGTCATTTATCGTATCAATTCTTATTTCTTCTTTATAACTTTCTAAGACCTGTTTTATAATGGCTGTATCTTTTATTGCAGTTCGTAAAGGAACTCCATCATAACTTTCAACTTTGTTCTTAGTCAAATATATCTCAATGACATCTTTTTTATTTTCACAGGAAATGAAGAACATAAAAAGTAGAAGTAATATTGTTGAGGTTCCGTTTTTCATAAATTGCTGCTAACGTCCGGCGGCTTCACGTCAGTTGCGGCTTTTGGAACTGAGTATTCTCGGCGTGGACAAAACGAAGTTATGGAAAAAGTTGTTTCATTTTACAAGGGAAGCAGCAATTGCGTGAAACCGCTGTTATATGCCGTTTTACTGATACATCTCAAGTGTAATCTTCACATTATCATTATTTAGCTTTTCCAATTGTTTTAATGCTCGATTAGAATTTTCAGAGTTTATAGTTTTTAAAGCGTGAACACATTTTCTCAAGGTTGATTCCAATTCATCGTCATAAAGCCTGAAGATATCTTTGCTTAATGCAATATTTAGTATCGGATCTACAAAGCGGTCGTCAATTAAATTCTCCAAGTAAATTGTGTTCACTAAGTCTTCGTGTTGCTCATGCCAAGTTCCGGTAAGCGCTTTTTCAATATATTCGTAACATTTGTTATTAATCTTGCCTGAATTTGTAAACTCAAGACACTCTATCAGTTTTTGTTCGTTTTCGCTTTCAACGGCATTTTTTAATTTGTCTTCCACTTTGTATCAATTATTTGGGATGCGATTTCGCCGGTCAAAAATGGCATATAACGTCCGGCGGCTTCACGTCAGTTGCGGCGTTTGGAACTGAGTACTCTCGGCTGGACAGAACGAAGTTATGGAAAAAAGAAGTTCATTTTACAATGGAAGCAGCAATTGCGTGAAGCCGCTGTTATATGCCGTTTCTATTAATTTGACTTTGCTTACCAATATAGTTAGCCACGATTTTACTGTTTGTCATTAACAAATATCCTAGTAAAGTTTTAATAGAATTGAATATTATCCAACCTATTGTGGGGCTATAATTATTTGCTTTTTGTTGCTGAAAATAATCATATAAATTTTTAGATAAAAGTGCGAAACTATTGATAAAAATAACTCCTCCAACAATTATAATAGCTATTACAAGAATTGAAGAAATTTTTAGACCAATATTGATTATTTCAATTTCAGAATCTCGAACTAATTTTAGTTTGTCGACAATCCATGATGATTTGAAAACTAACAGATAGATTATCATAAGATATAATAGAATTATAAAAATAGAAACCAATGAACTTGCCCAAACTATATTTTGTTCCATGTCTGGGACGAAAACATAAATCAAAGAAGTAATTAATTGTGAAAGAATTTCGAGAAACTCAAAAAACAGCAGAAGTCCAAGAATTTTGATTATAGTGATCCAAAATAATTTTATTTTCATATGATTCGTTATTTGGTTTCAGTACGTTCTTCAGAAATGGCATATAACGTCCGGCGGCTTCACGCCAGTTGCGGCATTTGGAACTGAGTACTCTCGGCTGGACAGAACGAAGTTATGGAAAAAGATGTTTCATTTTACAAGGCGAGCAGCAATTGCGTGAAACCGCTGTTGTGCGAAGGCTTAATAATTTAATTATGTTGATTTTCGTGGCAAGATTTACAAATTGAGACTAGCCAATGAATAGGTTCTCTACCAATGTTTTTTGCGTATCTTTTATGATGAACTTCTGTTGCGCGTGCACCACAATAAACACATTGCCAATTATCTCGTTTCATTGCGACATAGCGTTTACGTTGCCAAGCTTCAGATTTCAAATAATCATTTCTGTAGTAATCCTGGCGTTCTTGTCTGGCTTTTTCAAAAGCATATTGTTTAAGTATGTATACGCCAATTATAAAAATTAAAATAAGTACAGCCTCCATTTTTATTATGTCGATAATCTAAATTCATTCGCAAGATTTTCACGGTATTCATTCGCGATTGTGACGAAAGCTTGCGCACAACGTCCGGCGGCTTCACGTCAGTTGCGGCATTTGGAACTGAGTATTCTCGGCGAGACAGAACGAAGTTATGGAAAAAAGAAATTCATTTTACAAAGTGAGTAGCAATTGCGTGAAGCCGCTGTTACAGGCTGTTGCGACACAAGCGCAAAATCACGCAAAGTAACCACAAAGAATTTCTACTGCGATAGTTTTTTTGAGAACCACGTTAAAGTTTAGAATTTTGAAAAGGAAATTTTCAGCATTTTTCAAGACAAAGAAATTGACAAAGACTTAAGCAGCAATACAGCCCAATTGAGCTTCGCAGAGATTTCTCGGCGAGAAGAAAAGTAAATGGAGATTGGAAATCGCGGCTAAGGTTTCAAAGCAGAACCACAAAGTTGCTCTTTCAAAAGTAGGAGAGGAGTTAATTTGTGATTACACAAGCCGAGCCATTCAATTACGAAAATCGTCATTTCGGACACGGAGCAATTGCCTGTAACGTCCGGCGGCTTCACGTCAGTTGCGGCATTTGGAACTGAGTATTCTCGGCGTGGACAAAACGAAGTTATGGAAAAAGCGGTTACATTTTACAAGGGAAGAAGCAATTGCGTGAAACCGCTGTTATATGCCGTTTTAATTCAGGCGCAATTTTTTCAACAGATGACTATAGCTTTTTAAATTCTTTTTTTCAGCATCATAAAGCTCAATTCGAAATGTCGAATCAGCACTCGCAGCGGTAAAATAATTGCCGGAATGACCCGGAAATTTTGACCTGACTTTCGCAATTACTAATTCTTGCAAGTATTTATTTATGGCGTTTTGGCTATGGCGGTTTAATAAGATTGTTTTATGAAATAAAGTATCGATGTTTGCGTTTTGCACGTTTTCGCAGTCAAAAGAGAGTTTGTAATAATCAAGTTTATATTGTTTTCTTTTTGCATCAGAAAAGATTTTCATACCTTCTTTATGACCGCCCCATTCTCCGCACTCGCTGAATTTTGTAGTAATGTAGAAATTACTGCTGGATAAATAGTACAAGTCAAAGAAAGAATTCTTTTTATTCATGTCAGTAAGAACTTGCTCCATTGGTGTTTTCGACTTACAACTTGTAAGTAGCATAATAAAGACAACGCATATAATTCGGCTGGTCATTTTACGTTCGATTCGTTAAAAATGGCATATAACGTCCGGCGGCTTCACGTCAGTTGCGGCATTTGGAACTGAGTACTCTCGGCTGGACGAAACTAAGTTATGGAAAAAAGAAGTTCATTTTACAAGGAAAGTAGCAATTGCGTGAAACCGCTGTTAGCAGTAGTTTGAACTATTTGATTACGATAGAGTCATTATACTTTAAGCCTGAGAAAACATCTTGATTATAATTCCAATTGCTTTTCCCTACAACACAAGAAAAGGCTTCTACAAACCAATTTTCATTATCATTAAAAATAAATTTATCTCCTATTTTTTTGATTGTAATTTCATTAAAATATTCAGGTACCGAAATAAAATTAACACCAGTAAACTCCAAATCAATAGTTATCTCTGGATCGTCGTATTTAGCAACGTAATAGTCAACATCATGATATTGTTTTTCGCTTCTTATGATTAATGTTTTATGACTTGGTGTATAAATCCAAACTCTAAATTTTCTTTTGCTTGTGAAACTTTTGGACATGCTCGTTTTGTGACTGTGATTTTTTACAAATTACTGCTAACGTCCGGCGGCTTCACGTCAGTTGCGGCTTTTGGAACTGAGTACTCTCGGCTGGACAGAACGAAGTTATGGAAAAAAGAAGTTCATTTTACAAAGGAAGCAGCAATTGCGTGAAACCGCTGTTATGGGCAGCATGAATTATCTCTTTTCGCACAATCCGTCGAAACAGATTGTATACATATTTCTAAGCTGTCTTGTATCAGTATCCCATTCGTTTCCGCAAAAATAGGTCACTTTATATTTTGAACTCTCGTCCAAATATAATATTGCTTGGTTGTAGTTACTTTTATCGATTTCTATTGATGCTAGAAAACGATAGGCCTTTCGTTTGTAAGCAGTTTTTGTAGTATTAAAATTGACGACTTTAAAAAAAAATTCTTGAGCTATATCGATATTCAAATATTCGTAAGTTATAAGAGCTTTTCTATACATCGCATCGAAAACTAAATCTGAACCTGGAAATTCTTGAATAAGTTGATCACAAATCGCTAAAGATTTAAGTTCTTCTTTTTTAATAGAATCATGTAATTTTATGTCGTTCCTTGTTTCATCGTAATAAGT
This sequence comes from Flavobacterium magnum, assembly GCF_003055625.1. Classification (NCBI taxonomy): domain Bacteria; kingdom Pseudomonadati; phylum Bacteroidota; class Flavobacteriia; order Flavobacteriales; family Flavobacteriaceae; genus Flavobacterium; species Flavobacterium magnum. Next base: position 3,084,168 of record NZ_CP028811.1, on the reverse strand, counting down.
ATTTAAGCTATCAAGTAATTTATTGTATGACTCACTATTTACTTTGGCCCACAACTTTTCCGGAGTATTTAATAAATCATTTTGTCCGAAACTAATGCTCGAAAATAGTATTACGAAAGCAGATAAAATGATTTTCATATTAGTCATTTACGTTCAAGTTGGGGTACATGTTGCCCATAACGTCCGGCGGCTTCACGTCAGTTGCGGCTGTTGGAACTGAGTACTCTCGGCTGGACAGAACGAAGTTATGGAAAAAAGAAGTTTATTTTACACGGAAAGCAGCAATTGCGTGAAACCGCTGTTAGCAGCAGTAAAAGTATGTTATTTGTAAGCTACTAGTTGTTCGAAAAAGTCCACAGTATTATCAACATACGATCTCGTTCTACCACTAACAGTTAAGTAAAAATTATTTATCAATTTTCTAAACTCTTCAATTTTTGTTGAGTTATCAACCTTTTCGTTCAACAAAAAACCATAGAAAATCCAATTTAAATGATAATGTTGACTTTTACCCACTTTTAACGGAGTGAGATATTTGAACCATCTGATATTATCTCTAAATTTATACCCGCCGTAATACTTATTAATCAAATGATTTTCGAATGAGTTGTGTAAAACGATTGAGTATAGGCTCAGTTCTTCTTCTAGTAAATATGCGTCAATCAAAGGCTGACCAAAAAAGATAGAGTTTTCAAAATCAGCGGTAAATTTCCCATGTGCTATACATCCTTTCATCGGAATTCCTAAGCGAATAGCTACAGTCATTAATAAAGAAGAATGCAACATTATATTTGCAGCAGATGAAACAGTATTATTATTTGAAATTAAAATTATAGAATCTGAAAAAATAGTTGACTTCAGAACCGACTGAGAATTTTTAGATACGATTTCCTGAGAATCAATATAATTTACAATCGCTGCGAGCTGTCTCATTTGTTTAAGGATATTTGCATGGCTTTTTGTTTGCACCAAATTTTTAAAGCCCATAATATCAAAAAAAGCTACGAATCTGTTATCTGTATCGTTCCATTTCATAGGGATTGGGTTGATTTATTGCTGCTAACGTCCGGCGGCTTCACGTCAGTTGCGGCTTTTGGAACTGAGTATTCTCGGCTGGACAAAACGAAGTTATGGAAAAAGGTCGTTCATTTTACAAGAGAAGCAGCAATTGCGTGAAACCGCTGTTAGCAGCAGTTCAAGGGAAGTCCAAAACATGTCGCTTACAATTATTACGAATTTCTATAAGAGCACCAAATACCTTATTTAAATCCAATCTTTTACCGCGAAATACAAGTGAATTATCAAATGAGTTATATCCACGATTATCATTGCCGCCAAAATCTCCTCTAAAAGATGGATTCATAGCCAAATCTATATAAACACCGTTTGCACCATTTTCAAATCGCTCTTCAATTTTTTCATCATAATGTTCGAAGTAATTTCGAAATTCTCGGTCTAAAAGAATATTATCTGTTTGTACTTTAAGCACTTCTCGCAATCTTTTACTACGCAATCTATATTTACCTGACCATAGAATCTTGGATATATTCCCTGTTGAAACAAGTATGGATTGAATTGAGCACCAAACTTCTAATCGATCGAAATTTTCATGTGTAGCATGCAATCTTTCAAATGCTCTTAATGCAATCTTTGATTGCAACAAAATTTCGCTTATGAAAATTGTGTCTTGAAACTCTTTCATGTATAGTAAATTCTTGAATCTGCGGATGAATTGCTGCTAACGTCCGGCGGCTTCACGTCAGTTGCGGCTTCTGGAACTGAGTACTCTCGGCTGGACAGAACGAAGGTATGGAAAAAAGAATTTCATTTCACAAGGTTAGGAGCAATTGCGTGAAACCGCTGTTAGCCGTAGTTCTAATTTGGAAACTGAGTATTCTTTTTTATAAATGAAATATTATAGCTTTCAGTAACCAGTCCAATACTTCGTTCAATATTATTTTTCCCCGTAATTTTCACCAAAAGATTATTCGAATCTAATTCAATGCTGTCTCCAATTACCAGAGTGTCACAAAGTTCTAGATAAATCTCAGCTTTCTTATTTTTTATTACATAAGGAAAATATTGCTCGTTAGTATTGGAACGAAAATAAGCAATATTGCTTTTAACATTGTCGATTTTCCATACCGCAAAACAATGATTATTTGAACGCTTTACTGAACTAATTACACCTTTTATATTCACATTATTATGCAATACTTTATCTTCATATTCCGAAAAACTATTCTCGGCATTATTCACTTCAAAACAAATTAGGGCGAAAATTGCTAACGGTATTATTATTTTCAGATATTTCATTTGCGTTTCAATTTTCTCGAGAATTACGGCTAACGTCCGGCGGCTTCACGTCAGTTGCGGCTTTCGAAGCTGAGTACCCTCGGCTGGACGAAACGAAGTTATGGAAAAAGGTGGTTCATTTTACAAAGTGAGTAGCAATTGCGTGAAACCGCTGTTATGCATAGTGCAAATATTATTCGGCAAGTAATTTCTCCACTTCGGTTTTCAAAACAGGCAACTGCTTAATTACAATTCCCCAAACGACGTCGTCAGAAACCGAATCATATCCGTGGATAATTCTGTTTCTCACATCTACGATTTTACGTGAATCCGTAATTTTGATTTGATCACTTCTTTTCAAAATCCTGCTCATGGCTTCACCGATGATTTCTATATTCCTTTCCACAGCTCTTTTGGTACGCATGTCATTTTCATAGTTTTGAAAAATCCTCGGTTGGCCGATGTAAAAATCAATCTCATTAATAGAATTGAGAATATCAAAAAGCCAGGTTTTAATATCGTTATCCATAAATCAGCTGACGTTGTTCATTAAGATTTTTTCTGAAGTAAGGATTTTTAATAGCTTTTTCTTCCAACAGATCTATCGGCCTTTTTAAAATGTCCTCAAGAGAAAATTTTAAATCGAAATAATTATCAGCGTAATCTAAAACATCAAGCGGTTGAAAATCAACAACAAGATCAACATCACTTTCTTCATTGAATTTTTCTGTAAGTACAGAACCAAACGCATACAACGCTTTTACTTTGTGATTTTTACAAAGTTTAGAAATGTCCGATATATGGTTTTCTAAAAAACTCATTTTTTTAATTTGATTCAAATATAATGATTAATGTCAGGATTTCCACACGCACTGCCGCATTATGCATAACGTCCGGCGGCTTCACGTCAGTTGCGGCTTTCGAAGCTGAGTACTCTCGGCTGGACAGAACGAAGTTATGGAAAAAGGTCGTTCATTTTACAAAGGAAGCAGCAATTGCGTGAAACCGCTGTTAGCTGACGGTTTTATTCGTAGTAGTTTTTCATTTTAAAGTTGGTATGAAGATTAAATTCCCCATTTTCATAATAGGTAGATTTTTTCGATATGAGTATCGAATCTTTTATATAGAATTTTTCATTTCTAAAATTTACATAACCGCTATTTGGTTCGCAATTCTTTTCGGTCGTTTTAAGTGGTGTAAACTGAGTTGTGTCAGCTGATGGTGGAATTCCAAATTCTTCTTCAAAATAGCATCCATATGGAGAAAAACTATTGAGAAATATAGTGTCATTGACTATATTCCATTTCCCTTTTGAGATTGATTGAGAGACACAAGTATACTTAACATACTCAAAAGCATGCGAAGAATCAATTTTTAAGCGCCCATCTATTGAGTACCATATTCTTTCAAACTTATTAGGAATATATTTTTGCGTTTCGTTTTTACAGCTAACGAAAACTAACAAAAGTATAACCGATAAAATGAAATAGATTTTACTCATTTACGTGATTTTTCTAGGTTCGCCGAAAACTGACAGCTAACGTCCGGCGGCTTCACGTCAGTTGCGGCATTTGGAACTGAGTATTCTCGGCGTGGACAAAACGAAGTTATGGAAAAAGCGGTTACATTTTACAAGGAAAGCAGCAATTGCGTGAAACCGCTGTTAGCAGAAGTTAACGCTTCACATCATTATATTTAGCTGAAAATCTTTCTAACCTCTCTGCATCAATATTACCTTCAAAATCTATAACTTTATCTTCCAATAAAAGCTTAATTATCGCTTTCCAACTGTCAAATTTAAGCCTGCTAGATTCAATTGTAATTTTTTGTTCAACAAAAGTAATTCTCCTAAAATCGTCATCAAAATATCTATCGGTACCATTTCTTTCAGAAGTCATGTATATGATTTCATCTTTGGTATTTAATTTATATAGCGAGAACTCAGTCCCCATACTTTTCCTAACAAAATCGAATCTTTCAGTTTTATCAACTAACACTTTATTATCATCAAACTTAATATCTTGAGCGTGGAGATTGCACACAAAGAAGATAAAAATAATCAAAGAATAATAGGCTTTTTTCATAATTTCAACAGTTAATTTATGTTTTTGGATTGCTATTTCGAGTTTTTGGATTACTATTAGTAGTGATTGATTACAAACATAATGATTTTATTAAATATTGTTAGCTGTAATAATCAATTTTTCCTAAGCTAATTTGAGTCGGATTCGTGATGGTGCGGTTTAATTTCTGCTAACGTCCGGCGGCTTCACGTCAGTTGCGGCTTTTGGAACTGAGTATTCTCGGCTGGACAGAACGAAGTTATGGAAAAAGGCGGTTCATTTTACAAGACAAACAGCAATTGCGTGAAACCGCTGTTAGCGGTAGTGCTAATCGTCAAAATAAATTCTGTGTTTGCCACAATGTAAACATTGAAATACGTAACCGTCAAGTTCTTCTTTTTTTAAGCTTTTGACAACTTCATCTACATCGAATCCGCTATCTTCAATATCCTCGATTAAGTCATCAATGATTGGTTTAACTAATTCTGGTTTTGCATAGCCAATAAATGCACATAAATCATCACAATGAGCTAACCAGTTTTCTTGTTGAATTGCACAAAATCCTGGAGTTTGTTGCGAAATTTCAGTAATTGCAGACTCATTTTCAACATCATCCACGCTTGCAGAATCTTGAAATTCTCCTTCAAATTTTTCAGAAGCTTTTCCATTTTTAATACACCAAGGACAAATATTTTCTATTTCTTCTTCAGCGTAAAATGGTCCATCGTAGCGATATTCACGCTTTTCTCCACAACATTCACAGAGAATGTTTTCTTTAACAATGATATCCAGTTTGTATGCGTTTGGATTGTATTTAAATATTGGTAATTCCATAAGTATTTTTACTATCTATAACCTAAATGTCTTTATTTTCGCTCATTCGCGGCAGCATTACCGCTAACGTCCGGCGGCTTCACGTCAGTTGCGGCATTTGGAACTAAGTACTCTCGGCTGGACAAAACGAAGTTTTGGAAAAAGGCGGTTCATTTTACAAGGGAAGCAGCAATTGCGTGAAACCGCTGTTATGCGATGTTTTATTTAAATTCGAAAGCGAAAATTCCAGGAGAAGTTTCTTTAAATGATTTAGAAATTTCATTTTGATTATTCAACTTGATCGTATCATCAGCAAAAATTTTCAGCGTTCTGATAAATTTAAATCGAGGATTTGAGCCACGGTTTGAATCAATAATTAAAGTGTCATTTGGATTTATTTTTAGTCTTCCGATCATGGACACTGAATCAAAATTTATAAGTTGTGCATCATTATTGAAATAAGGTTTGATAGATTTCAATCCAGGAACTTTTTCTAATTCTGATCGATTATAAAATATTTCAACAGTAATTTCTTTATCAGTTTTGTTAATGATTTCTGCAAATGAAGACGTATCGCACGCATGAAATACAATACAAATTAGGAAAAGCAAAATGATTTTTAAAAATTTCATGATGTTGGTTTACGTTCGCAGCAAAATATCGCATAACGTCCGGCGGCTTCACGTCAGTTGCGGCTTTTGGAACTGAGTACTCTCGGCTAGACAAAACGAAGTTATGGAAAAAAGAAGTTCATTGTACACGGTAAGTAGCAATTGCGTGAAACCGCTGTTATGCGACGGCTTATTAGGTCAATCAACTTTTACTTTTTTTCGACGCATCTTTCTTTGATTCACGCCATATTTGTCAAAACCAATGCCAATTGATATAAGATTGCCATTTCTTTTATACAAAACAGTATCTATTTTTATTTCCTTAATAAAATTTTCACCTAAGTCTGGATCAAGTGTATTAACGAAAGTTCCTTTAATTGAAACTGTGTCAGTTTTTAATTGAATAGAAAAATCACTATCGACTCCAAATATGCCCGTAACCAAATTTTTATCACTGAAATAAATAGAATCATTAATTGAAAGCGATGAAACTTTTACATTTTCATATGGTGATCCAAAATTAAGAAATATCAGTTTTTTGTCATCACGAAATTTTTTTGAGGAACAAGCAAGTAAGATTAGACTTATAAAGAAAAAACTAGATTTATTAATTAAGATTCGCATAATGATGTATTCTATTACGAGGATTTTTCACGTCCGCGGCAAGCTGTCGCATAACGTCCGGCGGCTTCACGTCAGTTGCGGCTTTCGAAGCTGAGTGTTCTCGGCTGGACGAAACGAATTTATGGAAAAAGATGTTTCATTTTACAAGGTAAGCAGCAATTGCGTGAAACCGCTGTTGTGCGATCGGCAAAATATTAGTTTAAATTGAATTCCACTTTCTCATTCCAATTTAATCCGTTAGGTAATTGTTGATTGCAAAACTCAATATGGATAACTCTCCGTCTTTCATTATTAGTGGTTTTGTTTGACGCATGAAATAGTAAAGGTTTCATAATCATAATTCCACCTTTTTCAACTTCGCAAATGCTTTCATTTCCAGTTTTCGAAGTAAAATTATCAAGTCTGACAATTCCTTTAGAATGAGATTTATTGATGACTTTCAACGCGCCATTTTCTTTAGACGTATTATCCAAATGAATTCTGATAGTAAAACAATTCTTCAAAATATTTTCCGGAGGTTGGACAGCGAATTGATTTTGTTTTACTGTCCAATTTTCAAACCCGTCAAGCTCTAATTTTTGATTTACTGAGATTGTCAAATCCTGGTGATAAGAAACAAACCAATTAGACTTTTCTGGTTTGTCAAAGTATATAGATTTTGTGACAAAATAGTTATCACCAAAATTAGTTTTGATGATTTGCTTTAAACTGCTATTGAATACTATTTCCAATGCTTGTGGAAACTCATTGAAAAATTGTCTTACAGCAAACAAATCATCAGATTTTCGGTAAGTATTTTTGTGCTGATTTTGAATACCAACATTTTCAATATTAGAAATCAATTTGTCGATTTCGTCAGCTGAATAAACATTTTCAATTATTGTAAAACCTTCAGAATTTATTTCATCAATTACGTTCATTTACACAGGATTTTTATACGCTCCAACATTGCTGTCGCACAACGTCCGGCGGCTTCACGTCAGTTGCGGCTTTTGGAACTGAGTACTCTCGGCTGGACAGAACGAAGTTATGGAAAAAGGTGGTTCATTTTACAAAGTGGGTAGCAATTGCGTGAAACCGCTGTTATCAGAGGTTTTTATTATTCGCCAAAATTTAGTTTGTAATCTTCATTAGAAAAAACAGATAAAATCCAAGTAACAACTTCCTGATCGTAATAGTTTGAAGTAGTTGCGGATTTTATAACAAACGTTGTTGTAACTCCTTGATAGACTTTCACTATCTTTCCATCTTCTACTTTTGACGATAGTTGTTTACAACCATATCCCTTAATTGAATTTAGATATTCTATGTATTTCTCTTTTTTACTAATTTGGATAGTTATTCTTGTTACATCAGAAAAGCTACTGTAGACAAATGACAAAAAAGATTCTGCTCCGTCTGATACATCACTTTTTCTATATGTGAATACTGCACTCCCCATAAGTTCATCTGTAGGCTCTTGTGCTTCCGAGAATTCCCATCCTTTTTCAGTTAAAAACTCTTCGGCATTTCCGAGGGTTTTCTTTTTTATATCAAGTATTTGTGCCATTGATAAATTCTGAGCAGAAATAAAAAAGCTTGAAAATAAAAATAGTAAGAGTAATTTTTTTTTCATTTTGAATCGAAGTTTTGATTACGGTCGGTCTAAAATCTCTGATAACGTCCGGCGGCTTCACGTCAGTTGCGGCTTTTGGAACTGAGTATTCTCGGCTGGACAAGACGAAGTTATGGAAAAAGGCGGTTCATTTTACAAGAGAAGCAGCAATTGCGTGAAACCGCTGTTATGGGCTGGCGCAATTATCCCCAAAAGCAATTATATTCATCCTTTTCGATTAATCTAGTAAAGTCAAGAAGATTTTCAACTATAGGCATTGGTTTGTAAGAGTGCCATTTCAAATCAGCACGACGCCAAAAGACTTTCCAATGATTATCTTTTTTTACGAAAGTTGCCTTTGCAACATTACTTTCAATTTTCTGTTTTGGATCTTTCCAATGCGGCGTAACCTCAAAAATTATCACGCTTTGCTTTTCAATCCTATAAGCAATGTCAATTTTTGATCTCAGTTCTTCGCTCGGACGAATATAAGATAAGTAATTGTCAAGTTCTTCTATTTCTAAGCTTTCGATCATGTTTTAAGTGTTGATTTCGTGTTCGTTGCGCCGCGCTTGCCCATAACAATCAAATACACGCAGTAAAATCAAAATCATCCTGTAATAAAAGGTGATATACAAGAATGCGCATTGCGCAAAAATGTGTTACGAGGCGTGTCTGATGTCCAAATATAGTGCTTTTTAAATTTATAATCATGGTTTTGAATGTATGAATTGCAGGGGTAGGCGCCGGAAAGGGATGGAGTTGTGCCGTGCCGCCGCCATTCTATTTACAGGTTGTCTAAAGGGCTCACGATTTTGCGGATATTATTGTCACTTACTTCGGTGTAAAGTAGCGTCGTCTTGATGTTTGTGTGTCCCAGCAATTCCTGTATGAACCGCACGTCGGTGCCCTGTTCAAGCAAATGGGTCGCAAAACTGTGCCTGAGGCTGTGTATGCCCAGTTTTCGGTTAAACCCCGTTTTCTGCATGCCCTCATGAAAAATTAGCTGGATTGTCCGGATGGCATATGGGCCACCGTCCTTTCCCTCGAAAAGGTAACGCTTCGGCTTGTATTGCAGGTAATAGGCCCGCAGTTGCTTCAGGATGCTTTGCGGCAGGTTCGCATAACGGTCCTTTTTACCCTTGCCGCATTCGATAAGAACCTGCATGTTCTGGCTGTCAACATCTGAAATCTTAAGGGCGCAGATTTCTGACACGCGGAGGCCCATGCCGTAACACAATTTCAATATGGTATTGTGCTTCAGGTTGGTCGTTGCGGCAAAAAGTTTCCTGATGACGTCAACAGGAATGACCTTTGGCAGTTTCCGCGGCTTTTTGGGTCTGGGGATGTCGACAAAAAATTGTTCGCGCCGGAGCATCCTGACATAATAAAACGTCAGGGCGTTCAGCCGGCTGTGTATCAGCGCGTCACTGCTGAGTCTTTGGATGATGCATTGCAGGATATAGGAGCGAACCTGTTCCTGATGGCATTGATAGGCAGGTATTTCCTGCAGCCAATACAGAAAATCGCCAAAGTCACCCCTGTACTTCCTGATCGTGTGGACGCTGTATCCGTGCAGCGACAATTGTTCGACAAAACGCTCAAGGACCGGCTGGTTGACGGGACAGATACGCGACAGCACCGACTTACCATTGCTTCTAGCTTCAAGCAGTCTACGGTTTTCAGGCGTGTCCGGCACATGCCAGGCCTGCAGTGTGCGGCTCCAAAGGCATCCTTCAATGGATCGTATCTTTTGCACCAATACAGGATCTTTATCAGCATAGAGTACAATCCTGGCGGCGCCCTTATGGGTTGTGGTAACGGCTTTCCAATTCATTTCGGCAGATCATTATCATTTTGGCGTGTATCAATATGCGATGCAAATTACAAAAAAATAAATATCTAAAATGGTGGTGTGCTGAATTTTAAAGATTCAGTCGCACGTCACGGTCTTTTTTCTGCGGTTAATTCCTGCCGCAGCTCCTGAACGCGTTGCTGCAACGGGATATCTGCTGCGATGCCATGGTTCTCGATGGTTTTCGCCCAAGCCAGAAATGCTGCGTCATGGGTTTCGCGACGCCCGGTTTTTGTGTTGATGGGAATAAGCCGCGTTCGCATTACGGCCTTAACCGCTGTCCCATTGGTATTGGTCATGACGGTTTCGACGTGCAGCGATTGCTCGTCAGCGCGCAGCAGTGCCGATTGAATTCGGACGGTTTCGTTGTACACCGCCGGACTCACATAGGCGATTTCATGGCTGCCCACAACCCAGCCGAATCCATTTTTGTAATACGTAGTGAGGTCGAGCGCATAGTGTTCTGACAGGTGGTCTTCCCGGGCATTGATCAGGTAGTCCAGGTATCGGGAGTTGTTGAGGTGACCAAAAAGGTCGCAATCATTAAAACGTATTTTATAAGTTGATGAAGGTAATTTTTCCATGTTATGTTGGTTTTTCAGTTGATTTGAACATTAAATTTCGGCTCAGCGTTTCCGGGCTGCCCTTATGATGGCCGTTCGGCGCATAGTACGGATAAGGGTAATTTCGCGTTTTTCATAAGATAACGTTTAAGTGAGACATCGGAACATTAATAATACCAATCGGTATATTTTATGACAAAAAATATCAGGTTTTGAGATTTACGATGCCACGCTCGAGGTAATCCATAGTATGTTGGAGCATCGCCGGAGCGCCATATGCTTTTGATTGCATCACGGCACCCTCGATCAGGCACATCAGCACTGCGGTAAACTCGGCGACGGGCGTATCGTTCTTAATTTCACCTGTATCGATCCCATGATTCAGGAGGTTTTCAATCGACCTTTTCCAAAGTTGCAGTGCCGCCACGACTTTCTTTCGCAGCATCGGATGCGTATCATCTGCCTCCGTCGCCGTGTTGAGCACCGGGCAGCCCGCCTCCAGGAAAGGAATGTCAAGGAAATTGCGGTACACCTGCGGATAGACCAGCAGTTTGTCGATCACCGTCGTTTTTGATTCAATCTGCTGTTTGATAAACGACACCACTTTACCGAAGTTGTGATCAAATGCGGCCAGCGCCACAGCATCCTTGTTTGCAAAATTACCATAGATGCTGCCTTTCGTTAGCCCGGTAACTTCTGTAAGATCATTGATCGAAGTCCCTGCAAAACCCTTCGCATTAAACACAGGTGCGGATTTCTCGATGATGAACTGTCTGGTTTTTTCGGCTTTGGATTGGCTCATGATATTAGATAATTGTTTGGCGAATATACAAAAAAGTATTAATATAATACCAATCGGTATATTTTTGTTTATTGACGTGATTTGTGACGAAGCAAATGCCCAAACGTGACTTCCGTCATATTTCCGGGCGCGACAACAGGGTACTTTTACATTATAATTTTAAAAAGATTGATCATGAGTACGTACCAACATGTATACCGCCAATTCGAAAAAGGATTTCTCGGAAGCTGTGTGCTTTCCGTATTGCTGCAGAGCTGTGTGGGTGGGATCACCGCGATGAAAATCCTTCAGCATGGCGCCGGACTGTCACAGATGCTGCAATTGTTTGTAGTCGTTATTGCCTCGCTGGCAGTGAACGGCGCAATCATTTCGGTGCAATCGCCGAAAACCGTATTCAACCTGCTCGTAGGCGCACAGGCGATATGCTTTTTGCTTATAGTGGCAAATTTCTTCCAATGGCTTTAACCGCTCATCGATAAAAGGTTTGCGGTTTTAACGAAAGACAGCAGCACATTTGGAAATCCCAAAGTACCCTGAAATACAGGCTTACTTTGGGATTTTTACTGCCATCGCGCGATACATTAAGCAGGCATTGCCACTATCGGGCATCCAGGTCACCGGCCGTTCTCAGCGATGACTTACAGACAACACCGGCAAGACTGAGTGAAACACCATTTTACGTGCCACGCTGTACAGGAACAGCCGCTCGAGCAGGCCTTTGTGCCTCACGGTCAACGCAATCAGGTTGGAATGGTGTACTTCGCTGAAATCCAAAATTGTTTCCTCGGGGCTGTCACTGGCGATGGTATAGAAGTCGACAGCGTCGCCGGAAAAAATCCTTTTCCATTCCCGGATGGTGTCGGCTTCGTCGTCCGTATGCCTGGCGGTAATATAGAGTACGTCAATTCGCGCGTGGAAGAGTGCTGCAAATGCAAGCAGTTCGCGCAATGTGGCTTTGTCGCGTTCCTCATACCGACTCAGGAACAGGATCCGGGAAAGTGGGCTGTACCCGCACGCGGCCGGAATCGCGAGCACGCGGCAATTCGCGCGGTTCATGATTTTTTCGGTATTCGATCCGAATAATGCTTCGGTAACGCCGGAAGCACCGTGCGTTCCCATAATGATGAGGTCGGCGTGGTTGTTAGCAGCGGCCTGAAGCACAGTATCAACGGTGTTGCCTTGCTCGAGTATATGCGTCAGCGTCAGGTGCGACGCATGGTTTTCTTCCGCGATCACCCTGAGTTTTGCGATGGCGCTTTTGTACTGTTCGAAGTGATCCCATTCGGTTATATCCCGGATTTCCGAAAGGTTTTCTAAAGACGCATCGATTATTGCCGCGGGAAGGTCGTATACATGTATCGTAACGATTTCTGCGCCAACCCGTTTGGCCAGATTGACGGCATACACAAAGGCGTTAAGTGATGCCTTCGAAAAATCAGTGGGGCAGAGTATTTTTTTCATGCGATCGATTGTTGATTCCCCACAAAATTACCTTCGGGCCTCGGCACGGAATATGACGCGCGTCACTTAATGCCGTCAGTAAAAATGATTTCAGTCATTTCAGGCGGCGCCATCGCAACAGACATTTGCCACTGGTAAACGACCAAATCATGAGCGACAATCAATGCTTTCACTGCGGACTGCAGGTTTCGGCGCGGGATACGCTGCATCTGGACGGTAAATCTTTTTGCTGCAACGGCTGCAGGACAGTCTATGAGATTTTTACTGCGGGCGGACTTTCCCACTACTATGATTTCCAGAAGACGCCCGGCGCCGTGCCCTTGTCCGATACGTCCAAATATGAATTTCTTGCTAACGAGGCGATTGTCGAAACACTGCTCGAGTTCAATGAATCCGGCAGCTGCATCGTATCGCTGCATATCCCGCATATCCATTGCAGTTCCTGCATCTGGATTTTGGAAAATCTTAGGAAGCTGAGGCCTGGAATACTGTCGTCCCAGGTCAATTTCCATGAAAAGAAAGTGAGGGTGCATTTTCATTCGGCTGACATCTCCTTAAAGGAAGTCGTGACACTGCTGTCGACGATCGGCTACGAACCCAATATCAGCCTCGGGGATTACGACAACCCGGGCAAAACAGCAGACCGCAGCCTTACCTATAAGCTGGGCATCGCCTTTTTTTGTTTTGGGAACATCATGCTGCTGTCATTTCCTGAGTATTTTGAGCACCATGAATTCTGGCTCGACCGTTACCGCAGTTTCTTCCGTTGGCTGATATTTTTGTTGTCGCTGCCCAGTTTCCTCTATTCGGCGAGCGGCTACTACCGGGCGGCCTGGCAAAGCCTGCGGGCTAAGATGCTCAATATCGAGGTACCGATTGCCCTGGGCATCATCGTAATGTTTGTCAGAAGCGTCGCCGATCTCATTTCAGATCACGGTCCGGGATTTTTCGACAGCATGACGGGCCTGATATTTTTTATGCTGCTTGGAAAGATGTTTCAGGCAAAAACGTACAAATTCCTGAATTTCGAGCGCGACTTTAAATCGTACTTCCCGATTGCGGTAACCAGGAAATCCGAAAGGGGTGGGGAGGAAAATGTACCCGTGTACGATCTGGGTAAGGGAGACCGGCTGCTGATAAGAAATCATGAAATCATTCCGGCTGACGGCATTTTGATTTCCGAAAGCGCCGCCATCGACTACAGTTTTGTGACGGGTGAGGCCTTGCCGGTGTCCAAGTCGTCCGGCGACCGTCTGTTTGCCGGCGGGAGGCTCTCAGGAGCGATGGTGGAAATGGAAGTCATTAAGCCCGTATCGCAAAGTTATCTTACCCAATTGTGGGGCAACAAGGTATTTTCCAAACAGCAAAGCCATGATTTTGAGACCATCACAAACCGCATCAGCCACTATTTTACCCCGGTGCTGCTGCTGATCGCGTTATCCGGATGGGGCTACTGGATCAGGTTGGATAGTGATACAGCATTTAACGTATTTACGGCTGTACTGATTGTCGCCTGTCCGTGTGCACTGGCGCTTACTGCCCCGTTTACATTGGGAAATATCCTCAGGATTATGGGCCGGCATAAATTCTACCTCAAAAATACGATGGCGATAGAGCAGTTGTCGAAAATAGATACCATCGTTTTTGATAAGACCGGCACGATTACCACAACCAAAGCGGCCATCGTTTACAGCGGGAATCCGTTGGCACCGCATACGGTTGCGGTTGCAAGCCTGCTCAGGCAATCGGGACATCCGTTCAGCAGGATGCTGTACGACCATCTTGGCAAAGGCGCCAATCTTTCCGTTGAGGGTTATGAGGAAATTCCGGGTAGGGGGATTTCAGGCAGGGTGGCGGGCTGCACAATACAAATAGGGTCGCCTGCCTATGTGGGTTTGGATGAAAATGAAGACAGCCTGCAAAGCGTCGTCTGTATTGCTGTAGACGGCAGCTACTTCGGGAAATTCACCATCCGTAACCAATACCGTCCTGAAGCCGCCGCGCTGTTCGCTTCGCTCGGCAAAAACTACAATCTCAAAATCCTGTCAGGTGATAACGAAGGCGAGCGCCCGTATCTTGAACAACTCGTGCCGACAGGGACAGAGGTGATTTTCAACAGGAAGCCGCAGGAAAAGCTTTCCTATATTGAATCGTTGCAGCTTCAGGGTCATAGGGTGATGATGGTGGGTGACGGACTCAACGACGCCGGTGCGCTGATGCAAAGCCATGTTGGGGTGGCAATTTCCGAAAACACCAATGTATTTTCGCCCGCCTGCGATGCGATCCTCGACGCGTTGGAATTCGGCAGACTGGAAAAATTCCTGAAACTTTCAAAAAAGGCGATTACGATCATCCGGATGAGCTTCGGCCTGTCGCTGGCTTACAATGTGGTCGGACTTTACTTTGCCGTGACCGGAAACCTGCTGCCGATCGTCGCGGCCATCATCATGCCATTGAGTACGATTACCATCATCAGCTTCGTCACCGTTGCAGGCAATTACGCCGCGCGCGGGCTTAAAGTAAGGACCGTCAGCCCAAAGCGTGATACACATCATATTTTACCTGCCGATGCCAATATAATTTTGAAAATGAAAACCACCGTATGAGTGTCATCTATCTTTTAATATCGATCAGCATCCTCGTGGCCATTGTTTTTTTCAGCGCCTTCATCAGGGCGGTAAGGAAGGGCCAGTATGACGATGATTACACCCCTTCTGTAAGAATGCTTTTCGACGATGAACTCCGGGATGAAGAACCTGCAAATCCAGCAAAACAAGAATAATATGGAAATACAACAATTTTATTACGACAACCGCATTGTAAAGAAGTTCCTCTATGCCACAATCCTATTTGGCGTGGTGGGTATGGCCGTCGGACTGCTGCTCGCCATCCTGTTCCTTTTCCCAAACCTGACCGACGGCATTTCGTGGCTTAGTTTCGGCAGGCTCAGGCCATTGCATACCAATGCCGTAATTTTTGCATTTGTAGGTAATGCGATGTTTGCCGGGATTTATTACTCGTTACAGCGGCTGCTTAAAGCGAGGATGTACAGTGATTTGCTGAGCAACCTGCATTTCTGGGGATGGCAGCTCATTATCGTTTCGGCGGCTATTTCGCTGCCGCTGGGCTACACTACCTCAAAAGAATACGCCGAGCTGGAATGGCCCATTGACATTGCCATTGCGCTGGTTTGGGTCATTTTCGGGATCAATATGATCGGTACCATTTTGCGGCGTCGCGAACGGCATTTGTATGTGGCCATCTGGTTTTACCTCGCGACATTCGTTACGGTCGCCGTGCTGCACATCTTCAACAGCATTGAACTGCCCGTTTCGGCGCTTAAGAGTTATTCGGCCTATGCAGGCGTACAGGATGCGCTAGTGCAATGGTGGTACGGGCACAATGCCGTGGCTTTTTTCCTGACCACGCCTTTCCTCGGACTGATGTATTATTTTGTACCCAAGGCGGCAAACCGTCCGGTGTACTCTTACCGCTTATCCATTGTGCATTTCTGGTCGCTGATCTTTATTTACATCTGGGCGGGACCGCACCACCTGCTGTATTCTGCCTTGCCTACCTGGGCACAGAATCTTGGTGTGGTCTTTTCGGTCATGCTGATTGCGCCTTCATGGGGCGGGATGATCAACGGCTTGCTTACGCTGCGTGGCGCATGGGATAAGGTGCGGGTCGAGCCCGTACTGAAGTTTTTCGTCGTGGCCATTACCGCATATGGGATGGCTACATTTGAAGGACCGATGCTGTCGCTTAAAAATGTAAATGCCATCGCGCACTTTACCGATTGGATTATCGCACACGTGCATGTAGGGGCCATGGGATGGAACGGTTTCCTGATATTTGGCGTCATTTACTGGCTGGTGCCGAGGATGACCAAAGGCCCATTGTTTTCCACAAAGCTCGCCAATGTTCACTTTTGGCTGGGAACACTTGGAATTATTATGTACACCCTGCCGATGTATGTCGCTGGTTTTGTGCAGGCGTCTATGTGGAAGCAATTCAATCCGGACGGCACACTCACCTACGGTAATTTCCTTGAAACGGTACAGCAGATCATCCCGATGTACTGGATGCGCGCCATCGGCGGAACGCTGTACCTTGTAGGGACGCTGATCCTGGTATATAACATTTACAAAACCGTAACGGCCAATGCCGCCGTTGAAGACGAACTGGCCGAAGCGCCTGCATTGGAGAAAGTCGGGCGTGCCCGTGTCAGGGGAGAGAAATTTCACCCGTGGCTTGAAAGAAGGCCGGTCCAGCTTACCCTGTTGGCAACCGTGGCCATACTGATTGGCGGGATCATCCAGATTGTCCCGACGATTATGGTCAAGTCTAACATTCCTACGATTGCGAGCGTCAAGCCTTACACGCCGCTGGAACTCGAAGGCAGGGACCTGTACATCAGGGAAGGCTGCGTGAGCTGCCACTCTCAGATGGTTCGGCCGTTCCGCAGTGAGGTCGAACGGTATGGGCCACAATCGAAGGCAGGCGAATTCGTTTACGACCACCCATTCCTTTGGGGTTCCAAAAGGACAGGGCCCGATTTGCTCCGCGTAGGCGGAAAATACAATGACAATTGGCATTTCAACCACCTCTGGGATCCGCAAAGCACTTCGGCGGGCTCAATCATGCCCGGATATAAATGGCTGTTTGACAATAAGCCGATGGACTATTCGGACATCCAATCCAAGATGAAAGTCATGCGCCGGCTCGGCGTGCCCTACAGTGACAGCGATATCAGAAACGCAGGCCAATCTATCGAGATGCAGGGGATGCAAATTGAGAAAGCACTGTACCAGGATCCTGATTTTGTAAAAAGTTATGAAGACAGCCGTGAGGCAGCGACGGCACAGGGCAAGCCGTTCATCCCGATGCGCCGGCGCGAAATCACCGCACTGATTGCCTACATACAACGACTCGGCACCGATATAAAAGTCAAAGACAACCCTAAACAATAACGTTATGTTTGAACAGATAAAACACAGTATGGAGACCATTACCGGAGTGGGAATTTACCCGATTATGTCATTGGTCATCTTTTTCCTTTTCTTCCTCATACTCGGGATTTGGGTGATTTTTTACAGCAAAGAACGGCTTAGGTACCTGAGTGACATTCCGTTGAACGACAACTTAAAAATTCAGGAGCAATGAAAAAGTTCTTTCCCATATACGTCCGCGGCCCTTTAATTTTCTTTGGCTTCTTCGGATTGATTGAGTTTTTCGTCGATTCGGGAAACAGGCCCGCTTTTGTAAAATATCCGATCATCATCCTGATACTTTTTGTATTCCTGGTCATCCAGATTGCAGTCGAGTACATGGTGAGCGCGGTCAACAACCTGATTTACCACATTACGCCCGAGGACAAACGCAACGCATTCGTCGCTGAAGATGTCGTGCCGCTCACGCAACGCAAATGGTTTAAAAGACTAATGAAACGCCTTACGCGTTCTGAACCGGTTGAGAACAATGCGCTGCTTTTGCTGGATCACAATTATGACGGCATCAGGGAACTCGACAACAAATTGCCGCCCTGGTGGCTCTACCTGTTCTATGGCGGCATAATTTTCGGGGCATTTTATCTTGTAAGGTATGAAATCCTGGGCGCTGATGACCAGGAAGCCGAATTCAGCAAAGAAATGGCACAGGCAACAATTGATATCGCCGAATATCGCAGGCACGCACCGGATTTGATGGATGAGGAAAGCGTCACCCAGCTCACCGACGGTCCCTCGCTGGATAAAGGAAAGGCCATCTTCCAAACCAACTGCGCAGCATGCCACCGTGCGGATGGCGGCGGGCAAATCGGGCCGAACCTCACAGACGACCACTGGATTTTCGGTGGTGATATCAGGAATCTTTTCCATACGATCACCAATGGCGGCCGTGACGGCAAAGGCATGGTTTCGTGGAAAGGCACGCTCAAACCCACACAAATACAGCAGGCCGCAAGCTACATCCTGTCGTTGCAGGGCACCCATCCTAAAGACCCGAAAGCGCCTGATGGCGATCTTTGGGTAAGGCCTGAGGCGAAAGCGTCGATGGACAAACCAACCGTCAAATAGGCTGCCATGCAATACCAGACCAGACAGGACGGTTTCCGCGATCGTATAGGTACATTGGATGAAGCAGGAAAACGGAAGTTCCTGTTCCCAAAAAAGCCCGGCGGGACGCTTTACCGCTACCGCAAATACGTCAGCTACATCCTGTTGCTCATATTGGTCGCTAATCCGTTTATAAGGATCAATGGCAACCAGTTTATGATGTTCAATGTACTGGAGAGGCAATTCAATATTTTCGGGGCGGTATTTGGTCCGCAGGATTTTTACCTGTTTGTGCTGGTGATGATCATGGGCGTGGTGTTTGTGATTCTTTTCACTGTCATCTTTGGCCGGATTTTTTGCGGGTGGATCTGCCCGCAGACGATTTTCATGGAAATGGTATTCCGGCGCATCGAATACTGGATTGATGGCGACCGTGGTGCACAGCTTCGGCTCGATAAGTTGGAATGGAATGCCGAAAAAATAAGGAAAAGGCTGCTCAAATGGACCCTGTTCTTTATCCTGTCGTTCGGGATTGCCAATGTATTCCTGGCTTACCTGATTGGCAGCGATCGACTGCTGCGGATTATCGAGAATGGACCGGTAAAAGAATCGGGTACATTTATTGCGCTGGTCTTGTTCACGCTCGTGTTTTATTTCGTTTACGCGTGGTTCCGCGAGCAGGTTTGCCTGATTGTTTGCCCTTATGGCCGCCTGCAGGGCGTGCTGCTTGATAACAAGTCGATTAACGTGGCCTATGACTTCGTGCGCGGGGAAAAGACAGCAGGGCGGGCCAAATTCAATAAAAAGGAAAATCGGGCCGCAACGGGTAAAGGCGATTGTATCGACTGCCTGCAGTGCGTCAATGTTTGCCCTACAGGAATTGATATCCGGAACGGCACCCAACTCGAATGCATCAACTGTACCGCGTGCATTGACGAGTGCGATGCGATGATGGCCGGCGTAGGGCTTCCGAAAGGGTTGATCCGATATGCCACCGAAGATGAGATTGAAAACCGTCAGCCGTTCCGGTTTACGACAAGGATGAAAGCGTATACCGCAGTGTTGGTCCTGCTTGCGGGGTTGGTTTCCGGACTGCTTTTTTTCAGAAGCGACGTCGACGCTGCGTTGTTCCGCGTGCCTGGGCAATTGTTTCAGCATAAGGGAGAGAATATAAGCAATGTTTATACCTACAGGGTGGTTAACAAAACGGCATCGCGATTGACACACATCGCGTTTAAGCTACTCTCCGGGAAAGGTACAGTCACTGTTGTGGGCCACACCACTCAGGATTTGCAGCCGCAAGGCATTATGCAGGGCACATTATTTATAGAAATCAACAGATCGCTGCTCAGTGGAGACAAAACGAAGCTCAGGATCGGGGTGTACAGCGGGCACAGGCGACTGCAGACACTGACGACCAATTTTTTGGGACCAAGGACATTTAATTAAAAATTATTATGAAAATCAACTGGGGTACTTCCATCGTTATCAGTTTTGCGCTGTTTGTGGCATTTATCATGTATTTTGTATTTACGGTGCAGGGCAATTCGCGATACGACAACGAGTTGGTCGTCGAGGAATATTACAAGCACGACGCGCGTTTCGGCGAGGAATTTGCAAAACTTCGCAATGCCGCGCAGCTGAGTCAGCCGCCCGCCATCCGGCTGGTGCGGGAGGGTATTCTTGTCTCTTATCCTGACAGTTTTTCCCAAGGCAGTATTTCCGGCAACTTGTCCCTATACAGGCCGTCGGCCAAAAAACTGGATTTCAGCCGACCGCTGAAGCTCAGCAACGGGTCAATGCTCGTCCCGGCTGCTGACCTGACCGGCGGCCGTTGGGACGTGACGCTTGAATGGACCTTTGAAGGCAAATCCTACCTTATAAAAAAGCCACTGTATGTCGATTGATGTGATACTTGCCGCCACCTTGCTGGGCGTAATCAGCAGCCTGCATTGCGTGGCGATGTGCGGTCCTATAGCGATGATGCTGCCTCTGGCAAGGAACAATCCACGAAGAAAAGCCATACAGCTTGTGGCCTACCATGCGGGCCGGATTTCTACGTATGCCGTTCTCGGATTCCTGTTCGGGGCTTTCGGCAGGGCCCTTTCGCTGAGCGCCATACAGCAATACGTCGCCATATTCTCCGGGTTGATGATGGTCACCATTGCGTTGCTGCCGCAGCGGTCATTTGGGAAAATCGGATTGGTTTTGGCGGCATACAAGGCGACTTCCGGATCAAAAGGATTTCTTTTAAAACACTTTAATAAACAGTCACTTACAGCGATTTTCTTGATCGGATTATTGAATGGATTCCTGCCTTGCGCGATGGTGTATGCGGCTTTGTTCGGCGCGCTGTCCACCCAGTCGCTTATTTCCGGTATGGCCTTTATGGCTTTGTTCGGACTCGGTACGGTGCCGCTGATGGGTACGGTGACCTACCTGCACCAATTCCTGACGCTGCCGTGGCGCAACCGGCTGCAACGCGTTATTCCGGCTGCATTGGTCTGCATTGGGATTCTTCTGGTGCTTCGTGGTATGCTGCTCGACATCTGTCATGTTTCACCATCGGGGCTGAGCCTTTTCATCAAGGCGGTGCCCAACTGTAAATAGTCAGCGTCGGTTTTTATCTGAGCAGCACCCACCCGTGCGCGTTCAGGGCGGGTATGTCAAAATGTAGTTTTCTTTGGATTCCGCTCGTTTCCGGATTATCAGACGGTCATGGAGAACAGTGGTGTATCAGGGCGTTTTCGCCGCAGCCGCAAATCAAACGCCATACAGATGTTTCTCAGGAAAGGTTTCCCTTCCGGGGTAACGATCAGCCCGCCGGGCGTGGCGGCTACGAGTCCGTCGGCAAGCATTTCACTCAGCGACGCCAATATTTCAGGTACTTCGGTAAAATAAAATGCATCATCCGTCCAATGCGTCTGCATCCGGCACATCAGGTCCAGGATGTGTTGCCGTACAATCAGGTCCTCTTTGGTTAGCATGTGGCCCTTTGAGAGCGGCAGCTGTCCCCATTCGAGCATTTGGTAATAATCTTCAAGGCTCTTGGCATTTTGCCCGAATCCCGTCCAACTGTCGCCAATCGACGAAACGCCGAGTCCGATCAATAACCTTGTACGGTTTGGCGTATAGCCCATAAAATTCCGGTGTATGCTTTGGTTTTCCGCCGCTTCGAGCAGCGGGTCGCCGGTTAAGGCAAAATGGTCCATGCCGATTTCACGGTATCCGTGGGTTTCAAAAATAGCCCGGCCTGTTTCATACAGCCTGCGCTTGTCCTCATCCTTAGGAATATCTGCGTCGGAGAATCCGCGTTGTCCATTCCCCGGTATCCAGGGCACATGGGCGTAACTGTAAAATGAGATCCGGTCGGGAAGCAACGACACCGTTTTGGTCACGGTATCAACAACATCGGAAGTAGTCTGGAACGGCAGTCCAAATACCAGGTCGTGACTTATTGAAGTGTAACCGATTTCACGTGCCCAGGCCGTCACTTTGCTCACATTCTCAAACGGTTGTATGCGGTTGATGGCACGCTGCACGCGATCTGAATAATCCTGAACACCAAAGCTGACGCGTCGGAATCCAAGCTCATACAATGTCTGCAGGTGCGGGCGCGTGGTATTGTTCGGGTGCCCTTCAAAGCCCATTTCAAAATTTTCAGCCCTTTGTGCGCACGAAAATATTCCGTTGATGAGGTCTTCAAGGTTTTTTACGGCAAAGAATGTAGGGGTGCCGCCGCCAAGGTGCAGTTCACGTATCACGGGTTTTGATTCAAAGAGGCTGCAATACAGTTTCCATTCCGTAATCAGTGCATTAATGTACGGTGCCTCGACCTGATGATTTTTGGTAATCCGTTTATGGCATCCGCAGAAGGTACACATGCTCTCGCAAAACGGCAGGTGGATGTAGATGCTGATGCCTTCGTCAGAAAGCCTGAAAGCATCCCGGACACTGTCTATGTACTGTGCAGGTGAAAAATCATTGTCCCAGTACGGAACAGTCGGATAGCTTGTGTAGCGTGGCCCGGGCACATTGTATTTGTGTATAAATGATGGTGACATAGGGTCTGATTTTCCGCTAAATTAGGGCACTTTGCTAAGACGGAAAATGATATTGGTCACAACGACTTACCCAAAACTTTTGGATCACACACTATCCTGTTACGGTTTCCGGGCTTTAGCAGCAGGCGGTATGACTACTTGTCGGCACCGTTCCGGGAACCGGATGCATTTTCCCTACCAGATTCAACTGCGTCGTGCTGGTTGGTTGCTGTGTCCTTCCCGTCAGCGCGTTTTTTTAGTCCTTCGTCAAAGCGTTGTACGGACACAGCGAGTGTCCATAGGATAATCAATATAATTAATATTATAATTGCTACTAAGGATAACATATCCAGTATTTTATATTTTTAATATTCATCAATTACTTTAATATACTGCAGCTCGGTTATTGCGCACTGTTTCCGCAAAGGCGCGGGCCCGCTTTGCCCATGGACATTTACACAGGATGTGCGTGGGGTGTTACAGTAACCTGTGGCGCTAATGTCACTTCTGATCGGATGGAGTTAACAATCAGACAGTCATGGGCCAGTTCAGGAATCCTGAGAATTTTTGCAACAATCAGTGCTTCAGCTATCGCTTCATGTGTTTTCCTTGACTCGTTTTCCGCTGCACCGTGTTGATCCCGAATGGCAGATATATCAGGCAATAGCTGCTCAGCGCCGACAGGAGCAAAGCTGCAGCGGCACAGCCCAAAATTACTTTAGTCGTATCTGTAAAACCATCCATGCTGTATAATATGGCGACGGCGATAAGGATTCTCGCAAGGCTGTCTTTCGTGCCAACATTCTTCTTCATTTATTAATATTTTTAAGGTTTTGTTGTTCTGCGGAAGCGAAATCCCGATCCGGATAACAAGACAAATTTGCACCATCGTTTATAGTTGCGGAATGATTTTAAACACGTCAGGACATGATTTCCGGCATAAATAGCGAATAGGCTGCGAAATGTGACGGCGCGCACGATTTGCAGCGCTAAAATTTTTAATTTTGGGCACCAACCGCTGCCATAACATGAAAAATTCTGAATTGCTTCATGCCATCGTCCAGAATGCCATCGACGGGATCATTTCGATTGATGCCTATGGTATTGTGGAAAGTATCAACCCATCAGCCTGCGCGCTTTTCGGTTATGAGCCTGAAGAAGTGATCGGGAACAACATTTCCATACTGATGCCTGCGCCGGATAAGGGACAGCACGACCATTACCTGAGACGCTACCAGGTGACGCACAAACCGCGGATTATCGGGATAGGGCGCGAAGTTACCGGGCGGCGCAGGGACGGCAGCCTTTTCCCGATGCGCCTGGGTGTAAGTGAGGTTCATTACAACGAGCAGACTTTTTATGTAGGCTTCATCCATGACCTCACACAGCAGAAACAGGCTGAAGAACAATTAAAGGATTATGCGTTGCATCTTGAAGAACTGGTTGAAACACGTACCCAGTCGCTCAACGATACCATAAGGGCACTCGAAGTGGCCAAGGAGCAGATTTCACATTCCCTGGAGAGCGAAAAGGAGCTCGGGAAACTGAAAAGCCGTTTTATCTCGATGGCCTCACACGAGTTCCGGACACCGTTAAGCACAATCCAACTGTCAGCGTCGCTGGCTGAAAAATACGGCGAATCTGCCGGGGTAAAGGAAATCAGTAAACACGCAGGAAAAATTAAGGCTTCTGTAACGAGCCTTACAGCCATCCTGAACAATTTCCTGCAGATGGAACGCCTCGAAAGCGGCAATATCACGGCGGCCAACGCGCCTTTCGACCTCAGGGAGCTCGCGGTCGAAATCACCGAGGAAATGCAGCAACTGGCGAAAACAAAGCAGGTTATCCGCTATACGCACGAGGGGGATTATGCAATGGTCACATTGGATAAATACCTCGTCAGAAACTGCATCATCAACCTGCTCACCAATGCAATAAAATATTCCGGAGACGACGGACGCATCGGTTTCCATACAAAAACGGCTGCCGACGGTTGTACGATTGAAGTGCAGGACAATGGAATCGGTATTCCCGAAGAAGACCGGAAATACCTGTTCGGTGCATTTTTCAGGGCACAGAATACCGGGAACATTCCGGGTACGGGCCTCGGACTCAATATCGTTGCACGGCACGTGGCCCTGATGGGCGGCTCCGTTTCTTTCACAGGCGATGCCCGGCGCGGTACGATATTCACACTCAAATTCCCTAAAGCATGACCACCATACTGATTATTGAAGACAACGATGACATCCGTGAAAATGTGTCCGAAATCCTGGCACTCGCCGGGTATAAGGTGTATGAAGCCAATAACGGAAAAGCCGGTGCAGAGTTGGCCATACAGCATTTACCCGACCTTATATTATGCGATATTATGATGGGCGACCTTGACGGGTATGGTGTACTGCACCTGCTCAACAAACATGCCCAGACCAGGGCCATACCGTTTGTTTTCATGACCGCTAAATCGGAACGTTCCGATATCAGGAAAGGGATGGAACTCGGTGCCGATGACTACCTCACCAAACCTTTTGACGACACCGAACTGCTCAGCGCCATAGAGACGCGCCTGAAAAAGAAACAGGTACAGCAGGAATTTTACAGCCAGTCAATCAAGAAACTGTCCGATATTGTTTCGGCAAAAGACGGCTTGAGTGTCCTTTATACGGCGCTTGAGGAGCGCAAGGTGAGGCCTTTCCGAAAGAATCAGGTCATTTATTATGAAGGTGACCGCGCAGGTAATGTCTGGCTAGTACTTGACGGCCGCGTCAAAACGGCAAAAATGGCGGAGGACGGCCGTGAATTGCTCACCGGCATATTCGAGGCCGATGATTTCGTGGGTATCAATATACTTTTTTCCGATGGGATGTATTCAGATACTGCGACCGCTGCAACTGACAGCCATTTGTGCAATTTTCCCAAAGAGCAATTCGAGTCGTTTATCAGCTTATATCCTGATGTCGCCGAAAAATTCATACGCATCCTTTCAAACCAGATCCGGCAGCAGGAAGAACAACTGATGCAGCTCGCCTACCAGTCGGTACGCAAAAGGATTTCAGAGGCTGTGTTGCGCATGTACCGCCAGCAATCCACATCCGACAGTTTTAATGCGAGCCGCACTGACCTCGCGTCACTTTCAGGCACGGCGCCCGAAACCGTCAGCAGGACGCTCAGCGATTTTAAGGAAGAAGGACTCATTGAAAAAAAAGGCAGTACAATCAGGATCCTCGATGTCGGTAAATTAGAAAAGATCCGAAATTAGATCTCAGTAGGAAGGAATGTCCTGGTAATCTTTTAGCCGTAATTCGTTTACGACCCGATCCACGCGCCGCCACGCGCTGTGTTGAAGTGCTGAGGTGTCGATATCGTTTATGTAGTCTACGAAAGGCATGATTTTCTCCCGTTTCACAATCCGCTCTTTGTACCCGAATGAAAAACGGTCGCCACGCATCTGGTACTCAATAGCCAGTTTTGGGTTTGACAGGCTCTCATAGAGTATGTTTTGCGTTTTCCAGTCGGCGCCCCATCGCAGGAACGCATTTCCCCAGCACAGCAGCAGCACGCCCAGAAAGATCACGGGCCGCAGCCTTACAGACCGATAACCGAACAGTATCCATCCGAGCCAGAATGAGAGCAGCGTAAGCGGGACCAACCATACGATTAGCTTTACATACATCGTATTGATGTATACCGAACTGAACTTATCCAGCAGTGCGACTGCCATAAAAAGCAGGAACACCAGGAACCAGTGCAAAAATCCCATCCTGGGACGGCGGTTGTTGTTGTTCGGACTTTGTGGTTGATGGTTTGATGTCATAATAGTGGTTTTAAGAAGCGCGTTGTGCGAACAGGAAATTTTCAATCTCTTTTACCCCGGGCACCGTGCGCACAAGTCGGGTGACCAGGTTTTTCTGGTCTACGTTTTCTACGGAACCTTTCAGGATGACGCGGTTCCCCACAATTTCAATCCTGATGTCGCTCGTGATGGAATGGTCGCCATAAATGGCTGCGAACACGTCTTTCTCGCTAATTGCCGCATCTATCGTGTCCGGGACGGTGATGTTATTCTCAATCGTTTTGATGCCATCGATGCCGCTGATACACTCGCCGGCAAGGTCTTTCTGGTATTTCCATTTCAGGCGCCCTTCCAGCCATATGCAGCCGTCTTTGACAATCGATTTGATGTCATGGTGGGCATTGCCGAAATTTTTCACAAACTGGCGAGCGATACGGTTCTGGATTTCGTCGTCGCTGATACGAGATGCATCGGCGATGACAATGCGGATGTCCTCATGAACCGATTTGATGCCTTCGACCTCCCTGGCCGTTTTTTTTGCGAGGTCTTTTTTATAGAATTTATCAGCAAATCCGGTCAGTGTCACATGGCCATCATGCACTTCCACGGCAATTTCAGGCGCCTGCAAAAGCGTGTTCGCTTCAAGCGCCTTGACAACCTGTTGCCTTATGTTGCTGTCACTTTTCATGTACGGATGGTATTTTACACAAAAATCACTCATATCCCACCAATAGAAAATGACGGCCATCATATTTATCGCGGCCGCAGCATAACGACCGGTGACAGCGCTCTTGGACATCCTGTCGATTTCTGTAAAAACAACGCCAAATATCGTAACAAGTGAAGCCGGCGGGGCGTGTAATTTTACCAAAAAACCACGATGCCGAAAATCAGCACCACGCTTTATCCTTACCAGGAGCGCGATATCGCTTACCTCTTCCGCGAGCTCGAGACGTCAACTCCGGACCGCAGGCTCCTTTACCAACTGCCGACAGGCGGTGGGAAAACGGTCATATTTTCTGAAATTGCCAGGCGCTTCATTGCAAAATATAGCAGGAAAGTGGCCATCCTCACGCACCGCAGCGAGTTGTGCAGCCAGACATCGGCAACGCTTACGCATTTCGGGGTACCGAATGACGTCATTGAGAGTGCAACCAAATTACCCGATTTGAGCAGCGATTGTGCTATTGCCATGGTCGAAACGCTGAAACACCGGATCAAGGAGGGAAAGATAAGCACGGCAGACGTCGGCCTGGTCATCATCGATGAAGCCCACCACAATGCGTTCCGTAAATTACTGAAGAAATTCAGGCATTCGTATGTGATCGGGGTGACGGCTACGCCATTCAGTTCAGACATCAGCAAACCCATGAATGCCCATTACCATGCACTGATTTCGGGCGACAGCATTGCGGATCTTATTGCCGGTGGGTTTTTGGCCAAACCCCAGTCGGTGGCTTATGATGTAGAGCTCAACTCGTTAACAACGGGCATTCATGGCGACTTCACCATCAGTTCGTCAAACGCCTTATACGGTTCGCCGGCGATGCTTCAGTTGCTGCTCGATGCGTACCATAGCCATGCCGATGGCAGGAAAACGCTCATTTTCAACAATGGGATCGACACCTCGCTGAAGGTGCACGCCGCCTTTACCGAAGCCGGTATCCCGATCAGGCACCTCGACAACAACACCGGCGCTGAAGACAGGAAGGCCATCCTGCAGTGGTTCCGCAAAACGAAAGGGGCCGTCCTTACGTCGGTTTCTATCCTGACCACAGGATTTGACGAGCCCACGGTCCAGGCCGTCATCCTGAACAGAGCGACCACTTCCGTGACACTCTATCACCAGATGATCGGGCGCGGCGCACGGCGTCTTCCTGCAAAGAAAACGTTTCGGATCATCGATCTGGGCAATAACATGAAACGGTTCGGCGACTGGGACGCACCCATGGACTGGCAGCATGTGTTTGAGAATCCCGCAGCATATGCCGCGCAGTTGAATTACAGCGCCACCGCCACGGCAGGAGAGTCACATCGGATACCAGCCGAAATCAGGACGCAGTTTCCCAATACGCTCGAATTTGCGTTTGACGTCGCCGCGCATTACGAGGAAGCTGTTGAACATCACAAAAAGCCGAAAACGGTGATTCAGGATTCGCTACGGCAGCAGGCCTTAATGTGCCTTGACAATGCGGATACGGTTACGGAGGCGCTCAAACTCGCCTCGGCACTGCAGCCAGAAATCGAATGGCGCGTGAAGTCATACGTGAAATGCATCGGAAACGCCAGTAAAAGTTATAAGGATTGGCTGCTTGCGGATTATATGCAGCGGCTTGATACGCTGATCCCGAAATTGTACCGTTTGCGGAACAGGCAGCAAAACGCGGTTTAGGCAGGATTTCTTCGGCCATATGCTCTCAAAATGGCTGTTGCCGCGTCTGCAGGTGAAAGCGGAGCGAATGTGTCATTTCTCAAATCCCGGAAGGCTCTCCGTATTGCAGCAGCAACAGGATTTCTTTAATAGAGAAATGCGCGCCGCATACAAATTCGTCGGCTGCCCCATAGTAAATCGTGAGTTTGTCCCCTTCAACGATGTGTCCGTTGGTAAATACCACATAGCCGAAGAAACCGCTGAGTTCATAGTTTTCTGTGGGTACCATAATCGGATCGACGGTGCGCGCAATGACTTTTGCAGGTTCCTGCAGGTCCATCAGGAATGCGCCCAGGCAGTATTGGTGTTCCGGGTTTGCGCCGTGGTAAATTTCGAGCCAGCCTTTGTCGGTCTTTATCGGCGCGGCACCTGCACCTATTCTGGCGCTGTCCCACATTCCGGGACGTGTCTTCAGGATGCACTGGTGGTTTCCCCAATGAATGCCGTCGGGAGAGTCAGATATCCAAATGTAGTTCCCGCCAATCTGCGGACTCGTCGGGCGGTGCAGTGCGTAGAACCTTCCGTCGATGAGTTCCTCAAAAATGGCGCAGTCCTTATTGTGTGGGGGAAAAATCATCCCTTTCGGTTCAAACGCCTTCCAGTCCTTCGTTGTTCGCAAACCCACGCCGACGCCCTTGTCAGAAACCGCCGTGTAGGTAAGGTAAAAGGTGTCGCCAACGCGGCTCACCCTGCAATCCTCGATGCCATATTGCTCGTGTACCCCAATGCCCATAATTGAATTGCAGTCCTCAGGTTCGTAAAAATGGACGCCGTCATCGCTGCACATGATTCGCAGGTGTGAGAGCGTCGTAAGGTAATCCAGCCCTTTGTAGTTGATGACGCGCGGGTCATCGGCAACGAGGTCCGGGTCGTTGAGCGGGATCTCGATGATTTCGACCTTCCCGAGCGCGTTGACGACAGGAAAAAAAATGACGCCCTCCTTTTGGGCGATGCTTTCAGCAACCCGCACGAGCAGCCAGATTTTGCCTTCGAAAGTAAATACGCCGGGGTTCAGCAGGCTGATAATCTGCATGTCAGCGCTGCAGGGCCGGAGGTCTTTAGGCATCAGCAGCGGGTTTTCGGGGAAACGTCGGGCAATATCGTTCATTGTTGTCATCTCGGTTTTTTACATTGTGGGTGGTTCTTCAAAACGTTTGGTCAAGGCTTCATTGGGAAACTTTCACTAATCCTAAATTTCGGGCGTCAGGGAACAATTCCAATTATGAATTTTCCCACTGTATTTACAAGATTTTGGCGATAAGAATTCTGTAAAAACAAGCACTGAAAATGTAAATCGGGAAGGACTTTTTTTGCCAAATTGTGCACAAGAAAAATAGGACACATGAATTTACGTATCGGACAGAAAGTACAACAGGAATTTGGCACGCAGGTAATGGAAATCATCGGCTTTGAGCCTGATCTCATTGAGAACGTCATCACGAAATGGGAAGATGATCTGGGAAACACGCTGACCGGAAAGTTTATGGAGTCACAGCTTCATCCCGCTGACTAGCCTTTTACAGCGCGTCGAGGTGTTCCAGATAATGAGCTGCCTGCTCAAGGATCGCGGATTTGTCGTTCGGCGTCATCTTGTCCCAAAGGCTGTATACCATACCGATCCTCGGATTTTTCGAAAGTTTCTCCCGGTGCCTGTCGTAGAAATTCCAATACAGGCTATTGAAAGGGCAGGCGCGGGGTCCGGTTTTTTTGGACTTGTCGTAGAAACAGGTTCCGCAATAGTGGCTCATGCGATCAATATATGCCGCGGAGCTTACATAAGGCTTGGTGCCAATTAGTCCGCCATCTGCAAACTGGCTCATGCCGCGGGTATTGGTGATTTCAACCCACTCTATGGCGTCGATGTAAATGCCGAGGTACCAATCGTCAACCTGATCCGGGTCGATGCCCGCCAGCAGCGCAAAGTTACCGGTGATCATTAACCGCTGTATGTGGTGCGCATAAGCCTGCGTAAGCGACTGCTGCACCGCATCCCTCACACAGTGCATTTTTGTACGGCCGGTCCAGTAGAATGCAGGCAGATCGGTCTTATGGTTGAAAAAGTTGAGCGTCGCAAATTCCGGCATTTTTAGCCAGTAAATGCCGCGCATGTATTCGCGCCAACCCACAATCTGACGAACAAATCCTTCGAGCTGGTTCAGCCCGATGTCTTCAGGGCGCGCTTCCCATTCTGATACGGCCGTGCTGATGACCTCTGCCGGGGAAAGCATTTTGGTGTTCATTGAAAACGACAGCCGCGAGTGGTACAGCGACCATTCTGCCGGTGCCATCGCGTCCTGGAAGGTACCGAACAGCGGCAGGCAGTGCCGTGTAAAAAACGCAAGCAATTGCAGCGATTCGGCCCGCGTGGTCGGCCAGATGAAATGTTTTCCGTCGATTGATCCCATCGTGGTAATGGGATGCTGTGCAAGATCCGTCAGCACTTCAGAGACATCTGTATCAAAGAGCAGTGGGGCGGGAGGGCGGTGGCCCTTGGGCAGTTTCTTCCTGTTTTCGCTGTCAAAATTCCATTGTCCACCTTCTGGCAGGCTATTACGCATCAGGATGTGGTGCTTCCGGCGCATCTCCCGGTAAAAATTCTCCATCAGCAGGCTTTTGCTTCCTTTCGCAAAATCACTGAATGCTTCTGGCGTACACAAAAAGTGTTCACTGTCATAAACAGCAGTGGTGATCGTCAGGGTTTCGGTGAATGCTTCCAAAAGCCGGCGTAATCGGTATTCGTCCGGATGCTGATACTCAAAATGCGTGATGCCGTAGCGGCTGATGATTTCTGCGAGATTTGTGGCGAAAGCCTGCCGGTTGTTTTTGTCATTAAGCTTGAAGTAAATCACGTCGTGGCCGTTCGAACGCAGTTCGTCAGCAAAACGTCGCATCGCAGTAAAGAACGCGGCTATTTTCTGGATGTGATGTACGGTATAATCGGTTTCGCTGCGGGTTTCCATCATGACATAATGCACCGACGGATTCACCTGTGCAAACCACGAATGGGCGTGATGCAACTGGTCGCCCAGGATGAGCCTAAGGGTTTGCTGTGCCATTTTTGTTTCTTTTACAACGTTCGCTGCAATATTTCACCTGTTCCCAGTCCTTTTCCCATTTTTTTCGCCATGTAAACGGCCGCCCGCATGCCGCGCATATTTTCTGAGGGAGGTGTTGTTTTTTAACGGACCGCACGATTTACCGTTTAGAAATCCTGTTGCCTGAAATCGCGCGCTGCCGGCTGCACCTGAATCGGGTGATGCTGTCATCACGCTTCTTGAGGTGTTTGGTCCTGCAATGTTCGACGCGTTGTCTCCAGCGTTTGTAGCTGCTGAACTTCAGTTGCGCTTTCATTGTCGCTTTTACCGATTCTTCAGTGAGTCCGAATTGGTGCCGGATTGCCTCAAAAGGCGTGCGGTCTTCCCAGGCCATTTCAATAATACGGTCGAGTTCCGCCGGCGAAAATTCTTTAAGGAGTAATGCCATAGCAATTTTGTTAGTGCTTAAAATTACTGACATCCGCCGGCATTCGTGATTTGACAATTGTTAAATTACAACGGAAATTTGTGGTTAACCAGAGCGTGTTGCAGAAAAAACCTTGTTTCATTCCGATAGGGAAGAAAGGTGTTGGGTAGCCGACAGGTATATCACAGCAATACGTCACGCAGGATTGATACGAGCTCGGGAAAGGTAGACGGCTTGGTAATAAAACCAGCGGCACCGGCAGCAATTGTCTGCGATTTGATTGTGTCAGCCGAATGGTTTGAAAGGATAAAAACCGGGATGTGGCTAATGGTCTCGTCTTCTTTTACGAGTTTGAGGAATTCGTGGCCGTTGAGCTTTTCCATTTCGATATCGAGGAAAATGGCTTTAGGCACAAGACGCTTTTCCCTTAGATAGTCTAGCGCGAGCTGTGCGTCTGACTTAAATGTACATCGTATCGCCGGAGACACCGCCAATACCGCCTTTCGAAATATATCAATATCATCCCAATCGTTGTCGATGACTAAAATTTTATTGTATTTCATAACTCATGCGCTTGTAAAATTAGTGTGTTCCGATGTCATTAAACGTAGTAGGCCCGAACAATCTGTGTCAAGTATGTCACGCATTGCCAAGCGGTGGGCAAAACCTTTTGATACAATTTAGTTCTCATGTGCTGATGTTTACTGCAAATTTCAACATCAATGTGCGATTGGTTTTACAGTATAACGTGCATCTTTTATAGTTTTAGGAAGTTATGGGAATATGGGATGTCGCGGCAGATATTGCAATTTTTTTTGGCAATGGTGTAACCTTCCGCCGCCGCGTATTCGGAACTTGGCGCCAATTATTTAAATCAATTATTATGAAAGCAGCCGTAATCCATGGACCGGGGTCGATACAATATGACACCGTCGAAGATCCGAAATTGAAACAAAGGGATGACATTATCCTGAAGGTGACGTCCACAGCCATTTGCGGCTCTGACCTTCACATTTATTCAGGGGGATTCCCGCAGCCGCGTCCTATGGTGCTTGGTCACGAATTCATGGGCATAATCGAGGAAGTCGGCCCTGACGTAAAGCACCTGAAGCCCGGCGACCGTGTAGTGGTGCCATTTCCGATAGCTTGCGGAAACTGCTTTTTCTGCAACCACGACGTGCCCGGCAACTGCGAACACAGCAACCCGGAGCACTATGGGCCTGAAGGCGGCATCCTCACAGAGAAAGGTGGTGCGTTGTTTGGATACACTGACCTTTACGGCGGTTACGACGGCGGACAGGCACAGTATGTGCGCGTTCCGTATGCGAATTTCGGACCGCGCGTGGTGCCAGAGAATCTGACCGACGAACAAGTACTATTCCTCACCGACATATTTCCTACAGGATACACAGGTGTCGACTGGGGTGAGGTAAAAGGAGGGGAAACTGTAGCCATTTTTGGTTCCGGGCCAGTGGGAATCATGGCGGCAAAAAGTGCCGTATTGCGTGGCGCGGCACAGGTGATCGTTGTAGATACCGTGCAGTACCGATTGGACAAGGCCGCGGCAAGCACCGGCTGCACGACCATTTTGTGGGAGGACGGTCCGAAGGAGGTCGTGGAGCAGATCCGCGCGCTCACCCAGGGTCGCGGGGCTGATGTCTGCATCGACGCCGTAGGCTTTGAGCCGGATCGCGGGTTGATCGACCGGGTAAAGGCCACGATCAATTTCGAAAAAGGCTCAACCAAGGTGCTGGAAGCCTGTATGAGCGCCGTACGCCGTAGCGGGATCGTATCGGTATTGGGCGTCTATGGCGTGAATTATGATAACTTCCCGCTGGGCCAGTTCTTTGACAAAGGAATTACATTGCGAGGCGGACAGGCACCGGCGCACAAGCACATCGACAAACTGCTGGAGTATGTTGTGCAGGGCAAGGTGCAGCTTGATGACATCATCACGCACCGACTGCCGCTTTCTGACATTGCCCATGCCTATGACATTTTCAAAAAACGGGTCGACGGTTGCGTAAAAGTAGTGCTTGACCCGTGGAGTTAGGCTTATGGCTGTCAACCGACGATATTGCAATAGCGGATAACAGAAAAAACCGGAATCGATACAGGCTATCGGTTCCGGTTTTTGTATGTGGTGTATTGACATAATCAGGGCATTTCGCGCCATCTAGGATTTGGGCTTGACGATAAGCTTGCCGTTCCCCTGGTGGCGCGACGAGCCTGAAAAAGCGGCTTTGCCCGTATTCAGGATATCACCGTTACCTGACCCTGTGGCAGCTAGCTTACCCTCGGCACAAACGATGACCTGGCCGTTTCCATCACTTTGTATCCCAGCCTGCCCGCAGTTGAGCTGGCGTGCATCGATGTTACCGTTGCCGGCATGCACGATATCAAGCTGGTCGACCTTGCCCGACGCGGTCAAATGGCCATTGGAGACGTTTTCGATCCGTAAATATTTTCCGTTGACATGTGATAGGGTAACATGGCTGTTGCCATCGTGCCTGATGACGGAGGCTTCCGGCATGGTAATCGCAATCCTGATGTGTGTATTTTCGATATACAGCCTGTTGTCCTTATTCCCTTTAAGGGAGAGGTCCAGCAAATGCTCCCGGGCATCGAGCCTGACCTGCAGCAAGTCTGAAAGATTGTCATCAATTGTGGCCGTAACCGACCAGGTTTTGCCGATGTCGATAGTGACCTCGCCATCTAAGTCGTTTAAGCTGACCTTGTCAAAATCGGTAAAGTCGTACGATTTGGAAACAGTGTTGCCCGAACCATTGATTTGGGAAAAGATGCTGGAAGTGCAAAGCAGCAGCAGAAAGGGAAGGATTGTGGTTTTCATGATTTGAATTTTAATGTTATATGAGACAAATGTCAGGTATCAGTCAGTGGCAATCGCTTCAAATCATGATTTGAGACGGGTTTATCAAAAAAATATTGCATCCGTCAGCTACTGAAGGCATGACGGCCGGACAATTGTAGTGTATTAACTAGAGTAAAGCGAAAAAAAGAGAACCTTCGTTACGGAAACATTAGCCTTTGCTCCACACTTCGACACAGCTGGACGTCAGGCCATTGCTACACCTCCGTAATAATCATGTGCTTTCGAAGCTTATTTCATGAAAATATTCGATACTTAAATTGCAGGCGGTGACCTTTTACAACAATTCAAAAATTAACAATTGTTTTCTGTTTATTGTATTACCTTCAACAAAAATTTATTTATATGAGTAATTACAGAAAAATCGAACAGTATGACGAAGAGAAAACGGTGCAATTGGCCGTCCATCTGAAGGGTGTACTGTCGATTTTAGGGGAAGATGTGACTAGGGAAGGACTGGAAAAAACGCCGGAACGCGCCGGCAAAGCGTACCAATTCCTGACGCAGGGCTACGAAATCGATCCGTTGGAAATCCTAAAGGCGGCGCTTTTCGCAGAAGACCATAAACAAATGGTAGTTGTCAAGAATATTGAGGTGTATTCAATGTGCGAACACCACCTCCTGCCATTCTTCGGCAAAGTGCACGTGGCCTATATCCCCAACGGGAAGATTGTCGGGCTGAGCAAGATTCCAAGGGTAGTCGAGGCGTTTGCCCGAAGATTGCAGGTGCAGGAAAGGCTGACCGACCAGATTAAGGATTGCATCCAGGCAGCATTGGACCCGTTAGGTGTTGCGGTGGTCATGGAGTGCCAGCACATGTGCATGCAGATGCGCGGCATCCAGAAGCAGAACAGTGTCACGACGACCTCATCTTTTAATGGGGCATTTGAAAAGGATAAGACGCGAAAGGAATTCATCAGCCTGATTTCGAACCGACTGCATTAGGAAACTCCGCTGGTGTATCAATCCGGATTGACGGCATGCGGCTTCGGGTTTTGTTATTTTGCGTCATCACAGAAAGGGTGAAGAGGATAGGGAATCAGTGGCTTGCTTGGGCATTCGGTGTGATTACGCGGGCGGTTCATTCGTACGTTGGTTATGTTTCTGTGCTGCGTTTCGTTTTCCCGCCTTGACCAATTCATACCACAGTACCGAGATGCCGCCCATCCCGACCGATATTGATGCCTGACGGAAATTCAGTGGTTCCAGCGCAAAAAAATCGGCTGCCGGCTCAACATACAACATCAGCGCGGTAGTCACAATCGTAACAACGGTGACCAGTAAAACGAGATTGTTCTTGTATTTTATGGTCGTCGCAACCGAGTAGTAAAAGGAACGGTTTTCGAACGTCAGGAACACATTGGCACTGATCAGCGTAAGGAACACCATCGTTCTCGTCATCGTCTCATGGTAACCCTGGTGAACACAGAATTGATAGATGCATAACGTGCCGATGGTGATCATCAACCCTTGAATGATGCTGGTTGAAAGCTCCTTCCAATTGAAAAATGTCGTCGTGAACGGCCTTGGCTTTTGTGACATGGTGTTTTGTTCCATCGGCTCGTTCTCATATACTACAGAGCAGGTTGGGCCCATAATGAGCTCAAGGAAGATAATATGGACGGGCGAAAAGATATTCGGATAAAGCCATCCCAATGCCAGCGGAATAAATACTGTCAGAATGATTGGGATGTGGATTGAAATGATGAACTGTATGGCTTTTTTAAGGTTGGTATAAATTTTTCTGCCCATCCCGATAGCGTCTGCCATTTTTGAAAGGTCGTCATTGATCAGGATTAAGGAGGCGGCCTGTTTGGCAATTTCCGTCCCTTTTTTACCCATCGCTATACCGATGTGCGCTGATTTTAACGCCGGCCCGTCATTGACACCATCACCGGTCATGGCGACAATCTCGTTATTGGCTTTGAGCGCATTGATGATTTTTAGTTTGGCTTCCGGGAACATGCGTGTAAACAGGTTGGTATCGGAAACCCTGATTTTTAATTCTTGTTCGGAAAGCTGCATCAGTGCCTCTCCCGAAATGCTTTTTTCATAGCCTGCAAACCCGATTTGTTTCGCGATGGCCGCAGTCGTTTCCGCATTGTCGCCCGTGATGATCTTCACATCGATTCCTGCTTTGTAAAAATGTTGAAACACCAACGCGATATTTTTTTTTGGTGGATCATGGAAAGCCAGCAATCCAATGAATTCAAAAGGCAGTTCCTGTTGTGTTTTCGGATAGTTTTGACTACTGGCATGACTTTCTGCAACCGCCAATATCCGATATCCGTCGGCTGAAAAATCTTTGATGGCTTGCATCACCGAGCGCTTTTCATCCTCAGTAAGCGCGGCGTTTACCATGATAGATTCCGCAGCCCCTTTCGCTGCAATGATCCGCGCACCTGATGGTCCTTCAAAAATATGGGTCATCATGGGCGGTTTTCCTGACAGCGGATATTCGTGCACCAACTTGAAATCGGGGCGCTCGTCTTTTTTAGCTGTTGTCTGATAGGCGTGGTGCAGCGCAATTTCCATCGGGTCGAACGGAATCGGTTCGCTTGCCCACATGGCCATTGTAATCAGGTATTTTTCATCGATGGATAATGAGGCGCTCAGGTCGGTGATCTTGCCGGATCGTAAACTAAAGATTTTATCCAGGCTCATTTTGTTTTCTGTTATGGTACCTGTCTTATCGACACAGATCACAGTGGCACTGCCTAAAGTTTCGACTGTTTTCATCTGTTTCACTACGATGCCTTCCTTCATCATCCGCCATGCGCCAATCGCCATAAAAGTCGCAAAGGCCACTGGAATCTCTTCCGGAAGGATGCTCATGGCGAGCGTCAGCGCTTTGAGCAGGCTGTCGTATACATTATAGGAATGGAAGAAATTGATCGCCCAGACGACGAGGAAAACCAACGCGCCGGCCACGGCCATTTTCTTTACGAAATTTCCAATCTGGACTTCCAGTGGTGTTTTTTCTTCAGCAATCCCCTCAAGACTTCTCCCGATTTTTCCCAGTTTCGTTTGACTGCCGATCGCAGTAACGGTCGCAATGGCCAGGCCCCCAACCGCAGTGGTGCCCTGATAAATCTTGTTGTCATCCGAAGCTTTGTCTTTACTTACTGCAATCGATTCGCCGGTCAGGATGGACTCATTAACAGAAAAATCATTCAATTGCGTGATGGTGCCATCGGCGGCAATAAAAGTGCCTTCTTCTACCATCAGGCTGTCTCCAATGACGATTTCCTCTGTTTTAATTTCGAGTGCCATTCCATTCCGGATGACAGTACATTTGGGTTTGATAATATCTTTCAATTGTTCCAGCGCATTGTGGCTCCTGGCGTTTTGGAACAATGAAATGAGTGCAATCAAAACAATGGCCGAAACCAGGAATATACCATCCGAACTCTTTCCGCTGATAAAATAAATGATGGATGCAGCCAACAGCAGGACTATCATTGGCTCTTTCACCATTCCGATCAGCGTATCGAGGAACCTGTTGCTTTTTTTGTAAGCGGGCAGGTTTTGGCCATATTTCTGCCTCGAGATCAGTACTTCAGCGTCAGTCAGTCCGTTGGTATTGAATTTGTTTTCAGGCATCTTGATTTGTATTGATGTGTTGTAAGAAGAGCAAGCTACTCATTGCTTCGCTTTTTAAAGACAGCTGCTTGGATATCAGCTCCCATGCTGCAGCACCATGGTCTCTGACACCATTGGAACGGTATTTCTTTTGTATTTCAATCGCGCAGCGGCTACTGTCGGTCGCCGTTAACAAATATAAGTACAAACACACTGAACTTCAGTTATTTTGAACTAAATTAAAATGGATATGTGTTTGTGCCTGTCGTCGAAAAATAGTAAGAGGCCTTGCGGTCGAGAGGTTTGACGGTATTCAGGGCTGCGAATGCAGGATGCCCGAAAAAGAAACGGGAAGAGATACGACTTAAAACGAAAAAACCCAGTAAATACTGGGCTTTTGTTATCGCTTGTAGTCATTGACTATCAAAATTCGTGACCTCGACTGGATTCAAACCAGTAACCTTCTGAGCCGTAATCAGATGCGCTATTCAGTTGCGCCACGAGGCCTCATTATTTCACCGTCCTTTGTTATTATACAGCAGTTCGGTGAACTTGTTTGCGGGTGCAAATATAGGCAAAAATACATTATTTGCAAATCGGCAAATGATAATTATTGAATATTTTATGCATGCGATCCGCCTTTGATCTGCAAACCGCTCTGTGTCAGGTCTCTGTTGTGTCCTCTCGCTGTTTGTCATGTTTTGATTGCTCTTACAATCTGAATATCCGGTCTGTTGGGCAGGTAGACACGCATTGCACAGCTCCGGACCGCTGAAGGTCGTGGTCCCAATCGGACGACATGTCGTCGCTTTGTCCGAAAAATAAAAAAAGGCCCATTTCTGGGCCCAGGCACTAACTTTATTTTTGTTTCTTGATTTCGGCACGGGTTTTTTCAAGCTCGGCGCGCATAGCATCCATCTCGGCTTTCATTTTCTGCATCTGTTCGCGTTGCTGTACCTTCATTTCCTCGAAGCTGCTCCGCATCTCCTCGGCGGCTTCCCTTTGGATATCGCCCTGCTCCCTTTGGATTTTGGCGTAGTCCATCGCTTGCTTCGCCTTGTTCCTCATCTCCTTACTTTTGATAATAATGGCTTTTTTGCCTTTACTGTCGCCGCCGCCCAGCGAAATGGTCTCACCATCTATGATGATTGGCGCCATGTCCGCCATGATTTTGTCTACATCCACATCGGCGACCACTTTGCCATTGACCGTTACCACTGTTTTGCCGTCTTTGCCCGTAACGCTTTTTACAATGACGTTATTCTGGTCAAAATCGAATTTGAAGTCCAATGGGTCAAGCGGTTCCGGTGCTTCCGGGGCCTCGGGCGCTTCCGGCAGTTCGGGTGCTTCTGGTGCCTCATCATCATTAAAGGAAAACGTAAAGATTCCGTTATCCTCTTCGTCTTCACTACGGTGTGTAGTTATGGCAATTCGTTTTTCCGGCTGGCCGAATCCGGTGAAGTCGTCATTCTTGCTGAAGTAAATCGGGTCAATTGCGGCTGTGCCGTTCACATATTTTTCTATGGAAGAATTTTTATCCTTATAATTGATTTTTACCGCAATAATTTCGCCTTTGCTGTTGCGTTTGACCCGTGAAATCTTTAGGGTTGCGCCAAGCGCTTTGAGGCGTTGAATTTCCTGTTTGATTTCAGCATCGGAAGTATTTCGGTCGATGACAAAATTGAAATGGTCGGGGTCATTGTGCTGCCCTGAAAAAGGCTGGTCAGCGGTCACCTGTACCTGTTTTTGCTGTGCAATCACTTTCACCTGAAAGTAAAGCATAAAGGCAGCGAGTAGTGGCAACATCAGGGCATATTTCCACAAATTCCTGTTTTTGGATTGATTCTTGTTTAGCATAACGATTCGTTTTTTGATTAGTGATTGATTGAAATTATTGGTAATTGATAAGTAATTCGGTAAGGTGACCGCCCGGAGCAGGGCCATCTGGTAAGCGCGTTTGTCGTGCAACTGGCTCACGGCCTTTCTGTCGGCTATGTATTCAAGATTTTGCAAAACGGCCTTTTTGTACAACCAGACAAATGGATTGAACCAGAAAATAATGCTGAAAACCTTCATCACCAGTACGTCGATGGAATGCCGTTCGCGGCTGTGCACCTTCTCGTGGTTCAGTATGCTTTGCAATTCGTCGTCAGAATACCTGGCAGAATTGTAAACGATGTAATTGAAGAACGAAAAGGGTGCCACATCCCGGTCGAGATCCACGAGCGTAAATGTGCCCATTTTCACGGCCCGCTGCCTGTGAAGCAGTCGGAACAACGAAATGATATTGGCCATGACTTTTACCGTCAGCACCAGACAGACCGCGAGGTAGACGTACCAGGTGATCGCTGCCCAGTCAATCGCCTGCATTGCCGGCTGTTGCATTGCTTGCTTCCCAACTGACTCCGACAGGGCGGTCAATTGTGCTGCGGTGAATTTCGGGGCTTCAATCCAGACTATTTTTTTTACATACAGCAGCGGCAGCGATACCGAGGCGAATAAACCAGCCAGCAGATACCAGCGGTTTGCATCAAAAAAGGTCTCCCGCCGCAGCAACAGTTGGTAGCCACAGAAGAACAAGGCCATCAACGCGCCGGATTTGATCAGATAAAGCAGCAGCGTTTCCATAATCATTTCTTTTCGATGATGTCCAGGATTTCACGGAGTTCCTTCGCAGAGATTTTTTCTTCCTGCGCAAAAAATGACACCATGTTCTTATACGAGTTATTGAAATAATGCTCAATCGCCGTATTCATGAATTTCTTCCTGTAATCCTCCAATGCGACGATAGGGAAGTACTGGTGCGTGTTGCCATAAGCGGTGTGGGCCACGTACCCTTTTTCTTCCAGGTTGCGTACGATGGTCGAGAGTGTGTTGTAGTGTGGCTGCTCGTTGGTGATTTCAGCCATGATGTCCTTTACAAAAGCTTTTTTAAGCTTCCATAAGATGTGCATGATTTCTTCTTCCTTGTTCGTGAGATTTTGCATAGCAGTAAATTTGAAACCAAACTTACAACTATATTTCTAGTTATGCAACTATAAAAATAGTTATTTAACTATATTTTAAGGAATGACAGTAAATCGCTGTTCGCTACAGCTTATTTTAACACGCTGATTTCAAATATTTTATCCCAGTTTTTCCCGGTAACGAAAATCGTTTTTGTTTTTGGATTGTAAGCAATCCCATTCAAGACTTCGGCTTCCGGATTTGTCAGCGATTTCCTGAGCTCCGACAGATCGATGGCTGCAGTAACCTCGCCCGTAGCCGGGTTGATGATGGCAATAAGGTCTTTCTGCCAAATGTTTCCGTACATTTCCCCGTCGATGAGCTCCAGTTCGTTCAGCGATTTGATTTTATCCGACGACGAATACACACTGATATAATCTACCATTTTCTGTGTGGACGGGTCCATTTTCCAGATTTTCTCGGTACCGTCGGTCTGGTAGATGTATTGGTTGTCATGCGTCATGCCCCAGCCCTCTATGTCCTTGTCGAAGGTAAAGGTCTTTTCAATTTTCCAGGTATCGGCGTTGTAAATAAAGCCGGTTTTCTCCTTATAGGTCAACTGGTATATTTTCCCATTGATTACCGTAATCCCTTCGCCGAAATACTGGCTTTGCAAATCGGCACTTTTTAAGATCTTGCCCGTCTTATAATCCACTTTCAGCAGTTTCGACGACCCATATTGTCCGGTGCCTTCAAGCAGCGTGTCGCGGTAAAATTCCAATCCCTCCGTAAAAGAGCTGATGTCGTGCGGGTAGGTATTCAATACCTTATAGGTGAGCAATTTCGGCGTGATCGAAGACACCACCTCCACACGGCTCGTGATCTCTTCGGTCTTTCCACCAAAATAAATTTTCGCCAGCACCTCCTGATA
Organism: Flavobacterium magnum; assembly: GCF_003055625.1. Classification (NCBI taxonomy): domain Bacteria; kingdom Pseudomonadati; phylum Bacteroidota; class Flavobacteriia; order Flavobacteriales; family Flavobacteriaceae; genus Flavobacterium; species Flavobacterium magnum. The sequence goes on along the minus strand of NZ_CP028811.1, from coordinate 3,041,353 downwards.
GCCGAGCTTATAACCCGCCAATGGCAGGTTTACCGGCTTAAGGTCTTTTGCGCCTGCCACCCGTTTGTCATTTACAAAATAGGCGACGCTGTCGATTTCCTTGTTGTCGGCGTTTAAAATTGTCAGTGCCGCCGACTCTGAATTGGTGTAATGTGCCTCGATTTTGGTTTCATCAAACGCAAAATGGGTTTTATTTTCATCTCCGCAGGAAAGCATAATCAGGTTTAACGAAATGACAGCGAGCAGGTTATATTTCTTCATGGTGTTTTTTTAAATCGGAAAATGGATTGTTGCCGACGATTCTCTTCAACGGCCTTGCGAAAATACAAAAAGATTGTATATTTGCAACGGCAAGTCCTACACGACCAGCTCCTGCAGAATCCCCCAGGATGGGAACATAGCAAGGGTACGCGGTTGTAGCGGTGCGATGTAGGTCGCTTGCCATTTTTTCTTTTTTTTGTGGTCCCGATTTATCGGGATTTTTTATTTTTGGGCTGTATTGATTTGAAGCCAATCCTGCTGTCCGCTGTATCTTTTCCCTGCTAAAGAAGCAGGAAAAAGGATGCCGCTGCCATCAGGGCTAAAACCCCGACCACACATGAACAAAATTGTCCTAATCACCGGTGGCTCCTCCGGTCTTGGAAAAGCCATAGGCGAATTCCTCCATTCAAAAGATTTTAAAGTCTATGGCACCAGCCGCAATCCCGCAAAGGTCACAGATTCCGTTTTTCCTTTACTGGCACTCGATGTGCGTGATCCCCAAAGCATACAAAATGCGGTTTCCGAACTGATTTCGAAAGAAGGCCGTATCGATGTGCTGGTCAACAACGCCGGTGTAGGCATTACCGGCCCGATCGAGGAAACGCCCTTGAAAGAGATGAAGAACAATTTTGATACGAATTTCTTTGGCCCGATTGCAGTCATGAAAGCCGTGTTGCCACAAATGCGTTCACAAAAATCAGGATTGATCGTCAACATCACCTCGATTGCCGGGTATATGGGATTGCCATACCGCGGGATTTATTCTGCGTCAAAAGGCGCTTTGGAACTGATTACCGAAGCATTGCGGATGGAAGTGAAATCGTTTGGCCTCAAAATAACAAACATTGCTCCGGGTGATTTCGCGACGAATATCGCTGCCGGGCGTTTTCATTCGCCGTTGATTCCGGGTTCAGCGTATGAAACTTCATACGGAAATATCCTGAAAACCATGAACGAGCACGTTGACAGCGGTGCCAATCCGCACGAAATGGGATTGGCCGTTTATGCGATTATGCAAAAGCAAGATCCCGGAATCCATTATAAGGTGGGCACTTTTATGCAGCGTTTTTCAATTATCCTGAAGCGTGTTTTGCCGGACAGGATGTATGAAAAGATGCTGATGCGGCATTATAAACTGTAGCTGGATACCGTACGCAATGGCGAAACAGCAAAGACCCTTTGGTCTGAGCGGACTTTAAAACTTTGTTACTTTGCGACTTTGTCACTTAAAAGTATAATCGTAATTTCGCCGCGCGTCCGCGTTAGGGATTGCAGCGGAAATCCTTTTTTTGCCTGCCGGTTTTCAAAATCAGCGGCATGAGCTGATGGCAAAAAAAGATTGCAGCGAAAAGCCCGCCGCGAGTTACGAAGCGGAACGCCCGGATAAATAACACAACTCTTTAAATATTTAAACATGAAATTTTTTATCGACACCGCCAATCTGAACGAGATCAGGGAAGCACAGGCATTGGGTGTTTTGGATGGCGTAACCACCAATCCGTCACTGATGGCCAAAGAAGGCATCACCGGGAAAAACAACATCCTGAAGCATTATGTGGACATTTGTAATATTGTCGATGGCGATGTGAGCGCTGAAGTGATTGCGACAGATTTCGACGGTATGGTGAAGGAAGGCGAGGAGCTGGCCGACCTGCATGACCAGATCGTCGTGAAACTCCCGATGACCAAAGACGGCGTGAAAGCCTGTAAATATTTCTCTGAAAAAGGCATCAGGACGAATGTCACGTTGGTATTCTCGGCGGGGCAGGCATTATTGGCTGCGAAAGCCGGCGCGAGTTATGTTTCCCCGTTTATCGGGCGTCTCGATGATGTGTCGACTGACGGACTGAACCTGATTGAGGAAATCCGTGGCATTTATGACAACTACGGCTACGAAACCGAAATCCTTGCCGCTTCGGTGCGTCACACGATGCATATCGTAAACTGTGCGAAGATCGGTGCCGATGTGATGACCGGTCCGCTTTCCGCGATCCTTGGATTGTTGAAGCACCCGTTGACGGATATTGGCCTGGCGCAGTTTATCGCCGACTATCAGAAGGGAAACCAATAAACCGAACAACTACGAAATCAGTGAAACCACCTCGCTGAGATGAACATAAAAAAATCCCGACACAATCGTCGGGATTTTTTATTTCTTTTTGTCGGGTCGGATTACCGCAGGTGGTCTTCAAACTTCGCATCGAACAAGCTTACGAACGCGTTATTTATGGTGCCATCGGCGTTCAGGATCATCGTACGGTGGATCTTATTGATGACCCATTTCTCCTTCATAAGTTCGAAATCTGCGGCACGGTATTCCTGTATGCCGTCAAATTTATAATTGGCCATGTCTTTGCGCCATTCTTCCTGGTCGCGGTCAACATTGATGGCGATGAACTGGTAATCCGGATGTTTCCTGATCAGCTCCAAAATAATCTTGTGCGCGGCAATCACATGCGATTCCAGATTTCGCGTCCAGAAAAACAGCACCGTTTTCTTGTGGATGAGCGATTTGAAATCGACCTGCTCATTGTTCAGGTTTACGAGGCCCACTGTGGGGAGTTCGTTGCCTTCCCTGAGGTTTTGGATGGCATCGCCGATTTTCAGGATTTCGTTGTGTTTGCTTTTATCAGTCGACAGCCGGTGGTACTGGTCCAGGAATTTCTTGTTGTTAACGATATTCTGGTCTTCCAGCAAATACGTAAAGGCGATGTTGTTCAGGATGGTGTTCTTAATGGCGCGGTTTTGGAACAGCGAATCGGCGATGTGCATTTTGCGTACATGCATTTCCAAAGATTTATCGGCTTCGGTGGCATTGGGCAGGTCTTTCTGCAACGCCATATTGTTGAGCATGTACGTCAGGTATTTTACGTACGGAGAGAACTCGGTCAGCCTGGCATCATTGTAATTGATGGTCTTCCGGTGTGCATAATAATTGCCCGGCAGTTTTCTTTTCATGGCCACGCCGGTGCGCATTTCGTGTACGACAGGATAAATTTCCTTCTTGGAGTAGTAGTTGAAGTCCAGCATCGCCTTTGCATAAGAATCAAAGTCGTCGTTCCACTGTATGGATTCTTTTTTGGAATGGTAAAATTTCTCTTTCGATGCGTATGCCGAATCGATGTTCTTCTTGAAATGGGGATAATCGTATTCAAAAACGTCATAAATCTTTTTCTTTTCATGCTCGTTTTTGAGGTACAGTTCCATCAGGAAATTGTTCTTCTCTTCGCCGCGTCCGCAGAAAACAATCGACTCGTCAAAATCATTGGCGTTGATCCGCACCATGATGCTGTCATTTTTGTCAAAGTAGACGTATTGGTATTCCGGTTCGTTCTTGAACGTGTACAATCCGGGCGACAGCGAGTCAAATTTGACAAAAAAAGTATTGTCATCCCTGAGCATGATCGTATCAATCACCTGTGTGTCTTTGCAGAAAAGCACGTATGGGCTTGTGGGATTTGAAACTTCTCCACCGAAAAAGGCGGTATAATCCTCATTGCCGAATGGTTTATTACAGGAACCGAACAACAGAACAAGACAGGCGGGGAGTAAAAGTCTTATCATCACGCAGGGGTATTGCATCGTTTCAGATTAGTAAGCAAAAATATTCAGTTACAGGTGATTATATTGTTAATGCAGCGTTAAATGTAAACGTGCGCTTTACCTGTCCGTTTCTGCGATCCCCTGATATGGCCGCTGCCGGAGCCGGACCTGTCGGTTACGTAGAACTTCTCGGGTAAATCTCCACTATTTTTTCTACTTTTGCAAAAATTTTATAAAGAAGCAATTCATGTTAACAGTAAATAATTTATCGGTACAATTTGGCAAAAGGATATTGTTCGACGAAGTGAACACGACCTTTTCCGATGGCAACATTTACGGGGTCATCGGTGCGAACGGTGCCGGAAAATCAACCTTCCTGAAAATCCTCGCGGGCGATATCGACCCGACGTCAGGCCACGTGTTCCTTGAGCCGGGCAAGCGCATGTCGGTGCTCAACCAAAACCACAACATGTTTGACGGGCACACGGTACTCGAAACGGTCATGATGGGTAACAAGGTGTTGTATGCCGTGAAAAAGGAAATGGATGAATTGTACCTGGATTACAATGATAAGAATGCCGACCGCATAGGGGAACTACAGGTGCAGTTTGAGGAAATGAACGGCTGGAACGCTGATTCGGACGCCGCTGCAATGCTTTCCAATCTCGGTATTGGGGAAGACCTGCACTATACGCTGATGGCCGATGTCGATGCCAAGCTCAAGGTGCGTGTGCTGCTCGCCCAGGCACTTTTCGGAAGCCCGGACGTACTGATTATGGATGAGCCAACAAACGACCTCGATTTTGAAACCATCGGCTGGCTTGAGAATTTCCTTGCCAACTATGAAAATACCGTGATTGTGGTCTCTCACGACCGTCACTTCCTTGACGCGGTGTGCACGCACATCTCCGACATTGACTTCGGAAAAATCAACCATTATTCAGGGAATTATACATTCTGGTATGAGTCAAGTCAGTTGGCCGCAAAACAACGCGCCCAACAGAATAAGAAAGCTGAGGAAAAGAAGGCAGAGCTGGAGGAATTCATCCGCCGTTTCAGTGCCAACGTGGCCAAATCCAAGCAGGCCACTTCGCGTAAGAAAATGATCAGCAAGCTCAATATTTCTGAAATCAAGCCATCAAGCCGCCGGTACCCTGCAATTATCTTTGACCAGGAACGCGAGGCGGGAGACCAGATACTTAACGTAAAGAACCTCAGTGCTTCCGTTGACGGCGAAGTGCTTTTCAAAGACGTCGATATCAATATGGCGAAGGGCGATAAAATCGTGCTGTTCTCAAAAGATTCCCGTGCAACCACGGCATTTTATGAGATATTGAACGGCAACATGAAGCCGGATTCCGGAACATTCGATTGGGGTGTTACCACCAACCAGGCGTACCTGCCGGTGGAAAACCACGATTTTTTTGAAAATGACCTGTCATTGGTAGACTGGCTCAGGCAATGGGCGAAAACCGAGGAAGAGCGCGATGAGGTGTACATCCGTGGCTTTTTGGGGAAAATGATTTTTTCAGGCGAAGAGGCATTGAAAACATCACGAGTATTGTCAGGAGGTGAGAAAGTCCGTTGCATGCTCTCGCGCATGATGATGGAACGTGCCAACGTCCTGATGATCGATGAGCCTACGAACCACCTTGATCTGGAATCGATTACGGCGTTCAATAACTCGCTTAAGAACTTTAAGGGATCCGTTATTTTCACTACACATGATCACGAGTTTGCACAGACCGTCGGGAACCGCATCATTGAGCTGACCCCGAATGGCGTAATCGACCGCTACATGACGTTTGATGAGTATCTTGACGATGAGAAAATTCAGGAATTGCGCAGGAAGATGTACGCTTAACATAAAAAAATCCCGCCTTCAGAGCGGGATTTTTTAGGCCTTTTATTTCTTCCCGAAACGGCTGATAACATAGATGACGGCGGCGATTATCGCTACCACGATAAAGATTCCGACACCTACACCGGCTTTGAAAATGCCTTCCACCAGCTCGCAGTTTGTAAACGTGAGTAATATTGTAACCAGGACGAGCATTCTCAATAATTTTGCTTTCATGATTTCCAGGATTTAATGATTAGGATTTGTTTTGGTTTTCACATGGTAAAATTGCCAAAATGCCCCAGAAATCCCATTACGGAATTTGGAAGTTTTGTTACGGAATTTGGACGGAAGGCTCAGTTCGGGATATAGATATTGAAGGCAGTTCCTTCTCCTTCAACGCTTTCCGCTGAAATGAAACCGCCATGGTTCTCCACGATTTTTTTCACAATGGCCAGTCCGATGCCCGTTCCCGCATATTGCTGATTCGAGTAAAGCCGCTGGAACACCTCAAAAATCCGCTCACGGTATTGCATGTCAAAGCCGATGCCGTTGTCAATTACGGTAATCAGCGAATAATTTTTTTCGGGAACGGCGTTTGCGAAAGGTACCTCGGTACCGCGGACGGTCTTGTTCCCGATGGTAATGTGCGGCGTTACGTTCTCCCGCGAGAATTTGACTGAATTGGAAATCAGGTTGGTCACCAACTGCCTGAACTGGGTCGTAATGATTCGGATTGTGCCACTGCCTTTAACCTCGATTACGGCGCGGCTGTCCCGTAGTTCTTCGTCAAGATCACTCACGACCTCTCCCACAATCGTATCCAGATCGTAGGGTTCGAAATGGAAATTTTCTGTATTGACGCGCGAATAAGCAAGCAAATCCTTGATCAGTGACTGCATCCGCTCTGACGCACTGCGGATGCGTTCGAGATAATTCCTGCCGCTTTCTGTCATCGTGGGTGATTCTTTCTCAAGCACCAGCGAAATCAGGGTCTGTATTTTACGCAATGGTTCCTGTAAATCATGGCTGGAAATGTACGTGAACGCTTCAAGTTCCTTGTTTACGGCCGCGAGTTGCTCGTTATTGGCCTGGAGTGACTGGTTCCTCTCCGTAAGCTGTTTTTTGCTGTCTTCGAGACTCCCTTTCAATCGGTCTGAGATCCGCAGCTCGCGATTGATCCCATAATAAGCAAGGATTAATACGATCAGTGCTGAAATCATCAGGAAAACGGTGAATAGCGGTGTCAATGCGGATTGGCGTTCCATAAATTTGGTACGACTTTTCAGGACGGCGTCCTCAAGTGCAATCATTCTATTAATGTGTTGCCTGAAATACGCGCGCTGCGCCCTGTTTTTATAACGCTGTTCTTTTGGCATCTTTGAGATATCACCCAATGCCATCGTAAACCGCATCGCTGAAACCCGTTTTTTAGTCAGTAATTCGAGGACATCGACATACTCCTGTTGCCGCTTGTTGTCTTTGGTCAGCAGGCGAAGTACCTCTATTTTACCGGGGAGCTTTCCCACGTGATCGTTGAACTCCTTATAATAAACCGAATCTTTCGTCAGCAGATATCCGCGTTGGGCTGATTCGATATCCTTAACCGTAGAGCCGTATTTTTCCAGTTCCAGCTTGACAAAGTTGGTGTGGTCGACCAGGTAGTAGGATTTCGTGAGTTCATTGATCCGGGTGTAGCAATAAATCGAAAGGGAAAGCAGGAAAACAACCGCAAAGATGAAAATGACCCTGATTTGTATATGCTTCGGTTTCCTCATCCGGGTCAGGCTACATTAATCACGTATTGTTCACGAAGCGGCTTGCTTTGGAGCTGCGTGGGATCGAAGGACAGGATGAGCCCGATGGCTTTTTTGAGCAACACAAAAGAATTGGGCTTTGAAATGAAGTAATTGGCGCCCTGCCTGTACGTGCGGTCAATGATATCGGTATTGGATGAGGTTGAAAAAATGATCACCGGGATATCTTTGAGGTTCGGCGATTTCCGGATTTCCTCAAGACATTCAAAACCATTTTTGCGGGGCATATTCAGGTCAAGGAACAACACCATCGGAGTCATCAGCGGCGCGCCATGCAGCATTTCCATTAACCTGACGCCATCCGTGGTTACATTCAGTGTCACCCCTGAATGCGATTCGCGCAGCGCTTCCGAAAAAAGCAGGCAGTCATCGCTGTCATCATCTGTAAGGAAAATAGTCATGGCTTTACACAAAAGATTCGAGGCTTTAAAAGTAATGATTTTTATCAGATGCATAAGTTAAAAGGCAAGCAAAAATGAAATTTTAAGCGTTAAATAAATTTTTCACGTATCGCTTATTTCAGTACTTTTACAAACCAAACACACGCATCCTTATGAGCCAAAAAATATTGCTTACTTCAAAGGAAGTCAATATCATCCTGCACCGTTTGGCCTGCCAGCTGATTGAAAAACACCTCGATTTTACAGATACGATCCTCATCGGCATCCAGCCGCGCGGCGCCTTTTTGGCCAAAAGGCTTAAGGTCATGCTCGAAGAAGAGTATCAGGTCAGCAACATCTCGATCGGATATCTGGACATCACTTTTTTCCGGGACGATTTCCGCCGTACGGGCAAGCCGCTCGAAGCCAACAAGACCGACATTGATTTTTTGGTAGAGGATAAAAAGGTTATTTTCATCGATGACGTGTTATTTACCGGACGCAGCATCCGTTCCGCGCTTACTGCGATCCAATCGTTTGGGCGGCCATCGGCAATTGAACTCCTCGTGCTGATTGACAGGCGTTTCAGCCGCGACCTGCCCATACAACCCGATTATCGCGGACGGCAGGTTGATGCCATCAACAATGAAAAAGTGAGTGTGTGCTGGGCGGAAAATGAAGGCGAAGATGCCGTGTATCTAATCAGAAATTAATTGAAATGAAAGAATTAAGCGTAAATCATTTACTCGGAATCAAGTACATCACCAAGGATGACATTGACCTGATTTTTGAAACCGCCGATCATTTTAAGGAAGTCATTAACCGCCCGATCAAGAAAGTCCCTTCATTACGCGACATCACCATAGCCAATATCTTTTTCGAGAACAGCACGCGTACTAAACTGTCTTTTGAACTCGCGCAGAAAAGGCTGTCCGCCGACGTCATCAGTTTTTCGGCGGCGCAATCCTCTGTTAAGAAAGGCGAAACACTGATAGACACGGTCAACAACATACTGGCGATGAAAGTGGACATGGTCGTGATGCGTCATGCCAATCCCGGTGCCGCGTATTTTCTGTCACAGCATGTCAAGGCCAGCATCATCAATGCCGGAGACGGCGCCCATGAGCACCCTACGCAGGGATTGCTCGACAGTTATTCCATCCGTGAAAAGTTAGGCGGGGTTGGCGGAAAGAAAGTTGTCATCGTGGGTGATATATTGCATTCGCGGGTTGCGCTGTCCAATATCTATGCGCTGCAGATGCAGGGCGCCGAGGTGAAGGTCTGTGGGCCCAAAACGCTGATCCCGAAATACATCCAAAGCCTCGGCGTGACGGTAGAACCCAATTTGCGCAAGGCGTTGGAGTGGTGTGACGTGGCCAACATGCTCCGTGTCCAGAACGAACGTATGGACGTCAATTATTTTCCTTCCACACGCGAATATGCACAGCAATACGGGGTAGACAAGGCGTTGCTCGGGTCACTTTCCAAAGAAATCGTCATCATGCACCCGGGGCCCATCAACCGCGGCGTTGAAATTACGTCGGATGTAGCCGATTCCGGGCAGTCAGTGATTTTAGACCAGGTTGAGAACGGCGTGGCGGTGCGCATGGCGGTGATTTATCTTTTGGCCTCCAAGATCAGATAAGTACGAAAAATCATTATCTTAGCTACGTCACCAATTCCGCATAAAATGAAAGTAGAAAAGAAAGCGAACATCACCACAATCAGGGAAACTGAAGGTGATTTCACGGCTTTCCTGATGAAAATCACGCACGAGTGCAAGTCTTTTGAAGAACAGCATCTTATTATTGATATTTCCAATCTGGAAGGACTTTCGGTAAAAGAAATTAACGGTTTCCTGCCATTGTCCAATGCGCACCGGAAAGCCGGAAAGTCGTTTGTTGTAGTCGCCCGGGACATCGACTTCAATAAGGTTTCTGACAAACTTTCGGTAGTCCCGACAAAAATCGAGGCACACGACATTATCGAAATGGAGGAAATTGAACGCGATCTCGGATTTTAGACGCGCCAAACTCCATCGGTAACTGCCAGAAAAGCCAGAATTATCAACGGTCACGTCCAGGTATCAACAGATATGAAGCTCACCATACTCGGCTGCTATGCCGCCACGCCACGCACTTTTACAAACCCTACGTCGCAGGTCCTTGAAATACGGAACCACCATTTCCTGATTGATTGCGCTGAGGCGACCCAGGTGCAGCTGCGTAAAAACAAAGTCAGGTTTACGCAGATCAACCACATCTTCATTTCGCATCTGCATGGCGACCATTTCTATGGATTGATCGGACTCATTTCCAGTTTTACCTTACTCAACCGTACCGGCGACCTGCACGTGTACGGGCCCAAAGGCATAAAGGAAATTATCCTGCTGCAACTGCGTTACGCCAATTCCTATACGGGCTACCAGCTGTTTTTCCATGAACTGGAATCCACAGCATCGGAGGTCATTTTTGAGGACGAAAAAGTTGTGGTGAAAACCATTCCGCTTAAGCATCGGGTGTACACCAACGGATACCTCTTCCAGGAAAAGCCCGCGGAGCGGAAACTGGACCCTGATGCGGTCCGGAAATACAAGATTGACATCTGCTACTTCCAGAACATCAAGAACGGCAAGGATGTGACGCTTGAGGACGGCACCGTCATCCCAAATGAGAAACTGAGCTTCGATCCGCCCGCACCGAAAAGTTATGCATTCTGCTCCGATACCGTCTTTACCGAAGATTACCTCGACATCATCACCGGGGTGGATGTGCTGTACCATGAATCGACGTTCCTCGAGTCAGAAGCACACCTGTCCGAACGGACGATGCACTGCACCGCGAAACAGGCTGCTGAAATCGCGCTTAAAGCCAGGGCAAAGCAGCTGATCCTCGGGCACTTTTCCACGCGGTATGACAGCATTGAGCATTTCAGGGAGGAGGCTATGGCGATTTTCCCGGCGACAGATCTCGCAGACGACGGGAAAATTTTTGAATTTTAATCATTATCTTAGCGAAAGCGCATATTATGGAAGATTTAAGCAATTACAGACAATCGTACGAAAAGGATTCCCTTACGGAAAATGCGATTCCCGGCGACCCCATGAACCTGTTTCAAAAGTGGTTTCATGAGGCTGATGCTACCGGTTTCGGTGAGGCCAATGCGATGACGGTAGCTACTTTCGGGCTCGACGGTTTCCCGAAATCACGCGTGGTGCTGCTTAAAAAGTACAATGAGGAAGGTTTTGTGTTTTACACCAATTACAATTCTGAAAAAGGGAAAGCCATCGCTGCAAACCCGAATGTTTGCCTGTCATTCTTCTGGCCCGTACAGGAACGGCAGGTGATCATTAAAGGAACGGCAGAAAAAGTCCCGGAAATCATGTCGGACAATTATTTCGACAGCCGCCCGCTCGGAAGCCGACTCGGTGCAGTGGTGTCAAACCAGAGTGAGGTGATACCGTCACGCGGATTTCTGGAGGAGAAACTGGCTTTGCTTGAAAAACAGTTCGAAAATAATGAAGTCCCAAGACCTGAAAACTGGGGCGGTTATCTCGTTCGGCCAGTGGCAGCGGAGTTTTGGCAGGGCAGGGCAAACCGGCTCCACGACCGGATCAGGTACCAGCTACAGGAAAATTATATTTGGAAAATTGACAGGCTTTCGCCTTAACTTAATCGAATAAAAAATGAAAAACCTTATACTCATTCGTCATGCAAAATCAAACTGGGATGACCCGGTTAGCGATAAGCAGAGAACATTAACAGTCAACGGACTCCGGGATGCGACCCTGGTTGCCCAGCATATCAAATCCCATTTGCCGAAAAAATACCAGGTTTGGAGCAGCGATGCCCACCGTGCCGTGGGAACCGCGCGTGCCTTCGCAATCGTTTTCCGCGAGAATGTAGAAATAGATTTCAGTGAGGATTTATACACTTTTGACGCCCTGAAACTGGAAAGCATCGTGCGCAGCATTCCGGATGATTATGATTGTGTTATCATTTTCGGGCACAACGAAGCGATAACCGATTTTGTCAATACATTTGGCAGCATTTTTATTGATAACGTGCCCACCGCTGGTTTCGTTTCCATCAAATTCGATACGGATTCCTGGCAGCATATCAGCAAGGGCGTAACCGATAAGACCGTGTTTCCAAGAGATTTAAGGCAATGACAGAAAATAGATATATCGATCGCGAAAAAAGCTGGTTGGCGTTCAACGCGCGCGTGTTGCAGGAAGCCGGCGATTCGACCGTACCGTTGCTGGACCGACTCCGTTTCATTGGAATTTTTTCAAATAACCTGGACGAGTTTTTTCGGGTTCGGTTTGCCGCCGTGCGCCGCCTGAGCCTTTCCGGGGTTTCGGGCGAAAAAATCCTGGGAGGTATCTCTGCAGAGAAATTGCTGCGCGAAATCACTGAAATCGTCATACGGCAACAATCTGAAAGCCTTCGCATCTTAAGCATCATTGAAAAGGAACTTGAAGCTGAGAATGTATTCATCATCGATGAGAATGAAATTTCAGCGGAACAGGAAGCTTTCGTAAATGATTTTTTCATACAGAAAATCAGTCCGGCGCTGGTGACCATCATCCTTAATGATCTGGCTGAATTCCCAATGCTGAAAGACAATTCCGGCTATCTGGCCATCAAACTGGTGATGAAATCGAAACAGAAGCCATCGCTGCTGGGGTTTTCCAAGGTCAAGCCTGAAGTACGGTATGCGCTGATCGAAATCCCGAAAACACTGAACCGATTTGTCGTGCTGCCTTCGCGTGAGGGCACGCAGTCGGTAATGCTGCTTGACGACATGATCCGTTACAACTTAGGACAGATTTTCAACATATTCGACTACGAGAGCGTTGAGGCGCACATGATAAAAATCACGCGCGATGCGCAGCTCGAAATTGACAGTGACCTGAGCAAGAGCATGATGGAGAAGATTGCGACGAGCGTACGTGACCGCAGGATTGGCGAGCCGGTCCGGTTTGTTTACGACCAGTCGATCAGCAAGGACACGCTGCAATTTTTCCTGACCAAAATGGGTATCGATGCGACGGACAGCATCATACCGGGCGGGCGCTACCACAACCGCCGCGACTATATGGATTTCCCGAACCTGGGACGTTTCGACCTGCTTTATAAACAGAATCCGCCGTTGCCGGTTCCCGGCTTGAGCCTCGAAGGAAGTATCCTGGAACGCATCAGCGCTAAGGATTACCTTGTCAACGCGCCCTACCAGTCATTTTCTTACCTGATTAAATTTCTTCGGGAAGCCGCTTTGGACCCGCAGGTCACGACGATCAAGATCACGCTGTACCGTTTGGCCAAAAATTCGCAGGTCATCAGTTCGCTGATCAACGCCGCCAAAAACGGAAAGAAAGTCACGGTGCAGATCGAACTGCAGGCCCGCTTTGATGAGGCGAGCAACATATCCTATGCCGAGCAGATGCAGACGGAAAACATCGAACTGATTTTTGGTATCAAAGGGTTGAAGGTCCACAGCAAGATTTGTGTCATCGAGCGCATTGAGGAGGGTAAAAATAAAAGGTACGGATTCATTTCCACGGGAAATTTCAACGAGGCTACCGCGGGCGTATATACCGATGTCACTTTGTTTACGGCGCATCAGCAGATTTTAAAAGATGTCTCCAAGATTTTCGATTTCTTCAATGTGAATTACAGGCTGCACCGATACAAACATTTGATCGTGTCGCCGCATTACAGCCGCACGCGCTTTTACCGACTCATCGACAAGGAAATCATGTATGCCAAGCTCGGCCGCGAGTCTTACATTCATTTAAAAATGAACAGCCTGTCCGATTTTAAGATGATTGATAAGTTATATGAAGCCAGCAGGGCCGGCGTGAAAATCAAATTGCTCGTTCGCGGCATCTGTTCGCTGATTCCCGGCGTGAAAGGCATGAGTGAGAATATTGAAGCCATCAGCATCGTCGACAACTATCTTGAGCATTCCCGGGTATATATCTTCGGGAATGACGGCAATCCGGAAGTCTACATTTCTTCGGCCGATTTTATGACGAGGAACCTCGACGGCAGGGTGGAGGTAAGCTGCCCGATTTACGATATCGATGTGCGTAAGGAGCTGATCGACAGTTTCCATGTGAGCTGGAAAGGAAATGTAAAGGCCAGGATACATTCTGAAAAACTCGACAACAAATACAGGGTGCGCGGGCACCAGCCGGTTTGGAGGGCACAGCTCGAAACCTATAATTTCTATCGGAACCTGCTCGACGTCAATACGCAGCCGGTACAATAACTTTCAGCAGCAACACATGATTACGATAAAAAAATATGCAGCAATCGACATCGGCTCTAACGCCATGCGGTTGCTCGTATCCAATATTATTGAGGAACAGGGGAAAGAAACACAGTTTTCTAAAAGCGCGCTGGTGCGTGTGCCGATACGTCTCGGGCAGGACGCGTTCACTGTCGGCGAAATCACCGAAGAGAATATCGAGCGTATGGTCGATGCGATGAAGGCCTTCAAGCTTTTGATGAAAGTACATAAGGTGGAAAAGTATATGGCTTGCGCAACGTCGGCGATGCGTGAGGCGTATAATGGCAGGGAAGTGGCAGAACTCATCAAGAAGAAAGCCGACATCAGGATTGACATAATTGATGGTAAGAAAGAAGCGGCGATTATTGCGGCGACGGACCTGCACCATCTTGTAAAAACGGACAAGACATACCTTTACGTTGACGTGGGAGGAGGAAGTACGGAATTTTCGCTGTTCTCCGACGGCAGGATGGTCGTCTCCAAATCATTTAAGATCGGGACGGTGCGGCTGCTCAACGAAGTGGTCAGCGATATTGTGTGGCAGGAAATAGAGAAATGGATCCGCGTCAACACACAGGAATACGACGCAGTCACTTTGATCGGCTCGGGCGGAAACATCAATAAATTATTCAAGATGTCGGGCAAGCAGGAAGAGAAGCCGCTGTCGTACATTCACCTGAATTCCCAATACGCCATGCTCAATGCACTGTCTTATGAGCAGCGTATTTCCGTATTGGGTTTAAATCCTGATCGCGCGGATGTGATTATACCGGCCCTGCGGGTGTACCTGAACGCGATGAAATGGAGTGGCGCCCGGAGCATTTATGTCCCGAAAATCGGGCTCTCGGACGGAATTGTTAAAGCCATGTATTACGGAAAAATTTAAGCTATGAATAAAGGCAGGCTCGAGGCTTTCAGCGATGGTGTATTGGCGATCATCCTGACCATCATGGTCCTGGAACTCAGGATTCCTGAGGAACCTACGTTACACGCGCTCGCTTCCGTTTTCCCGACCTTCATCAGCTATCTGCTGAGCTTTATTTATGTTGGGATATACTGGAACAACCACCATCATATGCTGCACAGCGTCGTGCGCGTGAATGGTAACATACTGTGGGCCAACCTTCACCTGCTGTTCTGGTTGTCGCTGGTGCCTTTTGCCACGGGCTGGATGGGCGAAAACCATTTTGCCAAAGCCACGATGACGGTCTATGGCGTGATCCTGCTGATGGCGGGGGTGGCCTATTGGCTGCTGCAAAGCCTGATCATCAAAAGCCAGGGAGACCATTCGCTATTAAAGAAAGCGATCGGGAAAGACCTGAAGGGGCTGTCATCGCCTCCGTTGTACCTGTTGGGTATCGGCTTTTCCTTTTTCAATGAATGGCTTTCAGGCGCCGTGTATATTTTCGTGGCATTGATGTGGCTCGTGCCTGATAAAAGGATTGAGCGCTTGCTTGACCAGCGTGATTAGAAGTCCAGGTCAAAGGTTTTCCGCAGCAATTCAAGACTTGGATTGATTTCATTGAGCCTGTTGAAACGGTCCTGCGGTGTAAACGCCTTGCGGCTGCTGGCGTTTTCATTCACGATGACCTCAATATCGATATCGTGGTTGTGTAGCTTACCGCGGAGATACCCCAAAAGTTCCAGTTTTCCGGTTTCAAAATCAATTGCTGATCCTTCGTTGGGTAACTCGTGCTTAATGGTTGTGCCATCGAGTTTCGGGTCGTTGATAAGAAGCAAAGCCTCCATGATCTTTTGTCCCTTGTCACTGAGGCGCTGTGCATATTTTGTCCATTGCAGCAGCATATCGGTCTCGGAGAAAGCCTCCCTTGGGAATTCCACCGTTTCTTTCGAACTGGCCTTGCCGGACTGCTCAAGCTCCTTCTTTGCCCTGATGCTTGCCAGCGAAAGGGCTGAAACCTTGGGTTGGGTGGGGCTGTCATCAGGGACTACAGGGGTTTGCATCGAATCGGCGCCTCCGGCTGAGGTTACACTAATGGTACCCTTATTGGTAATGTCCAGTGCGTGAAGCGCGGGGATATCCAGGATTTCCGGGGATTCAACCGCAATCTGCATGACGCGGCCGTAAAAATGATTTGCAGGGATTATATATCCGTCAGCTTTTTTTTTTCTCCATCGAAAGTGATGGAGGCGAGTTGCATCAGGCACAATTCAACGAGCAGGCGCTGGTTTTGCGATACTTTGTATTTCAGGTCGCAGTCGTTGGCCACCTCAATCGCCTTGAGCAGGAAGTCCTGTGGTGATTTTGCAGCCTGCGCACCGTACATTTTCTGGGCCTGTTCCCCCGCTTCAAGCAGCGACAGCGTTGCGGGATTTTTGCATACCAGCAAGTCCCTGAAATGAGAAGCCAGTCCCGAAATAAAATGGTGTCCGTCGAAACCTTTAGAAAGGATGTCATTGTAGGCGACAAGCAATTCCGGAATCTGGTTGCCAATGATCAGCTCAGTGACATTGATGTAGGTTTCATAGTCGAGTACGTTCAGGTTTTCCGTTACGGCCTGTCGCGTCAGGTTGTTTCCGCAATAGGACACGACACGGTCAAAAATCGACAGCGCATCGCGCATGGCACCGTCCGCCTTTTGAGCGATGATGTGCAGCGCGTCGTCTTCATAGGACACGCCCTGACTTTTGGCCACTTCAGCAAGATGTTCCTTGGCGTCCTTCACGGTAATGCGCTTAAAATCAAAAATCTGGCAGCGCGATAGGATGGTCGGGATGATTTTGTGTTTTTCGGTCGTAGCCAAAATAAAGATGGCGTGCTTCGGCGGCTCTTCCAGGGTTTTCAGGAAGGCATTGAATGCGGCCGATGAAAGCATATGCACCTCGTCGATGATATACACCTTGAATTGCCCGGTCTGCGGCGGAATCCGGACCTGATCAATGAGGCTCCTGATGTCGTCTACCGAGTTGTTGGACGCGGCATCAAGCTCAAATACATTGAATGCGAAATCCTCATTAGGGTCATCATAGCCGGGCTGGTTGATTTTTCTGGCCAGGATCCTGGCGCAGGTGGTTTTTCCGACGCCCCTTGGCCCGGTAAACAATAACGCCGACGCAAGATGGTTGGTCTCAATGGCATTCAACAACGTATTTGTAATGGCCTGCTGCCCGACCACATCCCTGAAGGTCTGGGGGCGGTACTTCCTTGCCGATACTACAAATTGTTCCATAACTGCCTATTGGTCGACAAATATACTTTTAAAAAATTAAAGATTTGAATTTTTTAAGATGCCAAAAACCAAAAGTTATCCACGGTTACAGCACGATGGTGTAGGGGTTCGGGTAGATGTATTCGTCCGTGACCTTTTTGCCTTTTGGGTGCACGATAATCGCGGCGCAGCGGCTTTTGCCAAACGGATTGTTGATTTCAAACGCAATGCCTGACGCGACGTCATCATAGATGGTGGTTTCAATCTTCGTGTCTGAATTGTCGTATTTCGCTACCGTTTGCAATCTGGGATAGGCCTGCATGATTTCCGCAAAGGCACTCTCCGTACTGATGCCGTTTTTGGTCTTGAATTCGGCAGAAGTCACCCTGATCTGGCGGACCACCTTTTCCTTGAGTTCATTGTCTTTATAAGTGGTATAAATGTTGAGCTCGTCACGCATGCTGTCGGTTTTTTTGCCGTACCAGGTCATCCAGGCTTTGCCCATGGCGGCATCTGATTGATCGGGCGTCCCCAGCATTTCAAGTTTTGAGGTGTCGTCCTCAATCGCTGTGAGCCCAATCGCCACGCCGGGCGTAATGAGCCATTCGGGTTTAACTGTAGTGGTGGGAAGCGTGGCGACGATGGTTTCGCTTTTCCCCGGTGCCATATATTTTTCTGTGTGGGCACAACTCAAACATAGGGCGGCAAACAAAATGGTGAATCTGGCTTTCATAACGTATTTTGACATCTACGCAATAACTTCTGCTATGGTTTCATTTTCGAGAAGGCTGATCAGCGTGCGTTCTTCTTCGTTTAACGCGGGAGAAGTCTCAACCGGTTTATATTTCCAGATAGAACCTTTCTCATACGCTGCAATAACCGTGGGGTGGACGTAATATTTCCGGCAGACGGATCTCGTATTGCCCAGTTTTTTGGCCACTGAGTCAATCACTTCGACGATCTTATGCTTGCAATCGGAATCATTTTTCGGTTCACCCGCCGATTGGAACGCGCACAACGCATTGACGCTTCCCGCCCATACCCGGAAATCTTTTGCGGTAAAATCCTGTTGTGTGATATTTTTAAGGTAATTGTTGATGTCGGCTGAACCGATCACATGGTGCCTGCCGTCGTCATCATAGTACTGGAACAAATCCTGTCCCGGAATGTCCCTGCATTTTTTGACAAGATTGAGCAGTTTCATGCTCCGGATCCCGATGTTGTGCTTCACGCCCTTCTTTCCGACAAATTGAAAATACAGGTTTGACTTATCGAAGGTAACGTGTTTATCCTGAAGCGTGGTAAGCCCGAACGAACCGTAGAGTTTTTTATAGGCGTCATTGCCAATCCTGATGTTGGTAAGCTCAATGAGTCGTACCACCAAAGCCACCACTTTCTCATACGGAAGCCCCTTCCTGTCCAGATCCTTATCGACCTGCTCACGGATCAGCGGCAGCGCTGTGGCAAACTGCTGCAGGCGATGAAACTTTGACTGGTTCCTGATTTTGTTCCAATGGGCATGGTATCGATATTGCTTGCGGCCCTTGGCATCGATCCCAGTCACCTGCAAATGTCCGTTTTCATAAGGGGAAATCCATACATTCTCCCAGGCAGGGGGAATCACCAGTTTCTTGAATCGTTCCAGTACGGCTTTGTTCCTGACTTTACGTCGGTTTTCATCAAGGTAGTGAAAGCCGTCGCCTGATTTGACTCGGTGGTAGCCTTTTTCGAGATTGGCCGCATACCGAAGTCCTACCGCCCGGGCAGTCACTTTTGGGTCACGGCCTATTTTCTCTAATTTGGATTGCAGCCTGTTCATCAGGGGAAATTAGTTTTGTTCAGGACGGTTTTCCCTGCCGCGGATGCTCAGGTCGTTCAGGACGCTGGTGGCGCTTTTTTCGCCCATTGACAAGTCGCCTGCAACAAACACCCCGCGCTCGCCATCACTGGCCTTAATGCCATACACCGTGGCTTCATCACCCGGATCGCTCTCGCCTTCATAACGGTAAATGTGTACGATTTCGAAATCATCCGGGTGGTCGGTGATGCGTTTTTCCTGGATGTTAAAATCTGTAGTAAATCCTTTTTCCTTTAATTCTTCCAATGCCTTAGAGACTGTGGCATAATGATACATTTGACGTTCCATGACTATCGTTTTTAGGTTTGTAAATCTTGTAGCCATAAAATTACAACATCACTTTCCAGATGTGCAGAAGGAACTGTTAAATCAATTTACGAGATTTTAACCCGGCTTTATACTATTCCCATCATTGAATTGTCGTAGCTTTGCGCCGCAGGCCGCCTTATCGCTCCTGAGTAAATCAGGGGAGGAAAGTCCGGACACCACAGGGAGGCATAGCGGGTAACGCCCGTCGTTCCCGATGCAAATCGGGTTCAGGACAAGTGCAACAGAAAGTATGTACAGGTCATGCTGTAGTGAAACCAGGTAAACTCTATGCGGTGAAATTTCAAGTATATCGGCATTTAAGGGCGTCCCGTCCGTTGCCGAAGGGTAGAAAGATAGATTTCGCTGGCAACAGCGGAGCCAGATAAATGATAAGGGTCCTGGTATGCATCAGGATACAGAATCCGGCTTACAGGCCTGCATTTTTTTAAAACTTACCGCGTCTAGTATATAGGTTTTCCGAACTGACTATTCCTCTTCCGCATCGTCGTCATCGTCATCAGTGACTGCTGATTCAAATTCGAAGAAAGAAAAGAACGAACCGCCGTAGCTTTTCTCAAAAGAGAAATTTGGAAGGTGCCTCAACGGCGTATACTTCGAATGTTCGATGACCATCATGCCATCCTCTTCAAGCAATCCATTGTCAAATACCGTAGTAACGATCTTATCGAATTGCGCCTGATCCATTCCATACGGCGGATCGGCGAAGATAAAATCGTAGGCACTGCTGTGTTTCTCAAGAAATTTGAACACATCGTTTTTTATGGGCGTGATGTCAAAATCAAATGCAGCAGCAGTCTGTTTTATAAATCGGGTGCAGCCAAAATCACCGTCAACGCTCACAATCGGTGCGCTGCCGCGCGAGGCAAACTCATAACTGATGTTGCCCGTTCCTGCAAACAGGTCCAGCACTTTGAGACCGCTGAAATTAAAATGGTTGTTGATGATATTGAACAACGCTTCCTTGCTCATGTCGGTGGTTGGACGCACCGGGAGGTTTTTCGGCGGACTGATGCGCCTGCCCTTGTATTTGCCTGAAATGATCCTCATGACTGAAAAAGGATAAAGTGCCTGAGATTCTGCGCGGCGGAAAAATCATTGCGGCGCTGCAAAGTCGATACGTCCGCAAGCGACACATGCCGCACATACTTGTAGGCCATCCGGAAAAGATCACTGTCCTCGCTGATGTTGCCCAGCAGCTGCAGTTTGAGGGTTTCAGGGTTGAGGTTCAGCTGCTCTGCCGTGAAAAGCAGGTAGTAAATGAAATCGGCCTCATTCTGGTATTCGAATGAATTGAAAAACACCAGTTTCCGGTTCTGTACCACGACAATTTCAAAATGCTGCCTGTCAAAATGGACGAAGACCAGCTTGTCCTCGACATTGCGCGACAAATTGAGCAACGCTGTCACCAAAACCGTATTGGAATGCCTGTATTCAAACGGCCCAAACTGATCGATCAGGAAGTTGTTGATGTTCACGTAAGGCACGTAAACATTCTTAATTTCAGGGCTTTCTATGGTATCAAACGCGAAAAAATCGGTTTCAAAAACTTTGGTGTTGTATTGCAGGTAACTGCCTGCATATGCTTCGTCGAACAGCGCCGACGGCACAAAGGCATTCAGGGCGTTGTCGTGCAGGACAAAAACCTCGTCATACATCCGCGTTAGCTCACGGTACTCCAGGAACGCTTTCCAATAATGCTCCTCAACCTTGTGCGTTTTCGGATAAGTTGTAAAATCCACCTCGTCAAATGACAGTACGCGCTCGTTGAGCGTATCGGCCACCGCAAACGAAAAGCCTTCCAGCCCCGCGCGGATGATGAGTTTTTTGTAATTTTTTTCAGTGATGCTGCTCGCCGACATAAATTGGATTGACTGCCGCAAACTTACGGTTTTTTTTTGGATGCTGCAGGCCACGCGGCAGGTTATGGGTTCAGGATTTCAATCGGGAATTAAGAGCTTGCCACGTATTTCGGGCGTGCCCCTCGTGCCTCGGGTCGGGCTGTCCGCTGTATCTTTTTATTTTCCTGCGCTGCACTCCGTAAAATAAAAAGGATGCCGCTGCCATCCCTCACGCGGTCGGCCCAAATGCTGTCCCTTGAACCAGCAACTTTTTCGCTACCTTTGGCGCATGACCGCACGCGAATTTTATGCCATCCTTTCCCGGAATTTTCCATTCCAGCCAACAGTAAAACAGGATATTTTCTTTCAACAGGTCTCGGAATTTGTAACGAACGACAAGCCCGACGAGATTTTCGTGCTCAAGGGTTACGCGGGTACGGGTAAAACGACGGTGATCTCGGCAATCGTGAACAACCTGCAGGCCGCCGGCAGGAAGTATGTGCTTTTAGCGCCGACGGGAAGGGCAGCCAAAGTGATTGCTAATTATTCGCGCAAACAGGCCCTGACGATACACAAGAAGATTTATTTTCCAAAGAAACAGGCGGGCGGGGTGTCATTTACGCTACAGGCCAACAAACATAAGAACACCATCTTCATAGTCGACGAGGCATCGATGATCTCTGATTCGGCTTCAGACAGCAAGATGTATCAAAACGGCTCGCTGCTCGATGACCTTATTTCATACATTTATTCGGGCAGCGGGTGCAAGATGATCCTGTTGGGCGATACGGCGCAGCTGCCGCCGGTGAACCTGGAAATCTCCCCGGCGCTTGACATCCAAAGCCTGTCTGCGAATTATTATAAGGAAGTCTTTCACATCGAACTCGACGAGGTCATGCGGCAGGAGGAAAATTCAGGGATCCTCTACAATGCCACCGGGTTGCGCGATCGGCTGCAGGAAGATTTTTTTGAGGATTTCCGTTTCAGCCTGGATGGTTTCAATGACATCATCCGACTTACAAATGGGGATGACATCCAGGACGCGATACAGTCGGCTTATGGAAATATTGGCATCGAGGACACGGCCTTCATCGTGCGTTCCAATAAACGCGCGAATCAATACAACCAGCAGATCCGCACACGCATCCTCGACAAGGAAAGCGAACTGTCTGCGGGGGATTTGCTGATGGTCGTGAAGAACAATTATTTTTGGCTGAAAGACACCGATGCGGCAGGTTTTATTGCCAACGGTGACATTATCGAGGTGCTGCAGATATATGGTTTCAAGGAACTTTACGGATTTAAATTTGCGAAAGTGCGCGTCAGGATGATCGATTATCCTGACCAGCTTCCAATCGATACCGTACTGCTGCTCGATACGATCCATAGCGAGTCGCCGTCACTCACTTACGAAGAGTCGAACCGACTCTACCAGGAGGTGCTCGCAGATTACGAAGATGAAAAGGCGCAGTTCCGAAAGTTGCTGAAGGTAAAGGAGAATGAATATTTTAATGCACTGCAGGTGAAATTCTCGTACGCAATGACCTGCCATAAATCCCAGGGCGGGCAATGGACTACCGTATTCGTAGAACAGCCCTACCTGCCTGATGGCCCAAACCGCGACTACGTTCGCTGGCTCTACACCGCGATGACCCGCGCCAGGGAAAAGCTCTATTTGATTGGGTTCAAGGACGAATATTTTGACAATGATTGACGAGTTGCCTCAAAATGTCAGATAGGCGACAAAAGGTTTTTTTATCGGGATGCACCTTTGTGGGAAATCCGTCATATGAAAACTATTTTTTTATCACTCGCAATGGTTTTAGCACTTTTTTCGTGCCAGTCTGAGGGCCCGTTAACACGCACCGACGTGGGCTCCGCAGAAATCCCCACAACGTCACAAAGGCTGCACACCGGTTACTTTACTGCGACTTCGGGAATTGAAGTCAGCGGCACCGCCAATGTGTATGCCGAAGGCTCCACACGACATTTGTCGCTCGAAGACTTTTCAGTATCTGCCGGCCCAGACCTTAAGGTATATCTTGCGACTTCGGCTGAGCCGGAATTGTTTGTCAATCTGGGCGCTTTGGGCGATGGCATCAACCACAATTATCCCATTCCGGAGGGCGTTGATCTGAACACCTACAACTATGTGTTGATTCACTGCCAGCAATACAACCACCTTTTTGCCATCGCGCCATTAACCCCATCGGAATAATGAAAAAAGCTGTAATCTATACCGTATTAGTCTTCATGGGCTTCACCCGGTTTTTTGCGCAAGGCTGCAGCGACGCGGGCATCTGCAGTATATCTGCCCATGTTGACACCGCGTCCGGTTTTAAGAATGAAATAGAGGTCGCCGCTGTCGTTGGAGCAGGGGAGTCTGACACCCGGTATTTTTCCCCATATGTTTCTTACACGCGGCAGTTTAACGACCGCTGGTCCTCTGGCGTCAGGATCACATCCTCGTTTGCGGAGGGCGGATTCGGGAAACGGGGATCTTTGGGTGATGCGTACCTCAGGGCCAATTTCACCCCGAGGCCATTCGCCACGCGTCGGTGGAGTTATTCTGCGGGTGTGAAAATTCCATTTAACAGGGCAAACCTCAAGATCAATGAGCATCCGTTGCCGCTGGATTACCAAAGCAGCCTCGGTACGATTGACTTTCTTGGGAGCGTAAATTTCAGTTACAGCCATTGGGATTTCAATGCGGCATTGCAGGTGGTCATGTTTAACATCAACGCCAATTCTTTCTTTGCCGAATATTCGGGTACAGACGCCTTTCCATCGACTAACCTCTTCAGGCGACGGCCTGATGCGTTGCTGCGCGGAACATATACGATTTCATTGGCTCAGAAGCGGTTTCTGCTCAAGCCGAACCTGCTGGTTATCTACCATCTGGGTGAAGATTCATTCGAAAATATTTACGGCAGCCGCGAAGCGATACCCGGCTCAGACGGACTCACGATCAATGGCAACCTGGTTGGCGTCTTCGATTTTGGGCGCGGCAGCATTTCATTGTCGGCAGCTGCACCATTTGTGGTCAGGGATGTGAGGCCGGACGGACTCACACGCGAGTTTACGCTGGCTATCGGATACACCGGAAAATTTTAGGGCAACGCGCTGTCAGATGCTGCCGTTTTCTTTATGCTCGGAAATCACCAGTTTTTTAATCAACACGACTTGTCCGAGGTGATAGTAGCAATGTTCGATCATGGCGTCGATATTGCGGTGGTAGGAGCCGTATTTTGCATCAACAAAAACCTGCTGCATGCGTTCTTCGGGCAGCTGTTCTATCATTGCCGCGAAATCTTCCGCATCTTCATTGAATTGCACAATAAAGTCGTCCCATTGGTCCTGGCGTTCCATTGGTGCAAAATCAAAACTGAACTGATCACGGATGTCAAGCGTACCTTCGCGAAAGAAACCGTTCAGGCCGTTAATATAATAATGAATGTGCCTGGCCAGGTCGGCAATGGTGTTCAGTGATTCGTATTTTGTGGTCACCGTCACCAGGTCAGTTCCGGTGAGCTGGTCCATAAAATTCGTGTTGGCGATCCAGGTCCCGTTGAGGATGACTTCGCGGAAACGTGCGGCCAATACGTCATTACTTTTCATTCCAATCGTTTTATTTTTCAAATATATAAAACGTTTTGTTCAGGCCGGTCGATGTAGCCTGGCTAAATTATCTCAGTCCGTTTGCCGCCTGCCTGGACAACTACTGTACCAGCGCGAATGCATGTTTGAAGTGTAGCCGACGGGTTCGGCGGGAAGAGCCGGATTGTTTAATGATCCGCAAGGTGTTACCTTCACTCAACATTTTAAACAAAAAAAAACCATCAAGCGAGCTTGTGGTTTTCCTTATTTAAGATTTTTGTGGGGAGAGCAGGATTCGAACCTGCGAAGGTCTCCCAGCAGATTTACAGTCTGCCCTCGTTGGCCGCTTGAGTATCTCCCCATGTCGTAAGACGGTTGCAAATATAACAACACTTTTGGTGTTTGCAAATTTAAATACGAGATAATTTCGGCACAATTTTTAACCTTTTGGGTTTTAAGGAAATAAAAAAAGCTTCATAAACATGAAGCCTTTTATCTGTGTAAAATACTTTTATTATTTGCCCAGTACAGAAGCTATCTTTGCACGTAATTCCTCGCCACGCAAATCTTTTGCAATGATATTTCCCGCCTCATCCAGGATGAATGTGGCCGGAATGCTCTTGATGTTGTACATGACCGCAACCGGATCATCCCAGAATTGCAGATTGGAAAGGTGGGTCCAATCGAGGCCGTCCTTTGCAATAGCTTCTTTCCACTTTGTTGCATCCTTATCAAGGGAAACGCTGACGATGTTCAGCCCCTTCGCATGATAATCCTTATAAAGCGCGACAACGTTCGGATTTTCCTTACGGCAGGGTCCGCACCACGATGCCCAGAAATCGATGATGGTCACTTTACCCAACGATTGCTTCAGCGAAACCATTTGGCCGTCGGGTGCAGGTCCTGTAAAATCAGGTGCCGGGCTGCCGATGGACAGGTTTTTGTGGTTTGCAATCTTGGACTGAATTTCCTTCCCCGTTTTGGTGTTTTTCAGGGTCGCGTCGAGACCGTCATAAATTCGGACGATTTTCTTAATATCCATCTCCGGATTGTTGAACATGTTGTCGACGAACAGCACAGACAGGAATGATTTCGGATGTTTTTCCGGAAATGATGCAGAGAGTGCCACCATTTGGTCCTGATAGACCTTGACATCAGCCATGAGCCTGTTCATTACCACCGTATCTTTTGCCTTGCTGGCTTCGGTCCATTTGGCATTGTTTGCCTCCTGGTATTTCATAAGCTTGTCCTGAATCTTCATCGCGGCAACATTGAATCCCTGAAGGTCATCGTTGCTGCGTGTCCCGCCAATTTTGCTCTTCGCGATACTGTCCTTATAAATCGTAAAGTTGATTTTACCGCCTTCGAGGATGAAGACCACTTTTCCCTCATTCTTGTCCAACTGAAGGAAATGGATGGATGGCTCGGGGGTTTTGCCTTTAAAGGTAAACTTGCCGTTTACCACTTTAGCCGAATCGACGTTGATGAAACTTCCGGCTTTCTTTTCATCCTGTTTCTGAAGGTACACTTTCTTGCCATTCTCGACTCCGGATGCGGTTCCTGTAATCGTAAAATCAGCATCCAGGACCGTAAATGAAACCAGTCCGAGGGCCATTAGAACCAAAAATGTTGCTTTTCTCATGATTACAGGTGTTTTTTATTATTTAAGAAGTGAAGCCACTTTCGCTTTCAGTGCATCGCCCTGAAGGTCTTTGCCCACAATCATACCGCGCGAATCGAGCAGGTAAGTCGCAGGGATGCTCTTCACATTGTACTGCGCGGCAATCGGCTCTTTCCATTGCTTGAGGTTCGATACGTGCGCCCAGGTGAGCTTGTCGGCCGCAATCGCTTCCTTCCACTTGGCCGCGTCCTGGTCAAGGGATACGCTGATAATGTTCAGTCCTTTCGCGTGGAATTCGTTGTATAGCGCCACAACATTCGGACTTTCATTACGGCAAGGCTTGCACCATGATGCCCAGAAATCTACAAGCGTTACTTTGCCCATTGCCTGTTTCAGAGACAGTGTTTTACCATCCGGTGTCGGCGCACTGAATTCAGGTGCTGCGGTGCCTACGGCTGGCCCGGTTTTGGCATTGGCTTCCTGAAACTCCTTAATCTGGGGAATCATGGCCTTGATTTTTTTTCCGATGTATGTCTTTTTCAATGACGGATCGAGGTTGTCAAAATCCTTTTGGAGCTTGGCCAGGTCGGCGTCTTTTTCCCTAAGGTTTTGGCTCAAAAACAACAGGGAATAATAGGATTTTGGATTTTTTTCGATGAAGATCAGCGATTCTTTTTTCACCGCTTCCGATAAAGGCTTGTAATTCCTGATGATCTGACCCATAGTAGCCGTATCATTTTTCTGCATGGCCTCGGTATATTTTTTCTGGTTGGCCTGCTCGTAGGCTTTCACTTTCTTCAACACCGGCAATTCAAGGTATTCTGCAAAACTATCGTTGCTCAGGGTTCCGGTCACCTTGCTTTTTTGCAAAGTATCCTTGTCCACTTTCACGTCAATATCGCCCTGCTCCAGGATTAGGGTGAATCCCTGATTGGCGTATTTGCTTTGCTGTTCGGTTTTTCCTTTTTCCTGCATCTTGATATAGTGCTGCGTAGGTTCGGAAATTTTGCCTTCAAACTCAAATTTGCCGCCTTCCACCTTGGTGGTGTCAACGTTTACGATCCTTCCGGTGGAATCCTGTTTTACGAGGAAAACTTCCGTGCCGTCAGCTACACCTTTGGCATCGGCTGTGATTACAAATTCATTTTCACCTGCTTTTTTACACGATACTGCCGCCATCGAAGCAAGTAATATCAAAAGGACTTTTTTCATTTTTTTGTTTTTAATTTTAGAGTGCAAAAGTATTTATTTTTAAATGTATTGGATATTTTTTTAAGCAAAATTTATCTTTTCGACATTTCACTGTTTTGATTCCGACGGACATACGAAATTTGACAGACGCACCCCGGTCTTGCGGATGCCGCTGATGCCCTGTTCCACGTTCGTAAAATGATGGATGCCTCGCGATTTCAATATCGATCCCATAATCACCGACCGGTAGCCGCCCGCGCAATGCAGGTAAAACGGTTGCTGCGGAATGCTGCCCAATTCATTGTTTACCGAATCCAACGCAATATTGATCGCCCCAGGCACGTGTTCTGCGCTGAATTCCCCGGGTTTCCTTGCGTCCACGACGATGCTTTCGGGCGAAACGCCCGAGGCAAAATCTTCAGGTCCGATGGATTCCATAGCATCCGTTTCCATTCCCGCCGCGGCCCAGGCGTGCAGTCCGCCTTCAAGATAACCCAGCACGTGGTCGAAACCCACGCGCGAAAGTCTCGTGATCGTTTCCTGTTCGCGACCGGGGGGTGTAACAATCAGCAGGGGCTGACTGACATTCATGACCAGGGCGCCCACCCAAGGGGCAAAGTTGCCGTCGATGCCAATGAATATCGATCCGGGGATGTGTGATTTCACAAAGTCATTTTCGTGGCGTACATCGAGGATGATCGCATCCGTGTCGCCTGCGAGTGCTTTAAATTGCTTTGGCGTAAGCGCCGTCATGCTTTTGCCGATAATCGCATCCAGGCTTTCGTACCCTTCAATATTCATCGCGACGTTTTGCGGAAAATAGGCCGGCGGAGCGCCCAGTCCGTCCAGCAGTTCCGCAATGAATTCCTCGCGGCTCATATCGGCACGCAGCGCATAATTGGTTTTCTTCTGGTTCCCGAGCGTATCGGTAGTTTCCTTGCTCATGTTTTTTCCGCATGCGCTGCCGGCGCCGTGGCTCGGATATACTGTCAGCGCATCGGGTAAAACCATAATCTTGTTGCGCAACGAATCGTACAATTCCGATGCGAGTTTTTCCTGAGTCAGCTCTGTTGCCATTTCCTGCGCCAGGTCAGGCCGTCCCACATCACCTATGAATAAGGTATCCCCGGTGATGATGCCCTGCGGCACGTCGTGCTCGTCGATGATCAGGTAGCAGGTGCTTTCCATCGTGTGTCCCGGCGTATGTATGGCTTTTACGGTGCAGTCACCGATTTTGAATTCCTGGTTGTCCGTCGCGATGACGGCGTCGAATTTGGGTGCCGCCGTCGGGCCGTATACGATCTGCGCGCCGGTTTTCCTGGCCAGATCAAGGTGTCCGGAGACAAAATCGGCATGGAAATGGGTCTCGAAGATATACTTAATCTGCGCCTGCCCGGCATTTGCTTTATCAATATAAGGTTGTACTTCGCGCAGTGGATCAAATATTGCGGCTTCGCCATTGCTTTCAAGATAGTAAGCAGCCTGCGCTATGCATCCGGTGTAAATTTGTTCTATTTTCATGGGTCGCGGTTTTTAAGACTGCAAAATTACGCAAAAAAACCTGACGCCGTGCCGCAAACCGGCAGGCCGCTTCGCAGCAGAAAACCGGGCGGGATTGTCATCCTGAAATCTTACCGAAAAGCGGCCTGCTCATGCAAAAGCGGTAACGGCCCGTGCGCTGCGCGCTACTCCTGATTAGTGAGTTTCCTGTAAGGGAAGGCCTGGAAAATATGCCTTTTTGCAAACCGGTTCGGCGAATCGGCGTTAATCATCTTGATGTAGGTGGCTTTGGGCACGCTGAAGTATTCATAGCTGCTGCCATTTGAGAATACGGCCTTGAGCCTGATATTTTCATAGTTGAAATCCACGAGAACCGAGTTCGCAATCGTGTCATTATACTCGTCCTGTCCCTGCTTGATCGTATCAGGGTGGATGCTCACCAGGAAATGATACGCCTCAATCACGTCCTTGCTCTGCGCTTCTGCGGCGGCGAGTCCTGCCTCATCACCCTGGAATTTATCGGGATGGCATGCTTTCATCGAGTTGCGGTAGATGGTTTTGAGTTCCTTCAGTTCCACGCTCTTATCTACATTGAGCAGCGTCCGGTATTCAGCTATTTTTTTCATAAGCGCTATTTTCAGGCCATAAAATGGCTTTTTAATTTTTTTGCAAAAGTACAGTTTTTAATATATTGAATGCAAGTACCTTAATGTTTAAAATTATTGCCGTTGTTTTCAGGAGCTGATCGGGCTGTTCGCTACTATCTTTTATTTTTTAAAGAAAAAAATAAAAGGATAACCGCTTCCATCCGGGCTAGGCACGCCATTTCCACCTGAAAAGTCTTGCCCACTGACCGCTTCAGCGTGCGCTGTAAACTGAAAACAAGCATCTTAACTAAAATTACCGCGGGCCATTCGTTTTTATACATACATTTGCAGCCGATAATTAATTTTCAGTGGCATGAAAAAAATACTACTTGCAGCGTTGCTGCTGACCGGTTTTGCGGGGTTTTCCCAACTTGTAATCAATGAGATCGAGGCCGATACCCCATCGACGGATGTCATGGAATTCGTAGAACTGAAGTCGGTAACACCGAATTTTTCACTCAACGGCTACGTCCTGGTGATGTTTAACGGCACCACAAACGGGGACGCCGCGACATCCTACCTGGCACTTGACCTGGATGGTTACACCACGGATGCCAACGGTATTTTCCTGATCGGGAACTCGCAGGTTTCGCCATCGCCGGCTATTGTGGTCAATAATGGCGCGATACAGAACGGCCCCGACGGTGCGGGAATTTACCTCGGCAATGCCTCGGATTTCCCGTTCAACACCGTAGCGACCACTACCAACCTGATCCATGGCGTGGCGTACAGCAACAGCAATACGGTCCAGCCGACCGCCCTGATGACGGCGATGAACCTTTCGGGTTTCACCAACGAAAATGTGAACGGCGCGGCAGCCACCCAATCCATACAGCGAAAAAACGACGGCACATTTGAAGTCAAGCCCCCTACACCGGGTATGCCCAACGACGGCAGCGGGGTCGGGTCTAACGGTATCACGATTGCGGTAGCGCCATCAAATCTGGTCGAGGGCAGTGGTTTCAACGTTATTTTTACGACGCAAACCGCTGTGGCCGCTGATCTCGCTTTCTCGTTCACGCTGGCCAACGGAAGTTTCACTACGGGTGATTACACCGGATCGCTTACCGCAGTGATTCCTGCCGGCGCCAACACGATCAGCAAGGCATTCCAACTTACCGACGATACGGTTGATGAAGGCGATGAAATCATGAAAGTGTCTATGGGAAGCGTGCCTTCGGGTTATTCCAAACTCAATGACAACGTGGAATTCCGAGTCCATGATAACGATTATGTCGTTCAGCCTTGGGGAACACCGCTAAATCCTACTTACGGCCTGGCCAGCAGTACCGCGCCGACCGGATACTATGCTTCGCTGGAAGGAAAATCAGGCGCCGTGCTCAAGCAGGCCATCCAGGATATTATTGCCAATCCGGCGGTAGTGCGCAAACAGAATTACGGAGACGTTTTCGATATCCTGAAGGAAGCCGACCAGAACCCGGAGAACGGCAGCGAAGTCTGGCTCATGTATGTTGAGCAGCCTAGATCAAAAATCGATTACCAAACCGGTACGAGCGGTGCCGTAGGTTTCTGGAATCGGGAGCACATCTATGCACAATCGCGGGGCGGATTCACCAACGGTACTTCGAGTACGGCGAACGGCATTGACAACTGGGATCCGACGAGCGCTGACGATATCCTTGCAGGGCACGCTGATGGGCACCACATCAGGGCTGAAGACAGTCCGGAGAATTCCCTGCGGAGCGAACGCAATTACGGCGTCGATTACAACGGACCGGCAGGAACGGCCGGAAGCTGGCACGGTGATGTTGCCCGCGCGATATTCTACATGTGTGTACGCTATAACGGCCTGAATGTCGTCAACGGGGATCCGGCTAATGATCCGGACGGGTTCATTGGCGACCTTGCCACTTTGCTTACATGGAATATGTCTGACGTGTCTGACGATTTTGAAATGAACCGCAACAACGTGGTATACAACTGGCAGAAAAACCGCAATCCGTTTATTGATTACCCGCTGCTGGCTGAATACCTCTGGGGAAGCCATGCAGGCGAAACGTGGTTTGCCGCTTTAGCGACCTCGGACAATCCGGAAGTCAAGGTAGGCCTGTACCCAAATCCTGTTCAGGATCAGCTCATGATTGCCGGGCTGCCTTCAGGAACGATAGAAATCTTCAATGTTACAGGTTCGTTGGTTTTCAAGTCAGATTTTACGGAACGGACGTCGATACAAGTCGCTTTGCCTTCCGGTATGTATGTCGCCAAAATCAGTTCGGAAGGAAAGTCAGTGGTGAAGAAGCTGTTGGTCAGATAACCTTCCCATACTATTTTGAAATCGGGTATTGATTAGGACGCACCTTCAACCGCCCACTATTTCCCCACCATTGACATGGATTACCTGTCCGGTGATGTAAGAGCTGTCCTCACAGGCCAGGAAAACGTATGCGGGTGCCACTTCTGAGGGTTCCCCGGCACGCTTCATAGGCGTCTGTGTGCCAAAAGCTGCCACGTCTTTTGGTGAAAAAGTAGCAGGGATCAATGGCGTCCAGATCGGGCCGGGCGCAACGGCATTCACGCGGATCCCCTTTTCAACCAACTGGCTGGACAACGAACGTGTAAAGGATACAATCGCCCCTTTTGTACTCGCGTAGTCTACCAAATGGTCGCTGCCACGATATGCCGTAACCGAGGCCGTGTTGATAATACAATCGCCTTTTTTGAGATGCCTGAGTGCCGCCCTGGTGGTGTAGAAAAATGGGAACATATTGGTTTCAAACGTCAGCAGCAATTGTTTTTTTGTGATGTTTTCAAAGATGTCTTCAGGAAATTGCGTCGCCGCGTTGTTGACCAGGATGTTGAGTTTTCCCAGTTGCTTTCTGGTGCTTTCGACTATTTTTTTGCAAAAGCGTTCCTCCTTCAGGTCTCCCTTGAACAGCAGTGCCTTACGGCCTTCCTTTTCAATCATGCGGACGGTTTCTTTCGCATCCTTGTCTTCATTGTGGTATGCGATGGCCACATCGGCGCCTTCCCGCGCGAAGTGCACGGCCACGCTGCGTCCTATGCCACTGTCACCGCCGGTAATCAGCGCCACTTTGCCGTTGAGTCTGCCACTGCCTTTATAGTTTTTTCGGATGACTTCAAAAGTTCCGTTTTTTGTGATGCTTTTCGCGGTCGTGGTTTTCATTGCTTTTTTTTACAAAATTCGGATTCGTAAACTGGCCATTGTTACGGGATTTTCGGGTTTCATTTCAATTTCCGTCAAAGCCAGACCGACATGACGCACTTTAGTGCATCGGAACCGAAAGTAGGGTAAATCGCTGTCAGTCTGTTTTTTACTAAATTGCAGTGTATTTATTTGGTTGTCCCGATTGGTTTCCGGTTTCTCTCCGGGGCAATCGGACGGCCAGTTTATATTTGTGTGTCACCAAGCTAAAAACCAAAACCATGGGAAAATCCACGACGTTATTGACATTGACCCTTTTCTTATTTTCAGCCGTCGGGAGGCCGCAAATCGATCTCGGAAATACGGTCCTGCAAAACACCATTGTCGCGACGGGCTTAAACGTACCTTGGGACATGGCGTACGGCGCAGACGGCTGGATATGGTTTACGGAACTCGCCGGGAATATCAAGCGGATGCATCCCGATACCTATCAGGTGGAGCAGGTATTTACGATCAGCGATGTGGCGCTGTTCGGGTTCAGCGTCGGCTTGCACTCGATTGTGCTGCATCCGGATTTTAATAATACTCCCTTGTTGTATGTGCATTATGCGTACACGAATACGGCTTCTAAAATCGTGCGCTATGAGTATGACGCGGTCGGCAACACGCTCGTCAATCCTACGATTATTCTCGGTAATATTCCCGCCGGCGTATCGCATAATGGCTCCCGTATGGTAATCCTGGGTGATAAATTGTTCATTTGCCTCGGCGATACGTACGGCACGCCGGCCGTTGCTCAAAACACAGCTTCAATCAATGGGAAAGTGCTGCGTATGAACCTCGATGGAAGCGTTCCCGATGACAACCCCACACCCGGAAGCTACATCTGGTCAATGGGGCATCGCAACCCGCAGGGATTGTGTTATGGGAATGGTATGTTGTACAGTTCGGAGCATGGAACGGCAAACAACGATGAAATCAACATCATCGAAATGGGCCGGAATTACGGCTGGCCAACGGTGGAAGGCGTGTGCAACACAGCGGCCGAGATCACGTTCTGCAACGAGAACAACGTCAGGGAACCCATCAAGACGTGGTCGCCATCGATCGCGCCTGCCGGAATCGACCTATATCAGAATCCGGCCATACCGGAATGGGACAACTCCCTGCTGGTCGCCGTTCTAAAGAACAAACAGCTCATACAACTCAAGCTCAGCGACGACGGCTCGCAAATCACCCAGCAAAACATTTACCTTACCAACACCTACGGCAGGTTACGCGATGTATCGGTCACGCCTGACGGAAGGGTTTTTCTCTGCACCTCAAATAAGGATTATGCGGGTACGCCGGTCGCTGCGGACGACCGGATTATCGAATTGAAAAATAACGCGCTCGCTTCAGGAAACCATTCCGATGCCGGCAAGATTTCAGTGTATACGATCCCGGCGCGGGATTGGATTTACATAGATCCGAGCCCATTGGTCGCCCGGATCGTGATCGTGGGCATTGATGGAAAGCGGATTTATTCCGGTTTGTATGCGCAGCGCATTGACGTGAGCGGCTTTGCGGCGGGTGTGTATGCGATGCAATTGCTGGATTCGGATAAAAACATCATTGCACGCCGCAAAATCGTCATCAGATAGGCGTCATTGCGTTATTCCTTGATTCTTTTCAATTTGATGATCACTTCAGATGTCTTGATTTCCAGCGCAGTATCGGTAACTGAAATCTCGCCTTCGTCCTGCATGCCGCCATCCATACTTTGGGTCATCGTTTTTCCGTCTTCGGATATTTTGTAATCACCTTCGACAGTCATGCTCCCGGTAGTGGTCGTAAACCGTCCGTCTTTCTTCAGGCAGACGATACTGCTTGCGCCATCGGGAAGATCCATCTGCGCACCGGTTTCGGGCGAATTCACACTGTCAATTTTCCAACAGCCGATCACAAGTTCTTTCACATTGCTTTGGGCATGGCTTCCGATTGAAAAAAATGAGCACAATAACAATGCTGCTAGGTAAGGGTAGGTTTTTTTCATTTTAATTGGTTTTGGATTATCATTGTAACCAAACGGATGGCGACGATTTTTATTGCCAACACGAAGGATTTTCCTCACTTTGCGCTATCTTTAGCGTCATGAAAGTCATTGCCGTTATCCCTGCACGCTATGCCTCCACACGCTTTCCTGCCAAGCTGATGCAGGATCTTGGGGGCAAGCCCGTCATCCAGCGTACTTATGAATCCGCGTTACAAACCGGTCTTTTTGATGAGGTATTTGTCGTGACCGATTCACCCATTATACACCAAGCCATTGTGTCTGCAGGCGGCCGCGCCATCATGAGTATCAGGGAACACGAGTCCGGGAGCGACCGTATCGCCGAAGCCGTTGAGACTATGGATGTGGACATCGTTGTCAATGTGCAGGGTGATGAACCCTTCATTGATGCCGAGCCCATTGCGAAACTCATACAGGTTTTCAGGGACGATACTGCGCATCAGACGGATCTGGCGTCTCTAATGTGCCAGGTGACCGCGTCAGAAGATATCAACAACCCCAATAACGTGAAGGTCGTTGTCGACCAGAACGGCTTCGCACTGTATTTTTCGCGATCGGTGATTCCGTATCCGCGTGATCCCGATGCCGGTGTGCGATATTTCCGTCACATCGGGGTTTATGCCTTTAGAAAACAGGCATTGCTTGATTTTTACCGCCTGCCGATGAAGTCACTTGAAGCCTCGGAAAAACTGGAACAACTGCGTTACCTCGAATTCGGTAAGCGCATCAGGATGGTAGAAACGTCGCATGCGGGGATTGGCATAGATACGCCAGAAGATCTCGAGAAGGCCAGGGCATTGATCCTTCGGTAGAAAAACCAACTAACGCGAATTGTAAATGTGTCATGGTATTTTGGACACAATTTTAGCGTCGTAGTAACTCAATTTCAGCTACTGGTCACCATTTAAGCGTCAGACTTTCGTGCGATAATCAGCTCGTTGTGTTCTTCCACGCGCGGGATAATCTGGGTTCTGAATCCGAGCAAGTCCAAATCAGACACATATTCTTCGTTACGCAGGTTGTCCTTGCTGTCGAGCAGCATCGTGTTGAAAAGTAAAATGCCGTTTGGCCTGAGCAGAAAATGGATCCGTTTGGAGAAAAAAGATTCAAATAGGAAATTGGGCATAGCCGTATCCTGAAAAATATCGACAATAATCAGATCGTAGCGGTCTTTGGTCTTCAGTACGAATTCAAAGGCGTCATCAATGACGATTTCGAGATTTGGAATCGCATCCAGGCCGAAAAACTCGTTGGCCATGGCAATCACCTGCGCATCGATATCGACGCCGGTAATTTTGCCCGAAAAACGAATTTCATCGGTAATGGTCTTGATGACGCTTCCGCCGGCGACGCCCAGTACTAATATGTGTTGCATGTCCAGGATTGATTTATAGCCAATCGCCTGAAGGCCTTTACGTAGGATGCGCTGCAGGCTGCCATAGGAATAATTCGTGTTTTTGGAATCCATGACGAGCTCGCCGTTGTTCCAGGTGATTTCGAGGTTTTTGCTCCACTCGGATTTCCTGCTGGCCACGTTTACGGGTATGATGTAACTGAGTAGGCGGCGAACCATAAATTGTATTTTGCCCAAAAATAAACGAATAATCCTATTTTTACCAAAAATTATGGAATGAAACGGCTGGTTTACAAAGCAATTTTTTTCCGACTGATGGGTTGGCGTATCATGGGTTCCATGGATCCGGATATCCCTAAAAGCGTGCTGATGGTCATGCCGCATACGTCGTGGACTGATTTTTTCGTCGGACTCTTCGCGCGTGGCATCATCGGGCTCGAGATGCACTGGGTAGGGAAGAAGGAACTGTTCCGCTTTCCGATGGATGTGTTTTTCCGATGGATGGGCGGTGCGCCATTAGACCGAACCGGCGGACGCAATACCGTTGAAGCGATTGCAGCCCTATTTGATGAACGAACAACCTTCCGCCTGGCCATTTCGCCTGAAGGCACCCGTGAAGCGGTGAGTGAGCTCAAATCCGGATTTTATTATATCGCAATGAAAGCCAATGTGCCGATTATCCCCATCGCATTTGATTACGGAACGAAACAGGTCAGGGTGGGAGCGCCGTTTTATCCCACCGCTGATTACTCTAACGACACCCATTGTCTAGTATCTCATATTGAAGGAGTTACGGGTCGATTCCCGGATAAAGGATTCGCTTTTAAAAAATAATTGCAACAAAACAAAACCAAACATTGACAATTGCCGTAAATGAGTTTAGATGCATCTGAAAAAATCCTTTTTGCCCTGAAGGAATAAGATACTGGCAATCTTGCCTAAGTTTTGTGTTTGTTTTATTGGTTTTGAAAGCCCCGGTTTCCCAAAAACCGGGGTTTTCTTATTTTGGGCGGTCGGTGCGCGGACTGAAATCTGCGAAGCTGCCGTCGCGATACAGCACGATGATTTTTTCGATATCGCCATTTCGGGTACCAATCTCCGGCGCGGGTGGCATGATTTCAGATAGGGGGCTTTGTTCAGAAACTGCACTTTCATTATTTTCTGTTTGGGATAGGAGGGACCCGGTCCCTTTGAGCAGCCAGTACAAACTGACCTCCGGAAATTCTTCTTCGAGCTTTAAGATGAAGTCGAGACTGGGTTTGTTCCGGCCGGAAAGCAGGTGCGAAATCCCGGAACGCTGCACGCCAATCCTGTCGGCAAAAGACGATGCGCTCAAGCTGTAATGCTTCATGAGAAGTTCAAGGCGCTTGATAAAATTTCCGTTGTGCAGCATAGTAAAAAATATTCGTGTTACAAATGTAAATAATTTACGGGAGAGGTTGAAAATTACAGTTGTAAATAGTTTATAACGTAAAATTTGTATTCACGTTATAGTTTATTTAAGTTGTTTTAAATTATTGATAAATAAATAAATGAAGTTAAAATAGCACCGTCAGGTATTTTTGTAAATCAAATACCACACCTGATGTTTACAACGATAAACTTCCGAAAAAGGAGTGATTGATTTACAGTTGTAAAACCAAAGATGTTTACCTTTACCACACCAAACAGGCACCATGGATTACGAGAAAATATTCGCCGGAGCGAAGCAGGAAAAATTAAGCGGGCGGTATCTATGCAACACGCATATTG
Organism: Flavobacterium magnum; assembly: GCF_003055625.1. Classification (NCBI taxonomy): domain Bacteria; kingdom Pseudomonadati; phylum Bacteroidota; class Flavobacteriia; order Flavobacteriales; family Flavobacteriaceae; genus Flavobacterium; species Flavobacterium magnum. The sequence goes on along the minus strand of NZ_CP028811.1, from coordinate 3,003,180 downwards.
AGCCGATTTTGGAAAGCCTTTCGACGGCAGGACATGTGTCCGTACTCGGACATTCGGTGTTGGGAAAGAATATTTTCGGCTTCCGCATCGGACAGGGAGAAACAAAAATCCTGGCCTGGTCACAGATGCACGGAAATGAAAGTACCTGCACAAAGGCACTGTTCGATTTCTTTAACTTCCTTTCGGCGGAATCGGAGTTGCAACGAAAAATCCTTTCAGAATATACCTTTCAGTTTATCCCGATCCTGAATCCTGATGGCGCGGAAGCTTATACGCGTGTCAACGCCAACGGGGTCGACCTGAACCGTGATGCGCAGGATTTGTCGCAGCCGGAAAGCATCGTGCTGCGGCGTGTTTACGATTCATTTCAGCCGCAGTACTGTTTCAATATGCATGACCAGCGTACGATCTTTGGTGTGGCTGAGACGGGCAAGCCGGCAACGGTGTCTTTTCTTGCACCATCGTTCAACACTGAGCGAGAGTATAACGACGTGCGTATAAACGCAATGCAGGTGATTAACCGCATGAATACCACATTACAGCAATTCATCCCAGGACAGGTCGGGCGGTTTGATGACGGCTTCAATATCAATTGTGTAGGGGATACATTTCAATTTCTGGGAACGCCTACCATCCTTTTTGAGGCAGGACATTACCCCGGCGACTATGCCCGTGAGATGACGAGAAGATACATCTTCTTTGCATTATTGTCAGCCTGCGAGCCAGTTCACGAAAACGTTATAGTTAATAACGAAATAGAACAATATCTGAATATTCCGCAAAATAATCCAAATTTATTCGATTTTGTTTATAAAAACATCAAAATAAATTATGAAAGTTCCGAAATAATCACCAATTTTGCGGCACAATATAAAGAAGAATTAGTAGGCAAAACCGTTAAATTTAACGCTTTTGTTGTGAAAATGGGTGATTTGACTGATTGTTTTGGTCATTCGGAAATTGACGGAGAAGGGGCAAAATATTCGGATGGCGCTGAAAACATCCCGCTGCCTGATCAACCGGCCGATTTTTTTCTCGACAACAGGGAATATCACAACGGCAGCCTGAAGTCCTGAAGCATACCATTCCTCTTGTATTGTTGAATATAAACCTAAACAAACAACAAAATGAGTAAATTTCGCTTAGATGAGGTAGATCACCAGATCCTGGATATGCTGATCGACAATACACGGGTTCCCTTTACGGATATAGCAAAAAAACTACTGATCTCCGCCGGAACGGTGCACGTCAGGGTAAAAAAAATGGAAGATGCCGGCATCATCATGGGTTCTTCCCTGACACTGGATTATGAAAAACTGGGGTATTCGTTTATCGCTTACGTGGGGGTATTCCTGAACAATACGTCGCAGACGAAGTTTGTTCTCGAGCGCATCAACGACATTCCGTTTGTGACGGTAGCCCATGTAACAACGGGGAAATTTAATATTTTCTGCAAAATCAGGGCGAAAGATACCAAACACGCCAAAGACGTGATTTTTATGATCGACGATATCGAAGGGGTCTACCGGACCGAAACGATGATTTCCCTTGAAGAAAGCATCAATGACAAGAAGCGCCTGATGCACACGATTTTCAAGAATATGTAAACCTTCCGGTTACAAAATATCAAAACCCCGTCATTGCGAACGGGGTTTTTTTATTACCTTAAACCAAAATTTGTAAACATGTATACGCCTCCGAAAATCGAACGATTCAATCAGAACGTACTCTCTAAATACAACATCTACAACAGCGTATTTATCACCTTGCCTTTCGACGCAATTGACAATACCGGTGTGCTGCTGCCTTTGTTCGCGGAGATTTGCGAAGCGGGATACCAGCAGCATCTTAATCCCCGGCAAATCGTCGCCCAATTTTCTGATAAATTCCTGGATGGGAAATCAGAGGAAGAGCAAATCAGCCTGATGTTCCGTTTTATCCAGTACATCGAACGGCAAATCGTACTTTTTGACGCCATTGAAGATGCGGCATTCCCAATCGTGAACAACATGGAAGGGCGCGGTTCCCTGCGCGACATCAGCGAAAAAGCCGAAGCAAAAGGCAGGCTTGGGGAGTTAAAGGCGTTTCTAAGGACCTTCCATGTCAGGACTGTCCTTACGGCGCATCCAACACAATTTTATCCGGGCCCTGTGTTGGGGATCATCACCGACCTGACGCAGGCCATACGCGAGGATGACTTACTTCGTATTAAGCAGTTGCTGTCCCAGCTCGGCAAGACGCCTTTTATCAACAAGGAAAAGCCGACACCTTATGATGAGGCAGTAAGTTTGGTCTGGTACCTTGAAAACGTGTTTTATTATACGGCAGGTGAAATGGAAGAATACCTGCGTAAGAATATTTTCCGGAACGAGGAAAACGGTAACGCTGTAATCAATTTCGGATTCTGGCCGGGGGGCGACCGTGACGGCAATCCGTTTGTGACGACGGACATTACGCTGAAGGTGGCGCAACGGCTGCGTACGTCCCTGCTGCGGTGCTATTATAACGAAATACGCAGTTTGAAACGGAAGTTAACTTTCTACGGTGCAGATGTTTTGATCACTGAAATTGAACTCAAGCTTTACGACTCAATTTATAATGACGAGAATTTAGTTTTCATTACATTAAATGAGTTCAGGCAGAAACTGGATGAGATAAAAACCCTGATCATCACACAGCACCAGTCCCTGTACCTGGACGAGCTGCAGTTGCTGATTTCACGGGTGAAGCTATTCGGGTTTCATTTTGCCTCGCTGGACATCCGGCAGAACAGTAAGATACATCATGCGGTATTCGATGATATTTCGAAACAGGGCGCGTATCTCCCGACGGAATACGCTTCCGCAGATGATACCCGGAAGTCGGCGATGCTGAGCCAGGCCAAAAGTGGCATCAACCCGAACGATTTTGATGGCATCACCAAATCGACACTGGAATCCATTTATGCCATGCGGACCATACAGGAACGGAATGGGGAGCAGGGCAGCAACCGTTACATCATCAGCAACAACGAAACCGCGCTCGACGTCCTTCAGGTACTGTCGCTGTTCGGTTTGTGCGGCTGGGAAAATCCAACCGTAGATGTCGTCCCACTTTTCGAAGTGATCGATGATTTGCGCAATGCCAAATCGGTTATGGAAACCTTATACACCAACAGCAAGTATCAACGCCATCTGCAGCAGCGAAATAATATCCAGACGGTGATGCTCGGCTTTTCTGACGGCACCAAGGACGGTGGTTACCTGATGGCCAATTGGAGCATCTATAAGGCCAAAGAGGCCATTACCGAAATTTCCCGCCAATATGGGATTAAGGTAGTGTTTTTCGACGGCCGTGGCGGCCCGCCTGCCCGTGGCGGTGGCAAGACGCACCAGTTTTACGCCTCACTGGGCGCTGAAATTGAAAACCGTGAGATCCAGATAACAATTCAGGGACAAACGATCAGCTCAAACTTCGGCACTGCGGATTCCTGCCGATACAATCTTGAGAACCTGCTGACTGCCGGTGTAGAAAATGAGATTTTCGATAAGGGAGTGCATGTGCTCACCGATTCGGATAAGAGCATATTGGATGAGCTTGCCCAGACGGGTTTTGAGAAATATTCCGAGTTCAAGAAGCATCCAAAATTCATTCCGTATCTCGAGCAGGTCAGTACGCTGAAGTATTTCGCGAAAGCCAATATCGGAAGCCGCCCGGCCAAAAGGAGCAAGTCGGCCGCACTCGAGTTCAGCGAACTGCGCGCCATCCCGTTTGTGGGCTCGTGGAGCCAGCTCAAACAAAACGTTCCAGGGTTTTTCGGTGTGGGCACTGCCTTAGCGCAATTTGAGGAAAGCGGGAGGTGGAATGAGGTACAGGTGCTGTACAACCGTTCGCTTTTTGTCCGGACGCTGCTGGAAAACAGCATGATGTCGCTGGCAAAAAGTTTTTTCCCGTTGACGGCTTATATGAAGGACGATCCCGAGTTCGGCGCTTTCTGGAGCATTATTTACGAGGAATTTGTGCTCACCAGACGCCTGTTACTTAAAATTGCAGGCCACACGGAATTGATGGAAAATTATCCTGACGGGAAAGCGTCCGTTGCCATGCGCGAACTCATCGTGCGTCCGTTGCTTACGATACAGCAATACGCCTTGCTCCGCATCAAGGAGCTGCACTCGGAAAGCGCGCCTGATGAACAGCTGATTTCCGTATATGAAAAGATGGTGACACGTTCGCTTTTCGGCAATACCAATGCCAGCAGGAATTCCGCTTAATTTACACACTCCGATAGCCAGATGACAGTCATTTCCCTCTCCGTTGAAACCCTGACCGCATGCGTTGGGATCTGCCTGGTTGCTATTACTTTCGGTGGCGCCACTGCAGGCTTCGGTTATGTCCATTGCCCCGCAAACCGGATCAATGGCAACACACTTTGTTACTCAATCTTATAATCCGCAACAATAATGAGATCCTCCGCTTTACCCAAGAATGAATACGCTTCATATTTTACCACTTACATCAATGCGTTAGATGATGTGCATCTGACAGAAGAACTTGAAATCAGCCTGCATGATTTTATCCGTTTTGTGCAGGACATCCCGATGGATAAATTTGATTACCGCTATGCGGAAGGCAAATGGACGATTAAGGATATCATCCTGCACCTTACTGATGCTGAACGTGTTTTCAGTTACAGGGCACTGCGATTTGCGCGTCGCGACCAAACGCCATTGCCGGGTTTTGAAGAAAACAGCTACGTCGACCACGCGTATGCGGGCAGCCGATCGATACAGGATTTGCTCAGCGAATTGTCGGTGGTAAGGCATGCGACGCTGGCACTGTTTAAGAGTTTTTCGGAGGAGCAGCTGCGGTATATGGGCACAGCGTCCGGTGTGGATGTTTCGGTGCGGGCGATTGGTTTTATCATCATCGGCCATATGAAACACCACCAACGGATTTTCAAAGAGCGGTATCTTTAAGGGTCTGAGACCAGATCTCGAATTTTTTGTCGAAAGCCATGGTATTCGCCGGACTCGTCGACGGCATGACGTGTAATTTGATGCCTTCCAATGCGCCTATGTGTTTCATGAAATACCTGTGGCTTTCCTTACCGTTGAATAAGACGTGACGGATATTGGGGAATGCCGCGAAAAGGCTTCCAAAATCATTTACCTGATGGTTCCGGATATTGGTATCGAGGCTGCCTTCGCGTTCGCAATGTTGCAGTACGTCCCACACGCCTATGTTGTTTTGCTGCAACAGGCGGATCCTTTCTTCAAATGCATCCGGGACGGGCAAACGGTCAAAATAGGTGAAAAATATGCGCCAGAAATGGTTTTGCCGGTGGGCGTAATATTCCTGTTTTGCCAACGATGTGGCGCCGGGCATGGTACCCAGTATGAGAATCTTGGTATTGCTGTCAATAAATGGCGGGAAAGAAGAAATCATATAAATCAATTTACGCTGCGTACGTCGGTGCCAAGAATTCGGCAACCGACGAATTCAAATTAAAAAAGGAGCCTGAGCTCCTTTTATTAGTCTTCTTCGTCTTCGTCATCGTCGTCTGCTATGTCGTCGCGGTCACCATCACCATCATCATCTTCGTCATCGTCATCGGGGTCTAAATCAGGTTTGTCGAGATTGTCGTCATCCTCCTCTTCGTCTGAAACCGCATCATCTTCATCTTCAATATCAATGCCTTTAATGCTGTCGATCGGTTCCACTACATCATCAATATCATCCTCATCGAAATTTTCAAGTCGGGTTGCCAGCTTGGTGCTGACTTTCACCAAATAGATGGTATCTTCAGTCCTGACTTCCACGGCTTCAATCAGTTCGCCTTTCGCATTTTTGAATCGAATGATATTCGAATCGTCATATCCGTCAGGAAACTTCTCCACTAACAGGTTTAAAATTTCGTTGGTTAATTTGGCGTAATCAACAATTACTCTTTTCATAAGTTGTTCGTTATAAATCTAATAGGTAAGCGAAAATTAACGGCGCAACAATCGTCGCATCCGATTCAATGATAAATTTAGGGGTGTTGATGTCCAGTTTTCCCCAGGTGATTTTCTCATTCGGCACTGCGCCCGAATAAGAGCCATAGCTGGTGGTAGAATCCGAAATCTGGCAGAAGTAGCTCCAGAATGGCACGTCGTGCATTTCCATGTCCTGGTATAACATCGGGACAACGCAAATCGGGAAATCCCCGGCGATACCGCCCCCGATCTGGAAGAAACCTACGCCATTTTTGCTGTTGTCGGTATACCACTTGGCAAGGTAGGTCATGTACTCAATGCCTGATTTCATCGTCGATGCCTTCAATTCCCCCTTGATGACGTAAGACGCGAAAATATTGCCCATTGTACTGTCTTCCCAGCCCGGTACGATAATCGGCAGGTTTTTTTCTGCGGCAGCGTACATCCAACTGTCCTTCAGGTCGATTTCATAATACTCTTCCAGAACGCCTGACAGCAGCATCTTGTACATGAATTCATGCGGAAAATACCTTTCCCCGCTGTCATCGGCATCCTTCCAGATTTTGTAAATGTGCTTTTGCAGTCTCCGGAACGCCTCGTGCTCAGGGATGCAGGTGTCGGTAACACGGTTCAGGCCGCGCTCGAGCAGATCCCATTCCTGTTCAGGCGTTAGGTCACGATAATTCGGGACCCTCTCGTAGTGCGAATGAGCCACGAGGTTCATGATGTCTTCCTCGAGGTTGGCGCCGGTACAGGAAATAATCTGCACCTTGTCTTTACGGATCATTTCGGCGAAACTCTTCCCCAGCTCGGCCGTACTCATTGCGCCGGCGAGCGTTACCATCATCTTTGCGCCGTCTGCCAGTTGCTTTTCATATCCTTTTGCTGCATCCACCAGTGCTGCAGCGTTAAAATGCAGGTAGTGTTTCTCGATAAACTGGCTGATTGGTCCTTTACTCATTATATTGTTTTTGTGTTAGTTAGATTGCGGTACCGCAATCGGATTATGTCATTGCTTATACTTTCAAAGAAAATATTTTTTTCTTAAACCTGCAAACCGGCAGCGTTAACTATTTCTTATTATATCCTAAAATCTCAAGGACGTCTTCAGAGGTTTGCTGCTCCGAAAAGACTTCGGTTGCCAGAATGCCATTGGCATCGCGGTCGATCAGGATGTGCCTCGGCTGGGGAATCAGGCAGTGATGCAGTCCGCCGTACCCACCGATAGTTTCCTGGTAGGCGCCCGTATTGAAAAAGCCGATATACAATGGTTTTTCCTTGTTGTACTTGGGCAGGTAGATCGCGTTCATATTCTGCTCCGAGTTGTAGTAGTCGTCGCTGTCGCAGGTCATACCGCCCAGGAGCACGCGCTCATAGGTATCATTCCAGCGGTTGATGGCCAGCATGATGAAACGTTTGTTGATGGCCCAGGTATCAGGCAATGTCGTGATGAATGAGGAATCGATCATGTTCCATTGCTCGCGGTCATTTTGCTGTTTCTGGTATAACACCTGGTAGATGGCACCGGCGCTTTCGCCTACGGTAAACGATCCGAATTCAGTGAAAATATGCGGCACTTCGACTTCTTCCTCCTCACAGGCAATCTTGATCTGGTTCAGGATCTCGTCGATCATATACTGGTAATCGTACTCGAAAGCCAGCGAATTCTTGATCGGGAAACCACCGCCGATGTTGAGGCTGTCCAACGTAGGGCATTCGCGTTTCAGGGCGATGTATACCTTGATACATTTTACCAATTCGTTCCAATAGTAAGCCGTATCGTTGATTCCTGTATTGATGAAAAAGTGCAGCATCTTGAGTTCCAGGTTTGGATTCTCCTGGATCTGTTTCCGGTAGAATGCCACGATATTTTTGTAACCGATACCCAGTCGGGAAGTGTAGAACTCAAATTTTGGTTCCTCTTCCGCCGCGATACGGATGCCAATCTTGAATTTTCCCTTGATGTCCGCCTGGAGCAGGTCAAGTTCCTCGTAATTGTCTATGATCGGGATGCAGTTCTTGTGGCCGTTGTTGATGATGCGCGCAATATTTTCTATGTACTGGTCACGCTTGAAGCCATTGCAGATCACGAATGTACTTTTGTTGATCTTTCCGGTCTCGAGCAGCTTTTCGACGATATTGATATCAAACGCCGATGAGGTCTCGATATGGATATTGTTCTTGAAGGCCTCATTCATCACATATTCGAAATGCGAGCTTTTGGTGCAATAACAATAGTAGTATTTGGCGTCGTATTTGTTCTTTTCCATCGCGTTACGGAACCAGTTCTTGGCCCGCTTGATGTTGTTGGAAATTTGCGGAAGGTAGGTGAATTTCAACGGGGTACCGTACTGCTCGACCAGTTTCATCAGGTCGATGTTATGGAATTGCAGTTGGTTGTCCTTACTCAGCGTAAATTCGTCCTGCGGGAAATAGTAAGTTTGGTTAATGAGGTCGAAATATTTTGTATTCATTTATTTATCAAGAATTTAGGTTAAAAATTACTGCTAATTTTCACCTGAAATTCAAACCCTGATGTTGGCATAAATAATCTGAAGCTTTTCCTGCGGATACTGGAACATATCGAAAAACAAATTTCCCTGTACATCAGCCAGCGCTTTCGGCCTGAAATTACAGGCGATATTCGCAGGTTGGGCCGCAAAGGCGGTATGGGGATTTGGTCGTTTATTCATCAGCGCAAATGTAAAAAATAAAATTTCCGAAATGCAACCGTTTTAATTAAAAAAATATTAAGATTTATAATCCGCGAAAGCCTTAACAATCAATTCATTATCGGCTTCCTGATCGATTCTTACTTTCCCGATTCCGTCGAGCAAAGCAAATTGGATTTTGCCGAATTCGTTTTTCTTATCATGGATCAGCAATTGCAGGATTGCGGCGATGTCATCATCCGAAAATGAAATGACGCCGTACAGCGCATTCATCGTACTTTTTATCGTGTCGTAATCGGTTCCTGAAATGTAGCCTTTCGCCAGCGACAGGTGCGATTCGAGCACCATTCCCACAGCGATGGCCTCACCATGCAGCAGGGTCTTTTTGTCCTCGCTTTCCAGGAAATGGCTTTCGATGGCATGTCCCAGCGTATGACCGAAATTCAGTGCTTTGCGGATGCCTTTTTCCGTAGGGTCCTGGGTGACGATCGTATTCTTGATGGTTACCGAGGTATAAATCAGCGCATCCAGGCCGTCGACGTCGATCGCTTCCAGGTTGAGGAATTTCTCCCAATAAGAGGCATCGGCGATAAGCCCGTGCTTGAGCATCTCGGCCAATCCGGAGCGCATTTCCATCTGCGGAAGCGAACTCAGGAATGCCGTATCGAACACAATCATTTTCGGGTTGCTGATTACGCCAACCTGGTTCTTCAGCGTTCCAAGGTCTATGCCGTTTTTGCCGCCCACTGAAGCGTCTACCATCGCCAGCAGTGTGGTGGGAACGTGGATGAAGTCGATGCCGCGTTTGAATGTCGCCGCCACGAATCCGCCCAGGTCGGTCACTACGCCGCCGCCGACATTGATCATGATGCTTTTGCGATCGGCACCCAGTTCCGTAAGGGCATTCCATACGCCCACGCAGGTTTCGATATTCTTGTACAATTCGCCCGGCTCGATTTCGACGATCTCTATCGGTGTTTCGGTAGCGAGTTGCGAAAGGAAAGACGGTACACAAAATTCATTAGCGTTCGTGTCGGTGAGGATGAATATTTTGGAATAATTTTGTTCGGCTAGAAACCGGTTCAGTGCGGTGTAACCGTCGTCACCAAAATATATTGTGTAGCCGTTGGCTTGTATGGGTTGCATTTTACAGGATTTGAAGTGTCAAAATAAGTGAAAAAATTGGAGACCGCGGGTAAAGTCGGCGCATAAAAAAAGCGGAAACCATTTCCGCTTTGCCAAGTGATGGCGTAAGTTACTGTACCAAAGGGCGGTATTTTTCCCGGTTTTCATACAGTATCCAAAGCTGTATGACAAACAACACCCCGGCAATCGGTAAGCCTTCCGTGCTGGTGACTGTATTGACCAGCAGGATACCGACCATTACCGGAAAAATAATCAATGCGCCAAGGGCGCGGGTTCTTGGGAAAATGACCAACAGCCCACCCAAGATTTCGGCCAGCCCCACGAGCGGCATCAGCCATTTGATCTGCATAAACGCACCCATTTCCGTTGCCAGCGCTTCGGGCATTTTTTCAGGCATGGGCATGTAATTGAAAAATTTGTTGAGCCCGGCATTGAGGAACATCAGGCCGAAAAGCAGTGAGAAAACAAACAGGATCTTACTTTTCATATCAATGGTTTATAGGTTACGGTTGAAATGTTGACGCGGAATCGAATCGCGGTAGATAAGCAACGTCGATCCTCGCAGCGACACGTAAATATAGTCAAATTATTTTTTGGGCCGACGGTTAACGGTCGATTGTATGGCGTCGGATATTGTCGTTATGACAATCCTGTTTCCCGAATCCTCAAAAAACCATATATTTACAGCCTAAATTTCCCTGAAATGATTGCTGCAGAACAAAGCATTGATACGACTTTAGAACGCTATTTTCAAAAATTCCGGAATAATATCATTGGAATCGACCAGGAATTCGATTCGCCTTTCGGGAGAAAGAAAATCATCTATACCGACTGGACCGCCAGCGGACGACTTTACCGTCCTATCGAAGAGCAGATGGTTTCGGACTTCGGACCGTTCGTGGCCAATACGCATACGGAAACCACTGCTTCCGGAACCGCGATGACTATGGCATACCATGAGGCGCGCAAAATTATCAAGCGGCACGTCAATGCAGGTCCAGATGACGTATTGATCAATGACGGTACGGGAATGACCGGCGTCGTCAATAAATTCCAGCGCATCCTGGGATTAAAAGTACCCGAAAGCCTGAAGCCATACACTGCCGACATCCCTAGGAATGACAGGCCTGTGGTCTTCATTTCGCATATGGAACACCATTCGAACCAAACCTCCTGGCTCGAGACCATAGCCGAAGTAATCGTCGTGCCCGCCTGCGAAAAAGGGCTTTTCTGCCTCGACAATTTTAAGACATTGCTGGATCAATATAAAGATCGGTCGTTAAAGATTGCATCGGTGACGTCCTGCTCAAATGTTACCGGAATCAGGACGCCTTATCATGAGGTGGCCAAAATGATGCATCGCGAGAATGGGCTTTGTTTCGTTGACTTTGCCTGTTCCGGGCCTTACGTTAAGATCGACATGCACCCGGAAGATCCGGAAGCTTACCTGGATGCCATCTTCTTTTCGCCTCATAAATTTCTGGGAGGCCCTGGTACGACCGGCGTTTTGGTATTCAATAAGAAACTGTACCACAACATGATTCCGGACAATCCCGGAGGCGGCACAGTGAGCTGGACCAATCCGTGGGGCGAACACAAGTACGTAGACAATATTGAAGATCGTGAAGACGGCGGAACACCCGGATTCCTCCAGGCCATCAGGACGGCACTGGCCGTGCAGCTAAAGGACGAGATGGGTGTCGACAACATCCTCAAACGCGAACACGAAATCGTCGGGTATGTTTTTTCGTCATTGGGAAAGGCAGACAATATTAAGATCCTCGCGGGACAACACCATGACAGGCTGGGCGTAATCTCCTTTTACATCGAAGATTTGCATTTCAACCTAGCTGTAAAGATGCTCAACGACCGTTTTGGCATACAAACGCGCGGTGGATGCAGTTGTGCAGGCACGTACGGGCATTACCTGCTCAATGTAGGACAGGAACTATCGCATGCGTTGACGTGCAAGATTGATTCAGGGGATTTAATCGAGAAACCCGGATGGGTCAGGATGTCAATTCATCCGACGACGACCAATGCAGAAATCGCGTTTGTCTGTGACAGCATCCTTTCCCTCGCAAGTCATCATAAAACCTGGGCTGAAGAGTATGTATACGACAGCAGCAGCAACGAGTTTTCACACCGGGATGCGAAACCTGCGATTAAAGAGATGGTACACCGATGGTTCTATCGGTAGGCTTCTTTTTCCCGGAATGTTTCCAACGATTGTGTGTCCAGAAGTAATATTCCGGCGCTTCCAGAATCTGTTTTTCGACTTCGCGCAAATAAATGCTGGTGATTTCGTAGTCAGGCACTGCTTTCGGATTGTCTACCAAAGGCATTAGGGTTGCCTTGTAATAACCCCGCCTTACTTTTTCGACCTTACAGAAAAGCACATTGAGGTCCAGCTTCTTGGCCAGCATTTCAGCGCCGGTGTGCACGGGCACTTCCAATCCCATGAATTGGTCCCAGTATTTTGCCTTGGAAAGCTGAGGCGACTGATCGCTCGCGAACCCGTAAAAAGCCTTAATGCCATGCTGGTTGTTGTATTGGATCAATTCGATGGATTTCTTCGATTCAACCAATTCTGCGTTGAGCCTCGAGCGAATCCGGCGGACCAGGGCGTCAAAATATTTGTTGCCGATTTTCTTGTAAATCGCGATGCTTTTGAAACTGGTATATTTGCCCATAACCACGAGCCATTCCCAGCTTGCGTAATGCGCACAGAGCAGTGCAACGCTTTTTCCCCTGCGCTCAAAGTCATGGATAATTTCTTCATTGGTGAATACAAAACGCTCCCTGATTTCTTTGTCGGTGATGTTCATCGTTTTGATCATTTCGAGAAACATGTCGCACATATGGGTGAAAAATTTCCGCTCGACGGCACGCCGTTCTTCGGGCGACAAATGGGGAAGCGCAATCGCGAGATTTTTTCGGACGGTCTGTTTCCTGTATCCGAAAACACGATAGACGAAAAAACAGATGATATCGGAAAATATATATAATGCGCGAAAAGGCAACATTGAGACACACCATAACAACGGGTATATCAATACGTAAGCTAGAAGCTGCATAGCAAATTTTTATGCAAATATACTTTTAATCTTTGTATTTGGTTTATTTTAGAAAGCCTTAACATTCATTTCCTTAATTTTGTAGTCAAATCCTGTCCGATGACGATGACCTACCTGTATGTTTTGATGGCTGCCAACGCATTGATGAGTTTCAAGGCCTTTGAGGATATGGCATTCTTCAGGAAGTACGAATTCCACATTGGGAGCATCAGGGCGGGGGAGCAGTACCGCCTGTTTTCATCCGCATTCCTGCACGTCGATTTTGTGCATCTTGCACTCAATATGCTTGCGCTGTACCTTTTTTCACCGATAGTCATCGCGTACAATGGCGCTTTCTGGTTCCTGATCATTTATTTTGTCAGTTTGGTTTGCGGCAGCCTGCTCACCGTTTTTTTCCACAAAGACGATTACAGCTACAGGGCTGTCGGGGCTTCCGGCGCGGTAACGGGCGTGATGTATTCCGCTATTCTTTTTGAGCCGATGATGCGCATCAATTTTATCCCGGCCTATCTGTTCGGACTGATATACCTGCTCTTCTCGATTTATGGCATGAAGGCCAAAAGGGATAACATAGGGCATACCGCGCATTTTGGAGGTGCGGCGGGCGGGTTCTTAATGACGCTTGCAGCAAATCCGTTGCTGTTTTCGGAAAGGCCATTGATTATACTCTACCTTGCGATTCCATTGGTAATATTGTTCGTAATGGCCAAAACGGGAAAAATCTGAATTCAATCACCATTTAAATCCTTAAAATTAAATACTATGAAAAAGACGCTTTTATTATTTGCATTCTTATGCATGTCACTGACACAGGCCCAGGAACGTCAAATCCCTTTACTGACTGTAAATGGTGAGGGAAAAATCAAGGTGGTCCCTGACCAGGCAAGCATTTCGGTTTCCGTGATCTCCAATGGGACAAAATCTGCGGAAGTGAAAAAGGCTAACGACACCAAAGTCGATGCGGTCTTGAAATACATCCAGAAGATGAATATCGCGAAAGCAGACTTCCAGACACAGCGCGTCAATCTTTATGACAATTATGACTACGAAAAAAAGAAACACGATTACCAGGCCACGCAAACGATAACGATCCTGCTGAAAGACCTGTCAAAATATGATGAGCTCATGGAAGGGCTTGTCGATATGGGTGTAAACAACATCTCGGGTGTCGATTTCAAAACCTCGAAGCTCGAACAATATAGATCGGATGCGCGTAAGGCGGCGATTAAAAATGCGCGTGCAAAAGCTGACGATTATGCGACCTCTTTGAATCAGTCTCTGGGTGAGGCATTTACGGTCATTGACAATTCTCCGATCGATTATCCAAGGCCGATGTTCAACGCGATGGCAATGGCAAAAATGGAAATGTCGGATGGCGGGAACCAAACGCTCGCCACCGGCGAAATTGAAATCACGGCAAACGTCAGTGTGAGTTATGTACTGAAGCCAACACGCTAAAGCAATTGGAAATGAAAAAGCCGGCAATCGAGCCGGCTTTTTTTATGGATTTTTTTTTGTGAAATCTATCGAGAGCGAATTCACGCAGTAGCGCTGTCCGGTATTTGTGGGTCCGTCGTCAAAGACGTGTCCGAGGTGGCTGCCGCAATTCGCGCAGAGGATTTCGGTACGCATCATGCCGTGCGAACGGTCGTTGACATATTCGACCTTTCCGGGAATGGATTCGTCAAAAGAAGGCCAGCCGCAGTGTGCGTCAAATTTGGCATTGCTTTCGAATAACGGCTCGCCGCAGGCGCCGCAGCAATAGGTGCCGTTTTCAAAATGCAGGTTGTATTGCCCGGAGTGTGGGAATTCCGTCCCTTTCTCGCGCAGGATCTTATAGCGCTCGGGTCCGAGTTGCGCTTTCCATTCAGATTCCGGTTTTTCAACGGGGTATTTCATAGGTATTATTTTGCAGGAATAAATTTCAAGGCAACGGAACTTACCGTGTAGCGCGAACCGGAAGTTCCTGCCGCGGTATCAGTTGTTACCTGTCCCAGATGGCCTTCGCACTTTGAGCAGACGACTTCGGTAAGGACTGCACCGCTGCTGTCATCGGCAACGAACGTGACCGCGTTCTTAATCGGACGGTCGAATGTCGGCCAGCCGGCATCGGATTTAAATTTACTGGCCGAGTCGAACAACGGATTACTGCAGGCAGCACAGACGTAAGTACCTTTGTCCATTGTGTCCACATACTTTCCGCTAAATGCCTTTTCCGTGCCTTTGTCGCGAAGCACCCGGTATTCCTCAGGGGTAAGCTGGCTTTTCCATTCGGCATCGGTCTTCACGGTCAGCGAAGCGGTTGATTTTTCCTGTGCATTGACAGTCGCCATTCCGAAAAGGCCAACGCATAAATAAAGATACTTTTTCATAAAGACTTGATTTAGTTTTGAACAAATTCTGCTATATCATTAATAACCTCCCGATCGCCCAGAATTTTCCGGTGTCCCAGGCCTTTGGTAATCTTCAACATACCTTTTTTAAGGTGTTTATGAATGTGGATGGCACATTTTACAGGTACATCCTTATCATCATTGTCATGAATCACAAGCACCGGAATGTCAATTTTTCCCGCTGCAATATACGAAGAATAACTTTCCATAGTTTCCCCTTCGCGCTGTTCAAAATAGCGCCGCATGCGATCACTAATCTCGGGTGTCAATTGCAGCGCCCGTATAAAATCATCCATAATGTCCTTAATGATGTCGCCGCTCCCTATCGTAACCAGTTTTTTCAGGTGAAGACCTTTCCGCATGGCATTCAGCAATGACATACCGCCGAGCGAATGACCAACAGCGGCCTCAAACGGGCCGTACATCATGTCTATTTCCAGGATGCTTTCGATAAATTCCGGCATAAGTGTGGTTTTTCCGGCCGATTTCCCGTGCGCCGGCGCATCAAAACTTATGGTAGAATAACCTAAAGAAAGCAACGCATCTGCAATTTTAACCAATTGTGTGCCTCGTCCAGACCAGCCGTGAACCAGCAGGATCTTTTTTTCGCCTTCGCCATATTGGTAAAGGTTGATGTGCTTGCGGAGTTTGGGAATCAGGAGGCGCGTTTGAGAGCTCTGCAAATCCATGTGCATTTCACGTTTTGGAAGCGCATGCCGGATCGGTGTCGTGAAGAGGCGCGCAGCGAAACGTGTAGCGAGTGACGATGAGATCACAGACAGCAGTCTGCCTGTCAGCAGAAGGAATCGCGGAACCTTCAATGATGTGGTGGCGTTATTTTTTTGCTTAGGCATCAGGAGATGTTGAAATGTATTGTCATCGATTATTGGCCATTTTGCGTAAAATTAGTATAAATACCGCATACGCTGTCGGACTTTGTCTTCCAAAATTTATGGAATTCAAATCGAGGTTTTCACTTTAACCATATGGGTTCACAAACTTTCGTTAAACCCGGGTCACCGCGCTTGTATTAGACCTTGCGATGACTAACTTTATGTCATTATTAATTCAAATTCAATAACCATGTATAACAAAAAAGTGATTATCGGAGTAGCAGCGGGAGTTGCTGTTCTGGCCCTTGCAGGGATTTTATTGGCCAAAAAGAAAAAGTCAAAAAAACAAAAACTGATCGATAAGGCGGATGGACTTGCCGATAATTTCAAAAGCAAGTTACATAACCTGCAACGAAAAGCGCAGAAAGAGATCAAGCACGCCGCCGATCGTGGCGAAGAGTTTACGAATGTGGCCAGGGATCGCGCTGCCGACTGGATCGGGAAAGTAAGCCCAAGTTAGTTTTAAGCATATAGTTTTAAAAAGCCTTCGGAAACGGAGGCTTTTTATTTTGTTTAAATTCTGTAAGCTTTTGAAATTATGTCGTAAGAATTTCGGAGGCGTAATAAATATTTTTACTAAACTGAAATTTTAAAGAATATGGTAGCAGTCACAAAACACGGCATTGTGCTGGAAAAGAGGGAATTGGATTTTGAAATCGAAGGGGTACTCAACCCTGCAGTCATTCACGAAAACGGCCAGATCCATATGTTATACCGTGCGGTTGCGAAAGGCAATCGGTCAACTATAGGCTATTGCCGGTTTGACGAAAAAGACCCTCTTACGGTGGTGGAAAGATATGATAAGCCGATTGTCGTATCAGAATCCGATTATGAGAAGCACGGTGTAGAGGATCCGCGTATTGTTAATATTGACGGTACCTACTACCTGTCGTATTGTGCGTATGACGGCGTGAATGCCTTCGGCGCCGTAGCCACGTCAACCGATCTTTTCAATTTTGAGAAAAAGGGGATTGTGGTCCCACGGGTTGAAGGGGATACGTTCCGCGAGTGGCTTACGCACAGCGACGACCTGAACGTCAAATATTTCAGGCTCAACATGGGCGACAATTATATCTGGGACAAAAATGTTATTTTTTTTCCGAGAAAAGTTCACGGGAAACTGTTTTTCCTGCACCGCATCAAGCCCGGGATTCAAATCGCCAAAATCAAGGATATCGTAGAACTTGATGCCGATTTCTGGCAGGATTACCTAACAAACCTTGAAGACCATATCGTTTTGGATCCGAAGTACAATCATGAGCTGAGTTATATAGGTAACGGATGCCCTCCGATTGAAACTGAACACGGCTGGCTGATTATCTATCACGGCGTCCACGATGTCGTTACAGGTTACATGTATACTGCGTGTGCCGCGCTGCTCGATCTGGAAAATCCGGGCAAGGAAATCGCCAGGCTGCCGTATGCGCTTTTTGAACCCGAGAAAGACTGGGAATTAAAGGGTTACATCAATAATGTCGTATTTCCTACGGGAACGGCGTTACTCGATGATACCCTGTACATATACTACGGCGCAGCAGATGAGCGGATTGCCTGTGCCTCAGTAAGCCTTTCGGAATTGCTTTCGGAATTGCTTGCCAACAGAAAATCCGCTGAAACGCCAACCAACTAAAACAACGATATCATGGAAACACGCAACAACCTCAATGGCAAAATCGGAAGCACCAACTTCCTTTCGTTTATGCCGAAAGACTTTTTATTTGAAAATAACAATACTACTGAGCCGGGTAAAGTGCCGGAAGTCTTGTTTATCACCTCGTTTCCGCCGAGGCAATGCGGCATCGCTACGTACTCTTACGATTTGATTAAGGCCCTTAAAAAGCAGTTTGTGTATTCCTTCAACATCCAGGTCTGTGCGCTGGAAACCAATGAGGAACAGCACTCTTACGAAGAAGACGTTAAATACATTCTCAATACGTCAGAGGCCCGGTCCTACGAAGACCTTGCGGAAAAAATCAACGCCGACGACAACATCAAGATTGTGCTCCTGCAGCATGAATTTGGTTTTTTTGCGCACAGTATCAAGGAATTTAATGCGTTCATTTCCAGGTTGAACAAACCACTGGTGACGGTTTTCCACACGGTATTGCCAAGACCGGACGAAGTATTCAAGCAGAATGTGCAACACATCCTCGACACTGTAGATGGCATTATCGTCATGACAAACGGCGCTTCCGAAATCCTGTGCCGGGATTATGCAGTCGATGAATCCAAAATTTCGATTATACCTCACGGCACGCACCTGGTGCCGCACCTCGATAAAAAAATGCTTAAGGAAAAGTACGGTTTACAGGGCCGTAAAATACTGTCCACTTTCGGGTTGCTGAGTTCAGGAAAAAACATTGAGACGACCCTGGAAGCATTGCCCAATATCGTCAAGACTTCTCCTGAAGTACTGTTTCTGATCATCGGGAAGACACATCCGACGGTGGCGCTGCGCGAAGGCGAACAATACCGTGAGATGCTGCAACAGAAGATCACGGACCTGAATTTGCACAAACATGTCAAATTCATAAATAAATACCTGCCACTAGAAGAACTGCTCGATTATCTGCAGCTTACAGATATCTACGTATTCACATCGAATGATCCGAACCAGGCCGTGAGCGGCACGTTTTCGTATGCACTGAGTTGTGGCTGTCCCGTTATTTCCACACCGATTCCACATGCCAAAGAGGTCCTCGCGGAAGGCAGCGGCATTTTGTTTGATTTCGGAAATTCGGAGCAACTGGCGGAAGCGGTAAACAGGCTGCTTTTTGATGTGAAGCTGCGTAAGGAAATCATCCTTAACGGCTTGCACCAAATTACGGGAACGGCATGGGAGAACTCGGCCGTCGCACATGCCAAATTCCTTCAGAAGATTTCCAATAACCAGCTCGAGCTGCATTACCGCAATCCTGATTTCAATCTTGACCACATCAAAAAAATGACTACCGATTTCGGTATTTTGCAATTCAGCAAGATCAACACGCCGGACATCAACTCGGGTTATACGATCGATGACAACGCGCGGGCCATGATTGCATTGTGCCAGCATTATAAGATGACACATGATGAAGCGGACCTAAAATACATCAGGATTTACCTTGACTTTATAGCGTACTGCGAAAGGAGCGACGAGATGTTCATGAATTATGTTGACTATAATCATAATTTTACTTCGCAAAACAATGAGGTGAACCTTGAAGATTCTACAGGACGTGCCATATGGGGTCTGGGGTATGTAGTATCGTTGGCAAACGTACTTCCGGACGACATAGTCCAGAAAGCCGAGGATATCATGGAGCGCACGTTCCGCCATGTGCAGCACATACACTCTCCGCGCGCGATGGCGTTCATCATAAAGGGACTGTATTATTACAACCGCAGCATCGACAGTGCCCAGGCGATTGACCTCGCTACATTGTTTGCTGACAGGTTGGTGCAGATGTACCGCCATGAGTCGTCCGCAGACTGGAAATGGTATGAAAGTTACCTGACGTATGCCAACAGCGTACTGCCCGAAGCCTTGCTTTGTGCATACACCCTGACAGGAAATAGGGAATATCGCGACGTGGCTAAGGAAACGATGGATTTCCTGCTTTCAAAAACCTTCACCGATTCTGCGATAAAGGTCATTTGCAACAAAACGTGGCAGCAGAAAGGCAGCGACAACGACGCCTTCGGGGAGCAACCGATCGACGTAGCCTACACGATCATTACGCTGCGCAAATTCCACGACATTTTCAAAGACCCTGAATATTTACGAAAAATGGAAATGGCTTTCAATTGGTTCCTAGGAAACAACCACCTTGAGCAAATCATCTACAATCCTTGTACCGGTGGCTGCTTCGATGGATTGGAAGAGAAAAACGTTAATCTCAACCAGGGCTCTGAATCGACGGTCAGTTACCTGATGGCGCGGTTGATGAGTTACAAATATTTCGGTAATGAGGACAATGTATACAGCCGTAAAAAGAACAAGACCTATAAATTGGTAAATTAAAAAAAGGCCTCATCACTGAGGCCTTTTTTATTTAAGATTTTGTCTGCGGCAGCAGGGTCCTGACATCGGAGTCGTCAATCCCGTATGCTTTGATCACTGCATTGTAATCATTGTAATCGACGCGGTTTGCATTTTTGTTTGTAAAACTTCCCGGGATCACCACCACCCTGAAGGTCTGGTCGTTCAGGAATTCCGGCGACGCGCTGAGGTTCGTGCCGCGGCAATAGATTGCAAAATCTTCGACACTGAAGTCATAGTCATAGTCTACTTCTTCGCCAGTGTCGAGATAAATGGTACGCGGAATCAGCTGCCATATCGGGGTTTGAGCGTCAATGGTGCCAGAAAGCCGGTAAACCAGCACGGTCTCGGCATCAAAAAGATCGCCCCCGATCTCATTGGTAAACGTGCCGTAAATACGGTAACCTTCAGCACTGTTTACAAAATCCTGTTGCAGGATTTCAAACACCACACTATTGGGTCCGGCTGGCCCCTGAGGACCCGGCGCGCCGTCATCACCCTGGCATCCGTGAAAAATTGTGGCTGTTGCGATTACGGCCAGCGTTAAAAATAAACGTTTCATAGTTTCTTGAATTAAGATTGATAATTTTGGTTAAATGTATTTCAAAATGCTTCCGCAAAAAAAGGTTTTAAGAATAATTTAATGAAATGCTTCGCTTATTTTTGCAGAAAACCGACACAATGAAATTATTTATGGTAATGCTTGGTGCCACGCCACCGGGACGGTTCACGGAACAGCATGATATCTTTTTCGGGATTGGCAATTCATTGAAAGACCTGGTCCCGCATATGCAGGATTTCTGGCCGGAAGCGCTTGGTAAAATCCATATTGACGCCTGGCGCGAGGTGAGTCATGTCGACGGGTTTGAGATCAGCGTGGTGCCAAAGGAATCCGTTCCGCACCGGCAGCATCTGTTCTTTATCAATCTTGGTGGTTACCGCGAGAACGAATTCGAGGAATACCATTATAAGGTACTGGCGGTCGGAAAAACTTTGGCAGAAGCCTCGAAAAAGTCAAAACAAACGGCTTTTTACAAGCACTATAGTTTCAAGGGAGCCGAATCTCATATCGATGACAAGTTTGGGATTGACGTCGATGACATTTATAAAGTGGAGGATATGCTGCCCGGTGCATTCCGGGAAAACTACGCTTTGCGCATCAATCCATCTCCCGATGTCCGGGCTGACAAACTGCACATTGGGTACGTCAAAATTGAGAAACTCTTGAAGAAGTGACGCGCAGAATCCTACTTTTGGTGTGTCGTTTTGGTGAATAATTTTTTTGTAAAAACGAAAATACGTTTTCCCATTTCCGATTATAAGGTTACTTTTGCACATGCAACACAACGTACTCATTTTAGATTTCGGATCGCAATACACACAACTAATTGCGAGAAGGGTTCGCGAGTTAAATATCTTCTGCGAAATTTTCCCTTACAACCACATTCCGTCAGATTTATCAACCTACAAAGCCGTCATCCTTTCTGGAAGCCCGTTTTCTGTTCGCGCTGAGGACGCACCGCATCCGGAACTGTCCGGCATACGCGGAAAACTGCCATTGCTCGCGGTTTGTTACGGCGCACAGTATCTTTCGCATTTCAGTGGCGGCGAGGTCGCACCCTCTGACACACGCGAGTATGGCCGTGCAAACCTGAGTTACATCAAATCCGGAGAAACTTTTTTTGAAGGGGTGTCTGAAAATTCCCAGGTATGGATGAGCCACAGCGATACGATCAAAACACTGCCGACAAACGGTATCAGGCTGGCAAGCACGCATGACGTGGAGAACGCCGCCTACCGCATTGACGGCGAGACGACGTACGCGATCCAGTTTCACCCGGAAGTGTACCATTCGACGGACGGTAAGG
Organism: Flavobacterium magnum; assembly: GCF_003055625.1. Taxonomy (NCBI): domain Bacteria; kingdom Pseudomonadati; phylum Bacteroidota; class Flavobacteriia; order Flavobacteriales; family Flavobacteriaceae; genus Flavobacterium; species Flavobacterium magnum. The sequence goes on along the minus strand of NZ_CP028811.1, from coordinate 2,981,153 downwards.
CGATGCTCGAAAATTTCCTCGTAAAAATTGCGCACGTGCCGCAGAATTTCACCCCGAATGCGTTCGTTGAGGAAATCGTTGCGGAAATGCAGCAGAAAGTAGGCGACGATAAAGTCGTACTTGGACTTTCAGGCGGTGTCGACTCTACCGTGGCGGCTGTTTTGCTGCACAAAGCCATCGGCAAAAACCTGTATTGTATTTTTGTCAATAATGGCCTGTTGCGCAAGAATGAGTTTGAAAATGTACTGGATCAGTACAAACATATGGGCCTTAACGTAAAAGGGGTAGATGCCTCAGGACGTTTCCTCGATGCGCTCGCAGGAATTGAGGACCCCGAATTGAAGCGCAAGGCTATCGGACGCGTATTCATTGAGGTTTTTGACGACGAGGCCCACCGCATCGAAGACGTGAAATGGCTGGCCCAAGGTACGATTTATCCCGATGTTATCGAATCGGTATCTGTAAAAGGCCCTTCAGCTACTATAAAATCACACCATAATGTAGGCGGCTTACCGGATTATATGAAACTGCAGATTGTCGAGCCGTTGCGCATGCTTTTTAAGGACGAAGTGCGTAGGGTGGGGGCGACATTAGGCATTGATGCTGCGTTACTCGGACGACACCCGTTTCCGGGGCCTGGACTGTCAATCAGGATTTTGGGTGATATTACTCCGGAGAAAGTCCGTATATTACAGGACGTGGACGCCGTTTTCATTGACGGACTCAAATCCTGGGGATTGTACGATAAAGTCTGGCAGGCAGGCGCTATCCTGCTCCCTGTGAACAGCGTGGGCGTGATGGGCGATGAGCGTACTTATGAAAAAGTCGTCGCACTGCGCGCAGTGGAATCGACTGACGGGATGACCGCAGACTGGGTTCACCTGCCTTACGAATTCCTGATGAAAGTGTCTAACGACATCATCAATAAGGTAAAAGGCGTAAATCGCGTGGTGTATGACATCAGTTCGAAGCCTCCGGCAACGATCGAATGGGAGTAAATTCGGGTTTAGGTTATAATCTTAAAACAATATACATGAAACAATTATTGGTAGTTTTTGCGGCATCTTTGCTGGTTTCCTGTTCCGCATTTGCGCAGGATAAAATCATTAAGCATAAAGTAGCCAAAGGCGAAACCGTAACGCAGATTGCTGAAAAATACAAGGTTACGCCTGCAGAAATCTACCGACTCAATCCTGATTCGCAAAAAGGACTCAAGCCCGAAATGGTCCTGCTGATTTCGTCCGGGATGAAGCCACAGGCCAAGGTAAACGCCGATAACCAAGCGGTAAAAACCCATACTGTTGCGGCAAAGGAGACCCTGTACGGCCTTTCCAAAATTTACGGAATTACCGATGCAGAAATACTCAGGGCCAATCCAGGGCTAAGCCAGGACGGACTTAAAGTAGGGCAGGTTATCAATATTCCGGTGAAATCCGACGGCAAAGCGGGCATAAAAGAAGCAAAGCGCGACAGGAAATCGGACAAAAAGCAGGAACCGGTGGTACACACCGTCGTCTCGGGAGATACCAAATATTCGATCGCAAGGCAATACAATACGACGGTATCACAACTTGACACCGACAATCCCGAGATTAAGAACAGCCTTCAGATTGGCTTCAGGATCAAGGTTTTCCCTAATACCAATAAAGCGGTTCAGGAAGTGACTGTAGAAGAGGACAAAACCATCAGCATCAAGCCTGAGACCCGGAAACCTGAATTTATTGATTACCAGGTGAAGCCGAAAGAGACTTTGTACAGCCTCGGCCGCAAATTCGGGGTGGCGCAGGAAGAACTCTTCAAATGGAATCCGGAGCTGAAAGACGGTGTGAAGGAAGGCATGACCATCAAATATCCCGCGTCGGTGAAAGTCAATGAGACCGTAACCAAATCGGTTTCAGGACTGTCAAAAACCATCAACACCGACAATAGGAAACAGTTGGTGCTGTTGTTGCCCTTCAACATATCGAAGATTGAAGGCGATACGGTGAACTCGACTTCAGCGCGGCTTAAAAAAGACAAATTCCTCAACATGACGCTCGATTTTTATTCGGGGGCATTGATGGCTGTCGATTCTGCAAAAGCACTGAACCTGAATCTCGACATTAAGATATACGATTCCCAGGAGACCAAAAATTCATCCGCTGTGGCCACGCTGATTTCACAGAACAATATCGGTTCAGCCGATGTGGTGGTGGGTCCTTTTTACCAGTCGAATGTGGAGAAAGCGGCCGAACTGCTCCAGAAGAAAAGCGTTGCGGTCATTTCCCCGTTGTCAAAAGAAAGTACGGCTGCGTTTCCAAACCTGATGCAGTCGATGCCGTCACCAGAACTGGTTAAAAACGAAATGCTCGATTTTCTTCGCGCAAAAAATGGGAACATTACGGCCATTATCGACCCGAAAAGGTTGTCGGCCAAACAGTTTTTTACACAAAATCATAAAGACGTGAAACTCATCGGGCTCAATGAAAAAGGGCTTATTACGGCTGAATCGGTCGCGAAGGAGTTCGTTAAAGGCAGGATGAATTATGTCATCCTCGACAGTGAAAAAACCGGGCTGATACTCAACACACTCAACGTGCTTGTACCGATGATGGCCGATTACTCATTGCAACTGGTAATCCTTGAGAAGAATGATACCTTTGATTTCGAAGAAGTGCCCTTAGCAAAACTGGCCCAGCTGCATTTGCTGTACCCTTCGCTGACGAGGGACAACACCTCGGCTGAAGCGGCTATTTTCGAAAAGGATTACAAAGAGAAAAATAAGATTTTCCCAAACCAGTATGCCATCCGCGGATTTGATGTGGTTTTTGATGCAATGCTGCGCCTGTCCCAGGAAAAATCGTTTATGGAAACGGTGGAGACGACGTCAAGCGACCAGGTTGAAAACCGTTTCGATTATGAGAAGCTGCCCTCGGGTACTTACATGAACAAGGGATTTTACATACTGTACTACGACACGGATTTATCTGTTAAAGAAGCAAACTGATTATGACATCGAAAGTAACCTATCTGGGTGACCTGCGCACCGTTTCAGTACATCTGCAATCAGGAAGGGAAATCATTACTGACGCTCCAACCGACAACCATGGAAAAGGCGAGGCATTTTCCCCGACCGACATGGTTGCCAATTCCCTCGGCAGCTGTATGATTTCGATTATGGCCATCAAATCAAAAGACCTGGACCTGGATCTCACGGGGTCGACCGTCGAAATCACCAAAATAATGCAGCCTGAGCCGCGGAAGATCGCTAAGATTGTTGCGGTGGTTCAGATGTCGATCGCCACGACGGACAAAAACAAAACCATATTGGAGCGTGCGGCGATGACCTGCCCGGTATTCTTAAGTCTGCATCCGGATATCGAAAAAGATGTAACCTTCCACTGGAAGGCATAGCAGAATCCGGAATCGGTTTTGATCATTGATCTGCGCGATACCGGCGTTTTACTGAGACTTTAAGATAACCCCAAACACAAATATGTCGCCGGACCAACAGCAGCTGATAAAACTGGCGCACGCCAAAATGCCTTTCGGGAAATATGAGGGGCGTTTCCTCATCGACCTGCCCGAGTATTATGTGGTCTGGTACCAGCAGAAAGGCTTTCCCAAAGGTTTGTTGGGTCAACAGTTACAGTTGGTTTATGAACTGAAGCTGAATGGCCTCGAAGAGCTGATCCGCAACATCAGGAAACAGTATCCTGAGCCTCGCAGATAGCTTCCTGCCCGGTTGATTTACTGCGTCAGTGAAATCGTCAGCCCGTTTTTAATCAGTTCCATCTTCCTGAGGCCTTTCCGGTCACGGACAATCGCCTTAAAATCATTACTGAACATTTTACACATCGGGTTATCGCCTGCGTACACTATTGTCAGGCGGTTTCGGTTTATCGTCCAGGTGAATTTTTCAGAGTCCTTATCGGTGAAATTGAAATTCCCCGTGTTATCGGCTTTAAAATATACCGTCATCTTCGCTGCAGGCAACGTCTCGCGGTTCGCGGCACTCCCGTCGGGAAGTTGTTCCGCTGTCCTGGCTTTCTCGAAAATCCACTGTCCCTGGATCTGCTCTGCAATATCGGTTTGGGCGTAGTGTATTTTGGGATAGAGTGCAACCAGGATTACGAGCAATATTTTTTTCATCATTTTTTAAGTATTGGTTTGAAATGGAAAGCAACAGTGCACAACGTGCCAATCCTGCTCTGTTACTTGTTGATGTTCAATTAAATCGGCGGAATTGGCGCAATTTAAGAGGTGTCACAACAGCTGCAAAAATAATTTATTTAGCCGAATACGTACGTAAAATTTAGAGTTACGTTGACGGGGTTTTAAAATTCATGTTGTACGAAAAGCTGTGCGGTAAATGAAAATGACTATTTCCTTCTTGTTTTCGGCTTGGCTAACAGCTGACCGTAAATCTCCATCTCTTTAACCTGTAATTTCTGCTTAAGCCAGGTTGCCAGTTTTTCTTTCTCATCCTCAGTCAGATTTTTGCTGGCTTTGTACAGCATCACGCAGACCGTTTTTGTGCTGTCGGTGCCTTCGTTGAACTGGTGCCCGGCAATCGAGATATTCTGTATCGCAGGGAATAGTATTTTTACCTCGGGCAGTATCCTCGCATTGTCAATTTTCGATGATTGCAGCTGCTTTTTGAGATTCGCGATTGCAATATCTTTTTCATTAATCGCCGCTTTTTCCGAGCCAATCTGGTTAAGGATGTCCCTTTTTAAATCTGTCGTGTCCTGCCTGATCCGCAAACGGGAATTGTCAATCTTGTACCGCCTGAGTTTCTCGTTGAGTTCCAGTATCTCATCATGGCTGAACTTTTTTGTCAGGAAAGCCACTTCAATAGTATGCGGGTTGCTGACGTATTTGGTATTCTTGTAAATGATGGTGTATCCTTTGCTGGTGAATTCGCTTTCGATATACCGATTGACTTTTTCATTGAACTTCTTTTCTTCGTATAGTTTGAAAGCAAAATAAATGCTGGGCACCATTAACACCAGGATCAACGCCGTCATGGCGTACCTGACCTGTTTCTGCCTTTTGGGGTTGACTTGTTCGACAGGCCGGTATTTTAAATATTTGATGATGATAAACGTGGCAATACAAATGAATACGCAATTGATGATATACAGGTACATCGCACCGAAGAAAAACTTAAAATTGCCAATAGCCAGGCCATACCCAGCGGTACACAAGGGCGGCATCAGCGCGGTGGCAATCGCGACGCCGGGAATCGGGTTTCCCTTTTCTACACGTGTTATCGCAATCACCCCTACGAGTCCGCCAAAAAAGGCAATGAGGATGTCATAAATATTGGGCGCCGTCCGGGCCAGCAGCTCGGTTTGGGTTTCCTTGAACGGACTCAGGTAAAAATAAATCGTGGAGACGGCAAGGCTGACCAATGTGGCAATTAAGATGTTCTTCAGTGATTTCCGAAGCAACGCGAAATCGAAAATACCCAAACCGAAGCCGGCCCCCACAATCGGGCCCATCAGGGGTGATATCAGCATCGCGCCGATAATGACGGCAGTGGAATTGACGTTGAGCCCTATCGATGCCACGACAATCGCGCAGGCGAGGATCCATAAGTTTGAGCCGCGGAAAGACGTGTTCGCGGTTACATTTTCAAGCACCTTTTTCCGGTCTTCTTCTCCGTGGTTCAGATTTATGAATTGTAGTATCCTATTCATCGGTTTCCTCGATTTGCCTGTTCAAAATGAATCGTAAAGCCGTAAGCCCGATCACACCGGCGGCCAGCGATGACAACAGGATGATCAATTTCGCATGGCTGATTACAGTCTGATCGTCAAAGGCCAGCAAGGTGATGAATATCGACATCGTAAAACCGATACCACCCAGGAAGCCGACGCCAATTATCGCTTTCCACGACACATCAGAAGGAAGTTTGCAGATACCCAAAGACACGGCCAGGAAACTTACCAGGAATATGCCGACCGGTTTGCCTACGATCAGTCCCAGCGCAATGCCAAGGCTGTAATGCTGAGATAGGGTGTCGGCAATATCCGAATTCATTACTATGGCGGTGTTGGCCAATGCGAAAAGCGGTAGGATAATGAATGCGACGGGCTTGTGCAGCCAATGCTGCAGGATATACGATGTGGATTTGTGCCCGCCATTCCCGAACGGAACCGCAAAAGCCAGCAGCACGCCTGTAATCGTTGCATGTACTCCGGAATGCAGCATGTAATACCACATGAAAACACCACCAATAAGATAGGGGATCAGGTTTCGGACCTTAAGTCTGTTCAGCACGAGCAGCAGCCCGAAAATTCCCATGGCAATGCCAAGGTTCACCATCGATGCCGATTTGGTGTAAAACAGGGCAATCACGAGTATCGCACCCAGATCATCGATTACCGCCAGCGCGGTCAGGAACACTTTGAGTGAGGTGGGTACGCGTTTGCCCAGCAGCGAAAGTATCGCTAATGCAAAAGCAATATCAGTTGCCATGGGTATTCCGGCTCCTGATTGTTCTGACGTGCCGTAGTTGAGCAAAAGGTATATCCCTGCAGGGACCAGCATGCCGCCAATGGCTGCAAAGATGGGCAGCATAGCCTCGCGGATGTTTGAAAGCTCGCCAATGTAAATCTCCCGTTCCAATTCGAGGCCGACCATCAGGAAAAATATTGCCATCAGGCCATCATTGATCCAATACTCTACGGTTTGGCCGGCAAAAGCACTGTGCCAGAAATGCGTGTATCCCGAACCGAAGGTTGAATTTGCGAGTAGGAGTGAAGTTACTGTGCAGCAGATCAGGATGAGTCCGCCGGCTTTTTCATTTTCAAAAAAATCATTAAATAAACGGGTCACTCGCATAGAAAGCTGTTTTTACAAATATCCGAAGTTTATTCCTTATGGCCGCCAATCGCATTCATAAGATATTGTGAAGAAAAGCCTGAAAGTCTTCGCCGCATCGGGATTGAGGAAAATTGTCCATCTGATTTTGTCAATTCTCCATTTTGCAGTACGGGCAAGTGTTGCAATTTTGCCTTGTCAATAAGACATAACTTAAATCAATTATCATGACACGTATTAAAGCTTTGGATCCTGAGCAGGCATCAGGAAAGACAAAAGAACTGTTCCATGCCGTGCAGGCCAAATTGGGCGTGGTCCCCAATATGATGAGAACGATGGGCAATGCCCCTGCCTTGCTGGAAGGATACCTGAACCTCAGCAGTAGCCTGGGAAAAGGGAAACTGGGAGGCCGTACCGGAGAGCTGCTCGCACTCGCTGTTTCTCAAAGCAACTCCTGCAGTTACTGCCTCTCGGCGCACACTTTTATCGGCAACCAATTGCTGAAGGTGGATTCGGACGTACTGTCATTGGCCCGGTCGGGAGAATCGGCAGACGCCAAGACCCATGCCATCCTGACATTCGCAAAGGCGCTGGTCAGCAAAGGCGGACTCGTCAATGATGACGATGTTAACAATGCCAAAGCCTCCGGCATAACCGATGAGGAACTGGCCGAGATCGTCGGACATGTGGCGCTGAACATCCTGACTAATTATTTCAACAATACGGCGGATACCGAAATCGACTTTCCGGTGATCACCTTTGACAGCATTAAGGCGTAATACTTTCTTAACAAATGCCGTGTCCGGTTTTCCGACACGGCATTTTATTTATTTTTACAGTATGGAAGAGAAAAGATATCCAATACCGCCGTTTACCATGGAAACCGCGATGCAGAAAGTACAGGCGGCTGAAGACGCGTGGAATACAAGAAACCCCGAGCAGGTCGCCATGGCTTACACCATCGATACGGAATGGCGGAACCGTACCGACTTTATCAACGGACGCGCCGAAGTCAGGGCGTTCCTCACTGCGAAATGGGACAAGGAACTAGGCTATAAGCTGAAAAAAGAATTGTGGGGTTTCCGGGAGAACAGGATGGCCGTCCGATTTGAATATGAATGGCATGATGTAAACGGACAGTGGTACAGGAGTTACGGGAACGAACTTTGGGAGTTCGATGAAAACGGATACATGCGCAAGCGGTTTGCCAGCATCAACGACCTGCCAATCGCCGAAACGAATAAAAAATTGTAGCGATGGAGCACGGAGCACTTACAATGGTTAATCCGCAGAACGGTAACCTGGCCTTCAAAATATTCGCGTTCGCCGATAACAGTCATTTCGACCATCTGCAGCGGCACAATTATTATTCGCTGATTTGGGTAAAGGAAGGGTCCGGGATAGTGAAAGCCGACTTTTCCGAAAATGAATTCGGCAGCAGTTCGCTATTTGCGTTCTCACCATATCAGCCGTTCCTGTTCAAGGCGGAGAAAGCCCTGTCAGGGATTGCCCTGCAATTCCATCCGGATTTTTACTGCATCCATATGCACCAGAAAGAGGTGGCCTGCAATGGTGTGTTGTTTAACAACATTTACGACCCGCCAATGACCCGCATCAGCGGCTCCGATATCGCGACACTGGATATGCTGCTGGTACAAATGAGGAATGAGATGACGAACCCTGCGCTGGCCCAATATGAGAGTCTCGTGTCCTACCTTAAGTTGTTCCTGATTACGGCATCGAGAGCAAAAACCAGTCAGCAGCCCAGTGCCATGGCTGCGGTCGCTGGATTAAAGGAACCTTTCTTACTGCAAAACCTGAAAGAGGCCATTGAGCATAATTTCAGGAGCAAACATACGCCGGCTGATTATGCCGAGGTGCTGAAGGTCCCGCTCAAGGCACTGGCCCGTGTCACGAAAAACCACTTCAATAAGACGCTGACCGATCTCATTTCGGAACGTATAATTATCGAAGCCAAACGGGAGTTGTACCTCACCAACAAACCGGTTAAGGAAATTGCGTACGACCTGGGTTACAGCGATGAGTATTACTTCAGCAGGTTCTTTAAAACCAACGCCGATATATCGCCTCAGCTATACAGGGATACGGTGGGTTTTGGGAAGGCCGCCGGATGACCGGCCACGAAAGAGGTATCAAAGCGTACTGCTCTGTTGTTGCAACGGAAGTAAAACGATGAATTCCGCGCCGTTTCCTTTATTGCCGGACGCGCTGATGGTCCCATGGTGCCGCTCTGTGATTTTCTGGCATAACGCCAGCCCCAATCCCGTACCTTCGAACTCATCCTTGGAATGCAGCCGCTCAAACGGACTAAAAATTTTTTGTGCATGCTCGATATCAAAACCGATGCCGTTGTCTTTCACAACAATCCGCACGTGCATATTGCCGTCAATCATTTCTTCAGTGCAGGAAATGATGACCCGCGGCGGATCGTCAGGCTTCGAGAATTTAAGCGCATTGTGGATCAGGTTGTAGAACAGCTGGTGTATCAGGATAGGGGCACCCTCAATCTCCGGGAAGTTTTCCTTGACTAAAATGGCTTCTTTTTCCTGGATAATCAGTTCCAGATCGGTCTTGATATTTTCGATGATGGTATCGAGACTCATCTTTTTGACATCGTGCCCCGATTTGTTCAGCGTGGAATAATTCAGGACGCCTTCTATAATAGAGGTCATCCTTTCCGTTGACTGTTGTATTTTTTCAAAATAAGCCACGTTTTTCTCATCAATGGATTCGCCTAACCGACTTTTCAACAATGAATTGAAAAAGCTGATTTTGCGCACCGGCTCCTTGAGGTCATGGCTTACGATATTGGCAAACTGCAACAGGTCTTCATTGGAACGTTTTAACTCGGCAGTGCGCTCGGCGACCAATTTCTGGAGTTCTTCTGAAAATTGCTTTTGGTCACTGATGTCCTGCACGATGCCCAACAGTGTGACCGGATTACCCTCTTCGTCTTTGAGAATGGTTCCGATGATCCGAACCCAGCGCAAAACCCCTTCGGCAGGAATTATCCTGACTTCATACAGCATCGTACCCGACGTTTGTGCCTCGAGGTGAGCCTTATCCCGGATGTGCACGTCGTCAGGATGGATCCTGCCGGTGATATCTTCCCTGGAAACAGTTCCCGTGGTTCCCCAGATATTATGGAAATCCCCGGAGGTCGTTATGTTGCCGTGTACCAAGTCTGCTTCGTAAGTGCCCAGGCCCGCAGTGGTGATGGCGAGGCGTAATTTTTCCTCGGTTTCCTGTATGTGCTGGCGTGCCAGGCTGAGGTCGGTAACATCAGCACCGGTATTCATAATGGCGTATGTTATGCCTTCTGAATTTTTGAGGGGTATAAAACTGTAATTAAAGTAATGGGGTTTTAATATGCCGTCAATCGTAATGTCTACCCGCGTGTTGTTGGCATGAAACGGAATTCCTGTCCTGAGAACCGAACGGGCCTGGTTGAAAATCTCCTGCTGTTCCAATTCGGGCAGTATTTCCATATAGCTTTTCCCAATCACACCGGCGCCTTTCCCATAGGTTTTAATCATCGCCTCGTTGGCCAGCACTATCGTGAGGTCTTCTCCGAGGTACACGCCTACAGGCAGCGGCGTGTTTTCCACAACGCTTTGCATCAGGTCAAGTTTTTCTTGTAATGATTGTTCCATAGGTGTTTTTCAGGAGGCTAAATTTAGCATTAATACCGTTTAGCGAAGTTACAACAAGGGTTAAACTTATTACAAAATTGCCATAAGTTTAAAAAAACCTTTTCGATGGCAAGCCAACGAAAATAAACAAAATGAATCCGCTGCGGATGTCTTTTCAAGACATTTCTAAATTGAACTTTAAAAAAACACGAAGTCTTAGGATGCAAAGTCCTACGATAATTGTGCGTGGTTGTTGCGGTTGGTTTGCATCAAAGGATACGTTTTAATTCCAGAGCACGACCTTGAGTTGGAGTACGTTATTTTCTGCGTGGTTTATGACAATATTTTCATTCGAATCGGTGCTTTGGTTTGTTACCGCCTGGGTCTCCCAGCTTCCTTTGGTAATTTTAAATTCCATGGGAAATTGGACATGCAATTTGATTTCACGCTCAAAATCCGAAACTTTTTCGAGCTTTATTTTTCCCGGATCCCAATTTCCCAAACCAATTTGATTTCCGGTGATGTAGGCCTCGTCCGTTTTTTCAGGAACTGACAATTTCAATATGATATCTTTGGCAGGCGATTTGATAGGGTATGGATTGTGTTCGATAAACGTTTTCAACAATGTTAATCCTTCGATTATTGACGGTAGAAAAACCGCGCGATGATCAAATTCGGGAAAATCCTTAACTACCACCTGATATTTCCCGAAGTCTCTGACGTGCCTTAAAAATGCAGTGACTTTTTCATTTGGTTTATCCCAGGAACTTCCCCAGACCTGTGCCTCGTTGGCGCGGCTGACGTATAAAAACTTATTTTCGGCAGGCTTAAAAAAATCTATTTTCTGAAAATCGTTGGCAAGGCGGTCGTTATCGTACCCGAGGTTCGGCGATACACAGATAAATCCCGTGAACATTTCCTGTTCGTGTATAGCCTTATCTAATACAAACGATGCACTCAACGAATGCCCGACCAAATGGCGGGTGTTTGTCGTACGGTATTTGTGGTCAATATACGGAATCACTTCGCTGCTAACATAACGCCAGAAATTTTCAGCGTTCGGGTTATCAGTGTATTTTGCGACTGACTCCTCATTTGGTTTCGGGATAAAGTCACTGTTTCGATAATACTTTATTTTGTCGTTTGCCGGTGATGTAATCCCAACGACGATAAACTTCTTTTGCGGGAAGAGGAAATTTAAGGAAGAATGTACCAGGTCAAAAAACTCCCGGTCCTGCGCGTCGAAAACATAAATGACATCAAATGCCACCAGGTCGCGTTTTTCATATTGCCAAGGGGTGTACACAAATATCTGCCGTTCCTGGTTCAGCGATTCCGATCGGAGCAGGAAACTTTCGATATTGGTGGTCTGTTGGGAAAAGCCCTGTGCACCTAAAGACAGCCACAAAAAAATGACTAGGTATAGTTTTGGTATAATCTCAGAAAAGCGTCTCATTTACGAATGGGTTGAAAAAATGCTTGACAACGTCTGCTGGCCTGCTTGAGCTGGGTAAACTGAGCATCCGAAACGAAGTTACGGAAAAACGCCACTTATTTTACCTAAACGCGGGAATTACTATGGCCGGTGATGCCTGAATTCAATTGTAAAGCCAATTCCTTATGAGTTTGGTATACCTGGGCATAAGTAAATATATCATGATAAAAACGATGACACCGGAGATGAAAAAAGAATGTACAACTTTGTTTTCCAGAACATTTAATTTGTTAAGTATAGGAATAACTGCCAACGGCGTCAGCATGGACAAGGGGAAAATTGCAGACCATGTCACCAAATATTGTTTCCATCTCACCGGACTTTTCGCTGTCTTATTCTCAGTGTCAAATAGAAAATCCAAACCTGAATTGATGGTATAGTTGTCCTTTTTCGCAAAAAATGGCGTCGCCTTTTGAATGAGCTTTTTTCTGGTATCGGATTCCATCCACGTCTTCAGGTTTTCAATCGTATCATATCTAATGATGACCGTGTAGCTGAAAGTCAGGTTTGGGATAGGTCGGATGATCTGCCAGTCGATATGACCAACCGAATTTCTGCAGGCCGGCTCGATTTCTTTTAGCCAATCCTCATATAAATGTTGCTTGCCATGCCGTATTTGATGACTGATCACCACTGATGCTCCCGGTATTTCCATAGACTTTACATATTAACTTCATCACCCAACCCTGCAGTCAGGTCATGGCAAGGTAACAATAATTCCGGAGGCTGAAAATTTTATTCCGATGTGCAAGCCGCTTGCTGAACGATGACAACGCGCGGAGACCCATATTGCAGGCTGTAAATAAAAAAAGCCCGCAAATACGATGATTTACGGGCTTTTTTACACAAACAGTTTATGGAATCCGGCTTGCGCTGTCTCTTCAGGTTTCCGGCGGATTGCCATTGGAATGTCCTGAAGGTGACGCCTTCCGCGGTGGAATTGTTATTTGGCTATGAGTTTGCCTGATGCTACGTTCCCGCCGTCGTCTGTAACTTTGTAAAAGTAAATGCCTGCAGGAACATTTATGTACAACGTGTTCTGCTGTTGCTGTAATTTTGCATCGTATACCTTCGCGCCAAGGACATTATAAATTACGATGTCGCTGCTGCCCGAATCGACGGTGACGTTAAGAACACTTGAGAACGGATTAGGATACATTTTTACCGACTGTCCTACTCTTTCCTTAATAGCTAAAGCAGTGCAGCCCGAAGTCATCTGTGCGTTAATGCCAAATGTGCTGACACCACCCGATGTTGCCATGGCCCGACCCTCTATGGTTACCCCCGTGTTCAGGATAATCGCGCCATTGTTGCCGATCATGGTGCCTTTGAAATAGGCATAATCATTCAGGCTTACCGCACCATCTACCTGCCAGAATACATTTTTTGCCTGCGCGCCGTTTTGCAGCACCACTGAGGCGTAAGTGCCCGTCGAGAATGCACCGCTTACCTTAAGGACAAAAACGGCGTCTGCATTATCCTGTGCATTTAAATACAAGGCGCCTGTCAATACTGTGGCTCCGTTTAGTAAGTAGGTGTGCGGGGTCAGTACGAGGTCGCTGCCCAACATTTCAGGGTACAACAGTTCAATATCTGTAGGCAGCGTGCTGATGTAGGCATACGCGGTATTGAGGTCGGCTGCCGCATTAGCGGTGGAAACGTCCGGATTCGGGTGTATCGTGCCGGTCACATTCTCTGTCTGGAAACCGGTAGTGATTCCTGAATTCGTCCCCACATCGCCGGTTATGAAAGTAATGCCCGTGTTGGTAACCTGCCCGTTGCCCGAGAAAACGGTGTAACAGGCCGCAGACGCGAGTGGAGCAGCTACCGGTCCGGTCAGTACGGGTGTAGTGCAACCTAAAGGTGTCGCCACGGTAACGCCCGATACAGTTACTGCGCCGGTAGTGGAAAGTGCACGTCCTTCCAATGCAACACCGGTGTTAAGGACGATGGCAGCATTAACGGCTACAATCGTACCTTTTATTGAGGTGTTGGTGGCAAGGTCCACCAATCCTTCAATCCGCCAGAACACATTACAGGCAAGCGCCCCGTTTGTAAGCAATACCTGTGCGTTGGCGGCAGAGGAGAATGCGCCCCCGATTTGGAAAATAAACACCGCATTGGAATCGTTCTGGGCGTCAAGGGTCAGCGTGCCGTTTAAGGAAGCCGTCTGGCCGATTGCATAGGTACCACCGGTAAGTGTCTGGCCATTACCCAATAATGAGTCCGGAAAATGGTCTGGGATGGAAGCACTCAGCTGCGCGCTGATCAGCAAAAGATCGGATGCCGCGGCGGCAGTTGTCCCATCGCCGTCGTGCATATTGCCATCAACATTTCCAAAGTTGGTGCTTGAACCATTGTTGGTGCCGACATTTCCGGTGACATGACTCAGACCGGTGCTTGTCACCGCGCCGTTTGAAGAAAAAAGGGCGAATGTACCCGCCGGACCGACCGCGGGCGCCTGTGCCTGCATAAAACTGCCAAGCAGGATTGCTGCAGTGGTGAAAAGTAATTTAATATTCATGGTGTCTTATTAGATTTTGCGGCTTATTTGCCGCATTCCGGTAAAGGTGACCCTAATAAACTGCGGTTCACCACTATTTAACTTTTCATGTTCCATTATCGGGTTTGAGAAGCGCAAATCTTTAAGGCAATTCGTGTCCGAATGCATTGTTTTTTATTATTGGGTTTTGATAAGATGAAATGAAAAATGCCCGTAAATCCATAGATTTACGGGCATTTACTTTACTTTGATGTAAAGGTTGTGGAGTCGCCGGGAATCGAACCCGGGTCCAAACAGGCAACCAAAGGACTTTCTACATGCTTATTTCCTGATTAGGTTTTCGTCATCAGCTGTGGCCAGGAACAGCCGACTGATGCTTAGCCTCTTAGTTGTCAGGATGCCGCCGAAGCTTCAACATCCCTAGGTCTATTTTTACGGTTCCCCTGTAAAGAACGCCACAGACCAGGGCTTTCAAGGAGAATCCAGCTTCCCTGCCTTGCAGGGACGTGGCTCATCGTACTATAATTCGGATTAAGCAGCTAAAGCGTAGTTATTTTCGCCGTGTAAAAGTGTTGGGACTTTTGGATTAACGAGAAATTGTCCCCATTCTCGGCATGCTTATCGTTCAATTCGACCTGCTGTCAAAACCAGTCGACCCCAATAAGGGCACAAAGATAGGCGATAATTGACAACGCGCAACTCATAACTCAGAATTAATTGCCGTTGTTTTCTTCCGGGCGTTGCCTTCGGCCGGGCTTTCCGCTGTAGCTTTTCCGCTGCGCTGCAAAGGCTGCCGCTGCAATCCCTAACGCAGTGCCGCGAGGCCGGGATTTGAGGTGCTCACTGTCCGCTTCCCCGCGCCAACTGCTATTCCTCACCGTCCGCCTTATCGACCTTCACGGGATAATCCCCGAATGCCGGCGCGAGTTTCCACGCCTGGTAGGTAGACTTGGTGTACTTATTCGAAATCGCAATGATCGTAACCGTATCCTGTTTCAGCTTGATGTACGATGAGGTATTGCCGTGCCACCAGCCGTTATGGTAAAATAGTTTCTGGCCCGTTGGCCATTCATACATCCTGATGCCCAGGCCATAATTGCGTGTGCCTTTGTGTTCGTAACTGTAGCCCTGGTACGCTTTTTTGGAAAGCTCGGGGCTGAGCCATTGCGGCGAATACGTCGCCATATCAAATTTCAGCAGGTCGCGTGGCGTGGAATATACATTCTTATCGCCGTAAGTGCCGTCGAGATGATCGAACCGCAGGCGCATATTGCCTTTGTAGGTCTGACTGACATTGTCTTTATCCTTGATGTCGAATACAAAAGTATTGCTCATCTTCAAGGGCTCAAAAAGCAGCTTTTTCATCGCTTCCGGGTAAGCCATCCCGGTGATTTTTTCAATCACCAGCGCGAGCATGGCATAATTGGTATTGCAATACGCAAACCGTCTGCCACTCGGGAACTGCTGCGGAAAATGGTGCTCGTTCATCAGGTTCAGAACATCCTGGTTGGTCAGCGTTTTAGAATGGTCCCAGACGCCTTTCTCATCACAGAAGTAGGCGTAATTCGGCAGCCCGCTGCGGTGGTCGAGCAAATCCTGTATTGTGATGTTCGGGTACGGGAAAGGGGAGAGCACCGTGCTTACATCCTGTCCCAGATCGAGTTTGCCGGCATCAATGAGACGCAGTACGACGGCCGCCGTGAGCACTTTGGTCATCGAGGCGATGTGTATCGGGGTGGTTGCCGTAATGCCCAGTTTTTTTTCGACGCTCGAATATCCCTGGTAATTTTCGTAAATGATCTGCCCGTTCTTTGCCACAAGGAAACTGCCGTTCATGCGGTCGCCCCAGTTTTTATTGAAAAATGCTTCCACTTTTTGTTTTTTGGACGCTTTATATGAAGCCGTTATTTCAGGCATCTGGGTTTCAAATGGGTTGTTTTTCCTGTAGGAATCCGCGAGGTTGGCCGCAGGATCCTTGTCCTTGCACGATGATAAGACCAGGCCGGAAACCAGCAATGAAAGTAAGACACGGGTGCGCAGCCAATTCATTTTCTTGAGTTATGTTCTAATCGCAAATATAAAAGAATGAGGCGTTTTCAAAACCGATTTTAAGCAATACTTAGCATAAATTGCGTTATAATAATTTAAACACTTAAATGTCAAAAAATTGGGGAATATTTTTTTTTAAAATGATTTTGACGGCAGTTTTAAATGTTATATTTGTAACAAAATACGGAAAGAGAGTGAGAATATTTCGCCTTTACAGCCATTTTGTTAATTGTTGAAATATCTCTAAATTATTTAATAAAAAATCAGTTGAAACAATCTGATTTTTAAAATTGCGCTATGAAATTCGGAATTATCAAAGAAAGAAAAAGTCCGCCTGACAGAAGGGTGGTCTTTACACCTGAAGAATTGGTACGCCTTAAGGCACAGCACCCTGAGGCGGAAATCAAAGTGGAGAGCTCAGACATCAGGGTGTTTAAGGACAGCGAATATGCTGAGCTTGGACTCGAAGTAACAACCGATATGAGCGACTGCGACGTGCTTTTCGGCGTTAAGGAAGTGCCGGTTGACGCGTTAATCCCGGGAAAGAAATACTTCTTCTTTTCACATACAATCAAAAAACAGCCGCACAATCGTAAGCTGTTGCAGGCCATCCTTGAGAAAAAAATAGATTTATACGATCATGAGACCATTGTCGACAAGCACTTTAAAAGGCTGATCGGTTTTGGCCGTTACGCAGGGATCGTAGGCGCTTATAACGGCATGCGTGCATTCGGCATCAAGTTTGAATTGTACAATCTGCCTAAAGCGGAAACGCTCGCGCACAAAGAGGATCTGGTACAAAGGCTCAGACGGCTTGTCCTGCCGCCGATCAAAATTGTACTTACCGGCCACGGCAAGGTAGGCAGCGGCGCCAAGGAGATTCTGGACGCCATGAAAATCAAGCAGGTTTCCGTCGAGGATTACCTCGCGAAAAACTTCGACGGCCCGGTTTACACACAAATTGATGTGCTCGATTACAACAGGCGCGCTGACGGTGCCGCGGCGGATAAAGCAAATTTTTATAAGCATCCGGACGCCTATGTTTCCGATTTTGAACGGTTTTCAAAAGTATCGGACATCTTTATTGCGGGTCATTTTTACGCCAATGAGGCGCCCGTCATACTGACACGCAGCATGCTCGCAGCGCCTGATAATAAGATTAAGGTGATTGCTGATATTTCGTGCGATGTGGACGGCCCTATCGAATCCACCATCAAGGCGTCAACAATTGCTGAACCACTCTATGGCTATCTTCCTTCAAAACATACAGAGGTCGACATCTTCCATCCTGCGGCCATCGTTGTGATGGCAGTAGACAACCTCCCCTGCGAATTGCCGAAAGATGCGAGTGAAGGCTTCGGGGAAATGTTTATGGAGCATGTGGTGCCGGCATTCTTCAACGGCGACAGGGACGGTATCCTTGAACGTGCAAAAATCACGGAAAACGGACAACTGACTGAACGTTTTAAATACCTTCAGGACTACGTAAACGGTTACGAATTAGAAAAAATCCCGGTATAAGCCGGGATTTTCATTTTAGGGAAATTAGATTTTATTAGTATCTTTAGGCACTACTAAACCAATACTTTAAAGATGAAAAAAACTTTACTTTTTTTTGCGATCTGCCTTTTCCTGAGTCCATTCAGCAACCTGCAGGCGATGTCGCCGACAGCGCCGCCTTCAAAAAAGGCACTTACCATCTACAACCTGACCGTATTTGACGAAATCCTCTTTTTCGACGGATATGCCGCGACCGTGTCAACCCCCACACCGCCAGCCGGTATCATCCGACATAGGAATGATCTGTATGCGAGGATGCTTACTGAAGATGAATTGGCTTCATTCGGGCCCGGAATTACGATGAATGTTACGGTGAAAGCGGCCTGCGACAATTACGACCGGATCGGAAATGTCAATCTGGCTTTTGTGCCGAAAGGCGCGACAACATACACGCCGGCCGATGTACAACGCATCGAATTGGGGCGTTTCATCACCCCGTTCATGAATAAAAATCTCACGCCTGACGAGGTGCCCTATACATTTGACGTATCAAATGTCTATAAGATATTTAATGATCCCTCGATAATTGCAGCGTACGATATTTGGGTGGAACTGGAAATTTTCGGGGTGCCTTATGCCGCCCAGACACAGGTTGCCGGATGCTCCGGACGCAATGACGTATTTTTCGGGACGCTTGAGTTTGTTTCTGATACCGATGCGCTGCCTGAACCGGGAATCAACTACCTTTTGCCACTCAATTTTAAGAAAGACCTGAACAATTATGCCGCAGGGGCGACGGACATTATCGGGCAGACCGTAAGGACCATCGACTTCGAGTTGCCGGCAACGGTGAACAATGCAAGTTTTTACCTGATTACCTCCAATCACGGTGCGAACTCGGGCGGGGAAGAATACAACAGGAGAAACCATTATATCTATCTGGATAACGTGGGGATACTGGTGTATAAGCCCGGGAGTTACAGCTGCGAGCCTTTCAGGATTTACAACACGCAGGGGAACGGAATTTATGGGGCGTCTCCGCGTACACCGGCACAGTGGCAGTCTTTCAGCAACTGGTGTCCCGGTGATGTAATTCCGATCAGGAAAATCTCGCTGGGCAATCTTGCAGCCGGAATGCACTCGTTTAAGATTACGGTACCGTCGGCGCAGTTTGTAGACCAGCAGGGATACATCCCGGTGTCGTTGTACCTGCAGGGTAGCTTGTCCGAACCTTTGGGCACAACCACACTGACAGAGAATAATTTCAGTTTATATCCCAACCCGGCGAAAGATTATGTGATGATTCAGGCCGATGCCCCAATAAAAGAGATTACACTGCACAACGTCCTTGGTCAGGAAGTCGGCACAGGCAGTTTGGGAACCAACATAGACCTGACCTCCCTTTCGGCAGGGGTTTACATCGTACAGGTTCGTTTTGCGAACGATAAAGTGATCGTAAAGCGACTGGTCAAAGAATAAATTTTTCGTTTTCCTGACGCAATTCCGGCTCAATTACAGCCGGAATTGTCATTTTCAGGCTGCCGCTAACAGAAATGTAATTATATTTGAAAAAACCATGGATTCGTGAAACGGATTGTATCAGTAATTTCTCTTTATTTCCTGATTGCCGCCGCCAATGCTCAGGAGCTGCTGCCGTTTGTTGAGAATTTTACCAAGACCGAATACGGCGGTGACAACCAAAACTGGAATGTGGCGCAAGGCAGTGACAACGCGATTTACTTTGCGAACAATCACTACTTCCTTCGTTATAACGGGGTAAAATGGGAAAAGTATACGCTTCCGAACAAAACCGTCATCAGATCAGTATTTATAGATCGTGATAAGGTGTACACGGGTTCGTACAAGGAGTTCGGCTACTGGCAGCGGATACAGGGTAAGATGAAGTATTTTTCACTTACGGGAAAGAACCTTTTCAGCGGTTCGGACAATGAGGAAATCTGGAAAATCTTCAAATTCAATGGCCGTATTTATTTCCAGTCTTTCAATGAACTTTTTATTTACGACCGTTCAGGCATACGTAAAGTCAGATTCCCGTTCCAGATTTCCTATTGCTATATCGTTGACAAACAGATTTATGTCGCGTCGGTAAGACAGGGCGTTTATGTGATGGACGGCGACACATTCATTAAAAAGGAACGTTGGTCGTCTATTGACCAGAATGTGATCCACAATATTGAAAAGTCGGGTGGCAAGGTTTATATTTTCACCAAAACCAATGGCATTTACGTCGCCAAAAATGACCGGCTTGAGCCATGGGAAGCGCCGCTTAATGAAAAGCTTAAAAAGGAGGTCATCGTCACGGCCAAATTTGTAAACGACAGCACGCTGGCCGTTGGCACGGGACTGCAGGGCTTGTATATCGTGGACTTACGGGACAATTCCTATAAAAATTTCAATCGCGAAAATGCGCTGAAGAATAATGCGGTACTTTCTATACTTGTGGACAGGGAAAATGATCTGTGGCTCGGACTTGACAATGGTATTGCGCACATCGAAATCAATTCGGCGGTCAACGTGTTTTCGGACAATCTGGGCATTTTAGGGTCTGTTTATGGCATATCGACGATTGATGATGGCTACCTTTTTGTTACCAACCACAGCGTGTTTCTTTACAAAGACAAGCAATTGCAGTCGATACCAAACTCGCAGGGCCAGGTCTGGGACATCTTCAAGCTCGGCAGCCGTTATGTAATCGGGCACAATGACGGAACGTTCATCTTCGACGGCAAAAATCTTAAAAAAGTGAACAACGTCAACGGGGGATGGAGCATGTACAAAAGCGACTACGACCATGTATATTTCCAGCCGAATTATTCAGGGATTGCGTATTACACCGATTCCGGGGAGTTCACCAATCCGCGGTTTCTGTCACGACTCACAAAACCCATCCGCAATGTCGCGCAGAACAAACCGAACGAACTTTGGGCTGCGGACAACTATCGAAGCCTCTATAGGATCCGCTATGATGACCAATTCCGAACGACTGAAATTCAAAACATTTCGCAGCAAAATGGTATAAAGAATGATTTCGGGGTCAAAATCTTTACGTATAAGAACGAGATATTGTTCCTCATCGATAAGGTCTGGTATACTTTCAATGCCATATCTGAAAAACTGGTAAAGGATGCTATTTTCAATAAGTCGTTTCGCAACATTTCAGATATCATTCCCATAGATGATGAACATTTTATCGTTGTCAACTCGGACCTGCTGTACGTGGTTTCACAGATAAACAACGAATTTATCTGGGAAGTCATACCTGAAAAATATTACGAAGGCAAATTGATTTTTGAAAGCTCTAAAGCGTTTAAGACCGGTAATACCATATTGCTTAACCTCGATGACGGATTCATTTCCTATGCGTTGGGGCAATCAGACCACCGTGCTGACCAGGTGAAAATTGAAGCATTTTACCAGGGTGACCTGATTACGGAAGATACGGACATCAAGTACAACCAATCGGTAGAAATTAATGTCATACCCGGAAATTACGGGTACAGGAGGCAGGAGCTGTTCTATAAGTTGAATGATGCCGGCGATTTCCAGCGCGTCATTAAAGGCAGCCTTGTACTGAACAACCTGCACAGTGGTAACCAGCTCGTGAGTTTTTATTTCTTTAACGGAAAGGACTATGTGAAAGTAAAAGAGTTCAATTTTGGCGTCGACAATCCATGGTATTTTTCATGGTGGATGGTATTGGTCTATATATTGATCATATCGGGGAGTTTCTTTTTGTATTATCGCTGGAACGCGTTCCGATACAGGCAGAAACTGCAGCTCAAGGAAGAAGAACTGAAACACGAACAGAAAATACTCGAGTTGCAACTAAAGGCCGAAAATGAACTCAACGTGCAGGAATATGAAAAGCACATCCTTGAGCTTGAAATCCAGTCAAAATCAAGTGAGGTGGCCGGAAAATCACTTTCGATTGCCAAACAGAGCGAAATGATTGAGAACATCCAGCATCTACTCGAGACAGAAGGTGATATACAGAAGCTAAAGAATGAGATTCGGAAAGTCGTCAAAATCAACGCAGTCAACAAACATGAATGGGAGACGTTTGAGACGAACCTGAACCAGATCCATAATGAATTCATCATTAACCTCACGAGGAAATTTCCAAACTTAACCTCGAAAGACATCAGGCTTTGTGTGTACCTTAAAATGAATCTGTCGTCAAAAGAGATCGCCCCGATGATGAATATCTCATTTCGCGGCGTGGAATTGCATCGCTACCGCCTGCGCAAAAAACTCAATTTAAACCAGGATGAAAATTTAAATAAGTTCATGCTATCTATTTAGTGCATGATTAGTTAGTTCTACGTACTGCCACTACTCAGTCAATACATCATCACTACATCAATACACCTCCGAAAACGTTTTCTTACCCCTGCAAAACCTTTACATTTACTGATTTGTTAAGGTAATCTTAAAAATTGATGTAATCGTGTAGTGCTGCCCGTTAACTCACGCAAACGTTGTAATTGCGTAATTTGGCATTACTAACTTTAACAAATTAATACATGAGAAATTTTATCTTGAGCTTTATGGCTTTCGTTTCTCTGCTGTGCTTACCGTCCTGGGTTTCCGCCCAGAACATTTCAGGTAAGGTAATGGACGAGATGGGAATGCCAATGCCGGGCGTGAGCGTTACTTTAGTGACATCAACTACCGGAACGATTACCGACATGGACGGTAATTTCTCGATTGCGGCCAAATCAGGCGAGCAACTGCAATTTTCTTTTCTGGGTTACCAAAGCCAGACCGTTTCTGCGGCAGAGGGTATGACCGTCGCCATGAAGCCTGCGACAACAGACCTTTCCGAAGTTGTGGTTATCGGTTATGGAACGGCAAACAAGCGCGACCTTACCGGATCGATTGTAAAAATCAAGGGCAGTGAGGTAGCTGACAAACCAAATACCAACCCTATTGCTTCACTGCAGGGAAAAGTTGCCGGTTTGCAAATTACCAATTCGGGGCAGCCCGGGCAGGAGCCTGACATCAGGATTCGAGGAACTGTGAGTAAGTTCCGTACGAAGCCGTTGTATGTTATTGATGGTATTTGGAACGACAATATGAGTTTTGTGAATCCTAATGACATCGAGTCGCTTGATGTGTTAAAAGATCCATCGTCCTTAGCGGTATTCGGGGTACGGGGCGCTAATGGTGTTATTATTGTAACTACTAAAAAAGCGAAGGAAGGTAAGACGGTAGTGAACTTTAATACCTCTACTGGTGTGAAAGATATTACCGATGCACCGAGCATGACAAATGGCGCGCAGTTCCGGACCTTGTATGATCAGCAACGTGCCAACCAGGGATTGGCGCCTTACAGTTTTTACAATCTTTTCAATGGCGACACCAATTGGGTTGATGAGATCTCAGCAAGCAGCCCGATGATTACGATGTATAACATTTCGGTATCTAACGGCGACGAAAAAAATAAGATATATGTTGGTGCAGGCTATACCGAAGAGGAAGGCCTGATTAAGAATGAGAAACTTAAAAAATTTACATTCAATATCAATGATGAGTTGAAAGTGAGTGACCGGTTAAAGGTTGGTGTGGGCATGAACGGCTATGACGCAAGATTGCCACAGCTTCATGACTTCATTGCAGCATTGAATGCCACGCCAATTGTTGAGGCTTTTAATGTGACCGAGGGCGTTTACAATCAGTTGCCTTCTGAAATCGGAGGCCCGCAAATCGGAAACCCGTTGGCAAGCGTTGACCTGGTTAATAACGGAACCCAGCTTAACCGGGATACCCGTTTCGTTGGGAATGTATTCGCCGAATTGAAGTTAATCGACAATCTGAAAATCCGTGGAAACTACCTTGCAGATCTTGGTTTTTCACGCGGACGGGGCTATACGCCGGTGTTTGATGTCTATGCTGCCGAGTCGGATCAACTCACGCCTTATGCCGGTAATACGGTAACCAGCGTGAATCAATTCAAGAGTGATTCGCAATATGTGCAACAGGAGTTGCTGCTGACATACGATAAGAGTTTTGGCAAGCACAATATCGCGTCGGTCTTGGGTTACACCCGTTCCGAAACCAGATTCAGTTCTATGAATGGTTCAGTAAGGGCTGATGTGGCCAATAATTTCCAAATTCCGAATGACCCGCGATTTTGGTACATCAACGTGTCTCCGTTCGGTGACATTTCAACAAGGATTTCAAATTCCAGCGAGGACAGCCGCTCAACGGTATCTTATCTGGCAAGGGTTTTGTATAATTATGACGGGAAATACCTTCTCAACGCCACTTACCGCAATGATGCTTCGTCAGAACTGACGAAAAAATTCAACGCATGGTCTGTAGGGGCAGCGTGGGAAATTTCAAAAGAATCATTTATGAACAACTCGGTACTCAATTACCTGAAAATAAAGGGTTCTGCAGGCCAGCTGGGTAATCAGGTAAGCAGTATACCATATCCGGGCTATCCAGGCTATATTTCGGGTACGGCAGGCGCTGCGGTGTTCGGAGATGTTCCTGCGATCGGATTTACCAGTGCATTCCTGCCAAACTCGGAGCTGAACTGGGAGGTTGTGACCTCATACGAATTTGGCTTCGAATTGGCGACGCTCAAAAACCGCCTGTCAATGGAAGCAAACTATTACAACAAGAGAACCAGCGACCTGTTGGATTTCGTATTCTTCGGCGGCAATCAGGCGAGCAGCAAATACGTCAATGCCGGTGAGATTGAAAACAAGGGAATTGAGCTGATGGGCACATGGAAAGATAAGATCGGGGATTTCGAATACTCCATATCCGGAAACTTCACCTCGATTGATAACAAGGTTATTTCGACTTATGACACTGGCTCCATTTTTCAAAATGGCTCTTCAATCGTTAAAGCTGGCGCACCAATCGGCGCGTTCTATGGCTATGAAGTAGAAGGCGTTTACCAATCTTATGCTGACATCCTCGCCTCACCGCCAAGCGCACTGGGCAGTTATGACGTCGGAGACCTGAAATTCAGGGACCGGAATGGAGACGGTGTAATCAATCCCGATGATCGTGGGATAATTGGCAACCCAACTCCTGATTTCACCTACGGGTTTTCATTGAATCTAAATTATAAGAATTTTAGTCTCTCTGCGGACTTCCAAGGTGTTTATGGTAACGAAATCTGGAGAGACTGGGGTAATGGCTCTACGTTTGCACCATTCAATTACAGAAGCGACAGGTTGAACGCATGGAACGGTCCCGGTACCTCTAACTGGGAACCCAGGCTGAATACTGCAACCGGATACAATATAAATAATGCGTCGACCTACATGATTGAAGACGGCAGTTACATGAGGTTAAGGAATATTCAATTAGGTTATGCGTTCGATACCAAATTCCTCGAAAGTATCTCGATTCAGAATATGAGGCTGTTTATCAACGCCCAGAACCCTTTTACATGGGCCAACAATTCCGGTTTCTCGCCGGAGGCTCCGGGCAGCCCTACGAGGTTTGGCGTCGATACAGGTGGTTATCCGGTGCCGGCTATTTATTCATTGGGTCTTAGTGTAACTTTCTAATAAAAAATTGAATTATGAAAAATAAAAATATTAAAAGATTATTTATCGTAGCGGTTGCCGGAGCGATGCTGATGGCGTCCTGTAACGACGATGATTTTTTAGATAAGAAACCCGAAGGCCAGGCAGTCCCTGGTGAGGTCGAAATAGGAGGCTTCGATGCGCAGGCATTTGGCCTGTATGCCAAATTCAGGACACAGGCAGGTATTGCAGACTGGAGCCGTTACTGGTTTCAGAGCATCCGATCGGACGATGCCGCCAAAGGCAGTACTAGCGATGACGCCGCCGGTTTCGGAACCATTTTTGATACCTACCAGTACTCGGCCGTTGAAGGATTTGCCGCAAGCAATTGGGGCGGGCATTTTAACCTGATCTTCGACTGCAATGATTTGATTGCAGACGTCGACGAGTCCGGAGATGTCACAGAAGGTACTTTGATAAACAGGGCTGAAGCCACTGCATTCAGGGCGCTGTGTTACTTTGAACTAAGACGTGATTACGGAGAAGTACCATTGGTTTTAAACAGGGTCGTCGATCCGTCAGATTCGTACAAGCCTAAATCCTCGATAGCGGATATAGATGCGCAGATTGTCGCCGATTTGCAGTATGCCATTGAACACCTTCCTACTTCCTGGCCTGCGTATCCGGGCCGTGCCACCAAAGGATTTGCTATCGCGCTGCTGGGTAAGCTTTATCTGTATCAGCAAAACTGGACTCAGGCATTAGCCCAATTTGAAACGGTAATGACTTATGGATACGGACTTTATCCAAACTTTAATGAATTGTTTCTGCAAAAAGCCGACAATTCGGTAGAATCTATTTTTGAAGTTCAATTTACACGCATCGCCGGTCAGAACTATTCAAGTAACTACTGGGAATCACAGGGCGTACGCGGGAGCAGCGTATGGGATTTAGGCTGGGGCTTCAACGTGCCTACACAGGCTTTGGTAGATGCTTTCGAACCTGGTGATCCGCGTAAGGCGGCAACAATACTATATTCAGGTCAGGACGACGGATATGGAAATGTACTGCCTACGGCACCACCATTGGCACAACCCTATTGGAATAAGAAGGCCTACACGCTGAAGTCGGAGCGCGAAAGTTTTGGAGAAAATAAAAATCACTGGTCTAATATCCGCATCATTCGTTATGCTGATGTACTGCTCATGGCTGCAGAAGCGGCGAATGAACTGGGGCAGACTACCGTCGCTACAGGATACCTCAATCAGGTGCGCGCGCGCGCCAGAGGAAATTCAGGCGCACTTCCCGATATTACATCAGGAGATCAGGGTACAGTACGGGCTGCAATCAAGCATGAGAGACGGGTAGAACTGGCATTGGAAGGTGAACGTTTTTATGACCTCGTACGCTGGGGAGATGCAGTGTCAGTCCTTGGTGGCTTGGGTTATCAGGATAAAAACAAATTTTACCCTGTGCCGCAGACCGTCATTGATGAGTCGCAGGGCATCATCGCGCAGAATCCGAATTATTAATAAAAAGTAAGCAACACTTACCTAAAATAGTACGAATATGAAAAAAATCACATTTAACCTAGCAAAGACAGGACTGGCGATTGCGTTAGTCTTGTCGATGTCCGGCTGCCAGCAAAACATGGATCATCCCGCAATGGGCGCGTATCCTGAAGATGAGAACCCCGCCGGCGGCCCTTTGAAGTTCTTTGTAACTTTCGATCGTGAAAGCGAAAATCCTTTAATGCGTGCTGTTGATGAGACACGCGCAAAGTTCCCGACGGAAAACGATTTCACTCAAATTGATGGTGTCAGCGGCAAAGCGGCACAGGGCAGTGCAGACAAAGCGATCAGATATCCTAAACCAAATGATTGGGCCAGTACGGCCGAGAGTTTTACGGTAGCTTTCTGGGAAAAGCACAATGGGCAGACCAAAAACGGCGCTAACCCGGGAGCAGAGCACATCTTCAGTATCCCTTCGTCTAACGGCCACTGGTCTGAGGCTACCATGTTTCTGCTATTTGACCAGTACGGCGGCTCGTCTTCTGCCGCAGCGATAAAGTTCGTCATGGTCGACAAAAATATGGGCGACAGCTGGATGACATGGGAAAATGAAAATTCTATTGAAGGGGTTTTGGATAACCAATGGCACCATTTTGCGTTCGTCTATGACGCGAATACATCGGAATTTACTATGTACATCGATGGTGTGAACCGCGGTACCAAAACCTGGGGAACGCACGGACCGATAAATCTTGACGACTCGAAAATCACTGGTTTCAGGATCGGTAACGGACCGCAAAAACAGAATGATTCTGGCGATAACTGGTTGTTTTCAAATTGGAAAGGTGGATTAGACCAGTTCAGGTTATACAACATCCCTTTGTCTCAGGCCGAAGTGCAGAATTTGTTCGCAGAAAAGAAATAATTTAATAAACTTCTTAATGCCTGCCGGTAATACATTTGTTCTGGCAGGCATTATTTTAAAAGCGCCAATGAAACTTATCCAGTTCATACCATTTTTTTCACTGATCTTATTCATGGATTGCAGCAGCTCTGAGCCGGTAAAATCGACTTCAGGACCGCAAAACCCCAATCCCGAAAACCCCACCAACCCCGAAACGCCGCTTTCAGATGCCGCATTGCTGGATCTGGTCGAAAAGCAGACGTTCCGGTATTTCTGGGATTTTGCGCAGACGCAGTCCGGTATGGCCCGCGAGCGTTACCATATTGATGATCCTTCGAATGATCAGAATATTGTAACGACCGGAGGGTCCGGGTTCGGACTGATGGCGCTCGTCGCAGGAATCGACCGAGGTTATGTGAGCAGGGCAGAAGGCATCGCAAGATTGGATAAGATTGCTGATTTCCTCGCTTCCGCAGACCGGTTTCACGGGGCTTGGTCACATTGGATCAATGGGACAAACGGGCATGTAATTCCTTTCGGAACCAAAGACAACGGGGGTGACCTCGTAGAGACGTCATTTCTCACGGTGGGAATGATTACGATCAGGGAATATTTTAAAAACGGCAACACCGAAGAACAGGCTTTGGCACAAAAATATGACGCGCTATGGAAAGGCGTCGACTGGGACTGGTACCGCAACAACCAGGATGTACTGTACTGGCACTGGTCACCGGATTACGGATGGGAAATGAATTTTCCGCTCGAAGGCTATAACGAATGCCTGATTACGTATGTTATGGCCGCGTCGTCGCCTACACATCCCATTACTGCTTCGCCATACCATAACGGCTGGGCAAGAAGTGGAGGGATTTTATCGGGCGCGGTATACTACGGAGTGCCGCTTATCTTCAGGCATAATGGCGCTGAAGCCAGTGGCGGACCGTTGTTCTGGTCGCATTATTCGTACCTTGGGCTCGACCCGAATCAGCTCAGCGATACTTACGCCAATTACTGGGACGTCAATTACAACCACAATCGTTCGCAATACCTTTATTGTGTAGCCAATCCTTCCGGGCATACCGGATATGGGCCAAATTACTGGGGCCTGACTGCGTCCTACTCGCGAAACAGTGATGGTTCGATCGGTTACGATGCCCACATGCCCGGCAACGACAAAGGCGTGATTTCGCCAACGGCAGCGGTAAGCTCAGTGGTCTACCTGCCGCAGGAGTCGCTTAAGGTGATGCACAACCTGTATGAAAATTACAAAACCCAATCATGGGGTGTTGCGGGTTTTTATGACGCGCATAGCATACAGTACAACTGGAGTGCCAGAAGGTATCTTGCCATTGACCAGGGACCGCAGGCAGTAATGATCGAAAATTACAGGTCAGGCCTCTTGTGGAATCTGTTCATGAATGCGCCAGAGATACAGCAGGGATTAATCACCCTTGGCTTCCATTCGGGCAAATACGGATTTTAAATTATACGAATACAATCATCGCCGTCATTCCATTGCGGATTCCTGTGTAGAAGGGATGGGAACGAACGGGAGAAATCAAAAACGAATCGGTCAAATTAAATAGTCATGAAGCCAACGAGGATTGGTTTGGCAAATAAACAAAAGTTCAGATATTTTCGGGTTTATGTGAATCCCTTTCCGGGAACGGGAGTCGACGTCAGTCAGCGGCGGCATGCCACCGGGAGATAGATTTTTAAAACGGAACCAAATACTGCCGCAGGGCAAATACCAATACGAATGAAAAAAAGATTATTACTATTATCGGTGTTGACGATGGCATCGGGTTATGCACAGAAAAAGAAAGACACTCAAGCGGTTAAGATTAAGCCAAAGGCGGAATTTGTAGCCGACCTGATGTCAAAAATGACCGTAGACGAAAAGATATACCAATTGGTACAGTTCTCGTCAGATGGGACCATAACCGGGCCAAAATCAGGTGATAATTATATTACAAGAATACAACAGGGAAAAGTAGGTTCCGTACTGAACGCCACCGGTGCTTCGAATAACCGCATGATACAAAAAATGGCCGTTGAAAATTCAAGGCTTAAAATCCCGTTGCTTTTCGGTCACGATGTAATTCATGGCTACAAGACGATTTTCCCGATCAACCTCGGAATGGCGTCTTCTTTTGATCCTGCCGCTGTTGAAAAAGCCGCACGCGTAGCCGCAATCGAAGCGTCTGCAGGAGGTGTTCAATGGACTTTCGCCCCAATGGTTGATATTGCCCGTGACCCGCGCTGGGGGCGTGTTTCCGAAGGTTCGGGTGAAGATGTTTACCTGGGCTCAAAACTCGCAGCTGCAAATGTTCGCGGTTTCCAGGGCGATGATCTTTCCAAAAATAATACCATCCTGGCCTGTGCCAAACATTTCGCCGCCTATGGCGCCGCGGAAGCCGGCCGTGATTACAATACTACAGACATGTCTGAAAGAGTGCTTCGCGATACCTACTTGCCGCCGTTCCACGCGGCTGTAGAGGCGGGTGTGAAAACGTTTATGGCTTCGTTTAATGAAATTTCCGGAGTACCGTCAACGGCTAACAAACACCTGCTTCGCGACGTGCTTAAAGGCGAATGGAAGTTCGACGGCATGGTCGTTTCTGATTACACCGGCGTTAACGAGATGATTGCCCACGGGTTTGCCAAAGACGATCAGGATGCGGCACAACTGGCCCTGAATGCCGGCATGGACATGGATATGGTCGGCGGTACTTTCATGAATACGCTTAAGAAATCATACGATGAAGGAAAAGTTTCCATTGAAGTCATCAACGATGCCTGTAAAAGGGTTTTGGATGTGAAATATGATTTGGGCCTGTTCGAGGATCCTTACCGTTACTTCGACGAAAAAAGGGAAAAGGAAAATACTTACCGGCCGGATTTCCTCGAAGCCACGTTGGATGTTGCCAAAAAGTCGATGGTGCTGCTTAAGAATAAGAACAATGTGCTTCCGCTGAAAAAGGACCAGAAAATAGCGTTCGTCGGACCTTTGGCGATGGATGAGTTCAATATTATCGGTTCATGGGCTGCGCTTGGAGAAAGAGATGGCCGTGCGATAAGCGTAAAAGAAGGTGTAATGAATCTTCTGGGAGCCACCGCAAAAGTGACTTTTGACAAAGGAACAGAAATCATGGGGGATGACGGAAGCATGATCAAATCGGCACTGAAATCTGCTCAAAATGCCGATGTGATTGTAGCGGTAATGGGCGAACGCGAAAATCAAAGTGGCGAAGCGGGTTCGCAAACCAATATCGATCTTCCGGGCCAGCAGAAGCAATTTCTGGCAGAACTGAAGAAGTTGGGAAAACCGATAGTCCTGGTACTTATGAACGGCCGTCCGTTGACCCTTTCCTGGGAAGACGAGAACATGGACGCCATTCTCGAAACCTGGTGGTCGGGCACGCGCGGTGGTGATGCAATCGCACAGACCTTATTCGGTGACAATAACCCGAATGGGAAATTGCCGATCTCTTTCCCAAGAAATGTAGGTCAGGTGCCGATTTATTACAATCATAAAAATACCGGCCGCCCCTACCTGGGCCTGACAGATCCGGAGCAGAAATACAAATCAAGGTACACTGACGTTGACAACAGTCCATTGTATCCATTCGGATATGGTTTAAGTTATACTAAATTCGACTACAGCAACCTGAAATTATCTTCAGAAAAAATCGGTTTCGGCCAAAAACTAAAAATCGCGGTTGACGTCAGCAACACCGGAAATTACGACGGCGAGGAGGTTGTCCAGCTCTATGTAAAGGACGTCGTCGGTTCGGTGACACGACCTGTACGCGAATTAAAAGGTTTTGAGAAAATCAACCTTAAGAAGGGAGAAAAGAAAACGGTCACTTTTGAGATTTCCTCAGATGACCTGAAATTTTACAACATCAATATGCAGAACACGGCTGAGGCAGGAGACTTCGAAGTCTTTGTCGGCGGCAGTTCAGATGCATCTTTAAACGGAAAATTTGAGTTAGTTAAATAATTGAGTTTCATGTTTTTGTTTTGAAAGCCCTTCGGCGTAAAAGCGGAAGGGTTTTTTTTAACACAGTAATTTAATTCTTTACTTTTATCAGGTTAAATGCAAATATTTATGAAAAAAATCCTAACCGTATGCCTGGCCTTAGTGACAGGAACCCTTGTCGCACAAAATGTCAAATCGCCATCCGGCAATATCTCGCTTGATTTCAGGCTGGTAGAAGGCAAACCATCTTATTCCGTGACCTATAAAAGTAAGCCCGTAGTGCTTTCAAGCCTGCTGGGCGTCAAGCTCAAAGAGACCACCGACCTCGCCTCCGGATTTTCCATAGACAGCATCGGAAACCACTCTTTTAACGAAAGCTGGAAACCCGTGCTCGGCGAGCAGTCCTCGATTGTAAATCATTATAATCAGATGACTGTGGCACTCTCCCAATCGGCAGGAAGGAAACTCAACATCATTTTCCGGATTTTTGATGAAGGCATTGCATTCCGTTACGATTTCCCGCGCCAGAAAGACCTGAATTACTTCGTCATTTCAGACGAGGTATCCGAGTTTAACCTTACCGGTGACCATAAGGTTTTCTGGATTCCGGGTGATTATGACAGCCAGGAATATGTATATAATGAGTCAAAAATTTCAGAAATTGACAATGACAAACTGAACCTCAACAACGGAATCGCGCTGAAATCTATCGGTGGGCGTTACGTGGTGCAATCGCCACTGATGATGAAATCCCAGGACAAATTATACCTGAATATCTTCGAAGCCGCGGTTGTCAATTATCCTGTGATGCATCTGAACGTTGACACCAAAACATTTAAATTGCGTTCCCAACTGGTACCAAATGCCATAGGTGATAAAGCCTATCTGCAAACGCCCTGCGTATCGCCGTGGAGAACGATCATGGTCAGCGACGACGCGCGTGATATTGTGGGTTCGAAAATGATCCTAAACCTGAACGACCCTTCCAGAATTGATGATACTTCCTGGATTAAACCCATGAAGTACGTCGGAATCTGGTGGGAAATGCACGTCGGGAAATCGACCTGGGATTTTGCCGGCTCACAAAATGCACAAAATGCCGCCACACAGGACCTTATTCCCTCAGGAAAGCACGGAGCCACGACCGAAAACACCAAAAGGTATATCGATTTTGCCGCCAAAAACGGCTTTGACGGTGTGCTCGTGGAAGGCTGGAACGTCGGCTGGGAAGACTGGTTCGGGAACTGGAAGGAAGAAGTGTTCGATTTCGTAACACCTTACCCTGATTTCAATATTAAGGAGGTCACGGATTATGCGAAGTCCAAGGGTGTAAAAATGATCATGCACCACGAAACATCAGGCTCTGTTGCCAATTACGAACGAAGGCTGGATCGCGCTTTTGATAACATGAGGAAATTCGGCTATCCCGCAGTAAAGTCAGGTTATGTGGGAAGGATCATTCCGCGTGGCGAATTCCACGACGGGCAAACGATGGTCAACCACTTCAATTTCGTCGCGCGCCGTGCTGCCGATTACAAACTGATGGTCAACTCACACGAATCATCAAGGCCCACCGGTTACAGCCGCACCTATCCAAACTACATTGCGGCAGAGGCCGCACGTGGAAATGAATTCAATGCCTGGAGCACCGGAAACCCGCCAATGCACGAGACGTTGCTGCCATTTACGCGTCTTTTGGGAGGACCAATGGACTACACACCCGGCATCTTCGAAATCAAGATGAACGTGTATGATCCCAAAAAGACAGAACAGGTACACACCACATTGGCAAAACAGCTGGCACTCTACGTCACCATGTATTCGCCCTTACAAATGGCAGCCGATCTGCCTGAAAATTATGAAAGGCACCCTGACGCATTCCAGTTTATCAAAGACGTCGCCGCGGATTGGGAAACATCAAAATACCTTGAGGCAGAGCCCGGTGACTACCTGACCGTAGTCCGTAAAGACAAAAAATCAGACAAATGGTTTCTTGGAGCGATTACAGATGAAAACGCACGCAAGTCTCAAATTGCACTCGATTTCCTTCCGAAAGGGCAAAAATTCAAAGCCATCATCTACGAAGATGGCAAGGACGCCGACTGGCAGAAAAATCCAAAGTCATATAATATAAGGACTGTCGAAGTGACTTCGAAATCAAAAATAAATCTTGTACTCGCCCCCGGCGGTGGAACGGCCATCAGCTTCGAGCCGGTAAAATAAACCAATAATTAATTCCATTATAATGAGCTTTTTCCTGCTATCCATTACAGGCTCCGGCCGGCCTTCCGTTTTTTCCAAAGTAAAAAAGGAGCTCCTGCCGTCGCTCTTTTTTACCGGGAAAAAATCGGGAAACCCGCTGCCGTTTCCTTCCATTGCTATCAGGGCTATGGCGATTGTCCTGATAACGATAGTATCTGAAACATCATGGGCGCAGCAAAAAACCTACTGCAATCCCATAAACATCGATTACGGTTATTGCCCGATCCCGAACTTCGTAACGCAGGGTAAACACCGCGCCACCGCCGATCCGGTTATTACTTTTTTCAAGGGTGAGTACTACCTGTTCTCCACGAATCAATGGGGGTACTGGCATAGTAAGGACATGCTTGACTGGAAATTCATCCCTCGAAAATTCCTTCGCCCGGAACACAAAGTGTATGATGAATTGTGCGCACCATCGGTGTCATTCGTTAACGACACGCTGATTGTCGTCGGCTCAACCCACACCAAGGAATTCCCAATCTGGATGAGCACGAATCCGTCCGTTGGTGACTGGAAAGAACTCGTGCACAAATCTGAGGCAGGCGCCTGGGACCCGCAGATTTTCTGGGATAAGGAAAAAGATGAAGTGTACGAATACTATGGCTCGAGTAATACATATCCGATTCATGGCGTAAAACTGAACCGCAAGACCTTTCAGCCCGAAGGCGAAGTGTATGACCTGATAGCCTTAAATGATGACGAGCACGGCTGGGAACGTTTCGGGGAATACAATGACAATGTCTTCCTGCAGCCGTTTATGGAGGGCGCTTACATGAACAAACACAACGGTAAATATTACCTGCAATATGGCGGGCCGGGAACCGAATTCAGTGGTTACGGTGACGGCGTATACGTAGGGGATGGGCCGTTGGGCCCTTTTCAGTACCAGTCTTTCAATCCATTCTCCTATAAACCGGGCGGTTTTGCGAGAGGGGCAGGGCATGGCGGCACCTATCAGGATGACAATAGTGATTACTGGCATGTGTCCACCATAGCGATCTGCACCAAAAATAATTTCGAACGAAGGATTGGCATCTGGCCTGCGGGTTTTGACCAAGACGGGATTTTGTATTCGAATACCGCTTATGGCGATTACCCGAATTTCCTGCCTTCAGAGCAGAAAGACCATCATTCCGAAAGTTTTGCGGGATGGATGCTGCTGAATTACAACAAACCCGTACAGGTTTCGTCGACACTTGGCGGCTTTCAGCCAAACCTGGCGGTCGATGAGGATTTGAAAACCTACTGGTCAGCCAAATCGGATAAAAAAGGGGAATATATCATTTCCGATTTAGGTGAAAAGAGCACCATCAATGCGATCCAGATCAATTACGCCGACCAGGACGTTGATCTTATGGGCAAGCCCGAAACGACCAAAGGACATCAGTACATCATTTATGTGTCAGACGACAACAAGAACTGGAAGGTTTTAGTCGATAAAAGCAAAAATACCAAAGATGTCCCGCATGATTATATAGAGCTTTCAACGCCTGGTAAAGGTCGTTACCTGAAGCTTGAAAATCTGGGTATGCCGACAGGTAAGTTTGCCATTTCCGGATTTCGCGCTTTCGGCAAAGGAAGCGGTAAAGTGCCTGGCGAAGTGCAAAATTTTGTGCCCTTACGCGCCGAAGCCAAAAAGAAAGGCGAACGCCGCAGCATCTGGATGAAATGGCAGCAGGAACAATCCGCGGACGGGTATGTCATTTATTTCGGGAAATCGCCGGATAAGATGTACGGGTCCATTATGGTTTACGGAAAGACCGAGTATTACTTCAGTGGCGCCGACCGTTCCGAAGCGTATTATTTCAGGATTGAGGCTTTTAATAACAATGGCATCGGACCCAAAACGGAAGTGAAACAGGCACCGTAAGTTTACGCAAACGATGTAATTATCATAAATTTTGTGTCCTGCAATCGATTTCGTTAATAACTTAAAGTCACTGCTATTGTGTGTTAAGTTATTATAAATGATATTTAACAAATAATGGATACGGTTTTTTAGCAGTATCCATTTTTTTTAATAATTATAAAGCCAAATTGACAATAAATTCCATTAACCAAAAACCAAAATTATATGAGTGATTCATCCGTAAAAACCAATTATCCGGCGTTGTATACCCTGATTACGGTGTTCTTCTTCTGGGGTTTTATCGCCGCAGGAAACAGTATTTTCATCCCATTCTGTAAAAGCTACTTTTCGCTTGACCAATTCCAGTCACAGCTGGTTGACTTCGCATTTTACACTGCTTATTATATCGGCGCTTTGCTGTTGTTTGCTTTCAGTGATTTGCGGGGAAAAGATATTGTAGGAAAATGGGGCTACAAAAAAAGCATCGTATACGGTCTTTTATTCTCGGCTTTGGGTGCCGGCGCGATGATTGTCGCTGTTGAAGCCAATGTTTACGCAGGAATGCTTTGTGGGTTGTTTATTGTAGCGCTTGGGTTTTCATTGCAGCAAACTGCCGCAAATCCATTTGCAATCTTGTTGGGAGACCCAAAAACAGGTACCAGCCGTGTGAATTTAGGTGGCGGAATTAACTCTTTCGGAACGACTATTGGCCCTATTGTTGTAGCATTGGCATTATTCGGGACAGCCGCTTCGGTTACCGATGATCAGATCAAGCATCTGGAATTAAGCAAGGTAATTTACCTGTACGTAGGGGTCGGATTATTGTTCGTTGCTGCTGCCGCATTGTTTTTCTTTTCGAAAAAAGTGCCTTCCGGAATTGCTATTGAACCAATGGAGAAAGCGAATAAGGCTTTACGTACTTTGGTTATCATGACAGGGCTATTGATTGTAATGTTCAGTCCGGTATTTGCGAGTTATGATTCTACGGAGGCGAAACAGATTGAAGGCATAGAAAAACAGATTGAACCACAAACCAAATCCATCAATGATCTCAATGATAAAATTGTTACGGTTAAACATGATAAAGTCATTGCAGATGCAGAAAAGCAAACAACGATTGCTTCAATAGAGCAGCAGATTACGACAATCCAGGCAGAAATTAAACCGCAGACGGATCAGATAAAAAGTATCAAATTGCCACTAGAGAAATACAGGATGTACTGGCTTTCCGGTGCGTTGTTGGTCATTATTTTAGGTTTACTATTTTCCTATTCCTCAGCACAGAAGAAGTCAGAAGGCTGGGGTGCGATGCAATATCCACAGTTGGTTTTGGGAATGCTTGCCATCTTTACTTATGTAGGTGTTGAAGTGGCCATCGGAAGTAACCTTGGGGAATTATTGAAGCTGAAGGAATTCGGAAGCCTAAGGTCGTCTGAAATTGCACCATACATTTCGATGTATTGGGGTAGTTTAATGATTGGACGCTGGGCGGGAGCAATCAGTGCTTTTAACCTGAAAGGAAGTGTTAGGAAAGTGATGCTGGTAATTGTACCATTGGTGGCTTTTTTCCTGATCCTTGGCGTAAATATTATATCAGGTAAAGACATGGTACCACTGTACTATTATGTTTTGTGCGTAATCATTCAGATTATCGCTTTTTTCATCAGTAAAGATAAACCGGCTCGTACATTAATGATTTTCGGTACTTTTGGAATACTGGCAATGGTAGTCGGTCTGTGCTCGAGTGGTACGGTCGCAATTTACGCTTTCCTTTCGGGCGGATTGGCTTGTAGCATTATGTGGCCGGCAATCTTCAGTTTGTCAATCATAGGGTTAGGAAAATATACTTCACAAGGTTCCGCGTTTTTAGTAATGATGATTCTTGGCGGTGGAATTATTCCTCCGCTTCAAGGTAAATTGTCAGATATCCTGGGAATCCATCAATCATACATTGTTGCTGTAGTTTGTTTTGCTTACCTGACATTGTTCGCAGTATTGGTGAAATCAAGCCTTAAGAAACAGAACATCGATGTTGATGCAATCGAGATAGAAGGAGCGCATTAATTATCCATTTATAATAAAAAAGGCCCTGCATTTCGTGGGGCCTTTTTTATTGAAAAAAATGCAAATTAAAAGTAATTTTACAGATACTAAACTAAACGATATGAGAAAACTATCTCTGCTACTAATTTTTAATTCATTGCTGATTACGGCACAAACCCCCGACGAACAAAAGCTAAAAGACATTTACGACCAATCCTTGACCAATTCCCAAAGCTATTCGTGGCTGGATCACCTCTCCAATAAGATCGGCGCGAGGCTTTCGGGGTCGGCGAATGCGCAGAAAGCCATCGAATATACAAAGGCGGAACTCGACAAACTGGGCCTTGACCGCGTCTACCTTCAGGAAGTGATGGTGCCACATTGGGTGCGTGGTGAAAAGGAATCGGCTTATATTGAAATTAATAAAAAGAAAATCCCTGTACCCATCTGTGCGTTGGGCATGTCTGTGGCCACACCCGAAAAAGGGATTCTGGCAGAAGTGGTTGAAGTGCAAAGTATTAAGGAACTCGAAATCTTAGGCGTTGAAAAGATTAAGGGCAGGATTGTTTTTTTTAACCGGCCGATGAATAACGCGCTCGTAGAGCCTATGGAAGCATACCGTGATGCGGGAGACCAACGCGGAAAAGGACCGCGGGAAGCCTCCAAATATGGCGCTGTTGGCGTGATTGTCCGATCGCTTACCCTGAGGCTCGATGATTTCCCACATACCGGCGGCACCTGGTACGGCGATATCCCTGCAGCACAACACATTCCGGCGGCCGCCATAAGTACCAACGGTGCAGCGCTATTGAGCAAATCCCTGAAAACCAACCCAAACCTGAAATTCTTCTTTAAACAATCCTGTAAGAAACTCGACGATGTCCTTTCTTACAATGTTATTGGGGAAATAACCGGCAGTGAACACCCTGAACAGATCATGGTCGTGGGTGGCCATCTCGATTCCTGGGATTTAGGGGACGGGGCGCAGGACGACGGCGCCGGTGTCGTGCAAAGCATGGAGGTATTGCGAATTTTCAAACTGCTTGGTTACAAACCAAAACACACCATTCGGGCCGTGTTGTTCATCAATGAGGAGAACGGCGTCAGGGGAGGTGATGCGTATGCCGCCGTGGCACAAAGCAGCAATGAAAACCACATCTTTGCAATGGAAAGCGATTCAGGTGGATTTACGCCACGCGGATTCACTATTGAAGGCGATGAGGCGGACGTGGCCAGGATCCAGCGCTGGAAGCCTTTGTTCGAACCGTATATGCTGCATCTGTTTGCAAAGGGGCACAGCGGGACTGATGTCGAGCCGATCAAGTCTTCAAAGATTATAAAAGTGGGTTTGAAGCCCGATACCCAGCGCTATTTCGATCACCACCATGCTGCGACTGACACGTTTGATGCCGTGAACAAACGCGAATTGGAGCTAGGCGCCGCCGCGATGACTTCATTGATGTATTTGGTGGACCAATATGGGATTGATTAGAATCCTGATGTGGAATCCGGAAGTTGAACTTTACGGGAAGCCGCGTGAGGGATGGAAGCGGCAGCCCGGAGCCTGCAAGGCGAGGACTATAGCGTACAGCCCGACCCGCAGGGGCACGCCCAAAAAATAATTGGATAAAAAAAAAAGCCCCCGGTCCTAAAACCGGGGGCTTGTTCAATCTTTGAATCTGCAAGTTTGCAATTATGGTATTTAACCTAATATTCTCTTGTCAAAATATCCATTTTAAAACGTATTTCTATTCCGTTTGATAGCCTTGTGGGTACAGGAACGTTCTGCTCATCCGGTTCACTTTCTTTTTTCATCCGCATTTCAGAGGAATCCTTTGATCGATATCCAATCGCGCGATATTGAAAACATGTATCACACTTTTGTTGATTGGGCGTGCTGAATCTCAGATAAAAAGCATTCGCGTTCAGATTATATTCCTTAAGCGATAATTGCTGGTTAGAAATGTGAATCGCATCTTTACTTTCAGGAAGATTTAGAACCCATGGTGTTTGATTTATACGTTCGCCAATACCTCCGTCGTCGTTGACACTATAAAGATCTATTTCAAATGTCATGCTTTCGAGAGGGCTCCATTTTGTGGTATTGTCACACCAGGTTCCCTGAAAACTTAAATACAATTCAAGGGGACGTCCCATTGGGAATTCAATCTTATCAAAATAGTAATAGTTATAATAGTCGTTAGCGCTTTTTAACCAAGCTTCACTATTAAATCCCTTCTTTACGGTGATCTTTTTTTCCTTTTTAAGAGCGGTATGATTGATCCGTACTTCATTAAGATGCAATATGGTGTCTTGCCCATAGTTGCTGATGGAAAGAATAAATAGGAATAGAAAAAGGAACAGGTTTTTCAATGGGTACGTTTTTAATTGCAATCAGGTCCCGCTTCCGGTATAGGCGGATTGGAAAAAAAAAATCTAACAAAAAGCCCCCAGTCCTGAAAACCGGGGGCTTCTTCAATCTAAAATCTAAAACTTATTGTTTGAGTACCTTTACGGTTTTGGTCATGCCGTCTGCAGTCATTTTGACTACATAGCTGCCGTTTGGCAAGCCGGACATGTCCACTTTCGAAGTTGTACTGTTGTCATTCTTAACGATCAATCTTTGCCCGATCATGTTGTACACTTCTACTGAAGTGATGTTTTTCGTATTGGTCAGGGTCAATACGTTTTTGACGGGGTTTGGATAGTAACTGAATCTGTCGTTTTCGATGCCTGGCGTTGACAAGGAAACATCTACCATAACATCATCAACATAGATGAAATATTGGTTGGCGGCTGAGTATGCATTGAACCCGAAGTAATATACGCCATCCGCAGGTACCGTGAAGTTGATGGATTCCTGCATTGCTGTGCCGGAGTTGATGCCGTTATAATTCGCAATATCAATCGACATATCATCTGCAGTTGGCGCTGTTCCGGCCATTACCTTAAGATCTTCGCTGAATGCATCAACGGCATTGTCACCGTATCTGTAAGAGATGTTATAGCCAATGCCGGCCTGCAATGTGACCCCTCTTGTAAAATACCAGGCATTTGCGGCATTGTCAGTGTCGTACCTATACGTAAGTGTCTTACTGTCAAAACCGGCCTGTAAAGCGCCAAAAGTATCTTCGGTAACTTCCCAGGCATTTCCGGTTCCGAGGTTGATGGCGCTGCCACAGATGGGAAGTCCGGGAGGCGTAGCGCTTTCGAAATCTTCCGAAAACGGAAGCCCTGACGCGTCACAGTAGGTGTTGAATTCTACGGGTCCGATCCACGCGCCATAGTCATTTCCGGCGCAAACCGACCTGACCCAGACATTATACTTCGTTCCTGACGCTAGGCCTGTCAGTGTAGCGTATTGGTTCGTTGACGAAACCAGCGTCGCGGTCGCCGGATCCTGCTCGGTTGCCAGGGTGTAACCAACCTGCCACTGCGACTCAGATCCATTCGAAAGCCAGGTTACGTCAGCGCTCGATGTTGAGACGCCGATGGCCGCAACTTCCGATACATCAGGACAGGTTGGCGATAGTTCCCACACAATGTTGTCAAGGAAAATAGACGAATAGGGGCCGCCATTCAAACGAATTGCCACATAGGTGTCCGGTCCGGTGTAGGACGAAAACTCAATCTTGTATTCTGTGGCCGTGTCCGAAGTGTTTACTTCTTCAACGAGGTTGAACACGCCCGAATTGGTGTTGGAATCGATTGTACCGATCTGTAAACTGCCTGCATTGATCGCATAAAATTTTAAACGGTACGTGCCCAACGAAAGGGTCGACAGGTTAGGGGAAACGAGTATGACATCATTGTCAGCAGTGGTCGACGAAAAGTCGTTATAAAGTTGTACTGCATTCGGATTGGAATGCACTTCTATCCAATCCCTTACACTAATGTCAGCGTATTCTGAAATGGATGGGCCTCTCACGATCGCCGTCCAGCAACCCGGAAGGTCGCCTGTGTCGGTTGAATCGAAGTTTTCAGAGAAGTTGGCCGTGGCAATACAGGCCGTGGTAAATGAGACCGGCCCGATCCAGGCGCCATTGTCATTGCCGGCACAAACCGATCTGACCCAGACTTTATAATCCGTATTGTCGGTCAGCCCCGTGATGTCCTTGGTTTCCGATGATGCCGTTACGAAAGTCAGCGTGTTGGGATCCGTCGCAGAAGCCGGTCCGACAGCCACATTCCAGCTGTTTTCCGATCCGCCGCCAATCCAGTTGATGGTGGCGCCGCTGATTGTAGTTGCTGATACCGCTACGTCAGTGACATCAGGGCAGGTCGGATTTACTTCCCATAGTATGTCGTCCAGAAGAATCGACGTGTAGAAGTCCTGATTGTTCAAACGGAACGCCACATAGGTATCCGTCCCGCTGTAAGCACTGAAATCTACTGTGTATTGCGTAACCTGGTTGGTAGTGGTGATTTCTTCGAAAACACTGAAAGTAGCACTTTGCGTATTCGAATCCATGGTACCCACCTGCAGGCTTCCTGTATTTTTAGCATAGAATTTCAGGCGGTGTGTGCCGCTTCCCAGGTTGGATAAGTTGGGGGATACGAGGATCACATCGTCAGCACCTGCCGTATCTGAGTCTGCATTGTAAAGTTCAACGGAGTTTGGAGCCGAATGAACCGTAGTAAAACTGACCGTGTTGATGGTTGCATAATCCGAAATGGTTGGACCCCTGAGGATTTCAGTCCAGCATCCAGGCAATTCCGGCGTGTTTACGCTGTCGAAATTTTCAGAGAAACCGGCAATCGGCAAACAGGCGGAGGTAAACGAAACCGGCCCGATCCAGGCACCGGCATCCGTTCCGCCCGCACACATAGAGCGTACCCAGACTTTATAATTAGTATTGTCAGTAAGTCCTAAGAGTTCCTTAGTTACATCTGCGGAAGCGACGGGAGTCAGCGCATTCGGATCGTTGTCCGAAGCACTACCGACAGCCAGCTGCCAGGCTGACTCCGATCCACCGGGCACCCAGGTTACTGTTGCCGTATTGGTACCGACAGCCGGAACGTTAATTTCGGTCACATCCGGACAGCTAGGGCTTTGTTCCCACAGGATGTCATCGATATAGACACTGCTGTACATTGAAGACGCGTTCAACCTGAACCCGATGTACGTGTCAGTGCCCGTGTAGGAAGTAAAATCGACGGTGTATTGCGTGGCGTCCTGTGTGATCTCAACTTCTTCCAGTACGGAAAATGTAGCCGTATCGGAAAAGCCGTCCATGGTACCGACCTGCAGGTTCGAGAAACCGCTCGCGTAAAACTTGATACGGTGTGTCCCGGCACCCAGATTGGATAGGTTTGGTGAAACCAGGATGACATCATAATCCCCCGTAGAATCTGAATTATCCAGCTGTACGGCGTTGGGCGAAGAATGTACCGGCTCAAAACCCTCGGTGACAATCCCGGCATTCGGTGACAATCCCGGGCCGCGGAGCACGGCGTTCCAGCACGTCGGCAGTTCCGGAGTGGAGACACCGTCAAAACTTTCATTGAACGCACTGATTCCGTTACACGCCGTGGTGAAACCGGATGCTAAAGTCCACGGACTGAATTCAGAACCGCAATTCGCCCTTACATAAAACACATAATCCGTTGCCTGCGTCAATGATGTTGCGGTGTAGGACATCGTGGTCACGGGTGTTCCGGAAGTTGAAGGCCCCGGATTTGGCGAGCCTGCAGGCAGGACCAGTACTTCCCAGGCCGTTTCTGCGCCTCCGGCTTCCCAACTGAAATCGGCACTCGTCATCAGGATCGAATTAACGGACACGTTCAACGGAACCGGACAGGTCAACAGGATTTGGAGTGTGGTCGTGTGGCCACCCTGGCTGCCTGCACAGGCGGCATCGTCAGAATAATGCAGCTTCACCTCGTCGACGGCAATTGCGTTAACGGTCAGTGGCGATTCTCCTGATGCGATAATATTATCTGACAGGTCGGTCACCGTAATGTAGTTTTCCGTGCCGTTGATCGAGCAGGTAAAAACGTAATCGCTGCCAATGGCAATGTTCGACACCTGGGCATAATCATCGACGGTCCAGTTAAACGTCGATATGGTCTGCGGGAATCCCAAGTTGTCAGAAATTACAGTGTTTCCAGGAAACTTGTAAGTTCGGATACATTGAGAAAAACCCGTTACCGCAGTCAAAACCAGAAAGAGCAGTAAAGTAATTCTTTTCATAAATAAACTGTTAGAGGTTGTTAATATATTGCTAAGATAATACGTATTCTGACTATTTTTCGGGGCGATTTCGCCCAAAACCTTATAAATCACAAAAAAACAGACAGAGGGTAATTTTTGTAACAATTGCGATTACCTGATTAGGGCGCCCCCTTCGGGCCGCGCGCTCCGCGCTACATGGTAGCCTGCTGCGATCGCTGGCGCAGCGCCGTTTTCAAAGTGTGGTCCGCGTGCCGAAATCCCGCCCGGCATAAAAAAACCAGCCCGAAAGCTGGTTGATATTATTGGGAGCATCGGGGAAAACCCATGCCGTTCCGCTGCGGCCTTACACCCTGAAAATCCCACCTACAGCGATAATCCTCTGCAGGAAAAAGAAATGCTGTGAGGCATGGTCCGTATTGCTTGTGGTCGTGCGGATGTCGTGCATGTCGATGTAGCCGCCCTTGATTTCGCCCTGTACATAAAAATGCTTGAAGAACGTGATGTTGAGTCCCGCCTTCGCCGAAATGCCAAATCCCGATATATGAAAATCATCATGCCTTTCGCGTCCCAGCAGCTTCGTGTTGGTTTTCGGGAACAGGAATCCCGCCCCGATGCCCTCGG
The DNA here is from genome assembly GCF_003055625.1 of Flavobacterium magnum. Lineage (NCBI taxonomy): Bacteria > Pseudomonadati > Bacteroidota > Flavobacteriia > Flavobacteriales > Flavobacteriaceae > Flavobacterium > Flavobacterium magnum. Next base: position 2,936,279 of record NZ_CP028811.1, on the reverse strand, counting down.
TGACGTTAAACTGTACCTTATCGGTGTTGCTGATCTTCAGTACTGATGAGACATCGTCGGTACGCGAAAACTCAGTGTTTACGTAATTCAGGCCGTCCGTGTGCTCGTACTGGAGAAAGTCTTCGGTCATTTTCGTATCCGTATTGTTGTAAATACCGTTGAATACAGCGCCTTCCTCTGTATCGGGCAAACTGATAAAACCGGAAACGTTCGCAATCTGGTCCTGCGTCATCACATATTTCATGTGATCCCACCCGATCGAAATACTGTAATGGTCATCAATAAAATAGCCCATCCTGAAATTCGTTTGCGGGATTGTCATCCGCCCGGGGTTCAGGTAATCCAGGTGGTAGCCCTTCGGCTTGTCATGGGCTTCCATATCATGCACGGTAAAGTCATAACCTCGGCCCCAAAACCGTACATCCGAACGGCTGTAGCTTTCGCGGTTGCCGCCCCATGAAATGAAAAATTTCCCTTTATTGTGTGAAGAATATAAATCGCCTGTGGTTTCCTGTGCGCTGGCTGACCGGGAAACAACCATCACCATCATCAGGATGAAAACATTTTTAAGCATTGTAGTAGGAAATTGGGAATTAAAATGAATTGACCGTTTTGCGGATTGCCGTAAGTTTCTGCATCAAAGGCTCGAAATAATCAAGGTGCAGCATATTGGCGCCATCGCTTTTGGCGTTTGCCGGATCAAAATGCGTTTCGATAAAGATGCCATCGACACCCACCACGATACCGGCCTTGGCTATGGTTTCAATCATATCCGGGCGGCCCCCGGTGACGCCGGCGGTCTGGTTTGGCTGCTGCAGCGAATGCGTCACATCAAGCACGGTTTTGGCGTATTGCTGCATCGTGGGGATGCCGCGGTAATCCACAATCATGTCCTGGTATCCGAACATCGTGCCGCGATCGGTCACCATGACGTTTTCGTTCTGGCAATCCAGCACTTTCTGCACGGCATGTTTCATGCTTTCGGGGCTCATAAACTGCCCTTTCTTGAGGTTCACGGTCTTGCCGGTGTTGGCTGCCGCTACGACGAGGTCAGTCTGTCGCACCAGGAACGCAGGGATCTGCAGCACATCGACATATTCAGCGGCCATTGGCGCATCTTCATTTGTGTGGATATCGGTCACCGTAGGCACGTCAAAAGTCTCGGAGACCCTGCGTAGGATCTTCAATGCCTTTTCATCGCCGATACCGCAAAAACTGTCAATACGGGAACGGTTTGCTTTTTTGAAAGAGCCTTTAAAAACGTATGGGATCTGCAAATTATCTGTAATCGTGACGAGGCGTTCGGCAATGCGCATTGCCATTTCCTCTCCTTCGATGGCGCACGGCCCGGCCAGGAGAAAAAAGTTCCCACTGTCCAGGTGTTTGATTTTAGGGATGTTGTTTAAATTCATCAGTGTTGCTTTTTGAGGTGCAAAGATAATGATGAATTATGAATTTTTGATGAATAATCTGGACGGCCTCCAAACCCGAAAATGCGCCACACCCACCCCTGATTTTCCTGACCGCGGGGCCGGGCTATTTCTTGCGCAAAGTAAGACCCACAGGGACCATCACCTCGCTTTTGTCATAGATATTGATGTAAAGCCTGGCGGGTTTGTGCGGCCCGTCCCAGTCGAGCTCGTATACCTGGAGCATGCCCACGCCGCCTATCTCGTTGCGCTTGGTAGGGTAGGGGCAGCAGTCCTCAAGCTTGCGGTAGCGCAGCTTTTCGCCGTTTGGACCCGCCAATGCATTGAGGTAACGCTGCGCATTGAGCGTGTCGTTTTGGATATCGCGATAGAATACGTTCACCGGGTAATCCTTGTCGTAGCCGTATCTCGGATCCGTGCTGTACGTCTGTACCGCAAAAGTGTTGTCTTTGAGCAGCACCATGTCCGGCGCATTGTTGTTGATGTTCCTGATTGTGCTTTTTCCGCTCACACAGGCTGACAGTGCCGCTGCGGCTGCTATAGAAATGAGGATTGTCCTTAGTGTCATGGCTGTTTATTTTTGGTGTTTATTCCTAACAACGCGCGAAGCCGCCGTAGCGTATAGCATCCCGATGGAAAGCGTCATAAAAACGGTTTGGGTAATGTAGTCCGGGAAACTGAAATAGTCCCTGATGGCCTGCGGATTCGCGTTTTTTGACGCCATCGCACGCCTGATCATATTTGGGAAAAACTCAGGCGCAATGGATTTCTGGATTACAATCTGCGCAAACGGCATCAGGATGGCAATAAACAGGGTCATGTAAATTCCCGAGATACTTCCCTGCTTCCAGTCCATGCTGTTCCCGAAATACGCCGTTTTCTTCTCCTTAACCGCCATCAGGTAAATCAGGAATGCCAGTATATAGAACCCAAACGAATACCAGATATAATTTTCTATATGGGTGTCATACGCCCCCGTGTATTTTTCGAGGAATACCCACGCGATGTAAACAAAAATGTACCTGATGGCCCATTTGATCTCGATGGCAAATTTTTTCATGTCGTATAATTTCGCGTCAAAAATAACGAAAAACCGTCACCATGCAATTTTAACGGCGCAAGCTTCAGCGAAAAGCACTTTTTTTATTCCGGGCGTTGCCTGCGGCCCGGGCTGTACGCTTTTATCTTTGCTTCCCTGCGGTCAGCAAAGGATAACCGCTGCCATCCCTAACGCATTTCTGCGGCTACCGGCGGTTCCCGTTGACGCTTTTTGTTTACATTTGCGCAAACTCTGCGTGTATGGAATCACTTTATCAAACCTGGCCCTGGTACCTCTCAGGCTTCCTGATCGGAGCGGTCATGATGGTACTCATTTTTTTCGGAAAGACGTTCGGGATGTCGTCAAACCTGCGCTCGCTTTGCACTATTGCAGGGGCGGGCAGGTACGCCGACTTCTTCAACTTCGACTGGAAGTCACAACGCTGGAACCTCGCGGTGGTCTTTGGCGCCATGATCGGCGGATTTGTAGCGGTACATTATATGTCCGATCCGTCAAATGTGGCAATCAATCCCAAAACAATCGAGCAGCTGCATACGCTGGGGTTTGAAGCGCCCGGTGGCAAGCTGGCACCCGACAGCATGTTCGGCCCTGCCGCCTTCCAATCCCCTAAGACGATCGCGATACTGCTTGTCGGTGGGCTGCTCATCGGATTTGGGTCGCGCTACGCGGGTGGCTGTACTTCGGGACATGCGATCCAGGGCCTGAGCAATCTGCAGGTGCCTTCTCTCAAAGCCGTAATCGGTTTCTTCGTTGGTGGCCTGATCATGACCTGGTTGTTATTCCCCTTAATTTTCTAAAGTATGAAAACACTAAAATACATCATCGTCGGATTTGTCTTCGGGGTTGTGCTCACCAAGTCGGAGGCCGTGTCCTGGTACCGCATTTACGAAATGTTCCGGTTTGAATCGTTTCATATGTACGGCATCATCGGTGTGGCCGTTGTCACGGGACTCATCGGCGTACAGTGGATCAAACGAAGCAAGGCGCGGGACATAACCGGCGCACCCATTGTCATCCAGGATAAGGAGCAAGGTTCAGCCCGTTACTGGATCGGAGGGCTGCTGTTCGGGCTTGGCTGGGCGTTGGCAGGATCGTGCCCGGGCCCGATTTTCATATTAATTGGCGCCGGTTTCTTTCCTGTTACCCTGGTTTTACTGGGCGCGCTGCTCGGAACTTTCCTCTATGGCGTCGTAAAAGATAAATTACCGCATTAAAAATTTGGATGCAATTAAAAAAATGTATTATCATTGCGGCAACGTAAAACAAATTAACAAAATTTTAAAAAATGAAAAACATTTTAAAGGTTGCCGTGTTGGTATTGAGTATGTCATTCGTAGGTTGCAGCAGCGACGATGACGAGGCTTCAATCGTAGGAAAGTGGAATTTTTCTAAAGAAGGTCTGGCTGCACAAGGTCAGGAAGTTTTAACTGATTACACACACGCTACTGGTTGTACCAAAGACAATGTGGAGTTTAAGGCTGACGGTACCATTTCAGAAACGTATTATGATGACGCCTGTGCTGCATCGACTTCAAACGGTACTTACACTAAAAGCGGTAACACTGTTGTGGTGACTATGGACGGTGTAGCTACAACTTATGAAGTGAAGCAATTGTCAGGTTCAACTTTGAAAGTGTACGATACTGAAAGTATCGACGGACAGTCTTTCACGAATGTGACTGTGTTTACGAAAAACTAAAACCAATCGGTTACAATTGAAAAAGGCGCTGTAAAACAGCGCCTTTTTCTTTTGAACTAACTTCAACTTTATTGATACACTTTCACATAATCAATAATGTATTGCTGCGGAAAAATACTGTCGTCTACCGCCGGCCCTCCAAAATTGCCGCCGATGGCACAATTGATAAGAATGTAAAACGGCTGGTTAAATGGCCAGTTCCCTTCGGTTTTAGGCTCAGGCTGGTAGGTATAGACCAGTTGGTCATCGACATAAAACCTGATCTTCTCCGCATCCCATTCGGTCGCATACAGGTGAAAGCCATCTTCGACCGCGTCGATTTTTGTCTTTTTTGAGCTGGCATGCTCGCCATGGGTATCCTGGGTATGCAGCGTGGTATACACCATGTCAGGCTCCCGTCCGATGTATTCGAGGATGTCAATCTCACCGCATTTGGGCCATCCAGCGGTGCCGATGTTCGCGCCAAGCATCCAGAAAGCCGGCCAGATGCCCTGGCCCACCGGAACTTTCGCACGCGCTTCAATGCGTCCGTATTGAAATTGTCGTTTTCCCTGTGTCGTAATCCGCGTGGACGAGTAGGTGTCACCTACTTTTTTCGCGGTGATCACCAGCTTGCCATCGACAAGCTTATGGTTTTCCTTCGTGTACAATTGTCGTTCGTTGTTGCCCCAGCCACAGTTAGGGCAGCCGTCGCCAAGCTCAAAATTCCAGTCTTTTTCATTCAGTGACTTACCATTGAATTGCTCTTCCCAGACAAGTTTGCGCTTAGGCTGTTGGGCGTAGCCGGTGTTCACGGCCAACAAAAAGATCAGTAGCTTTTTCATGATTGTCAATTTACATATTTAAAGTCGGCCTGGAGCGTAGCGTCAGAATTGCCTCCAATGAATACCTTAAAGTCACCCGGCTCTGCTTCCCAACGGTTGTTACGCGTATAATATTCGAGCTGTTTTTTGTCGATGTCGAAAGAGACCGTTTTCATTTCACCCGATTTCAGCGGTACCATTTCGAAACCTTTCAGCTCCCTGACCGGCCGTGTCGAACTGCCGAAAAGATCACGCAGGTACATTTGCACCACTTCTTTTCCATCCATTTTACCGATGTTTTTCACATCCGCCGAAACTGTAATTTTATCATTTCCGGACAATACATTTTTGCTGAGCCTGATGTTTGAATATTCAAATTTCGAATACCCCAATCCGTACCCGAAAGGATACAATGGCGTATTTTTCTCGTCCCCATAGTGCGACCAGAAAACACTTTCGCCGCCGCCACCCGGCCTTCCGGTATTCTTGTGGTTGTAATACAGCGGCAATTGCCCGACACTGCGCGGAAATGACATCGGCAGTTTACCGCTGGGGTTGTAGTCGCCGTATAACACCTGGGCGATCGCGTTGCCGCTCTGCGTGCCAAGCTGCCAGGCTTCGACAATGGCAGGCACGTGCGCATCCGCCCAATTTAACAGCAACGGACGGCCGTTGTTTACAACAAGCACTATATTTTTATTTACCTGATAAACCGCTTCGAGCAGTTCCTGTTGCAGGCCCGGAAGTTCAAGGTTCACACGGCTGCGGCCTTCTCCGGTCTGGAAACCGATTTCTCCGAGTACGATCACGACGACGTCGGCATCCTTCGCGGCCGAAACCGCCTGTTCGATGCCCGTCCGGTCGGTCATATTGATTTTGGTTTCAGAACCGAAAACCGGCGTACCCATAGCCAGATCAACGCCTTTTTCAAAAACCAACCGGTTGCCCGTATATTTTTGCATGCCTTCAAGCACCGATACCGCCGACCCGTCTTTTGCGGCACCGCGCCAGCTTCCGAGCGGACTGCTTTTATCATTGGCCAGAGCACCAATAAGCGCAATCTTCTGCCCCGACTTCTTCAACGGTAGCAGGTCGTTTTGGTTCTTGAGCAGCACAATCGACTTTTTGGCCATATCCAGGACGCCGTCATGAAATTCTTTTTTACCGACGGTCGCCTTTTCATTGGCTTCATTGCAGTATTTATAAGGGTCGTCAAACAATCCCAACGCAAATTTCACTTTTAGGATTCTTCGTGCCGCATCGTCGATGTAACTTTCCCTGACTTTCCCTTCTCGCACCAGCGCGGCAAGGTGTTCCACGTAAACTGATGATTCCATGTCCATGTCAGACCCGCCGTTGGCGGCGATTTCAGCAGCCTCTTTGCCGTCTCTCGCCTGGCCGTGTGCAATCATTTCACCCATCGAGCCCCAGTCGGATACGACAAATCCGCCAAACCCCCAATCGCCCTTAAGCACATCACGCTGTAAAAACGCGCTTCCGGTGGATGGGATCCCGTTGATTTCGTTAAATGAATTCATAAACGTGTACACGCCCGCATCTACCGTAGCTTTAAACGGTGGAAAAACGACATTGTAAAGCGTTTCGGTTCCGATGTCAACCGTATTGTAATCACGGCCCGCTTCGGCGAAACCGTAGGCTGCAAAGTGTTTTGTACAGGCCACTATCGTCTTCGCGTTCTTAAAATTGTCGCCCTGAAACCCTTTCACACGGGCGTAAGCAATTTTACTTCCGAGATACGGATCTTCGCCCGCACCTTCCATCACACGGCCCCAGCGTGCGTCTCGCGTGATATCGACCATCGGTGCGAACGTCCAGTTGATGCCAACTGCGGCAGCCTCTTCAGCGGCGATGGACGCAGATTTTTGTATGGCATCAAGATCCCAGCTTGCCGATTCCGCCAACGGGATCGGGCTCAGCGTCTGGTACCCATGAATGACGTCATAGCCAAAAATCACGGGAATGTGTAATCGGCTTTCCTCAACGGCGATTTTTTGCAGCGCGCGCACGTCTTTGGTGCCCAAAACATTCAGCATTGAGCCTACCCAACCCTTTTTCAGGTGTTCGTATTTGATGGCTGCAGCGCCGTCTTTCGGGGCGGGACCGGTAACTTCCCAAAAGCCATTATATTGGTTCATCTGCCCGATCTTTTCTTCCAAAGTCATGAGCCTCAGTAAGGAATCCGCTTTGCGGTCAACCTCGGTGCTGGCCGAAATGGGTTGGCTTATCGCAGTTTTCTGGGTACTGCAACTCCATAGTACTGCGATAGCGATTGCTTGCGGCAGCATTAAAATCCTTCGTTTCATTTGTTTAGGTATTGTTGGCAAAATAAAGGTCGGTGTGAACCGACCTTTTATCAATTTTTATTCAATTCTTATTGGTACACCCTGACGTAGTCCACTTCCATGGTCGATTGTGTAAATGCCGGATCGATGGCGCCACCGAAATTTCCGCCCATGGCCACATTCATGATCAGGAAGAAATCCAGGTTGAACGGCGAACTGGCGACGTTGGCGTAGGAGTGGTAGAGGTTGCCGTCAACATAAAACTTGATGGACGAAGCACTCCAGGTGACCGAATACACGTGGAACTCTGAAGAAACATTCGAAATTGTCGTGCTGTTGGTATTGGCATTGCCGCCCGAAGCTCCGGGATAATGCAAGGTACCGTGAATCACGTTAGGATTGTTGCCGACATGTTCCATCACATCGATTTCACCGCAGGCAGGCCAGGAATTGGTCGCATAATTTTCGCCCAGTGCCCAGAGTGCCGGCCATGTTCCGCCGCCGGTTGGCAATTTGGCGCGGAATTCAATCTTGCCGTATTTGAATTCAAATTTGTTTTCCGATTTCAGTCTTGCGGACGTGTAGCCTGAGCCCACTTTCTTTGCAGTTATTTTGAGGTTCCCGTCTGCCACGATGACGTTGTCCGCGGTATTGGTGTAAGATTGGACCTCGTTGTTGCCCCATCCGCCTGCACCCAGGTCATACGACCATTTTGCAGTGTCGGGAGCACCATTTACGTCAAAGTTATCTTCAAATACAAGATTGTCAAAATTGTCGTCACCAGGCTGTGTCGGAGGTTGGGACGAGAAGGTGTGGTACCAAGCCAGCGCTTCATTACCACCCATGACGGCGCGTACTACCATACGATTTTCAGTTATAGACATGATCTCATAAGTACTTTGCTGGATGTAATAACCCATAAAACCACCGTCAGAGAATGTCATTTGCGTACCTCGTTTCAGGTTGGCCGCTACCAGAGAATTCGATGGGGACAAGCTTACCGTTTTTACGCCGCTCACATCAAAATCAAGACACTGGTCAGAACTGCCCGCCCCACCGGCGACGCCAAGGAACGCGGCGTTGAAGAATGTCCTGCCACCATTATCCAGCTGGTATTTCAGGATGCCATTGTCCAGCGAGAACGTCAGTTCGTTGTCATACAGGCAGGAACTGTCAGGGGAACCTGCCTTTTCAAACGGCTGTGCCTGGTAGTAATCGCCATAGTAATTTTTGGTCAGGTCGCCGTTATTCGGACCCACGCCCAGGTGACCCACCTCTGAGGCCGCCCAGTACCATTTTTTTGAACTGCCGCCGGTAAGGAATTGTACGGCTTCCTCGTCTTTAAAATCACTCTTTACCGTAACCTCTAATGTGGTGCTTGTGGTGACACCGCCTTTTCCGCTGGCCAGTACCGTTACCGAATACGTGTTTAAGCCGTTCTGGGTAAAGCGTTTCCGGAAAATCCCGCTTGGTGAATTTTCTGTGGTGCCGTCGCTGAAGATGTACTTATAGCTGATGGCGTTGTCGGCCGTTGCAGTAAAATCGACGAAGCCGCTGCCGTCTCCGTTAGGCATCTCCGCCGTTTGGCCCACGATGGCTGCATTGACCTGCAGGTTCGAAGGCGTGCTGATGTCGCCAAATGAATGGTCGTCCTGCTCACAGGCCGTAAAGGCGCAGATTGCCGCGAGGATGACCGCTGTTTTTCTGAATAGATTTTTCATTTTCATAGTTAATTTGAAAGTTGGATGTCGTCAAAATAATAGCTTGCGCCTGTTCCTGCGGTCCCGAAGGCGAAGAACACGACGACCCTTTGATATGCGTTGGCGTTGTTGATTCCGGCGAAATCATAGGTGAGTTCTTCCCAGCCATTTGAAGTTGTGGTGGTGGCGTCCAGTTCCGTGTTGATGTTTGGATTGGCAAAATTTTCCAATTTGAGTTTGACGACAATCCCTGACTGCGGCGACCAGACTTTCATCTTGATCTTGTGCAGGCTCGAAAAGTCGATGGGCTGCTGCAGGTTGATAAATGAACCCGCCCAGACTTCAGAGCCGCTGTTTTTCACGAGTTTGGCCACGCGCGTGCTGGTGTTGATTCCGGCAGGGCTCGGGTTGTTCTCTACTGTAGTGTTGGCGCCTCCGAAACCGGTAAACGTGTAAGTCAGTGCGAGGTTCTGGAATGTCAGCGGCAGTACAACCTGTGCTGCGCCTGTGGTCTGCATGATGTCGTCAAAGTAGAATGTGCTTCCCGTTCCGGCGTTCCCGAAATCATAGAAAATCACTAGCCTCTGGTAATTGTTTGCATTGTTGATCCCGGCAAAATCATAGGTAAGCGTTTCCCAGCCGTTGGCCACCGTTGTCGTCATATCTTTCTCGATATTGATGTTCGCGTTGTTCAGGTTTTCCAGCTTCAGCTTTACGATTTTGCCCGGAGCAGGGGAGTAGGTCTTGATCGAGATTTTGGTCATCGAAGAAAAATCGATCGGGAGGTCCAGCGGTAGTGTCACGCCGGCCCAAACTTCGGCACCGGGATTTTTGGTAAGCCTTCCCACGCGGGCGCTGGTGTTGATTCCTGAAATCGACGGGTTATCGGCCACAGCCGACACTGCACCGCCGAAATCCCCGAAAGCGTAGTTGAGCGTCGGCGACTCGAAATTCACCGGCAGCAGCAATGGATCGTACACCGTGACCTGTTGCGTAGTCTGCGTTGTCGCAGCGCCACCACTGAAGGCAGTAACGGTAATGGTGTATATGCCTACTGCCGCGTAGGTGTGCGACACGGTCTGGCCTTCGTTGAACTGCACCGGCTCTTCGTCCGGGCTTTCACCGAATGTGGCCTCGAAGTACGTCTCGAAATTTGCGGAAGCGGTTACATTCAGTTCGTAGGCATTGCCCACGGTCGCAACGGCGCTCATTTGAAGATTTTCAGGGGCGACGAATGTGACGTCAAGATCCTGGGTGTATTCCGTCGTTTTTCCATTCACGGTCATTGCGACGATTTTTACCGTATAATTCCCTTCTGCATAAATGTGTTCGAAATCCTGACCTGGGGCCACGGTTGCCGGTTCAGCGGTGTCATCGCCGAAATAAATCTCGTAAGCAGAAACCCCTTCACCATTGGGGCGGATCCTCACTTTTCCGCTATTGTCATGCGAAATGGTAAACAGTGCGGAAATATTGGTTGGTGCGGCCACGTCGTCGAGGAATTGCGTCCCCGAATCATTGTCGCCTGAGCAGCTTAAGGTTATCGCCGATAGGAATAAGCCGATAAGGTATTTAAAATTTTTCATAGTCTTAAGGTATTAATTGTAACCCGGGTTTTGTTGCCAGTTTCCGTTTGAGAACTGGATTTCCTCAATCGGGATTGGGAATATTTCATTTTTATCCGTTGTAAAACCTTCGATTTCCGAGGCTGCCCTTTTGGTCCTCACCAGGTCAAAGAAACGATGTCCTTCACCCATCAGTTCGGTCCTTCTTTCAGCCCAGATCAGGTCAGTGAGCGCCGGCCCTACGGCGGTAATGTCGTGGTCCGTATCCCCAAAAGCACGCCTTCTTACCCTGTTCAGGTATTCCTGTGCCTTGGCATCGTCGAGTCCGCTGCGGTTGAACGCCTCAGCAGCCATCAGCAACACATCGGCATAACGGATGGCGCGATAATTGTTTGGATTGGTCAGGTTCTGGTCCCCGATATTGGCATCGCCTTTTCTTGGTAAATATTTACGATTGAAAAACCCGGTGTGCTTGTAGCCCGTCCCATACGTCGCGTTATTGGCTGCAGCCCATGCTACGATATCAAGGATGGCTACGTCTTTGCGGTTGTCGCCAATTTCGAAAGCATTTACCGCTTCCTGCCTCGGCACGTTGAAGCTAAATCCTGAATCAAATACGGGGCCGGTGTAATTGCGTATGCCGCTGAATCCGACGGCGACGTTACCCTCGCTGCATTGAAGGCAGCCAAAACCAGCGCCTTCGAGGTCGGTGTATTGGACTTCGAAAACAGATTCAGGACCGTTTTCACCGGAATTTTCGAAAATCGAAGCGTAATCTGATACCAAAGAGTACGTACCCGTGCCGATTAAAGCCTCAAGTACATTGGCCGCGTCGGCGAATTTATCCTGGTACAGGTAAGCCTTCCCTAAAAGCGCCTGTGCAGCACCTTTCGTAGCCCTCCCTTGCTGCGCGGGTACAGGATTCAGGTTGTCAATCGCAAACAATAGGTCCGATTCTATCGAAGCGTAAACATCCTTTACTTCAGACCTTTTTATTGAATTGATGTCGGTAGTGGTAAACCTGGCATCTTTCAACGGAATCGGCCCGAACCATTTTACCAGTTCGAAATTGTAATAAGCGCGCAGGAAATAGGTTTCTCCCAACACCTGATTTTTATTTGGGAAATCTGTCTTATCCTTAAATTCGATGATGTAATTGCAACGGTTGACGCCGGCAAACATCCAATCCCAGAGGTTTTTGAGGTTCGCGTTTACGGGTGTATGCGTCATGTCATCAATCTGCTGGAAACCGATCACATCGGTAGCGCTTTCACCGCCAGAGGCTGTATTGTCAGAGGCGATTTCGCCAAGCATGGCATTGAGGTATGTGGATTGTAGCAAGTCATAAGCAGCGATAAGCGCTTTATTGTAGTCGTCTTCAGAGTTGAAGTAGTTCTCAGAGTCGATGGAGTAGGGTTGGGTCCGCTTTGTGAAGTCGTCGCTGCACGATAAGAGCGTGAACAACACCAGTGCCATGGTTATACTATATTTTTTCATTGTCGGTAATATTAAAAGTTGATGTTTACGCCTAGCATGTAGGTCCTCACTGATGGGTATGTCCCGTTATCGATTCCGCCTCCTATTGGCTGTGCGCCAACGGCACCCGGATCGTAGCCTTTATATTTGGTAAAAGTATAAAGATTGTTGGCTGCAACATACAATTTCAGCTTGCTGATCCCGGCCTTATTCGTGAAATCTGGGTTAACCGTGTAGCCCAGCTGCATGCTCTGGATCCTAAGGTAAGAGCCGTCTTCTATAAAATAATCAGAAAATACATTGTTGCTTGTTGCTGCTGTGGTTACACGTGGCACAGTGTTGCTGGTGCCCTTCCCGGTCCAGCGATTGAGCACGTAGTCAAGCCTGTTTACATCGCTCAGCGTACGCTCGTAGTTTCTTACGATGTCATTTCCGATAGACGCATAGGTAAACACCGAGAAATCGAAACCTTTGTACGCCATACTGAGATTAAAGCCCATGATCAGGTCAGGGATCGGGCTTCCCAGATCGGTCTTGTCCAACGCAGTAATGACCCCATCGCCGTTAAGATCCTTAAACCTGATATCTCCGGGTTGCGCTTCCGCGCCTAAGGCGGCCTGAGAAGGGTGTGCGTTTACCTCATCTACATTTTGGAAAATGCCGTCTGTTTGGTATCCATAAAAATAACCAATTGAATGGCCTTCTTCCATTCTTGAAATCGGCGGTTGACCTACACCGAAATTACCCGCCTGAAGGAAGTTGTTTTCGCCCTTTACATCGGTTACATTGTTGTTTATGGTTGTAAAGTTGTAATTCGCCTCGATTTTAAAGTTGTCCGAAATCTTTTCCTGATATCCTATAGCGAATTCAAACCCCGTATTTCTTGTCGTTCCCGCGTTAACAGTTGGCGAGCCGCTACCCGGTGCGCCTGTTCCTACTGTACCGGATACCGGCAGCCCGTCAATCAAAAGATCTTTACGGGTTTCGTTATAATAATCGGTAACGATGTTGAAACGGTTTTTCCAGAAATTCAGGTCAAGCCCGATGTCCATTTTTTTGGCCTTTTCCCAAAGGACATTAGGATTTGCCAGTGTGCCAATGGCCGTTCCGTTAACCAGCGTGCCGTCAAATACATAAGTAGCTTCACCCGTCAAAAGTGAGGCATAGCGGTTGTTTCCGATTTTATCATTACCAAGGCTGCCATAGCTCCCGCGGAGTTTCATAAAACTCACAAAACGATCATCCCCGTAAAATTGCTCATTTGAAACTACCCATCCGGCCGTCATCGAAGGAAAATAGGCTACCGTATTGGCGGGACCAAATTTGGTAGAGGCGTCGCGCCGTCCCATAAACGAAACCAGGTATGTTCCCTTGTAGTCATATTGAAGTCTTCCGAAATAAGACAACTGTCTTTCATCGTAATTATAAGATCCTACATCGCGTCCATTGAAGCCTGTCGCAAGTAAAATGTCAGCGAAATCCCAATCATTGTTAGGCACATCGTAAGCAGAAGCGAAGAGTCCGGTGCCCCAGGACTTGTTGATGGTCGTTCCCGCAGTCAGTGTGAAATTGTGGGCATCTGCAAACGTACGTTTGTAGGTTCCAAAGAGGTCAAATGTATAACTGTCATCTGTAGTGGTACTTTGATCGACACGGCTTCGGTTGACGTCAAACACTTTGCCGCCGTAATTCAGCATTTTTGCGAAGCTCCTTGAACTCCCATGACCCGTATTAAAACCGATACGGCCTGTGAGGGTGAATCCGGTGAAAGCCTCGTAGTCAAATCCGAAGGTACCATTTATCTTTTTGTAGGCCCCATCGTTGTAGGTATTTGCCAATTGTGCCAAAGGATTGATGATTTCGATTCCGAGCCCCGGTGTATTTGGCACCAGGGTATATTCCCCGTTCGCGTCGTATGGCGCCAGCGTGGCCGGAACGCTTACGGCGTTGAACAGTACTGACCCTAATCCGTTGTCATTGAAACCCCTTGAGTTGAAGTAAGTATAGGTGATGTTTGTGTTGATCTTAAATTTGTCGGAAACGTCAAAACCCAGGGTCATCCTGGCCGAGTTCCTTTTAAACCTTGACTTGTCCCATTGCCCGATGATGCCTTCCTGTGTCAGATCGGATGCGCTGACGCTGTAAGCGACCTTTTCCGATCCGCCGCTTAAGTTGAATTCATGGCTTATAATTGGTGCGCCTTTACGAAACATCTCTTCCTGCCAGTCTGTCCCTTTGCCCAGGCCTGAAACGTTTGGATAAGGAAGTGGCTGTCCTCCATTGGCATAACTTTCGTTGAGCAGTAAAGCGTATTCAGTGGCATTAAGAAGCGGCAGTTTGCGCGTGGTTTCCTGAAATCCGGTGTATCCGGAATAGCTGATTTTCGGCTTGCTGTTCTTTATACCTTTTTTTGTGGTAATCAGGATAACCCCGTTGGCGCCGCCCACACCGTAGATGGCCGCCTGTGAATCCTTAAGAATGGTCAGCGATTCCACGTCGCCAGGGTTCAGGTCGCTCATTGAGCCTACATAACCGTCTATGACGACTAATGGGCCGTTGTCCCCGTTTGATCCGACACCGCGGATTTTAATGTCGAATCCGGAATTTGGCGCACCCGTATTGCCCGATACAATGACGCCCGCCACGGTACCCTGTAGCGCCTGGTCGACTTTTATAGGCTTTATCTTTTCGATTATATCTTTCTTCACCACTGCTACCGCGCCGGTAACCTCCCGTTTACGCTGCGTACCGTAGCCAATCACAACCACCTCATCAAGTAATTTATTGTCTTCTTTGAGGGTGATTGAAATACTGTTATTGGTTTCGTTGATTTTCATTTCATAGTTGGTATATCCGATATACGTAAATACCACTACGCTTCCGGATGGAACTCCGGACAGCTTGAAATTACCGTCAAAATCGGTTTGTACAGATTGTGACGCGTTTTTAATCCCCACGGTGACTCCAGGCATGGGCAGGCCGGATTTTTCATCTTTTACCGTTCCCCCGATATCGACGCTCTGTGAAAAGCCGAAGACCGAGAACAACAGCAAATACATTAATGCATAAGTTGACTTCATGTTGTTATTTTTTTGTTTTGGTTAAAATTAGGCGTGTATATTGATAATCCGACAAAAGAAGCCACAACAAAAAACATACAAACGAAAAATCGGTGGATATTTCTGCCGACTTGCTAAAATTGCCAATGTTAACAGGATTTTAAGAAAGTGGTCGGCGGGTCCAAACCGCCATGGTTGTTGCTACTACACCGTTGTTGTTGTGGTGATGTATAGGATATTTTAACAATCTTCCGAAAGATGTTGAGTAGTGTCTATGCCAGCCATTGAGCGGAAACCCGGATTAACATCAGACGGCCAGGATGTATTCGACCAGACCCTGCTCATGTGATAAGTCCATCTTTTTCCGCAATCGGTACCGCTTGATCTCCACACTGCGCACCGAAATGTTAAGTAGCGGCGCAATTTCCTTGGAAGAGAGGTTCAGCCTGAGGTACGCGCACAGCCTGAGGTCATTCGGTGTTAGGGACGGATGTGCGGCCTTGATCTTCTTCAGGAAATCCTTATCGGCATTATTGAATGCTTCCTTGAATGCGTTCCAGGTGTCCTCCTCATTGATATTCTTATTAATCGTTGAGATGACTGATTTGATGTTCTTATTGTTCGGGTCTTCTGTGGTTTTCCTGAGATCGTCCTTAATCAGTGTCAGCAGCTCATTTTTCTGTATCAGGCTCATGGTGGATGCGGCAAGTTCGCGGTTTTTGCTGTCTACGTCCATCGTCAGCTGCTCATTGCGCATCTTCATTAGTTGCTGTTCATTTTCCAATTCCTTGATCTCAAGCAACAGGTTGTTTTCCTCAATGAGTTTTTCTTTTTGTTTCTGGTAGTAATTTTTATACGACTTGTTGACGAAGTGGGCGAGCACCATCAACAGGATTACGTAGATCAATATTGCCAGGTTCGTCGCGTACCATGGTTTTAGTATGGTGAACCGGTATTCGGCAACATTTTCGGAATACAGGTTACCGATTTTCGCACGCACTTTGAAGGTGTAGCTTCCCGCAGACAGGTTTTTAAAATTGACAACTGATTTTGAAGACAAGGTACTCCAGTTATCCTGCATCCCGTCAAGCAGGTACTGGTATTCGGCATTCACGTACTTGTTGTACTCAGGAATGGTGTAAGCGAAGGTGATGTTGTTATTTGCATATGGGAACTCACCCGAGGCTGAAATGGGAGCGAAAAATGGCGTACCGTTCATCGCATTGGCGGTGACCGCTGTAATGAGGATCTTGTAATTGCTTACACCGAAATCATTGATGTTGATGGTGTAATAGCCGTCAGTGGTTCCAATAAGGTAATTGGACGGGCTGATGCGGCTGATGTTTTCATACCCGAGCATCGAGTTGGTCAGCGACGCGGGTATGGGTATGACATTCTGTTTCAATCCCGCGCTGAGCTTTCCGGGTGAAAAATAATTGATATAGTTTTTGGTAAAAAGCCACAGTTTATTCGAATTATCGACAATCAGGTTTCCCGAAGTATAATCGTCTTTTGCAAAAATGCTGCTGAGGAAACGGTCTTTTTCGAAATCTTTTGTTTTAGGATTCAGGCTGAAGACACCGCCTTTGTATGCATAGTAAATGGTTCCATTGAACTTCGTCAGGCCGGCGTTCTTTCCTTTGGAAGGTGCGGCGTAGGCTTTTAGTCCGAAGCCTTTCGTGAAATCCGCATCGACCGAAATCCGAAAAACGCCCTTGTATTCGTGGCTGATGTAAATATCGTGCTTGTTGCCCAGTTCAAAATACTTCGTCGAATAGTCGAAACCCGAGATGCGGTTCCGGAACGACCACAGTCCGTTGCTGCGCTTCAATACTGAGATCCCGTAATAATTCCCCTGTAACAGCAAATCGGGCGTGTTTGGTACGGTCCTGAATTTCCATGTTCCCGAGGCGCTGAAAATCTGCTGGGCCGCACTTCCAGTTACCACAAATGTCCCCGTATCGTGCCCGCAAAACAGCGTTCCATCATACGCAAACAACGACCAGACCTGGCCTTTGGTTCCCGAAACAAAACGGAATGGCTCTGTTCCATAGTAATTCCTGCAGAACAATCCCTGATTGGTGCCTACATACAGCATATTGTTATGCAACACCGAGGCATACACCGTACCCAGGATTCCGGAATCATCGGTGAAGCTTTTCACCGGCGATTGAAGGTTGACGCAGTTGATGCCATTGTCAAGTCCGATCCAAAGGTTTTTATCCCGATCCTCAAACAGCGACAACGCCGTATTGTTGCTCAGGCCTTTGCTTTGAGTAAGGTGGTAGCGGATTTTTCCCTCTTTGGACAGGATAAAGACGCCATTGGACACGCAGCCGAGTGCAAACCCACCATCGGAAAGCAGCTGGGTAGAATAGACGCTGCTTTGCGCAAGGGCTTCGTCGGCTTCCGTGGCCCATTTGGTAAGCGCCCCATTGTTGTACCGGTAGAATCCGTTGTACTGCGTCTGTATGATCAGTCCGTCATTGTCAGCGATCAGGCCGACAATCTTGTTTGAAACCAGCTGCGGGTTGCCTGACACAAGGATGCTTTTGCCATTCTCAATCTCGAAGAGCCCCTCTCCGACGGTCTGGTAGTACACTGCATTACCCGTCTTAAACGCCTTGTTTATAAGACTTTTGGGCTGTATGATATTGAATTGGCCACCTTTGGAATCGTAAATATAAATCCGGTTGAGCGACTGGAAGATGATCCACTGATCGTATTGCAGGATATTCCAGATCTGCTCGTCGGGCAAAATCCTGTTTCTGATCTTTTCGCTGAGTGATACATAAATTAACCTGCCGTCCTGCTGGCGTTTCCAGAAACCGAATTCCATATAGCAGCCCGTGTAAATCCGGTCACCAATGACCTTTACCGACCGTATGATGGTTTCGTTTGGCGTCGGATACAGTTTCCAGTCCGTACCATTAAATTCGAGTAAGCCTTCGTTATTCGCCGCGTAGATGTAGTTGTTTTTATCCTGTCCCATCATCCAATTCTGGTTGCCGGCCTCATACAGTGACGGGGCATACTTTAAAATGGGGGGCAGGTCCTGTGCCTGGAGGATGCCACAAATGAGGATGACTATGGGGACTATTCTTTTAAGCAACCTTAATTATTTTTTTGGGATTAATTGCGCTTGGGCGGATAAAAATAAAGAATCTTTTTGCAGCATCTCAATATCCGGACAAAAAAAAGCACGAAACGAGTTCGTGCTTTTGTAGATGATGATCAGTCCGGAAAACATCGGCCTGTACAGAGGCCGTAATGGTCGTTGTCTTCCGGACCTAAAATTATTTAATGATCAATTTTTGAGAAACCGTCTTACCGCCAATGGTGGTGTTGACAATGTACATCCCGGCGTTCAGCGAACGCACGTCGATTGTCGCTGTACTGGTACCAGGCTCCACATTAATGACCTTTTGACCGATGGTGTTGAAAACCAAAACCGAGTCGATAGGCTGTTGGGCAGACAAGTGCAGCGTCGTCGATGCCGGATTAGGATACATCGTCATTTTGACCGATTCGTTATCAGTCACGCCTAATTGGTCTGTACTGAAATACACGTTGTCGACATAAACCTTGGCGTTGCTGCTCGCGAAAATCAATTGGGCGATATGCTGCCTTCCCATCAGGTTTGTAAAATCGGATAACGGAATCTGGATTGTGTTCCAATCTGACTGCGTCAGGTTGTTAAACACGATCTCATGCTCAGTATCATCGCCGCCACCAAACGCAGCGTCAGCACCGAAATCAACGAGCTTGACCTTGAATACCGAGAAATCAGGAGACCACACATCGACATTGAAGTGCGTCATCGAAGTGATATCAAGTTGTTGTGCAACTGTTTCTATACCAACAAAGTTCAGTCCGGTATATTTTTTAGTGTCGTCGCCATCTACCTGCACCTCAGTCAGCGTGGCATCAGACCAGCTGGTACGCCAGGTATCTACGGGAACATTCGTGTAAGCGTTGCTGAACATGGACATCACCTGCGCCTGAGGCAAAGTAGGGGCAGGGGCCGCTACCGTAGGATCTGTCGGGATTACGATGATCGGCTCATTGCTGAAATACACATTATCCACATATACTTTGGCGTTGCTGCTTGCGAAAATCAATTGCGCAATGTGCTGCCTTCCGGCCAGGTTCTCGAACTGTGACAACGGAATGTGGAGCGAAATCCACTGGCCTTGTGCCGGCGCATTAAACGTGACTTCATGTTCTGTGTCGTCGCCACCGCCGAATGCCGCATCAGCTCCGAAATCTACCAATTTTACCTTAAAGATGGTAAAGTCAGGTGACCATACATCAACATTGAAAACGGTCATCCCCGTGATATCGAGTTGGTTTGCTACGGTCTCGATACCTACGAAGCTCAAACCGGTGTATTTTTTGGTGTCGTTTCCATCCACCTGTACGTCTTCCAGTGTGGCCGCAGACCATGAGGTTTGCCAGGTGTCTACGGGTACGTTGGTGTATACGTTGCTGAACATAGACAGTACATCTTCCTGCGGAAGGACTGGGTCCGGAGCCGCAGTCAACGGATCAGTGACAGGAGGTGTAACATTTTCGTCGCTGAAATATACGTTGTCTACATATACTTTGGTATTTGAGCTTACAAAGATTAATTGGGCGATGTGCTGCCTGCCCATCAGGTTGGTGAAATCACTTAAAGGGATGTGGATATTTACCCATTGACCCTGTGCCGGGTTATCGATTGTCACTTCGTGCTCCGTATCATCACCGCCGCCGAAAGCGCCGTCATTTCCAAAATCGACCAGTTTCACTTTAAATACGGTGAAATCAGGCGACCAGACGTCAGCGTTAAAATGGCTCATTCCGGTGATGTCAAGTTGCTGTGCTACGGTTTCAACGCCAACAAACACAAGTGACGTATATTTTTTCGTGTCGTTTCCGGCCACCTGCACGTCTTCGAGTGCTGCCGAAGACCAATCGGTACGCCAGGTGTCAACAGCTACATTGTTGTAAACGTTGCTGAACAATGAAATGACATCCGATTGCGGCAACACAGGGTCTGGTGCCGCCGTTAACGGATCGGTCACAGGAGGCACCGTCGTCTCATTGCTGAAATATACGTTGTCGACATACACTTTTCCGCCGCCGCCAACAAAAATCAGCTGGGCGATGTGCTGCCGTCCCATGAGGTTCGTAAAATCAGCCAACGGGATGTGCAGCGTTACCCATTGGTTCAGTGCAGGCGCGTCGAATGTCAGTTCGTGTTCTGTATCATCCCCGCCACCAAAGGCGCCATCATTGCCGAAATCGACCAGCTTAACCTTGAATATGGTGAAATTTGGCGACCACACATCGACATTGAAATGGGTCATACCGTTGATGTCAAGCTGTTGCGCGACGGTTTCAATTCCTACGAAATTGAGCCCGGTATATTTCTTGGTATCGTTGCCATCAACCTGTACATCAGTAAGCGTGGCATCTGACCAGCTGGTGCGCCAGGTGTCTACAGGAACGTTGGTATACGCGTTGCTGAACATTGAAATGACATCCGATGACGGAACTGTTGGGGTCGGAGCCGCCACGACTGGGTCGGTAACCACCGGTACGGTCACTTCATTGCTGAAGTACACATTGTCTACAAATACTGTGGCGTTGCCGCCAACGAAAATCAGCTGGGCAATATGTTGCCTGGTTGTCAGGTTCTCAAATTCGGACAGCGGGATGTGCAGATGCACCCATTGATTCTGGGCAGGAGCGTTGAAGGTAATTTCATGTTCCTTGTCATCGCCGCCGCCAAAGGCCGCGTCAGCACCAAAGTCAACCAACTTCACTTTAAAAAGCGGAAAATCAGCAGACCAGACGTCGACATTGAAATACGTCATCGCAGTGATGTCGAGCTGGCTTGCCACGGTTTCAATCCCGACAAAGCTGAGCCCGGAGTATTTCTTAACATCATTTCCGGCAATCTGCACATCCTCCAGTGTGGCTGCTGACCACGAGGTCTGCCAGGTGTCTACAGGTACATTGGTGTACACATTGCTGAACATCGAGATCACATCCGATTGCGGCAGGGAGGGGTTCTCAGCCGCAGCGGATGGTTGCTGTGAATAACCTAATGAATATAACATCAGGCAAAGCGATATTGTAATTTTTTTCATAAATGTTTGGTTTTTTGTTCTAATCAAATGTAATCACGAATACGTTGTAGTGCGAAGAAACGCATTATATAAAAACTATACAATTTCTTACGATATCGTTATCGCTGCATATAGCTTAAAACACTGCATTTGTCAATAAATGTCAGGGAATGGAGGAGTTGCCTAAGCGTCGTCCCAACCAAAGATGTTGAGGTAATGTTATGGTCGTTCAGAGATGCAGTTTAACAAAACCTGTAGGAAATCTGCGACGGTGTAGGTCAATAGGCCCTATTGAATCTCATATGGGAATGTTATAAGGTATAGGTAACGATTTTTATTACAATTTTAACAACTGCGTTGTCCTGATTGTGTAAATTAGCCCCGTAACACAAATCAACATATATGAAAAAGATTAAATTTTTAGCCATGGCTGCTATTGCTTCCTTAGCTTTCAGTTGCAGCAGCGACAGCGATTCTGGTCCTGCGCCGACTATCATTGCGAAATGGAACCTTACCAAGACGGTTTCCGTTGTATCAGGCACGACCGATACAGATCCGTACACGGATAACGAACCGGGCTGTGACAAGGATTATATTGAATTCGTGACCGGTGGCGTTTTAAAGAACATCATTTTCTTTAAAAATGCAGAGAATGTGTGTACAGAAGACGCCGGAGACCAGGGAACCTGGACGCAGGCCGGAGATGCGCTCAATGTAACCGGAGGGGCTTTGGCAGGAACCTATGAGGTGACCAAACTCACCAATTCAGAATTGCAGATCCGCGCGACTTCCACCGTCGGTGGAACCACTGTCACGGTAACGCGCTACTTTAATAAAGCGAGCTAACATGAAATGATTCATTAAAAAAGCCCTTCTCATGAAGGGCTTTTTTTTTAGCTACTGTTTAATGAATTTTTTCACTGCCGTCTTTCCACCACTGTTGACGGTGATAAAATAGGTTCCCGCTGTGAGAAATTGCGTATTGATCTCTACGTCACCGGCAGGGGTATCGCTTTGATAAAGCAGCTGCCCGTGTATATTACAAATCCTGATCTGGTCGATCCCGGATGGGTTCAGGATATGAAGCTGGTCTTTTACCGGATTCGGATACATGCTGAATTCAGGCGTTTGCGGATCTGCTGCCTGTAGTTCGGCTCTGCTGAAGTACACGTTATCAACATACACGGTTTTATTTCCGCCCACAAAAATCAGTTGTGAAATATGATCCCTGTGTTGCAGGTTGGCAAAATCGGTAAGCGGAATGCTGTACGTGATCCAGCTGCCCTGTTGCGGATTGTTAAATGTTATTTCATGTTCGCTGTCATCGCCGCCGCCGTCGTATATGGCGTTCGGACCAAAGTCGACCAATTTTATCTTGAAAATAGTGAAATCGGGCGACCAGACATCCACATTAAAATAATCCATCTGCGTGGCATCAATTTGTGAGGCTATGGTTTCAATCCCGACGAAGTTTAAATTGGTATACCTTTTCGTCGGATTCCCGTCAATTGCCAAATCCTGCAGCACGGCATCAGACCAGGCGGTCCTCCAGGTGTCGACAGGAACATCCTGATACGCATCGCTGAACATTGAGATGACCTGGGCCTGCGGCAGTACGGGGGTAGGGGCAGCGGTGAGTGGTTGCGGTTGGGCTTCTGCCATCCCGAAAGTGATGTTGTCGAAATACGTTACGCAGCCATAAGTCCGCGGAGATCCGGAAAAGTCAGGAAACACGACAATCTGGTCAAATGTTGTGCCTACCTGCGCAGAAAAATTAAAGGAGAGTTCTTCCCATTGGTTAATGACCGTGTTTGATACCTTAATCTCCGGCTGCGCCCCGTTACCGGGCTGAACTAGTTTGATGCCGACATCGCTGATGACAGATTTGTACACCATGATTTTTATAGTGGCATGGTCGGCATCCAGCGTGAAAGTCCCCATATTCCCATGCTGCGTCTCTGTCCCTGCGTAGGGCATGCCGGTGATGAGTGTGGTAAATTTGGCAACGGTAGGTGAAATGTTAATGCCTGAAGGATTTGGATTGTCCACAAACTCGAGCGCCGGATTGCTGTCATTTTCAAAAACGTTCCAGGTGTAATTGGCACCTTGCCCGCCAGTTTCGAAGTTGATATTCTGCTGGCCATAACCGGCTGTAGCCAGACAAAGTAATGCGTAAATTTTTCTCATAATCTGAATGTGTTGGTTTATATAAATGTACCAACAACAGACAATGAAAATTCCGGGAGCGTGATATTTAAACTATACAACGCGGAATATCTGCACGGCCGGACCAAACGCGTTGTTCCCGTCAATGCCAACGCGACTTTCTATTAAGATTCACGGAAATTTTGAATGGGCTAAAACGATTTCGTAGCCTTGGTGTATGGTTTATTTTGCAGGGAAACTGCCGTTACACGATTTCGGCACTCAGTCCCGCTTCCAATAATTGGGTGCATTGCGGCTTCAATTCCTCAAACGATCCGGTTTTCACGGTACATTTTCCTTTGTAATGCACCAGTATCGCGCATTGCTCGGCTTGTTCAGCGGTATGGCTGCACACGCGGATTAAGGTCTCGATGACATGGTCGAAGGTGTTTACGTCATCGTTGTACAAAACGATTTCATTGTTGTTGCCCACCGCTTCCTCGGTCAGGACCTCCTCTAAAACTTTTTCAATGGTATCCATATCAGTAAGCGTATTTCAGCGAAACCCAGTTGTTACGCTGGAATTTCTTAACGTATCTCAATCCTTTTTCCGTGCAGCAGGCATCGATTGCCGGGATGTCGTCCTCGTAGAATCCGCTCAAAAGCAACTGTCCGCCCTTGTTCAGGCTGTCCACATAAGCCTGCATGTCATTAAGCAGGATATTTCGGTTGATGTTTGCGATAATCAGGTCATAGCGTTTACCTGCCAGTAAGGCCGCATCCCCTTCATAGACCGTGATCTGCGTGCAACCGTTGCGTTCCGCATTTTCAATCGAATTGAGGTAGCACCAGTTGTCGATATCAATCGCATCTGTTGGCCCGGCACCTTTCATTTCAGCCAGGATGGCCAGGATGGCGGTACCGCAGCCCATGTCAAGCGTTTTCATGCCGCGCACATCCATCTCAAGCAAATGCTGGATCATCATGTGCGTCGTCTCATGATGGCCCGTGCCGAAACTCATCTTCGGCTCAATCACAATGTCGTATGCTGCGTGCGTTTTCGGGTGGAAAGGGGCACGTACATGGCATTTGCCGTCAACGTCAATCGGCTCAAAATTTTTCTCCCATTCCTCGTTCCAGTTCACCTGTTCTATTTCTTCGACCTGATATGAAACCGTAAATTCAGGCGAATTGAGGATGTAAATGTCATCCAGGATGTCGGCGGTCCATAGGCTTTTTTGCACGTAGGCCGTCACCCCGAAGTCGGTTTCCACAAAACTTTCGAACGGTTTTTCACCCAATTCGGCTACTAAAATTTCGGCGCCTGACGCCTTTGGCTCAATTGTAAAATGGTATCCCAAATAGATATTTGACATGGTGTAATTTTTTGCAAAGGTATGAAAAAGGTTTAGGGTGCCGAGTAGAACTTTGTGCGATTATTGCCTTTGTTTGTGGCGGGCGTGCCCCTCGTTCCTCGGGTCGGGCTATCCGCTTTAGTCCTCGTCCGCTGCGCTCCCTGCGGGCTGCCGCTGCTATCCCTCACGCGGTACATCGCTGAGAGGGCGTGGCGCGTGTCAGTTTGCTTTCGTCGCAACCGCACCTTTTTTTTATAAATTTGCGACCAAACAAACAACACACTATGAAAAAAATCTTACCCATTCTGTTCCTGCTTTGTGCGGCGTCAGCAAACGCCCAGGAAATCATCCGGAATAAGAAGGACAACGACCTCAAATTGTCGTCCCTGCCTTATTACAACTACGGAAAAGGCCTAGGCATCACGTCGCCGGACAGTATTTTCCAGTTCAACATCCGTTTCAGGATACAGAACCGTGTGACCTATTTTGATAATGAAGGGCAGGACCCGTATTACGAAGGTCAGGTGCGCCGCCTCAGGATGCGGTTTGACGGATTTGTAGGAAATCCTAGATTCCTGTACGTACTGCAGATTTCGTTCGGTGCCGGCGACGTCGGCTCGGAAAAAGCAGGGGAAAACCTGAACGTGATCCGCGACGCGATCTTATACTACCGCCCCAATACACATTGGCAATTCGGGTTTGGGGTGACAAAGCTTCCGGGCACGAGGCAGACCGTGAATTCCTCAGGTGCCATCCAGCTCACCGACCGTTCCATCAACAACTTTAAGTTCGCGATAGACCGTGATTTCGGTTTCCATTTCGCCAACCTCAATGAGTTCAAAGATAAGTTTTCGTATAATTTCAAAGGCGCGATCAGCCTGGGTGAGGGTCGGAACTGGGCAACGAACAACCCGAATGTACCCGCCATTAAAGACAACAACGGGCTGTCATACACCGGAAAGATTGAATTGTTGCCGCTGGGGACTTTTAAGAAGGACGGGCATTACTTTGAAGGCGATATCCTGAGGGAGCCCAAACCCAGGCTGATGGTTTCGGGCGCGTACAATATCAACCTTAAAGCCAGAAAAACATTAGGACAAACCGGTGACTTGTTGTACGAAGCACGCGATATGTCATCGTTATTGCTCGACGCGATTGCCAAATACAATGGGTGGGCTGCCATGCTGACCTATATGAACCGCGTTGCTGATAACCCGGTCACCGTCAACCCGACCGATCCCACTTTAACGCGGGCGGTATTCGCGGGGCAAGGCATGGATTACCAGCTCAGCTACGTGTTCCCCTCTAAGTATGAGTTCATCGGTCGTTATTCGACCCAGAAGGTGGCCGATGAAATCAGCGCCTATTCGCCTGACACGGACCAGTTCAGTTTCGGCATCAACAAGTATATCTGGGAGCATGCACTGAAATTGCAATCCGAGTTTACCTACGAAAAGCTCGACTTTGCCAACGGGAGCTCGGCGAATAATTGGTATGTGCGGTTCCAGATTGAGGTCGGGATTTAAATAAATTCCGCGTTTCCCGCAAAGTTGTTGCCTCCAAACGATGGGAGCCAGATAGCAATCCGCACATCGGTATCGAAAACCGATTATTAGTATTAACAATTGATGTGCATTTTGCGCACGCCGGCTAACGGAATGATTTGTATTTTGCCCTAAGGGTAGGGGAAAGTGCTGTCCCTTACAAAAACCGCTGGATTTTTCGTGCGGTAATTCCACAACAGTTGTTAAAGTTTTTTTCCAGCGTGCGAGCCGTTTCATTTGAAATTTATCGCCGAAAACTAAAAAAAAATGCATTTCCAACGCTTATATTTGCACTATCAACAAAAATCACATGGAAAAAATCTTCAACAACACGCAAACCGCATTTGCACTCAAGACAGATACCGAACTCGACCGCGCTTATTTCCTCTTTAAGATGATTGCGAGTGAGCCCCTGGTGCGTATTGGGACGGCCGTGACCAACTTTGCCATCAAAGCGCATTTGCCTGTCGAAGGGCTGATCCGTGCGACTGTCTTTGACCATTTCTGCGGCGGCGTTAATGAAGCCGACTGCCTGCCGGTAGTCGACAAGATGTTTACCAAAGGCGTATCGTCGGTGTTGGATTATTCCGTGGAAGGCAAGGAAGAAGAAGCGCAATTTGATGCCGCGTTGGACATGACGCTCAAAACCATCCATTTTGCGGAAGAAAGGCAATCAATCCCTTTTGCAGTTTTTAAGCCGACCGGTTTCGGACGTTTTGAACTGTATGAAAAATTGGGTGAGGGGCAAACGCTCAGCGCCGAAGAGCAGGAAGAATGGAACCGCGTTGTTGCCCGTTTTGACCATGTCTGTAAAGTGGCCCACGATAAGGATGTTGCACTGCTGATTGATGCCGAGGAAAGTTGGATGCAGGATGCCGCCGATGACCTCGTGGCGGATATGATGCGAAAATACAACAAGGAAAAAGCCATCGTTTTCAACACCTTACAGATGTATCGCCACGACCGGATGGATTACCTGAAGAAACTGCACGACCAGGCCAAATCAGAGGGATTCTACATCGGGATGAAGATTGTACGCGGCGCCTACATGGAAAAGGAACACAAACGCGCGGAAGAAAAAGGCTATCCCACGCCGATCTGCGCTTCCAAAGAAGCTACGGATGAGAATTACGATGCCGCCATCCTGTACATGGTCAGGCACATCAATAACATGGCCATCTTCGCAGGCACCCACAATGAGGAAAGCTCTTACAAACTGATGGAACTTATGGCGGCGCATAACATTCCGAAAAACGACGGGCGCGTCTGGTTCGGACAGTTGTACGGTATGAGCGACAACATCAGTTTTAACCTCGCTGCTGCAGATTACCACGTGGCAAAATACCTCCCGTTTGGTCCCGTCCGTGATGTGATGCCGTACCTGATTCGCCGTGCTGAGGAGAATACTTCAGTTGCCGGGCAAACGAGCCGTGAACTCAATTTACTGAAAGCGGAGCGCAACCGCAGGAGGGGCAGGTAATCCCCGAGTAGTAGTTATATTTAAAGTTTTATTATTTTTATAGCATACTAACCATTACCCTATCAGTATGTTATCTCCTTATTTGTGGCATAACCCCACAGGAAGGCGTCACAGTATCGTGCTGTTGATGCTGTTATTACCGTTTATTGTTCCGGCGCAAAATCCGACAATGGATTCCCTTCGCGCTGTCATCGCCAAAACCAAATCGGAAAAGGATCGCATCATCCCAATGAGCCACCTGGCCTTTTATTATACCAGCATACAAAAGGACTCGGCTTATAAGATTGCAAACAGGGCCATCGCGCTGGCAAAAAAACATCATGATGAGGAGGCACTGGCGAGCTGCTATAACACGCTGGGCTGGGTGTACTCTTTTGACGGCGATTACGACAAGACCCAGTTTTACATAAACAGTGCCATCGCCATCTATCAGAAGAATAAAGACGAAAGTCAGGTGCTGAAAATCCTGGCGAACCTATCGAATATATACATTCGCATGGAACGATATGAGGCGGCTATGCAAACGGTATTCAAAGGTATCCGTAAGCTTGACAAAATCAAGGATAATGCATCGGCTTGTGCGTTGTATAAAAACCTGGGCGTCATTTACCGAAAAATGAATGATTTCCGAAGTGCTGTAAATTACATGCGCAAGGCACTCGATTACGCACCAACGGCGAAAACCAAAAATGAGGTAAAGACGAGCCTTGCCAACATTTACCAGCTCAAGGGCGAGTACGATAAGGCGATGCAGGAATACAACGAACTGGCGGCCTACTATGAGAATACGGGCGACGATTACAATGCCGCTCTCGTCTACGAAAACATCGCTCAGGTGTATATTTATCGGAAGGTCCCGGCGCTTACGAGGAAATATTTTGACAAGGCAATGCAGGTATACCGGCGGTTGGGCTATAAGATG
The DNA here is from genome assembly GCF_003055625.1 of Flavobacterium magnum. Classification (NCBI taxonomy): domain Bacteria; kingdom Pseudomonadati; phylum Bacteroidota; class Flavobacteriia; order Flavobacteriales; family Flavobacteriaceae; genus Flavobacterium; species Flavobacterium magnum. The sequence goes on along the minus strand of NZ_CP028811.1, from coordinate 2,907,622 downwards.
GATATCGTCTATCTACAGCTTACCATCGGCGTTTTTGAAAGTACACTGGCACATTACGATGCCGCCATATCTGTCGTTGAAGAAGCGTATGCACTGTCGACCGAAATGCATAACACGCTTTACCGACTAAAGGCTTTACACCTTCTGGCCGATTTTTATGAAGCCACACACAATTACAAAAGGTCGCTGGAATGCGTAAAGCAGGCGGCAACCGTCAGCGACAGCCTGGATCTACAGGAACAGCAGACAAGATTCGACAAACTACAGACTGAATTCGGAACGAAAGAAAAAGAAAAAGAAATTAAGCTGCTGAACAAGGACAGGATGCTCCAGCAGCAAAAAATAAAAAACAGCCGCACCATGTTGGTCGTCATGGTGTTGCTTGTCGTCTTCATTCTGTTGGGCATTGCGTTCATTATCAACCGAAACCGACTCAGGCAGCGCAATAAGGAACTGGAGTTGCGCAACCGTATCGCATCAGACCTACATGACGATGTCGGCAGCTCGCTGAGCAGCATCCGGCTATTGAACGAAATGGTCCGCAATAACAGGGAAGGCTCCCCGGAACTCATGGAAAAAATCAGTACCAACATCAGGGAAACCATCGAATCGATGAGCGATATCGTGTGGATGATAAAACCGGACTCCTATCGAACCACGTCATCAGGACTGGATAAGAGGATGCAGCATTTTGTCGCCGATCTTCGCGCATCATCCCCATTGGAATTGATATTCAGGACTGAAAATACGGCAGACATGCAACTGTCGATGATTCATAAAAGGAATATCTACCTAATTTTTAAGGAAGCGCTGAATAACGCCGTCAAGTATTCCGGTGCTGATAGCGTCGAAGTGGAACTGCTGCTGCGGGAACGTATACTCACACTCACCGTTTCTGACAACGGTTCCGGTTTTGATGTGGCCGCGGCAAACCATGGTGACGGCCTTGAGAACATGCAGCAGCGTGCCAGGGATATCGGCGCGGTATTCGAGATCAGGAGTGCTCCCGGCTCAGGCACACACCTAAGGCTGACCGTCAAAATCTAGCCATCCCCCAAATTCGGGATGCGTCTCAAAACTTAAATAATTTAATTTGCTTTTAAAAACCGATGCAGCCACTCGAGGTCATACTTTTCGAAGACAACAGGCACCTGCGCGAAAGCCTGGAAATGGTTATTAACAGTGATCCGGCGCTTCATTGCGCAGCCAGTTTTGCCAACGGCAGCGACGCTGTCACCAAGATGAAGAAGCACAATCCCGATATCGTGCTGATGGACATTGCGATGCCACGCGTAGACGGCATTGATGCAACCCGTCAAATCAAATCGGTATTTCCTGATGCCCAAATCCTGATCCAGACGGTTTTTTCTGACGATGATTACATCTTCAGGGCGATCTGCGCCGGCGCATCGGGGTACATCCTGAAGTCAACAACACCTGAAGGATACATTGCGGCATTGAAAGACATCGGCAACGGTGGTTCGCCCATGACACCCGGAATTGCCCGGCGGATTGTCGATTTGTTCCGCAACGCCATGCCACAGACAGCCGCCAACTCCAAGCCCTTATTAAGTTTCAGGGAAAAGGAAGTGCTGCATGCATTGGTCGACGGGAAAAGCTATAAGATGATTGCTGCTGATTTAGGGCTTTCGCTCGACACCGTAAAATCACACATCAAGAATATCTATGCCAAGTTACAGGTGAATTCCAACACGGAAGCCGTTGCGAGGGCACTGCGCGAAAACCTGTGACCGCATGTCGCTCATGTGCAATAACCGTTATGGCTTTCACGCATCGGTCCGTCAATGTCGCGTGATATGGCCCGGTTTTTTCCGTATTTTGAAAAATGGATGACAATCTGGGGACCCGTATCCCGAAGATCAGTCTGACCACTGCGGCGCTAACAACGTTGCAAACCGGATGTATGTCGCTGGTCAGTTATCCCGCCGGTTCAAGGTTTGTACTGATCGCAATCCGGTTCCAGGCATTGATCGTCACTACGGCCATAATGAGTTGCGCGATTGTGATTTCATCAAAAAACTGTGTGGCCTTTTTGTAAGTATCTGCAGACAATCCGAGATTATTGATAAGGGTCACCTCTTCAGTTATGGCAAGGATGACTTTCTCTTCTTCAGAAAACAAAGCCGTGTCGCGCCAGGCGTTCAAAAGAAAAATGCGTTGTGTCGTTTCCCCGTTTTTCAGCGCATCTTTGGTGTGCATGTCTATACAGAAAGCACAGCCGTTAATTTGCGACGCCCTGATCTTAATTAGTTCCCTATGGGTTTTGGACAGCTTCGTCGTTGCCATATAACCTTCAAGGGCATACATGGCTTTAAAAGCCTGTGGCTGTAATTCATTGATGTTGATTCTGGTTTCCATTTTTGTGTATCTAAGATTAATGACGCAAAGCTAGCTCAGTAAAAACACACAGAACTTAAACTGGTTTAAGAACGTTTCTTTTTCCGGATTTCACTTAAATATTCAGGTGTGAAACCAGATAGGAAGCAATCAGGTATTGAGGTACCCGCTGGACGAATGCGGGTTGCCTAAGGCATAACTGTTCATAAATCTCTTCCTTAGAAAAATCGTAAAGATACTTCAGCCTGATCTGCGCTGCGGCATAGGCACGTTGGTACACAAACCGGAAATACCGCTCCATTTTTGGAAACTCAGTCAGTAACCGATCCTGGGCCTCCCTCAATGTATAATATCTCGGAATCTTCAACAGCCTGGATGTAAAATTCCGTCGGGAGATTCCGTTCATACGCCATATTATCGGTAATCCACCATGTTTCGATGGCAAACTCAGTCGTCTGTTCAATGCCTTTATCATTAATAAAGAACTTCCGCAGGCAGCCCTTCAATACAAAATAATGGTACCGGCACAATTGCCCTTCTGAAAGCAGGTTTTCCTTCTTTTTAACATCCATAACCTGGAAGAAAGAATCAATACCGGCATATTCAGCATCATCTGTGGTAATGAATTTTTCAAGATGCGATTGAAATATGTCGTGCATCCCGCTAAGTTATGAAAAAACAGTTGGCAGCAAAACACTCACCCTATCTCGTGATGCCCCGCATCACCTAATGCCTGTACTTTGCGTCAAAGGTTCCTCATTATTAACTTCTTACCAAAGATTAAAATTTCCTTTTATGAAGAAACAACTATTTTTACTAACCCTGTTTGCCTGCCTGCTTGGCGCGCAACGGGGGCACGCCCAGATCGGCGTCGGAACGGAAACCCCGCAGGGGGCACTGGACGTCTCAGCAACCGATAAAGGTTTGTTGGTACCCCGGGTGGTACTGACAGCCAGAAACGTGGCAGCACCGGTAACCAACCCTCAGGGAGGCGCATTAGCCAATGGAACATTGGTTTATAACCTGCAACAGGGTGGTACACCCCCAAACAATGTGCTTGTGGGATTTTACTTTTGGCAGGACGGGAGCTGGTACCCCGTATCAAGGGAGGCACTGCCTATCGACGGTTCAGCTGAGTTTGCGCCCATTTACGTCTCAGCGTACGGTAACAATACTGCCGCCGTCTGGGGTGCCGCCACAACCAATACCTCAGATTCAAAAGGGGTGTTGGGCACCTCTGCTGCCTCACTTGGTGCCGGAGTACAGGGAGAAGCATACAACACCACAGGCTATGCCTCGGGTGTAAGGGGATATTCCGGTTCTGCCAACGGAAGCGGTGTAGACGGCATCGCCAATAGTGTTACCGGCGAGAACTATGGTGTTCATGGCTCGAGCCAAAGCCCTGATGGCTATGGCGGTTATTTTAAGAACGAAACCGGAGGTAAGGCACTGCGTACCGCCGAAGGCGGCGTACAAATGGATGCACTGTCCGGCACGGGTACGCGTATGGTTGTCGCCGGCAGCAATGGTACACTTTCTGCACTGGCTTTGCCGGAATCTTTCTCGCTGCCCTACTCCGGAACAACTGCTTCTTCAGCCCTGACATTGGAAAGTACAGCAGGCGGTTCGTCTGTAATTGTTGCCTATGCTTCGGCAGGTACAGGTGATGCGGCTGGTGTTGTCGGTACTACGAACGCACCATCGGGAAGCGGTCTCAGGGGGACGGCGCTAAGCGGCGCAGGTACAGCTGCCGGTGTGGAAGGAGCTTCGACAGCCTCAGGCGGAACAGGGGTATACGGCATAGCGACCCATTCAACAGGAGTCAACAATGGCGTATTTGGGTTATCGCTGAGTCCACAGGGAAGTGGTGGTACTTTCGCTAATTTAAACACTTCCGGCATAGCACTCAGGACGCAGCAGGGAAACATAAAATTTGATAAACTGTCCGGCTCGGGCACCCGTATGGTCGTTGCCGGTGCAGATGGAACTTTATCTACCCAACCAACAGGACTCGTATTGCCTTACACTGTAACGACCCCCGGCTCAGGAATCAACATTACGACTGACGGCCCGGCGGCAAATGCGTTTGTAGGTATTTCCTCAACCGGTGTCGCGGTTTACGGACGTACTCATGGTGCTACATCAGCAATTCAGGCGATAGCCGATATCGAAGGAGACTTTTATTCTAACGGTATTTATGCCGAGAATTTTAGCCAGCAGGGAGCAGGTATCACGGGCGTTGCCAATGCAGATTCAGGTGTTGCAGCCGGTGTGTCAGGCGAAACACAAAGCCCTAATGGAAGCGGAGGGGTATTTCGAAACTGGAGCGATGGTGTTGCCCTGAGAACTTTGCAGGGTACTATCAGGTTTGACGACCTTTCCGGTGACGGGATGCGCATGGTCGTCGCCGATGCCAGCGGAAGATTATCTGCCCAACCAGCCGGATTGGTGTTGCCTTACACTGTGACCACCGCCGGCTCAGGAATCAACATTACGACTGACGGCCCGGCGGCAAATGCGTTCGCAGGTATTTCCTCTACCGGTGTCGCTGTCTACGGACGTACTCATGGTACTACATCAGCGATTCAGGCAATAGCCGACATAGAAGGAGACGTTTATTCTAACGGTATGTATGCCGAGAATTTTAGCCAGCAGGGAGCGGGCATCATGGGTGTTGCCAATGCAGATTCAGGTGTTGCAGCCGGTGTGTCCGGCGAAACACAAAGCCCAAATGGAAGCGGAGGGCTATTTAGAAACTGGAGCGATGGGGTCGCCCTGAGAACTTTGCAGGGTACTATTAGGTTTGACAACCTTTCAGGTACAGGAAACCGTATGGTGGTAGCAGGAGCGAACGGTACGTTATCAACCCAGGAAATCCCTGTTGGCGGCAGCGCCGGAGGCACGTTAAACGATGCCTACGATTACCCAACCCCTGGTTCAGGAAGTATTATTGATGCTGATTCCGGTGCCGTGGTTATCGGCGGGACTGATGGTTTGCAGGTGACCGGGACTTATGGTTCCGGAGCCGCACTTAACCTGAATGGCGCAGGATCACGCATGCTTTTTAACCCAAGAAAATCAGCATTCCGTTCAGGGAGGGTAACCGGAACACAATGGAATAATACTAACGTTGGCGATATGTCTTTCGCCTCAGGATGGAATACCACCGCATCGGGATTAGCCGCAACGGCTATGGGTTATGAGTCTACGGCTTCAGGATCAGGAAGTACCGCCATAGGTTCAGGAACTACCGCACCTTCCTATCAGGAGACAGCCGTCGGCAGTTACAACACAACTTATTCGCCTTCCGGCGCTGCAACATGGGTAAATACCGATCGCGTGTTCAGCGTCGGAAATGGAAATAACGCTTCGGCGAAATCAAATGCACTAACCATCCTGAAAAACGGCAATTCAGGATTTGGAGCTACCAATGAAACGCCTACAGCTACAGTAGATATCAAAGGTACTTTCAGGCTGCAGGGCAACGGTGCCGCGGCAGGTAAGTTCCTTTCCGCCATCGATGCCAATGGGAATGCCGCCTGGGTCGATGCACCCGCCGGCGGAGGCAACCAATGGACTACTTCCCCCAACGGCACCCATATTTATCAGGCAAATGTTTCCGGAGGGAATGTCTCCATCGGAAGCAACAATCCATCCCCTGATACGAAATTATCCATTTATGGCGGATCGCAGCCCAACGGACTCTATGTGAACGCCTCCTCTAACAGCGACTACGCAGTGAAAACCACTTTTGGTAAGATCAATTTCGGGGTCAACGGGGCCACCACGGAAAAGGTAGAGGTCAACGGCGCCATTAAGATTGGCGACGCCTCTTCAGACGGTGCCGCCAACGGAACCATCCGTTATACCGCAGCCAACGGATTTGAAGGCAAACACAGCAACGCCTGGCAGCCTTTAAACGGAACAGGCGGCAGCGGTGAGGGTTCGGGATCAGCGAGTTCACTGGACGCCGCCTATGACAACGGAGGTTCGGGTACAGGGCGTACCATAACCGCTGATGCGGGTGCTGTACAGATTGCTGGGACTGATGGCCTTCAGGTGACAGGCACGATGTACAGCGGTGCCAACCTCGCCCTTTCAGGGGCCGGTACAAAAATGTTCTTCTATCCTAAAAAAGCGGCGTTCCGTGCAGGCAATGTCGACGGCACACAATGGGATAACGGAAATATAGGCGAATTTTCAGCGGCTATGGGGCGTAATGCCATTGCCAGCGGAAGTACGGCTATCGCCCTTGGAGGTGACGTGTCCGCGGCCAGCGAGAGTGTGGCCATCGGTAACTTTGCCACAGCAAGCGCCGGCGGCGTGTCCATCGGGACGTTCACAAACGCGTCCGGCCTCAATGCCTTGGCAACAGGATATTCCACCAACTCCACTGGAAGTTATGCTACCGCAATGGGTTATGGAAACAGCTCGCCGTCCTTTGGAGAAACCGTGATAGGAAGGTATGCCACAACCTATACGCCGTTAGGAGGTACCGGAAACTGGAATACCGCCGACAGGATTTTTGCGATAGGGAATGGTACCAACGATTTCTCCCGTTCCAATGCACTTACGGTAATGAAAAACGGAGACCTGACCATCGCAGGAAACGCATTCAAGCCCGGCGGCGGTGCGTTTGCAGCCACTTCTGATGCCCGTCTTAAGAAAAACGTTGTGGATTACAAGGACGGACTTGCGCAACTCATGGGCATCCATCCCGTAAAATACCATTACAATGAAAAATCCGGGAATGATACCAGCAAGGAACATATAGGGGTAATCGCTCAGGAATTGCAACCCATTGCACCGTATATGGTGAGTACTTTCAACAGGGAAAATACCGAATACCTGCAGGTGGACAACAGTGCCATGACGTATATGCTGATTAATGCCGTTAAAGAACAACAACGCATCATCGATGAACAGAAAGAGGCGTTGAAAGCATTGCAAAATGACAACAATACGCTCAAGGCATCCATCAACGCACAGGCAGTGGAAACCGACAGCCTGAAAAAAGACATGGCGGCGCTGAAGTCATTGCTGATGCCCGGAGATCCAACCGCCGCAAAAAACTGATGGTTATGGGACGTTTTATTATGTTTGGCTTTTTATGGATGTTTCCATTATCAGCTGCCGCTCAAACGGCGTTTTATGTCGGGGAGGAGATTTACATTGGCAGTGGCGGCACACTGTACTGTGCGAACAGCGAGGTAAAATTCAATGCCAATATCGTTACCGAAACCGCCCCAAAGGGCGTACTGGTTTTCGGTGAAAACACGTCCTATTCGGGGGCGGATGACGCGCATAAGGTGGTGGGATTTCTCGCCAATAACTTTCCTGCAGACCTTGTGGTCTATCCTGTTGGCAGTCTGCTGACGCTCAAGCCGTTCGAATTGCAGACGGCTTCAAACGATGCGCCGGTAGAAATCGGCTTTATAGCCGCAGCACCTGAGAATCCTGGAAATCTGGAGGGCGTCGGGGAACTTGCCGACAGCGGATACTGGGCGATCCATTCTGAGGCGCTCGGGAAAGTGAAATTGTATTTTACCGCAGAAGATCTCGCGTCATTGTCGGTAAGCGATTTCGCTGATTTTTCAATCGCAGGTTATGATGGTTCTGATTGGGTTGTGATCCCGTCCACCGTAAATGAGGCGGGGAGTTATGTGCAAAGCAATGATTTTATCGATCAGGCCTTATACAGTTCTTATACGTTCGCCGTGGCAGCGCCGCTGAATACACCAGATCCCGCTGGGGTAATCGACATTGTGAGTTACAGGCAACGCGGATCAATCTTTATCCGATCTGAAAGCGCCTCGATTCAACAGGTTATACTGTATGATATGCGCGGACGTGAGGTGTATCGCAAATGGGGCAGCGGACTCCAATTGGAGCTTAATGACCTTAATACCGCAGGCGGCGTATACGTCATCGTTGTCGAGACCGATCGGGGGTCGGTCACCAGAAAAATCGTATACTAATCCGGTGTTTGATACTTTGGAACCCGGTCCAGTTGAGGACCGGGTTTTTTTTTGCCACGGGGCTACTCAAAAACCATCGACTTCAATTTAGAACGGTACGCCTCCAATGCCTGGGCCTTGGAAATAAACCCGAAATATTTCCCGTTTTTTAAAACGGGAAGAAACGCCATCTTGCTGCTCTCAAACTTATTCATCACGGTTTCCATCGTGTCCGTAGGGGAAATGACTTCTTTGGGCTGTAGCATAATCTCCCGGATTTTCGTGTATTTCACCTTAAAGTTGCTGAATATGATTGCGCGGATGTCGTTAAAATGCACGATGCCTTTCAAATTGTTTTCCTTATCGGTTACGGCAAAGATCACCTGGTTGGAATGCGAGATCAAATCAACGAGTTTCTCAAGGTTTTCGTCCTCGGTTACGGTCAGGTAATCGGACTGTATGATCTGCGTCGTCTCCAGCGTGTTCAGGATATTGGCATCTTTATTACTGGTAAAGGCATGCCCTTTTTTGGCGAGGTGCTTTACATCCATGGAGTGTTTTTCAAAACGTTTCGACACCGCAAAACTGATTGAGGAAACAATCATCAACGGAATCATCAGGTTGTAACCACCGGTAATTTCTGCAATAAGGAATATCGCGGTAAGCGGCGCATGGAAAATACCGCTTAATATTCCGGCCATACCCACCATGGTAAAGTTGCTCACAGGCAATTTGGTCAATCCGGTAAAATTCAGCAATGAAGAAAAGAAGAAGCCGCAATAGGAACCCAGGAACAGGGAAGGGGCGAAGTTACCTCCGTTACCACCGCTGCCTAAAGTGATCCCTGTAGCATACACCTTAACCATCATGGTCATCCCTACAAAGGCCAGCAGCGCAAGCTTATTGTCACGCAGTCCGCCAAAAAGGGTGTTCTCCAACAGCTGTCCCGGGTCACTCTCCGATAAGATTTTAATGCTCTCATACCCTTCGCCAAACAAGGTCGGAAAGATGAAAATAATTGCCGCCAGGATCGCCGCGCCCACCAGCGCTTTCTTGTACGGCGTAAATTTCAGTCGAGAGAAGAAATGCTCAACCCGCTGGAAATTCCGTGAGTAGTACACGGCAATAAATCCTGTAAAAAGGCCCAATACCAGGTAGAACGGAATATTGTGGTAGTCAAAAACCTGCTGTTGCTTGAAGGACAGTAATATCGTCTCATCGAGGACAATCACAGACACCAAAGCGCCCGTGGCGGCCGCAATCATGATGGGCGTAAATGCTGAAATGCTCACATCGACCAACAGCACTTCCACGGCGAAAAGCACACCGGCAATCGGTGCGTTGAAAGCCGCTGCAATTCCCGCCGCCACACCGCAGCCAATGAGTAAGGTCCTGTCCTTGTAACCCAGCCGGTAGCGCTGTGCAAAATTAGATCCGAAGGCCGCGCCCGTAATCACGATGGGGCTTTCGAGTCCCGCCGAGCCGCCAAGCCCGACGGTAAGCGAACTCGTAACAATCTGTGCATACATCTGCTTGCGCGGGATGATACCGGCCTTTTTGGCCACCGCGTACAAAATTTGTGAGGTGCCCTTTTCAATCGCGCCGCCAAGGACTTTCCTGACAACCACGACCGTAAGGAAAATACCCACTATGGGCAGGATACTGTTGATGAAACTCAACTTGAGGATGCCGTTTATATAGGTGGCGAAATAATATACGTAGTGCGCAAAGGACTTCAGCAGGATTACCGCAAACGCCACCGAAATGCCCACCAGTACGCTTGACAGGAAAATGAATTGCTTCTCCGTAAGGCGGTTTCGTGCCCACACGAGCGTATATTCGGTGCGGAAAAAGAATTTTCGGAACATCTGATTTTTATGGAGTCGCAAAATTAGGCCGTATTTGTTCTTAAAGCTTACAATTTAACGTTTCTTTGGTTAATAACCTACCGCTTTATCGTCACCGCGGCAGTCTGCGCCACCCTCTCGTTTTCCCTGCGAATTGATCAGGATGGCATCCACCTTCCCGATCACGGGCGCGCTTTGCTCGTTGACGTGGTAGCCTTTCCCGGTAAGGCTTTGCAGGATATGCTGCGGAAACTTCCCGGGCTCAAACAACACTTCATCAGGCAGCCACTGGTGGTGGAACCGTGGCGCATTGACGGCCTCCTGGATGTTCATCCCAAATTCCCGCACATTCAAAATGACCTGCAATACCGAGGTGATGATCGTAGAACCGCCCGGCGTGCCCAATACCATAAACAGCCTGCCTTGTTTTTCCACAATCGTCGGCGTCATTGAACTCAGCATGCGTTTCTGCGGGGCAATGCTGTTGGCCTCGGCGCCAATGAGACCGTATGAATTGGGTTCGCCGGGCTTGGCACTGAAATCATCCATTTCATTATTGAAGAAAAAACCGAGTTCGTCGCTGTATAACTTTGATCCGAAAGCGCCGTTCAGTGTCGTCGTGACGGCTACAGCGTTCCCGTCCTGGTCCACAATCGAATAGTGCGTGGTCTCGTTGCTTTCCGAAATGGTAACCTGTCCGTGCGATACGGTCGACGAGGGTGTGGCCTTATCCGGGCTGAATGATTTCATCCGCCTTCTGAGGTAGTTTTTGCTGAGCAGTGTGGCGTACGGGATGACCGTAAAATCCGGATCGCCCAGGAAATAATTCCGATCGGCGTAAGCACGTCGTTCCGCCTCTGTAAGCACCTGGATCGTCGCCTGGCTGTTGTGTCCGTAGCGCGACAACGGATAGGGCGCAATCATCGTCATGATCTGGGCCAGCGTGATGCCGCCGCTCGATGGAGGCGACATCGATATGATCCTGAGGTCTTTATAGTCGAAGAACACCGGCCTGCGCCACCGGACCTCATACCTTCCTAAATCTTCCAGTGTGATAATGCCGCCGTTTTTTTGGATAAAACCGGCGATGGATCGGGCTGTTTCCCCCTTGTAAAATTCATCACGGCCATTTCGTAAGATGCGCCGCAGCGTGTTGGCCAGCGCCGGATATCTGATGGTATCGCCCTGGTGGTAAACTTTGGCAAGCCCTGTTGCGCTGCCGCTGATTTTTATAATGGCCTCACGGTACGTGCTGAGTTGCTTTTCCTGCCCCGCCGTAACGACCACACCTTTTTCGGCTAAAGCAATCACCGGCGCCATGATATCCTGCATCGGCAGTTTCCCGAAGCGTTCGTGCACTGCGAACACGCCGGCGACCGTCCCCGGCACACCGACGGCCAACGCGCCTTCCGTGCTCAATCCGGGAATGACATGGCCGCTATCGTCAAGGTACATGTCCTTGGTGGCTCCCATCGGGGCTTTTTCGCGATAGTCAAGGGCGCCCGTTTCGCCGTCCGCTTTTCGGTACACCATAAATCCGCCGCCGCCGATGTTGCCTGCATAAGGGTAGGCTACGGCCAAAGCCAGTTCGGTAGCCACCATCGCATCGAATGCGTTACCACCCTTCCTGAGGATTTCCGCGCCAATCGCCGAAGCTTCTTCCCTTGCGGAAACCACCATAGCGTGTTCAGCGACTACAGGTTGCTGCGCCCATGTAATACTACAAGTCGGCCACAGCCATACCATCAGCACGGCAACCCGCTTCATAAAGTTTGTTTTTTCTCAGCGCAAAACCGCTGCAGTTCGGGGAAATACCGCGTGAACTCCTGCTCAAATACCGCATAGTGCTCGCGAAGCTCAAGGTGCGCAAACCGCATATTCGACTTGTCACCCGTACGGTGGTCCATCTGCGTGAGGATGCGCTCCATACCTTGTAAAGTACGGTAACTGAGCAGCCAGTTTCGGCGGATCATATACGGCATCATCGCTTTGGTCTTTTCGGTCAGGATGTCGTAATGGGCGATCAGGCTGCGATAAAAATTGTCCGTGAACGATTCCAGTGTCTCGGACGAATACAGTGTCCAGTTTTTGGATAGGAAATGGTCGTAAAACACATCCACGATCACGCCGGCATAATGATGGTAGCGCTGGTGCAGTTTTTTCGTGCTTTCCCGCCATATCGGGTGGGCATCGGTAAAGGTATCGATGGCGCGGTGCAGCAGGATGCCCCTGCGTACGTCGTCTGGAAACGACTCGAACTGCTTTCCCCGGATACCGTCCGCCATAAAGTTCCCGATTTTCATCAGTTCGTTGTCGCCGGAAAGGTATATGTGCGCAAGGAAATTCATTCTAAAGCAGTAAGGATCAGTGTACCGTAATCGGTGTTTTGTAATTGGTTTTTGTAAATATAGTGAAAAAGGCCAGAATATTACTGCGCAAAAATGGGCCGCTGCGTCGGTGCATCGATGCATAATAAAGACAGGCCAATGCGTTTCACCTTTGCGGTGTAATTATCGCCATGGCGTCATTACCCTTTGGGAAGATCCAACGCCTCGGCATAACGCATATCCCAATGTTCCGAAAGCAGGAGGAGTTGGTTGTAATTCAGGTTACCTAGAAACTTCCGCTTCCATATTGAAATGATTTTCAGTAGTTTTTGCCTGTCACGCTTAAGAAACGCTTTTACTCCGTTTACGTAGAAATACCACATCCTTGCATCTTCATCCCCAAGGTAGCGATAGAGTATATTCGTCGTTTTGCCAAAATATCGCAGCGCCATGGAGTTGTCTCCGCCAAGTGCGTAAAGTTGGCCTGCATGCCAATACAACGCCTGCCTGCGCTGTGGCTTTCCGTCCTTTAAATACGCCGCAATCAGCGCGGCACCCTGAAGGTAGCGCCCGGACCGGGCCAGCTCGCGCCAGCAGCAGGTGTCGCTGTCAAACTGCCGTTGCGTGTACAGGATTTCCTTTTGAGCAAAAGCAGGGCAGGACAGCAGCATCAAAAGTATCAGGACCGCTGTTCTCATCATTTTTAATGAAATCACTATGGCACGGGCACACCCGCCCTGCGCCGGTGCTCAACACCCCATTTGCGCAGCTCGTTGATGACAGGATCAAGCGACTGCCCATATTCGGTAAGCGCATATTCCACGACAACGGGAATGCTGTCGTGCACCGTCCTTTTAATGAGTCCGTTGACCTCCATATCGCGCAATTCCTTTGAAAGCATCCGGTCGGTGATCTTCGCAATCTCCTTGGACATTTCGGAAAACCGTTTGTTCCCGAACGACAGCGATATGATGATCGGCAGTTTCCATTTGCCGTTGAGCACTTCCAGCGCATCGTGCACCGGCCGGATCAACGACTGGCATTCCGCGTGGTTTCTTTCAGATTTCTCGTTCATAGCCATTTGATAATCAGTTTACTATATTACATGATAGCACTATACAAGAGTATAGTACTTCTCTTTGTATAGCAAAGGTAGGTAATTTTGTGGTGTTAAAATAAAATAATTTTCAACCTGCCTTTACGGCAAAATAATAGAAACCATGAAAAAAATACTGAATATCGTTACCAGTCCGGGCAAAGGCGCATCGGCCACTGTACAACTTTCTGATGGCATCATCGAAAAATTGCTCGGGGAATATCCCGGCAGTACGGTGACCACGCGCGATCTATCGGAAAACCCGCTCCCACACCTTGACGGGTTGCTGCTGTCCTCGTTCTTTTCGCCGGCAGAATCGCACAATGAGTTGCAACAGGCCGCCATCAGGCTTTCTGACGAGGCGATTGCACAGGTCCGTGAAGCCGACATCATTGTGCTTGGCGTGCCGATGTACAATTTCGGTATCCCGTCAACGCTGAAGGCATGGCTGGACCACATTTTCCGTGCCGGCGTTACGTTCAGCTATGGTCCGGACGGCCCCAAAGGTTTGCTCGGCGACAAGAAGATTTACCTGTCCATCGCCTCGGGTGGGGTGTATTCTGAGGGCCCGATGTCCGACTATGATTTTACGGATCCTTACCTGCGTAAGGCGCTCGGATTTATCGGGCTGACAGACATCACGACTTTCCGCGCCGAAGGCCTGAAAATGGCAGGTGGGGATCAGGTTGTGGAAAATGTAGTGGACTCGATGGTTATATAAGAGCCAGCCCGTTAACCATCTTGCCGGATATCAAGCAATTTGCATATATTTGTAAAAACAAATCCCTAAAATGAAAGCCGTTTTCTTGCTAAACAGAATTTATATGGCATGCACTTTTTTGTGGGTTGTCAATTTATTTCCACAGGCTGGTGCATTGGATTTGAGTTTTGGCAATAATGGGATTGTTACAACGGCAATCGGTTCTGATGCCCTCTCTTTTACATCAACACTGCAGCAGGACGGTAAAATCATTGTGGCCGGGTACTATGACAATGGAGCGAATTATGATTTTGCCATAGCACGGTACAATACAGATGGGAGCCTGGATTCCTCGTTTGGTACCGGCGGCATTGTGACCACTGCGTTCGCCGCATCGGATGATTTTTTACACGGTATAGCCATACAAGGTGACGGCAAGATCGTAGCCGTAGGTTCAACCAACAATGGCACCAACAACGATTTTGCAGTTGTGCGTTACAATACCGACGGAACGCTTGACAGTACTTTTGGTATCAATGGTAAGGTAATCACTACATTCGGGAGTTATTCCGAAGCGGCAATGTGCGTTGCCATACAGGCTGATGGAAAGATTGTTGCTGCGGGTTATGCATCAACGTCGGGATACTATGTTGGGGGTGCTCTGGCACGATACAATATTGATGGAAGCCTGGATGGTAGTTTCGGCAATAATGGCAAGCAGGTCACATTCATTGAAACATACAGGAATTCGTTTAACGCCATCGTTATACAGCCTGACAACAGGATTGTTGTAGGCGGGACCGGTACTTCCGCGGACGGGGCTAATCCGAAAAACATTATTTTAGCCCGTTACAATACTAATGGAAACCTCGATACAACCTTTGATAATGACGGCAAAGTCCTCACGTCCATCAGCAGTGGCGATGATGTGGCATATGGGCTAAAGATTCAGCAGGACGGCAAGATTGTCGCCGTAGGCAATGTCTCATTGGAAAATAACTATCCGCTGGCAATAATCCGTTATAATGTAGATGGAAGCCTGGACACCTCTTTCGGATCAAACGGCATTGTCCTCGAATTTGCCAACACAGAGGGGATAAATGTCGCGCGAAGTGTAGTTATACAGGAAGATGGTAAGATTATCGCGGGTGGGTTTGCAGATGATTCAATCTTAATTTTTGATTTCATACTGCTACGTCTTGAAAGCGACGGGAGTATAGATACCTCTTTTGGCGAAAACGGAAAGATTATTACACCGGTGGGCAACAATACTTTTGATTATGCTTACAGTGTTTTATTACAGGATGACAATAAAATTGTACTGTCCGGTTTCTCAGGATCGCCAAGGCACTTTGTAGTAGCCAGATATGATAATGATACCGATTTGGGATTGGCAGGGCAGGAAAGGACAGCACACCTGACAGTGGCGCCTGTTCCGCTTATGATTACGGCAAATGTAAATACAGGCGTGGAATTGCAAGATGCCACGATGACCCTCTACAATGCCACAGGGCAGATCGTCAGGCATTTCGAAGGGTTGTCCGGCAGCAATTTTGTTCTTGAGCGTGGCAATTTGGCAAACGGATTGTATCTTTTGCAATTTAAAGGCCCGACAGGGATGTCATTTACTAAAACCATCGTCATCGGAGACTGATCCGCTTTTCTTTATGCCTGCTGACATGCCTCTACACTAGGTTTAACTGGCAATCAATTTCTGTAAGCCGTCGTTGCCGACCGCCTCACAATTCCCTAAAATTGTAGTCCTCCCTAAAATTTATAAAGCTTCGATGCGCGGGACACTTGCCACAACATCCATGACAAAAGGGCTATTTTTAAAAACTGGCGTAATAATCCCACTTTGGCACAATTTTTATAATAACAGCAACACATCCCGAAGATACATTATGGAAACAACTAAGAAAATCGCCTACTCCATACTGGAGCTCGCCATCGTAGCCGAGGGCGTCTCGATAGAACAAACGCTGAAAAACAGCGTCGACCTGGCCCAAAAGGCCGAAACCCTGGGTTACACCCGACTGTGGCTCGCCGAACACCACAACATGCCCCACGTGGCGAGTGTGGCCACGCCCATACTCATCGGACTCATGGCCGGCAATACCCAAACCCTGCGTGTGGGATCCGGCGGGATCATGCTTCCCAACCATGCGCCACTGATTGTGGCAGAACAGTTTGGAACGCTGGGTCGGCTGTACCCCAACCGCATCGACTTGGGTCTGGGCAGGGCACCGGGCACCGACCAGCTCACGGCGCAAGCCATACGCAGCGACAGGATGCAGGCGGTAAATAACTTTCCGGCAGAGATTGCGAAAATACAGCAATACTTTTCCGTGGAAAATGAATGGTCCGAAGTACGCGCCCCGATTGCCGAGGGCGTTCCCATGCCGCTCTACATACTGGGTTCAAGCCTCGACAGCGCACACCTGGCCGCCAAAATGGGATTGCCGTATGCGTTTGCAAGCCATTTTGCGACGGGCATGCTCACCGAAGCCCTTCGTATTTACAGGGAGGAATTCGAGCCGTCCGCTTATTTGGACAAGCCTTACACCATGGCCGGCGTGAATGTCATCGCCGCAGAAACTGACGACGAGGCGGAACGGAATTTCACTTCCGTACTGCGCATGTTCGTCGGGATCCTGACAGGCCGGCGCCAACCCCTGCAGCCACCCATGGAAATGACCGACGAGCTGATGATGATCCAGCACAACCCCGCCGTTCGAGACATGCTCAAATATTCGTTTGTGGGCAGGAAAGAGGCGGTCGCCAAACAACTGGATAAATTCCTCCAGCAAACCGGCGTGGACGAACTTATGGTCGTCACCAACATGCACGATCATAACGACAGGATCAGGTCATACCAAATCCTGTCTGAAATAATGAGTGAAAGGAATATCTTGGTGTGAGAATTGCGATAGCGCCCACTGAACAATATTATCGCATGAGTAATTTTTGCTTCGTTTGTTTAGCGCCGCTCAGTCGGCTGCGTCTCTGGTCAAGACAAAATAAGAACGATTTAATTGAGAGGTACAGTTACGGATAAACCAATAAATAAAACAACATGAAAAAAATAGGTTTTTTATCCTTCGGCCATTGGGCCAATCACCCGGCCTACAAAGCCCGTACAGCCAGCGACACCTTACTCCAGTCGATTGACCTGGCCGTTGCCGCTGAAGAAATCGGTATAGACGGCGCGTACTACCGCGTCCACCATTTTGCACGGCAGCTGGCATCGCCTTTCCCGCTGCTGGCCGCCATCGGTGCGAAAACAAACGCCATAGAGATCGGAACGGGCGTCATCGACATGCGGTACGAAAATCCGCTGTATATGGTCGAGGATGCCGGGGCTGCCGACCTGATTTCGGGCGGACGCCTCCAACTCGGTATCAGCCGCGGATCACCGGAGCAGGTGATTGACGGCTGGCGTCATTTTGGGTACGAACCCCAACAGGGCGAGACCGATGCCGACATGGGCCGAAAGAAAGCACTCGAATTTTTAGAACGGCTGAAAGGCGATGGGTTTGCACAGCCGAACCCGAACCCGATGTTCCCCAATCCGCCCGGGCTGTTGCGACTCGAGCCCTATTCGGAAGGGCTGCGCGACCGCATCTGGTGGGGCGCGGCTTCAAATGCCACCGCGGTCTGGGCGGCACAGCAGGGCATGCACCTGCAAAGCTCAACCCTGAAGTTTGACGAAAACGGCAAGCCTTTCCACGTCCAGCAGGCAGAACAGATCAGGCTGTATAAAGAAGCATGGAAAGCAGCAGGGCATAAGCGCGAACCGCGTGTCTCCGTAAGCCGCTCCATCTTCGCGCTGATGAACGACCAGGACCGCATGTACTTCGGGCAGCAGGGCAACGGAACCGACAGCTTCGGTTATATCGAAAGCGACAAACGCGCGATCTTCGGCAAAAGCTATGCGGCCGAACCCGACAAGCTCATCGCGGAACTCGCCCACGACGAAGCGATTCAGGAAGCGGATACGATATTATTGACGATCCCGAATACCTTAGGCGTGGAGTACAACGTGCATGTTCTCGAAAGTATTTTGAAACATGTGGCGCCGGGGTTGGGGTGGCGGTGATGTAATTGAAATTTAGAATGTAAAACCAGTTGGATTGTTTCAAACAGTTCAACTGGTTTTTTGTGCTTTTATCAGAGGTGGTAAACCGCCAATGAAACTTACTGAAATTGCATTTAAAAAATTATCTTTGAAACTTGATAGTAAAAATTTTGATGACAAGAGAAAAGAAAATTGAGCAAAGTCTAATTGGCAAGCTAATAGATTTAAAATATACTTATCGCACCGATATTCGCGATAGGTTTTCGCTTGAAAGAAACTTTCGGGAAAAATTTGAAGCGCTGAACCGTGTCCGTTTAAGTAATTCTGAATTTGCAAGATTGCGTGATGAAATAATAACTCCTGATGTTTTTGCAGCTTCAAAAGTCTTACGGGAGAAAAATTACTTTCAGCGTGAAGATGGAACACCTTTGCATTATACACTTGTAAATATAAAAGATTGGTGTAAAAATGACTTTGAAGTTATCAATCAATTACGCATAAATACAGAAAATAGCAACCATCGTTATGATGTAGTTATTTTGATTAATGGTCTTCCTGTCGTACAAATTGAACTAAAAGGTATCAGTATTTCTCCACGACAAGCAATACAACAAATTGTTGATTATAAAAACGATGTAGGAAATGGTTATACCAATTCACTCATGTGTTTTATGCAATTGTTTATTGTTAGTAATCAATATAATACTTACTACTTCGCTAATAACAGAAACCAACATTTTCAGTTTAATGCGGATGAACAGTTTTTACCTGTTTATCAATTAGCTGATGAAAGCAATAAAAAAATCACCAATTTAGATTTATTCTCCGAAAAGTTTTTGTCTAAATGTACTTTGGGCGAAATGATTAGCAAATACATGGTGCTTGTTGAAAGTGAACAAAAGCTTTTAGTGATGCGCCCTTACCAAATATATGCAGTAAAGGCGATCATGGATTGTATCAATCAAAATCGTGGTAACGGTTACATTTGGCATACTACCGGAAGCGGTAAAACCTTAACTTCTTTTAAAGCTTCTACCCTTTTAAAAGAAAATCATGAAATTGAAAAATGCTTGTTTGTTGTAGATAGAAAAGACCTTGACCGACAAACACGAGAAGAGTTCAATAAATTTCAAGAAGGAAGCGTTGAGGAAAATACCGATACCGAAAGTTTGGTTAGACGTTTACTGTCTTCTGATTATTCGGATAAAGTAATTGTTACTACCATTCAGAAATTAGGTTTAGCGCTTGATGATACTAAAAACTATAAAGAGCGATTAAAATATTTAAGTAACACTCGCATTGTGTTTATTTTTGACGAATGCCATCGTTCTCAATTTGGTGATAATCATAAAGCCATTAAGGAATTCTTTCCAAAAGCACAATTATTTGGCTTTACAGGAACGCCAATTTTTTCTGAAAACTCCAATTACATTGTTAGAGAAAACGAAGAAGCAACCTATAAAACTACCGAATCTATTTTTGAAAAACAATTGCATGCGTACACCATAACACACGCTATTGAAGACAAGAATGTATTGCGTTTTCATATTGATTACTTCAAAGGCAAAGGCGATGTAAACCCAAAACCAGGAGAAGCTATTGCACAACAAGCAGTTGTCGATGCTATTATAGAAAAACACGATGCAGCCACCAACCACAGAAAATTTAATGCCGTTTTAGCAACTTCTTCTATCAATAATGCTATTGAATATTATCGATTGTTCAAACTTGCGCAACAAAAAAAGCAAGAAACGGATGTAGCTTATGTGCCGCTTAACATTGCTTGTGTATTCTCTCCACCTGCCCAATTGTTGGCAAAAGAAGGTGACCAAAAAAATGCAGAAGACATTAAGCAATTGCAAGAAGATTTACTTCAAGAAAAAGAAGACAATAAGATAAATCCGGAAGAAAAGAAATTAGCGCTGATTGAAATTATTGACGATTATAACAAACAATTTAAAACCAATCATACTATCAATGAATTTGACGGATATTATCAAAATTTACAAGCACGAATAAAAGACCAAAAATACAGCAATCGAGATTATGCGCACAACAATAAAATAGACATTACCATTGTAGTAGATATGTTGCTTACTGGCTTTGATTCGAAGTTTTTGAATACGCTGTATGTAGATAAAAACTTAAAGTACCACGGATTAATTCAAGCATTTTCCCGTACCAATCGTGTATTGAACGACACCAAGCCATACGGCAATATTCTAGATTTCCGTTCGCAACAAGAACAAGTTAATCAGGCAATTGCGTTGTTCTCGGGCGAGAGCAAAGACAAGGCGTTTAAAATCTGGATGGTGGATCCTGCTCCAGTTGTCATTGAAGAATATAAAAAAGCTGTGGAAGCGTTGGGTACATTCTTGCAAGAAAACAACTTGACTTACGAGCCTGACGAAGTGTATAGCCTGAAAGGCGATAGTGCCAAAATTGCTTTTGTAAAAAACTTTAAAGAAGTACAACGACTGAAAACGCAATTAGACCAATATACCGATTTAGATGAAAAACAAAAAGAAGTTATTGAAAACATTTTGCCAACCGACCGTTTGCAATCGTTTAGAAGTTCGTATTTAGAAACAGCTAAACAGTTCAAAGCCATACAAGACAAAGAAGGCAATGATGCTCCTGAAGATGTACAACAATTGGATTTTGAGTTTGTGTTGTTTGCTTCTGCTGTAATTGATTATGATTACATCATGAATTTAGTTGCAGACAACTTGCAAATGAAACCGTCTAAACAAAAAATGACGAAACACGAAATCATTAGTTTGTTGAGTGCTACCGCTAATATGATGGAAGAGCAAGAAGACTTAACTGACTACATCAATAGTTTAGATTGGAACACTGGTCAAGATGTAGACAAATTACGCAAAGGTTATCAAGCTTTTAAAGATGAAAAGAGCGATAAAGTATTAACAAAAATAGCTATTGATCACGGAGTGCAAAAAAATGAATTAAAAGCATTTGTTTTAAACATCATGAGCCGATTGATTTTTGATGGTGAAAAATTGACCGATTTGTTAGAACCCTTAGAACTCAACTGGAAAGAGCGCAGTGTAAAAGAACAAGCGTTGATGACCGACCTCATACCATTATTAAAAAAACAAGCCCAAGGGCGAGAAATATCTGGACTTACGGCTTATGAATAATGAAACAAATAAACTAATTCCTGAAATTCGCTTTCCTGAGTATAAAAGTGAAGGTATATGGGATAAAAGAAAGTTAGGAGAAATAAGCAATATAGTTATAGGCGGAACTCCAAGCACAATTATTGATGAATATTGGAACGGTGATATTGGATGGATTGGTTCTGGTGAATTAAAAAATAATATTATTAAATCGCCAACAAAATATATCACAGAACTAGGTATGAAAAAAAGTTCAACATATTTGTTGCCCAAAGGAACAACCGTTTTAGCAATGACTGGTGCAACTCTAGGAAAAGTTGGTTTTCTTGATATAAATAGTTGCGGTAATCAATCTGTTGCGGGGTTTATAGGTTTAACAAATCTAAATTCAAAGTTTCTATTTTATCAATTACAAAAAGAAACTACACAAATATTATCTTTTGCTGGTGGAGGAGCACAAGCTGGAATTAATAAATCTAATATTGAAAATTTAATTTTACATATCCCGCTAAGAATTGAAGAGCAACAAAAAATTGCAGATTGCCTTTCTTCATTAGATGAAGTGATAGCGACTCAAATTGATAAATTAGAAACTTTAAAAACCTACAAAAAAGGATTGATGCAAAGCCTTTTTCCACAAGAGGAAGAAAAAATGCCAAAGTTAAGGTTTAGTGAGTTTTTTACTTCATTAATAAAAATCTGTTTTGCAGAACTTGGTGAAATAAAAATTGGGTTAACTCATAAACCTGATTACATAAATACTGGTATTCCATTTCTTTCATCTAAAAACATTTCAGGTGGTTATATTGACTTTAAAGATATTCAATATATAAGTAAAGAAAAATTTGAAAGTATGCCTGAGAGTACTAAACCAAAGGTAGGTGATATTCTTTTCACAAGAGTTGGATCAAATTTAGGCAATCCAATTATATTGGAAAAGAACATAGAATTTGGAATTTTTGTAAGTTTAGGTTTTTTTCGTGTTAACAAAAAAGCAAATAACTATTACATGAAATATTGGATGGAATCTGATTTATTTTGGAAGCAAGTAAATCAAAAAGTAGGAGGCGGAGCAAAAGATAATTTAAATTCAACCTGGCTTAGAGAATTTGAATTATACATTCCTTCAATTGAAGAACAACAAAAAATAGCCGATACACTATATTCTTTAGATAATTTGATTAAAGAGCAAGTTGATAAAATAGAACAGTTAAAATTGCACAAAAAAGGATTAATGCAAGGGTTGTTTCCAAAAGTAAAAAATTAGAATATGAGTAGTGTAATAGAAATAGCTCAGGAATTAAAAGACATAAAAGAGAGTGTTATTCTGGTTTACGCCTTCAATGCAACTGGAAAAACACGCTTGTCTGTAGAATATAAAAATATAACTAAAAATCCTGAAGACGGAAGCCATGCTGGGGTCTATTACAACGCATATAGTGAAGATTTGTTTGTTTGGGATAATGATACTAAAAATGGAGAGCAAAATATCAAACTAGACATTAAATACAGTAGCCTTAACACACTACAAAGATTAATGACGGAAGAAGATATTGAAAAAAAATTATTGCCTTACAAGCGCAAGTATAATTTCTTTTTTAATCCAAACAATGATCCTGAAAAAGGTTACGACTCAATAACATTTTATAAAAACGATGATACAGACACTCCAATAAAAATATCAAGAGGTGAAGAACGAATTTTCGTTTGGTGTTTCTTTTTAGCTTTATTTGAAGTTGAAGGTTGGGCTGATAGTCAAAGTGCACATTTTTTTATTGATGATCCTGTTTCTAGTATGGATGACCATAATATCTATGTTACAGCTTATACCGTTTTTGATTTAATTGAAAGAGAATTTGAAAAAAGGAAAATTATTATTACTTCACATCATTTTGGTTTCCTGACAATTCTATCTGATATGTTAGGCAAAGGTTCTAGCGCTGGTAAGTATCGAAATAAAGATAATTCAAAAAAATACAAAGAATTTATTCTTGAAAGTAATACAGATGATCTATCATTAATAACAACAAAAGATGGTGTTTTTCTTTATCATTTAAGGTTATTGCAAATTTTAGATCAAGCATCCAAAACTGAAGTTTATACTTATCATTTTGCATTGTTAAGGCAAGTGTTAGAAAATATTGCTTCTTTTCTAGGTGTTGGGCAATTTAGCTATGTTTTGGAACAAATAGGAATTCAAGATAAAGAACGAATTGCTTTTATTGTAAATGCTCTTTCCCATTTAAATGTGTACTATCAACAAATCGATAAACCAGTTCCAGATAACTTAGAAATATTTAACGATGTTTTGATTAGAATAATGGATAAATATGGATTTATAATTCCAAAAGATTAAAAATGACACAAAAAGAACAACAACAATTGGGTAAAACCCTTTGGGCTATAGCAGATAAATTACGTGGGGCTATGAATGCCGATGATTTTCGGGATTATATGCTATCGTTTCTTTTTCTAAGATATTTATCTTCCAACTACGAAGAATCTGCTAAAAAAGAATTAGGAAGGGATTATCCTGATGATACACCAAAAGATGTTATGTCCAAATTAAAGGTCAATACACCTTTAGAAATTTGGTATAAAGAAAATTCGGCTGATATAGAGTTTTTTGAAAAACAAATGCGTAGAAAAGTGCATTATGTTATCAAGCCACAACATCTCTGGAATAGTATCGCCGAAATGGCTCGTACACAAAACAATGAGTTATTAGAAACGCTTCAAGACGGTTTCAAATACATTGAAAACGAATCGTTTGAAAGTACTTTTCAAGGTTTGTTTTCGGAAATCAATTTAAATTCTGAAAAATTAGGAAAGACACATCCCGAAAGAAATGATAAGCTTTGTGTTATCATTCAAAAAATATCAGAAGGCATCAAAGATTTTTCTATAGATTCTGATACTTTAGGCGATGCTTATGAGTATTTAATTGGTCAATTTGCAGCGGGTTCTGGTAAAAAAGCAGGAGAATTTTATACCCCGCAACAAATATCGTCTATCCTATCAGAAATTGTAACTTTAGACAGTCAAGATCCAACAACAGGACCTAAAAATAAACTGGAAAAAGTATTAGATTTTGCCAGTGGTTCGGGTTCACTTTTGCTGAATGTTAGAAAACGAATCAAAGAAAATGGCGGTAGTGTTGGTAAAATATATGGTCAGGAAAAAAATATTACGACCTATAACCTGGCACGTATGAACATGCTTTTGCATGGGATGAAAGACACTGAGTTTGAAATATTTCATGGTGATACCCTACTTAACCAATGGGATGAACTAAACGAAATGAATCCTGCAAAAAAAATTGAGTTCGATGCCATTGTAGCCAATCCGCCTTTTAGTTTACGTTGGGAACCTAACGAAGCTATGCGAGAAGATTTTCGTTTTAAAAGCTATGGTTTAGCGCCTAAATCAGCGGCTGATTTTGCCTTTTTATTACACGGTTTTCACTTTCTGGGTCAAAATGGAACTATGGCAATTATTTTACCCCACGGTGTTTTATTCCGTGGCGGTGCAGAAGAAAGGATTAGAACCAAATTATTGAAAGACAATAACATTGATACAGTCATTGGATTACCTTCTAATTTGTTTTATTCTACTGGTATTCCGGTTTGTATTTTAGTGCTTAAAAAATGTAAAAAACAAGAAGATGTTTTGTTTATCAATGCCAGTGAAACCTATGAAAAAGGAAAAAGGCAAAATACATTAAGCGAAGCTCATTTTGAAAGAATTATTAATACCTACAAATATAGAAACGAAGAGTTGCGATATTCTAAAAGAGTATCAATGGATGAAATTGAAAAGCAAGGCTATAATTTGAATATTTCTCGTTACGTAAATACTTCTTTAGACGAAGAGAAGATTGATTTACGAGAAGTAAATTTAAAAATGATTGACATTAATAAAAAGATTAAAGAGGCTACTGATAAGCATAATGAATTTCTTAGAGAGCTAGGATTACCCCAAATTTAATAAAGTTGCGATAGTTAAATTCAACGCGCTCAGTGATAATGATAGATAAAGTTAGAAGCACTGGAAATTTTTATGTTGTAGTGTTTCCGTAGTTTTGTCTTTTAAGCAATCTACAGGTTATAAGTTTAAGGCGACATTGATGATTTAAACTAGTCGTTCGGATTTGAAACCGTCCAAACAATACGTATTGTCGCGACAACACCTGATGTTTTTCAAGTTAAAAATAGCGCGAATTTACAAACCGATAGCAAGAATTTGCATCCCATCTCCACAACGTTTATCAAAAAAATAACAATTTCATTGACTCTGAAGTTTACAATGTGACATCATTAAAGTGTGTGCAACAATAGCATTCAACTTTCTATCCTCACAACCCCACACCCAAAATCGCCAATCCCAACCATCACCCCGTTCACCTCCTGCAGAAACCGTACGCACCCAACCCCCATCAGCATCCCCCCGCCATCTGGCAAAGCAGCAACAGATAAATCTAGGGAAGTCTCCCCGGCATGGCGCGCGATGAGCAGGGGAGGGCACAGCGTAACGGCATGCGTCAACGTATCAAAATCAAAACGCAGTGCGCCATAAAGGATTTCCAGATGCGTGGCGCCAACCGGGAACCGCACCCTGTCCACGGAAAAATCATCAACGGCATACGCAAACGTATCCGCATCCAAACGCTCCGTAGCACCAAGAAGCTGCTCGAGGCTGTACTTGGGTGAAAACACAAATCCACGCAGCAACTGCTTACCCGCTTCCGTCTGCATCCCAATACCCACTTTCCGCTGCCCACGTGCAGAAACGCTGTCATGGGTCTTGATGTCCTGCAACAGCTTCATCATCCTGCCGTGCAGCGTGGCATCCTTGTGCTTTCCAAGGAAAGGATGCAGCGCAATCCGCAGCGCTTTCTTTACTTTGGAACACGATCCAAACTCGGATGCATTCTCCCTTACCCGCACCATCTTCGGACTGTCCTTAATCTTTTTTCCGTCAAAGCCGCCACCGGCAGCACGCACCATGGGCTTGCCGTTTCGGTAATAAAAATTCAACCCGCCCAGTGTCCCTGCCAGTTTAATGATGCCCTGTTGCTTCGCCATAATGAATAGTGTTAGTCAAACGCTCCTGAATCGCACGACCACCAGACGGGTTCAGTCACGCTATCAACTGTAAATATAACGTTTTTAATGTATTATCAAAGCGTTTGTGTAAGGTATTTAAAGCGTATATATAGCGTATATATAGCGTGTTTATAGCGTATTTGTAGCGTATATTAATAATTGCTGGTGTTACTCCTGTTACTTGTGAAGGCTACATCCACTGCACATCCGTTAGAGCCATCTTCAGCAACAAACCATCACCTTTTAAATCGCTTTTTCGCTTTTTTATCTTCATGACCTCCTATTGCATTTCGCCTTAGCAGATTACATTTTAAACGCTATCTTTGGGCACATTTAAAAAGTCATGAAACACATTGTTACGTTAGCACTCATTTTGGCAGGCTTCGCCACCCCACAGGCCCAGATTGTCCAGGTTAAGGACATTTCCACCGGTTTTGGTACGGAAAGCGGCAATCCGAGGGAATTGTTCGATTACAATGGCACCCTGTTCTTCAGGGCCGCAAACGGTCAGGTCAGCAGCCAAATCGGGCTCTGGAAATCGGATGGCACGGAAAATGGTACCGTCATCGTAAAAGATGTCGATTATTCCACACAGGCGTATTTTGGTAACGGTTATAATTTCACCCCGTTCAACGGTGCCTTATATTTCACCGGTGGAACGACCTCGTTCAATAACGGCACGGTAAATGTGGAATTGTGGAAAACAGACGGAACGACCGACGGAACGGTCAGGGTAAAAGACCTGCATCCCGGCTTAGGCAGCAGCAATCCAAACCTTTTAACGATATTGAATCCGACCACCATGCTTTTTCAGGCGAATGACGGCACGGGCGGTATGGAATTATGGAAGACCGATGGCACCAGCGACGGTACGGTGAACATCACCGATTTTCAGGGCAACGGCAATACCATATCGTGGATGAATAAACTGGGGAGCGAAGTCATCATGGGGCAGAATCTATATTACATGGGAATTGTCTTTCCGCTTGGCAACGAAATTTACAAAACCAACGGGGATGTGGGCAACAATACCTTCGTGAAGGAACTTAACGGTGACATCATTAATGGCGTCGACAAATATGCCGTAAATGCACTGGGCACCATTTTCTTTATTGGCAATAACGGCAGCACGGGCTGGGAGTTGTTCAAGACCGATGGTACTGCAGCGGGCACCGTTTTGGTCAAGGACATTAAACCCGGGTCCCAAAGCTCGGGCATTCCGTACCAGATTGTGACCTTAGGAAACAACATCTATTTTGCGACCAATACGAACGATTCGAGGTTATGGAAGTCTGACGGAACGGCAGCCGGCACGGTGGCCATCCCGTTACCGCCGGGCGTAGTGGCTTCAAATACGTATTCGTATGTAACCAGCGCGAACGGTTTGGTGTATTTTTACGCCAATGAAGGGACAACATGGGATTTGTACGCTACAAATGGCACCGTAACGACCAAATTACTGGATTGTAATGCCAGTTCGGCCTCTTTGCTTTCATTTGCGAGCGAGAAGTGCTTTGTCGAATACAATGGCTTCGTTTACTTTGCCGTCGACAGTGACGGAGATGGTAAAAAGGAATTCTGGCGCACCAATGGCACCGCGGCAGGAACGGTTTTGGTGGCAGGTTTGTTTACTCCGTTCGTCAATCCCCAATCGGTTTCCTACATTACCGTGAGCAACAACAAGATCTTTTTTGCGGGTACTTTAAACGATGGAAACGAATTGATGATGTTTGATCCTTCGACGCTCGATACCGATCAGGCGCCTGACGCGGATGCGCTCACCGTGTATCCCAATCCGTCCAATGGCAGCATGAGAGTGTCGTACAATTTTACAGGACCTGCCGCATTTGCTGTTTTTGATTTGTTGGGAAAAGAAGTGTCGCGTGGTGCCGTAAATGGCAATGAGATCAAAACCGATTTAAACAACGGCATGTACGTCTTAAAGATAAATTACCAGGACGTTACATACACCAGGAAAATTGTCATCGTAAACCAATAGCCTTTCTTGAGTAGGCAACCCGCCACGCGTTGTATTCCAGCCGATCGGGTGTGGCATTTATTTTCCGATACAGAAATTCGCAAAGATGTTCCCCAACAGCTCATCATTGGTGACCTGCCCGGTAATTTCTCCAAAGTGGTACAATGCCTCGCGTATGTCAATCGCCATAAGGTCTGAAGGCAGGTTCATCTGCAGGCCGTAATTCACCTTCTGGATTTCTTCCAATGCTTTTAGCAGGGAATCATAATGGCGTGTATTGGTCACAATCGTTTCATTGTTGCGCAAAGCACCGGTATTCACAAACGAAAGTAACGTTTGCTTTAGTTCCTCAACACCTATATTCGCTCTGGCTGATAGCAGTAAGATCCCGGGAATCTCCGACTCCAGGTGGTTGATTTCCTGCTCCGATAACTTATCCGATTTATTGCCCACAATCACAAGAGGTTTCAACGGAAACTGGTTCCTGATCTTCTCGATTTCATTCTTTAACGCTACAGTAGAATTGTGAACTGTAAACTGTAAACTGTCAATTAGATAAACCACCACCTGCGCCTGTTCCATCTTCTCAAACGTCTTCCGTATCCCGATGCTTTCCACGACATCCTGAGTGTCACGGATGCCCGCCGTATCAATAAACCGGAAGCCTATCCCACCAATGACCAGCTCATCCTCAATCGTGTCCCTCGTCGTTCCGGCAATGTCTGAGACGATGGCGCGCTCTTCGTTGAGCAGCGCATTGAGCAAGGTCGATTTGCCCACATTCGGCTCACCCACAATGGCTACGGGAATCCCGTTCTTGATGACATTCCCCGTTGCGAACGAGTCGATCAGTCGTTTAAGCACGCGCTCGATCCGGTCGAGCAGTTCGCGGAACTGCGCCCTGTCCGCGAAAGCCACATCCTCTTCGGCGAAGTCCAGTTCGAGTTCAATCAGTGACGCAAAATTCAGCAATTCAATACGCAGCTGCGCAATCTCGTTGGAAAATCCGCCACGCATCTGCTGCATCGCAATCTGGTGCGATGCCTCGTTGTCAGACGCAATCAGGTCGGCCACCGCTTCAGCCTGTGATAAATCAAGTTTGCCGTTCAGGAAAGCGCGCAGCGTAAACTCACCGGCTTGCGCCATCCTACACCCGGTACGAAGCAACAGTTGGATGACCTGTTGCTGGATGTACGTCGACCCGTGGCAGGAAATCTCCACGGTATTTTCACCCGTATAGGAGTTCGGGCCTTTAAAAAGGGACACCAACACTTCGTCAATGACTTTCTCGCCGTCCACGATATGGCCAAGGTGCAGCGTATGGGTTTTCTGCTTCAGCAAATCCTTGCGCCTGACCGGCCGGATCACCTTATCGGCAATTACAATCGCATCAGGTCCTGAAATACGCACCACGGCAATGGCACCCGCCCCGGAAGGTGTTGCCAAAGCCACTATATTATCATCGTAGGTCATTCGGATTTTTTTTGCAAAAGTAAGCAAAAGCGGCTGGATTGCCGAATGTGTTTGTCTCGGTGACCTGCGTCAGCCATAAACCATTGCGGGTCGCGAATGATCTCAGGCGCGCTGACAGGCGTTGGATGACGCGGCACACTTGTTAAAAATTCCCCAATGCCCGCCACGCATTTCCCGTAGCTTTTGTAACTTTAAGGAAACCAAAAAAGCCCGAGCCATGAAAAAGATCCTTTTCCCTACCGATTTTTCAGAGAGCGCCAACAACGCCTTTATTTACGCGTTGCACCTCGCCGACACCTTCAGGATGGAAATCATAACACTGCATGTGTATGAGTTTCCGATCCTCGACAGCAACTACATAGAGGTGCCGTTGTACCAGGCTGAGGTGTATGAAAGCCTTGAGCTGTCCAGCTTCGAGAATTACAAAAGCCAGATTCCCGTCCTGCGGCAGCTCGCCTCGGCAAATGGCATGGAGCACATACCGATCAGCAATGTTCTGCGCGAAGGGGACCTCGTAGACAATATTGCATCAATAGTCAGGGATGAGCCTATCGGTTATGTGATCATGGGCACCCAGGGTGCCTCCGGTTTCAATGCCTTTTTCTTTGGCACCACCACCGCCGATGTCATGACGGGTACCAATGCCTTTGTGATCGGTGTCCCCGAAGAATCAAAATACGAACCCATCAGGAAAATCGGCTTTGCCACTGCATACAACCCCGACGATAAAACGGCCCTGGCCAAACTCATCCCGATTGCACAAACCCTCGGCGCCGTGATTGAATGCCTGCACGTGCAGTTGCCAGGAGAGCCATCGGACGCTGCACAAATAGCGGACTGGAAGCAGGCGTTCGCCCAAAGCAACATCAACTTCCATACCATTGAGAGCGCTTCGGTGGAAGAATCGATCATCGACTTTACCGAAGTGCATAAAATCCAGTTGTTTGCGTTACTGAACCACAAACACGGATTTTGGGAAGGCCTGTTCCATACGAGCCTGACCAAGAAACTCGCATTTCACCTCAAGGTGCCTTTGCTCGCATTACACGAAGGATAAACAGCGTTTTTAAATCATCCCATTTTACCCGTACAAAAATCAAATTAACACCATCTATGCCCATACAGACCATCAATCCGTACAACAACAAGCTCATACAATCATTTGACGCTTTGACCGAAAGTGAACTCGAACACAAATTGGCGCAGGCCCACCGGGCATACCTGTCGTGGCGCAACGAACCCGTTTCGGTACGCGCCGAACTCCTGCACAAGGTGTCAGATATTATGCTGCAGCGTAAAAACGAACTGGCAAAGCTCATCACACTTGAAATGGGCAAGCTCATCGCACAAAGTGAAAGCGAGATTGAGATGTGTGCTTCGGTCTATCAATACTATGCGGATCACGCTGCAGCGTTCCTCGAGGACAAGCCGCTGGAGGTGTCAGACGGCAGTGCGTTCATACGATATACGCCTACAGGCATCATCCTGGGCGTGGAACCATGGAACTTCCCGTTTAACCAGGTGGGCAGGATTACAGCCCCAAATATTGTCGCAGGTAACGTGGTGATGATTAAGCACGCGTCTAACGTGCCGCAATGTGCCGCCATGATGGAGACGATTTTTAAGGAAGCGGGTGCACCCGAAGGCGTCTACACGAACCTGTTCCTGCCCGGTGATAAGATAGCCGCGCTCGCCGCCGACGAACGTGTTACGGGACTGTCGCTGACGGGCAGCGAGAAAGCAGGCGCCAGCCTCGCCGAAGCGGCAGGGAAGAACCTCAAGAAATCGGTGCTCGAACTTGGCGGCAGCGATGCGTTCATTATCCTCGACGATGCCGATATCGATCTGGCCGTTGAAAAAGCCGTACTGGGCCGATTTAACAATATGGGACAATCCTGCACCTCGTCCAAACGGATCATCGCGTTAGAGGCGGTAGCCGACGAATTTCTCGACAAGTTTAAGGCAAAAATAATCGGACTGAAAGTGGGTGATCCCTTAGACCCGGATACGAAAATCGGTCCGATGGTCAGTGAGGAGGCCGCCGCACGATTGGCAGAACAGGTTGATGACACGGTAAAGGCAGGTGCGAAGATCGTGACGGGTGGAAAGCGCATCGACAGGGAAGGGGCTTTCTATGATTTTACGATACTAACCGATATTCCGAAAGGGTCGGTGGCTTACCGGGAAGAGTTGTTCGGCCCGGTCGCCTCGTTCTATAAAGTCAGGGATATCGAAGCCGCCGTGGCCCTGGCCAATGATACCGGTTTTGGATTGGGCGGTTCGGTTTTCAGTCGGGATACTGACAAGGCCATTGCGGTGGCAAGCCGCATCGACACCGGCATGGTTTTTATCAACCAGAACGTGGCATCCCGACCTGACCTTCCCTTTGGCGGCACCAAGCGCTCGGGCTATGGCAGGGAACTGTCCCAGTTAGGGATTGAAGAATTCGTAAACAAAAAAGTGATCCGGATTGCGTAAGGGCCGTCAGTGCGTGAAACCTCATAGGCTGTCAGGACATAAAAAAAACCGCAATGGATAATTGCGGTTTTTCTCGTATAAAAATTGGTTGGGTTGGTAATAAATCTATGGTGTAATAGTGTACTCTTAATTGTTGAGCATCACCGGCATAACAAGCATGGTCACGGTTTCTCCCTCTTCGAGTCCATCTACCGGTGTCAGGATCCCTGCGCGGTTCGGCAGTGACATTTCTAGCATGATCATGTCCGAGTGCAGGTTGGTAAGCATTTCAGTCAGGAAACGTGAGTTAAAGCCGATCTGCATGTCATCGCCCTGGTAATCGCAGGTCAGCCTTTCTTCAGCCTTGTTAGAGTAATCGATGTCCTCAGCAGAGATATTCAGTTCAGCTCCCGCAATTTTAAGCCTGATCTGGTGCGTGGTCTTATTTGAAAAGATGGCCACACGGCGCACGGAATTCAGGAATTGCGAGCGGTCAATCATGAGTTTGTTTGGGTTTTCTTTCGGGATAACCGCCTCATAATTCGGATATTTGCCGTCTATGAGTCGGCACATTAATACATAATTATCAAACGAGAACGTTGCATTGGAGTCGTTGTACTCAATCTTTACTTCAGCATCCGAAGCGCCCAAAATGCTTTTCAGGATGTTCAGCGGCTTTTTTGGCATAATAAAGTCGGCAACCTGTGACGCCTTCACATCGGTACGGGCATACTTCACAAGCTTGTGCGCATCTGTGGCAACGAAAGTCAGCCCTTCAGGGGAAAACTGGAAAAACACGCCCGACATCACGGGACGCAGGTCATCGTTTCCGGCAGCAAATATCGTCTTGCTCACGGCAGTCGCCAGTACGTCGGCGGGGACTAAGGTCACTGAAGGATCTTCAAGATTTACGGATTTCGGGAATTCCTCACCCGGGGCATAGGCCAGGGCATATTTTCCGGAATTGGAGCTGATCTCGATTGTATTGTTTTCCTCAACGGTAAAAGTCAGGGGCTGTTCCGGGAAAGTCTTGAGTATTTCGAGCAACAGTTTTGCAGGTACCGCTACGCTTCCGGTGCTGTCTGAATCGATTTCAAGCGTCGCCGACATCGTCGTCTCAAGATCTGAGGCGGAAACGGTAAGCGTCTTGTTGTCTAATTCGAAAAGGAAATTGTCCAGGATGGGCAGCGTGTTGCTGCTGTTGATGACACTTCCTAAAACCTGCAGTTGTTTTAATAAGTAAGAACTCGATACGATGAATTTCATTCGGTGTAATTTTTTTTAAAGGACGTAAAAATCTGTATAATTTTTACATTCCACAAATATATTTTAAAGTAATAGATTTTGAAAAGATTTTTATTAACATTCAGTAAAGTTTACGCGCTCCGCATCCACATGTCGGCCACGCACAAACCTGAATTCCTGCATAGACGGATTCCCGATTATCCCGCGTACCTGCGCTTTCTTAAGAAGCTATAGATCAGGCCGAAGACCAGCAGCAACAGCAAAGGCGCGCCTACAGTCAAAAGCTGTGTTTTGGTGTATTGCTCTTCGACTTTTTTATCATCGAGCAACTGCAGTTCGATGTTCTTATTGCGGATGCCCACCAGGCCATTGTCATCGAGCAGGTAGTTCAGCGCATTGATGAGGAAGTCGCGGTTGCCGTAACTCTGCTGCGTCCACGTGTCAATATCGTTGACCAGTGGCTTCTTGTTGACGTATTTGTAGTTGATGATGTCACCATCGGCAATGACAATCATCTTATTTGGAATGCCGTCGTCGATGGGTTTTTGCGCCTGAAACGGTTTCACGCGGTTCTTAAATGCTGAGGTGAACCTGCCTTCAAGCAGCGTACCGATGATCTGCCCGCCTTCCTTGAACGCATTTTCGTCGACGCCGTCGGTAAAATCCGTTAAGCCCACGCGGATGGGTACGCCGACTGCTTTGGATTGTGCCGAGCTTTTAAGCAATACCGTCTTCTTTATGCCATTTTTCAGCGTATCCATCTGGTTGGCAAATTCGAGCTTCACCAGGTTGACATTTTTATTGATGGCGTGGTTTTCTTCCGATTTGATGATCGGGGAGTACAACCAGTCGACGGGCATTTCGCCGTTTTG
The DNA here is from genome assembly GCF_003055625.1 of Flavobacterium magnum. Lineage (NCBI taxonomy): Bacteria > Pseudomonadati > Bacteroidota > Flavobacteriia > Flavobacteriales > Flavobacteriaceae > Flavobacterium > Flavobacterium magnum. The sequence continues at coordinate 2,872,989 of NZ_CP028811.1, read as the reverse complement.
GGATTGCACCGTGACCGGCGTTGACAACAGATCCTGGATCAGCCTGCCGTTGATGCGCACGCCGTATTTAAAGAACATGTCGTCGAGGTTCAGGTCCATAGGGAATGCCAGTGACGCCTGCTGTTCGTTCTGCAAACTGTCGAGGTCGATGGCTACCTTGTCGATGAGCCACATCGTTTTGCCGCCTTTTTCAATGAACTGGTCCAGGATGTATTTCTCGTTATTGTTAAACGGCTGTGTGGGTTTGGCAATCAGGGCCGCGTCAAAATGGTTGAGGTTTGACAATACTCTTACCGGGTCATTCTGCAGTGAATCCAGATTGAACTCAGCAATCGTGTAATATTCTTTGGCCGCCATCAGGAAATCGGACATGTATTTGTCACCGATTTCGCCGTTCCCTTTAAGCACAGCGATTTTCTTTTTATTGGTGGTGGTCAGTTTGGTCAGCGCGTCGGTAAACGCATATTCGAGCAGCTGTACTGATTTGCTGATGTTTTGGTCTGAGCTGTTTCCGAAATTGTTAACCAGCAGCGGTACGCGCACCGATTTCTTCCCGACATTGGCGATGGCCCACGGGAATACCTGCGTCTGCGTCTTTTTGCCCTTGACGGTCTGGTTGATGTTTACGGGGACAAATCCGAGTCCGATGAGTTCCTGCTTATACGCGTCGGCATTGGCTTCGTCGGCCATCGGGTCATTGAATTTAAAAACGATGTTCGAATTGTAGGCATTGAATTCCTCGAGCATCTGCCTGGTTTCGGTCTGCAGCCTCTTGAATTCAGCTGGAAACTCACCCGCAAGGAACACGTCAATATACACGGGATCCTTGATTTCCTTTACTACACGACGCGTAGCCTCTGACAGGGTATACCGTTTGTCGGCAGTGAGGTCGAAGCGTTTAAACCAGAACAATCCGATGAGATTGACCAGAATTAATGCGGCGAGGATGAAAGTCAGTTTTTTAAGGCCGGTTTTTGTATGGCTTTTCATCAGGCTTTGGAGGATTTAAGTTTGAAAACGGTCAGCGATAAAAACAATACGGCGATGCTGGTGAAATACACCAGGTCGCGCGTGTCCAGCACCCCACGGCCCATGCTTATGAAATGGTCCTGCATCCCGATTGCGGAAACATAGGATGCAAAAGCTCCTGCATAACCTGCCACACCGTCAAAACCGAAGTAAAACAGGAAACACAGGAAGACCGAAACGATGAAGGCCACGATTTGGTTGTCGGAAAATGTCGACGCAAAGATGCCAATGGCGGTATACCCCGAAATCAGGAACAGCAAACCGAAATAGGATCCTATCGTGCTGCCCATATCGATGTGGCTGGTGTCCATACTGAGGTCGCCGATGACGTACACATACAGCAGGGTAGGGAGGATCGCGAGCACGATCAGCAGTACCGCTGCAAGGAATTTGCCGTTTACGATCTGTGCGATGCTAAGCGGTTTGGTCAACAGCAATTCGAGTGTGCCCTGTTTTTTCTCTTCCGAAAAGCTGCGCATCGTAACAGCAGGAATCAGGAAAATGAGGATCCAGGGCGCGAGCGTGAAAAACGGAGCCAGGTCAGCAAAGCCCGCATTGAGGATGTTGAAATCACCTTCAAAAACCCAAAGGAACAATCCGTTGAGCAGCAGGAAAATGGCAATCACGAGATAACCCATCGGCGAACCGAAGAAGGATTTTATTTCTTTGAGGAGTATCGCTTTCATTTTTGTAGAGTGCCGTGCTGTGACGTGCCCTTGTGCCTGCGCACCCTGACACCCTGAACATCGGCCTTATGGTGTTTGTTAATTACATTCCGGTTTTATTCAATTCAATAGGGTGATGCGAAGTCGCTTCCTACTGCAAACTTACTAATTTATCCACGCTCCACGCTTCGGGCCGTGCATTAAACAATTTTTTGGTAAATGCCCAGACGTCATAAAACAATTCCGACTGCCGGTAATTCTCGAGGTCGTCGTCGGATTCCCAGTAGCTGTAAGTAAAAAAGATACAGGGGTTGTGCCGGTCCTGGTACAGTTCCAGGAAACGGTTTCCGGGCGCATTCCGTATTTTTTCCTTCATCAGTTCAAAATTCTCACGGAAGGCAGGTATATTTTCCTCGTGGAAAGACATTTTTACAATACGTACGATCATGGCTGTACATCAAAATTTATGGTTATCATATCCCGGTAGCCCAATCCCAGTAAGGTCTCAGCGCTGCCGACAGTGTTAGGGTTGCTGCGAAAAATGGCTATTTCAAGGAATCCCGCCTCATTGAAAATTGCGAGCCTTTGGCCTTCATAGTCCTTGATCGGGAATTTATCAGACACGGCAATGTCGGAATACTTCGGCCAGATGGTCCTGATGTGGTTGCGCCCGCGCTTGTCGTTCAGGACAATTTCGTAAGGCCGGCCTTTTGCGGTCTCGACGAAAAGCTGCCGTGAGATGTTGGTCACCACATTCCCGAAATGGTCGATGTAAATCACATACCCCCTGATGGAATCGGCGAGGGCTACAGGCTTGAGCTCCGTGACCTGCTTCATCGATTGTATGTCCTTCCCGATAACATTCAGCTGTCCGCCTCGCGCGATATGGCAGGCTACGGTAACAAACACGTCAAGGTCGGTCGCGTCGGCCGGAAGGCGGTCGTGTATGTTGATTTCCGCCATTTTCTGCGGAACGATTTTTTGCGTCAGCATGCCCAGGATGCCGTTGTCGGCGCAAACGAAATAATGGCCGTCCCATTCCATCGCGATGTGGCGGTTCTCCTTGTTGTATTCGGCATCGATTCCGATCAGGTGCACGGTCCCTTTCGGAAAACTATTATACGCTGCCCCGACGATGTAACTCGCCTGCGCGGTATTGAACGGATCGATATCGTGCGATATGTCAATGATTTGCGCCTCGGCAAACTCTTTCAGGATCTTACCCTTCAAGGAACCCACGAAGTGATCCTTGAGTCCGTAGTCGGTTGTGAGGGTAATTATTGACATAAAATTGTTTATAACTAAAAAGAAAAAGGCTTTAAATTATGCTTAAATTTGAATGCAAAGCTACAGCATTTTGTACTTTATTTACAGACATTTTTTAATTGATATTCGTCTCCCGGTATGATAAAAAGGGTTATTTGTGTTTTCATTATGGTTTTGAGCGTGCAGGCCTATTGCCAGGATCTTGTTTATAAATCGGGAGCCACTATCCTTAACAGTGAAAACCAGAAACTCAGCCCGGATCAAATTCGGGAAATCATGGCTTCGAATTCAGAAGCCGTGGATCTTTATAATTCGGGAAGGAACAAGAAAATCCTGGGCGATTTTTTTCTTTTCACCGGAATCGGACTGATGGCGGAGGAAACGATCCGTGGACTGACTTCCGATATTGATTTTCCCACGACGCTGTTTTATGCGGGCGTCGCCGCGACAATCGTCGCTTTACCGATAAGGATCGGATACAAAAAAAGGATGCGAAGCGCCGTAGCCGGCTACAACAACAAATCCACAGCAAGCCTTTTTAACGGTGTCATTGTTATCGGCAACCGAAATGGCATCGGATTTTGCCTGAACGTAAATTAACAACATAAAAAATATTGCTTTTGAACGAAAGAATCATTGAATTAGTAGACATCGCCCCTAAAGATTTTTGGGGTGCCCAGGATGCCCACCTGGAGACCATCAAGAAATACTACCCGAAATTGAAAATCGTCGCCCGCGGTACCACCATAAAGGCTTTTGGAGAAAAGGAAGTGTTGGATGAATTTGAGAACCGTTTTAACCGGCTGATGCAGCATTTCAGCCGCTACAACCGCATCGACGACAATGTAATAGATCGTGTGATCCAGAGCAATACACAGGAAGAGCAGCGCATGCCGGACAGCGACAAGATCCTGGTACACGGCGTAGGCGGGAAAATCATCAAGGCGATGACGCCGAACCAGCAATTGCTTGTAGACAACATCAACAAGAACGACATGGTTTTTGCAGTCGGTCCTGCGGGTACCGGGAAAACCTATACCGGCGTGGCGATGGCCGTAAAAGCCCTCAAGGAGAAGCAGGTGAAACGCATCATCCTGACGCGTCCTGCGGTCGAAGCAGGGGAAAACCTTGGTTTCCTGCCCGGTGACATGAAAGAAAAGCTTGATCCGTATATGCAGCCATTGTACGATGCCCTGCGTGACATGATTCCGCCGCAGTCGCTCGAAGACTACATCCTGAAAGGCATCATTCAGATTGCGCCATTGGCATTCATGCGCGGGCGTACGCTCGATAACGCCTTCGTAATCCTCGACGAGGCACAGAATACCACGCATTCGCAGATGAAGATGTTCCTGACCCGTATGGGAAAAAACGCCAAGTTTATGATCACCGGCGACCCCGGGCAGGTCGATTTGCCGCGGCGTACCATATCAGGGCTCAAGGAGGCATTACTGGTATTGAAAGATATCGAAGGAATCGGCATCATCTACCTTGACGACAAGGACATTGTGCGCCACAGGCTTGTCAAGAAGGTGATTGACGCGTACAAGCAGATTGAAAACAATGACTGACCGCGGTGGAAAACCGCAATAGCCAGTCACACCATACCTCATGGAAATCCCCTTAAAAAGGGGATTTTTTTATATTTGCAGAAGTCCGTTTCATTGCTGTTTTGGTATGGTTTGCTGCTGTTTTTGTTCGGGAGTTGTTCGGGAGCGCCCGAACAAAACACTGCTTTTCCCGAAGGAAACCCGAAGCAAACCATACCAAAACCCGAAGAAAGTGGTAAGTATGTCCCGGGATTCAAAACTATTACGATAACACAATAATTTTCCCGATATTTGAACGCTCTAAAAAATAAATATGGGAATGAATAAAAACACGATCCTGGGCTGGGCGACCTTAATCATGATCCTGATGGGTTTGTTACTGATTGCTTTAGGTGCCTTCAGGTATGATGATACCGCAGGCTGGGGATTCGGCGCCGTAGGCGTGGGGTTTCTTGCCAATGCCTGGGTGTTCAGTTCGTTAAAAGGCAGGCTGTAGCCGCCAAAACGTCCGGCATTCCCGGCCAACACAAATGCTAAAAAAACAGTTCTAATTTTAAAATAAATCAAATGTCAGACGATAAGAAGGTCATATTTTCAATGCAGCGCGTCAGCAAGACTTATCAAAGCAGTGATAAGCAGGTTTTAAAAAACATTTACCTGAGCTTTTTCTATGGTGCCAAAATCGGGATCCTTGGTCTAAACGGTTCCGGAAAATCCTCATTGCTCCGCATCATTGCCGGTGTCGACAAGAATTACCAGGGCGACGTGGTCTTTGCACCGGGATATACCGTGGGGTACCTTGAGCAGGAGCCCCAGCTCGATGAAACCAAGACCGTAATTGATGTGGTTCGGGAAGGCGTCGCCGAAACCGTGGCCATTCTCGATGAGTTTAATAAGATCAATGACATGTTTGGCCTTCCCGAGGTCTATGAGGATGCGGATAAGATGCAGCAACTGATGGACCGCCAGGCCGATCTGCAGGACAAGATTGACGCTTCAGGTGCCTGGGAACTAGACACCAAGCTCGAAATCGCCATGGATGCGCTGCGTACGCCTGATGGCGATATGCTGATCAAAAATCTTTCCGGCGGGGAGCGCCGTCGTGTGGCGCTGTGCCGCCTGTTGCTGCAACAGCCTGACGTATTGCTGCTCGATGAGCCTACGAACCACCTTGATGCCGAGAGCGTGCTCTGGCTTGAGCAGCACCTCGCGCAGTATGCGGGGACTGTGATTGCCGTGACGCACGACCGTTATTTCCTTGACAACGTGGCCGGCTGGATTTTGGAACTGGACAGGGGAGAGGGTATTCCGTGGAAAGGGAATTACTCGTCTTGGCTCGACCAGAAATCAGCCCGTATGGCCCAGGAGGAAAAAGTGGCATCAAAAAGGAGGAAAACCCTCGAGCGCGAGCTGGACTGGGTAAGACAGGGCGCAAAAGGCCGTCAGACCAAGCAGAAAGCGCGTCTGCAGAACTACGATAAATTGCTCAACGAAGACCAGAAACAGCTTGACGAAAAGCTCGAAATTTACATCCCGAACGGGCCACGCCTCGGAACGAACGTCATCGATGCGCATGGCGTGGCGAAAGCTTTCGGCGAGAAATTGCTTTACGACAACCTGAATTTTACCTTGCCGCAGGCCGGTATCGTCGGCATTATCGGGCCAAACGGCGCGGGTAAGTCCACGATATTCCGGATGATTATGGGCGAGGAGACTCCGGATGCAGGGTCTTTCGGGATCGGGGACACCGTAAAGATTGCCTACGTAGACCAATCGCATTCCAATATCGATCCGAATAAGACCATCTGGGAAAACTTTGCCGACGGCCAGGAACTGATCATGATGGGGGGCAGGCAGGTCAATTCGAGGGCATACCTGAGCCGTTTCAACTTCAGCGGCAGCGACCAGAACAAGAAAGTATCGATGCTGTCCGGAGGGGAAAGAAACAGGCTCCACCTGGCCATGACGCTCAAGGAGGAAGGTAATGTATTGCTTTTGGATGAGCCTACGAACGACTTAGATATTAACACGTTAAGGGCTCTGGAAGAAGGTCTGGAAAACTTTGCCGGCTGTGCGGTGGTCATTTCCCACGACCGTTGGTTCCTGGACAGGATCTGTACGCACATCCTCGCGTTTGAGGGCAATTCAGAAGTGTATTACTTTGAAGGCGGTTTTTCCGAATACGAAGAGAACAAGAAAAAACGTCTGGGCGGCGACCTGACCCCGAAGCGGATCAAGTACAGGAAACTCATCAGGAACTAATAAAATGATTTGGACAGATCCCGGCGTATGGTCGGGATTTGTATTTATTTTTGCTTGCTTTAAATCCGACGTGAAGAAAATAGCCTCGATCATATTACTGCTTTTTGTGCAGGTTTTTTACGCACAATCTGAAGCTGCTGAGAAAAAAGCCGTTGAGAAAATCATCAACGACGCCGCTAAGGCGTTTGACCGGGGTGAATATGAAAAGTCACTGAGCCTGTCCTCAAAAGCCCTCGTCCGCGCGTTCAGGCTTGATGACGATTATCTTATCGCGCATTCCTACAACGCAATTGGCGTGGTGTATGACGAATTTTCAGAATCGAAGCGCGCCATAGAGTTTTACAAAAAAGCGCTTCATTATGCCGAGAATATCGACAATGATGTGTTAAAGGATTTCATCAACAGCAATATCGGCAGTGTTTATTACTACAGTAAGATTGATGTCAGGAAAGGGATTGAGTATTATAAGAAGTCGTTGTACTACGCGACAAAATCGAACGACAGTTCCCAGATTGCGTACGCCAAAATGAACATTACGGCGGCCTGTTTTTACCTAGGCCATTTCAGCGAAGGCATCGTCTACCTGAACGAGGTGAAAGGTTTTATCGAGCGCAAAGGCCAGCCCGAATCAAAGTTGTCTTACTACGGGCTGCTCGGACTTTACAATACCCACGAAACCAAAAATCCCGCCATTGCCGAAGGGTATTACCGCAAAGCGCTTGAAATCGGGCAGCGCAACAACATGATGTCGTTCATGGCCAATACCTATGACAACTACATTGCCCATCTCGAAAAATACAGGAATTTCAGGCAGGCCGATTCCCTCAGGAAGATTTATAAGAAAATCAACGACAGCATTTACCTCGAAAACCGCCCCGGAGACCTCGACGACACTGCGATGCAGATTGAGTTGGACGAGTACAAGGCGCAACTCGTGAAAATTGAAAACGCCAATGAAGCACAGCAGAAAAAAATCCGCGATTCGCGTATCATCAGCGTGCTGTTCGGCATCCTGCTGCTGTTTTTGCTGACGATGGTGTACATGCTGTATAAGAACAACATCTTCCGAAAGAAAATCAATGCCGAGTTAACCAAGGCGAATGAGGAGTTGCGCGCCGCAAAGGAAATTGCCGAGCAAAATTCGCAGCTGAAGACCCAGTTTATCTCTACGGTCAGCCATGAGCTGCGCACCCCGCTTTACGGCGTAATCGGCATCACCGACATGATTTTGGACGAACACAAGGAGCTGGTGAATAACGAGCAGCTGAATTCGCTTAAGTTTTCTGCAAACTACCTGCTCGATCTCGTTAACGATATCCTCCAGATGAATAAGATGGAGGACAAACGGACGGTGTTGGAAGAAATCGATTTCAGTCTGCAGGAGGAGATACTCACCATCCGCAATTCGCTGCAATTCCTGGCCGACAATAACGGGAACACCTTCAGCACCGTGATCGACCCGAACATCCCGGAACGCATTAAGGGCGACGAGCTCAGGTTGTCGCAGATATTGGTCAATCTGGCCAGCAATGCGCTGAAATTCACCCACAATGGTCATGTAAAGATCACCGCCCGGCTCAATGCATTTGTCGACGGCAAATACCTGATCGATTTTACTGTTGAAGACGATGGAATCGGCATCGCCAAGGGGGACCAGGAAAAGATATTCGAAAAGTTTGTGCAGATTGGCAGGAAAGAAGGCGATTATCAGGGTACCGGCCTTGGACTCGCGATTGTAAAGCGGTTGATCGACCTGTTCGGCAGCAGCATCACTCTGGAAAGTGCCGAAGATAAGGGCACGCGTTTCGCATTCACCATTGCGTTTAATCAGGCTGATGAGAAATTGATTGAAACCATAACACCCGAAGTGCAGCAACACCACATGAAACTAAATATCCTTGTCGTAGAAGACAACAAGATCAACCAGATGGTCACCAAGAAAATCATCGAGCGGAACGGACACCGCTGCAGCATGGCCGATAGTGGCGACGACGCGATTGCTTTGGCAACGTCTGAGCCGTTTGACATCATCCTCATGGATATCAATATGCCCGGCATGAACGGCTATGAGACCACGAAAAAAATGCGCGCGATGGGAATGACCACGCCCGTAATTGCGCTCACTGCTTTTGACAAAAAAGAAGTGACCGCCGAAGCGGTCACTGCCGGGATAAATGATGTTATTGTAAAACCGTTCGAGCCTTCGCTGTTATTTGACCTGATCGAAAAACAATTGAAGTAGCTTTCGGTATTGTCCACCTTTTTCCAAAAAAGGATAGGGGATATTATTTGATAATTGCGCTGCAGGCCACCCTTTTACCCGCATTTCCGGCAGGCTGTGACGTAAAGTCGTCCGGGTCCTGGTGCACGATAAGCCCTTTGCCCAGAATGTCTTTTTTGGGATCGCCGCATCCGATGCACCATTCATCTGTCGTCATGGTGATGGTGCCGTTCCCGAATTCATCCGCAGGGAAATTGCCTATATCGCCTTTATGGTAAGCGCCGGTGCCCCATTTGCCGTGGCTTTCGAACGTAGGGTTCCAGTGGCCGCCGGCACTTGACCCATCGGCAGCCGAACAATCGGCTTTCTCATGGATGTGTATCGCGTGAACACCCGGCTTCAGTCCGGATATATTGGCGGTAAAAGTGACTTTCCCGTCGCGTTGCACGAATGTCGCTGTCCCGGAAACCTTACTGTCGCTTTTCGGCATCAGGTCGAGTTTTAGACGCACGGTTTTCGACCTTGGCTGTGCGTTGTCAGATACGCTTTCAGTTTTTGATTTGCAGCTGATCACTATGGCAATTACTGCAGCAGCTGAGATAAGTATTTTTTTCATAATTGTGGTTGTTTTCTTTCAAAGGTAGCAAAAAACACAGTGTCAAAATCGGCAAATGGAAATGTTGTAACAGTCTTTTGAAATTCCAATAGCCAAGGTTGCTAATTTTGTAAGGCATATTCTTTTTTGAAAGAAAATCATTAACAATAAACTCGAAAACATGAAACGAAGGGAAATGGTAAAAAGCGGCTGGCAGCTACTAAAGGACACCTTTAATGAGTTCAATGAGGACAACGCGATTAAACTCAGCGCCTCCTTATCTTACTACACAGTGTTTGCCTTGCCGCCGCTCATCATGATCATCCTGGCCATTACCGGTTTTTTCTTTGGAGAGGAAGCGGTGACGGGTGAATTCTTTGGCCAGATCAACGGCCTTGTCGGTAATGAGGCCGCCATGCAAATCCAGGAGACGATTAAGAACACGCAGCTTTCAGGGAGCACCACTTTTGCCACTGTGTTCGGGATTGTGATGCTGGTGATTGGTGCGTCGGGTGTTTTTGCCGAAATCCAGAGCTCGATCAATTTCATATGGGGGCTTAAGGCCAAACCCAACAAGGGCGTGATGAAATTTGTAAAAAACCGTCTGATGTCGTTCTCCATGATTGCGGTCATGGGATTCCTGCTGATGGTGAGTCTGCTCGTCAACACCGTCATGGACATCCTGAACTCAAAGCTGGCGCTCTATTTCCCAAATGTGACCGTATACCTCTTTTATGGGATCAACACGCTGATCCTGTTCGTGACCACAACAACGCTGTTTTCGATCATTTTCAGGACGTTGCCCGACGGGACCATTGCGTGGAAGGACACGCTGATCGGCTCCGGCGTCACCTCGGTATTCTTTATGATCGGGAAACTGGCCATCAGCACGTATCTTGGGAATTCCACTGTCGCGACGGTGTATGGCGCTGCGGGCTCGGTTATCATCATCTTGGTCTGGGTGTATTATTCGGCGATTATATTGTATTTTGGGGCCGAGTTTACCAAGGTGTACGCGCGGGCGCATGGCCAGAAAATCATTCCTAATGATTACGCAGTGGAGATAAAAAAGGAAATTTTTGAAATTGACAGTAAGTAATATTGTAACATTCGATATTTTAAATGTAACAATACCTCGCGTTAAAGTCTGAATTTTGTAAAATCAAGATGAAACGATACAAATATCCGACGAAATACTTGGATATGTCAAAAATACATTTTTGTTTTGTAGTTTGAAACTTGGAACCTGTTAATTAAGATTGGGGAACGATTGTAAATCTTTACAGTTGGATTTTTTTTAACAAATCATGTTTTAATTGTTTTTGGGAAAGAGACCCTTATGAAAATAAGGGTCTTTTTTATGCCCGTAAGCGAAATTTCCGTTGGTTACGGGGAGTTGATCATGGTCATTTTTGAGACCGATATATTTTATAACTTTTCAAAAATATCCTGTAACAGCCCGCTGCGTTATTATTGCCAATTTTGTAATGTAAGCCGGAAGGAATTCCTGAAAGCTTTAAACCAAACTTTAATAACACTAAACAACAGAAATCATGGGAAATTTACTTTACACCATCGCGGTGATCCTGATCATCATTTGGGCTATCAGTTTCTTCGGAGGATATGCGACAAGCGGAATCATCCACATCTTATTGGTCATTGCAATTATTGCGGTATTGCTGAGGGTAATCCAGGGCAAAAGGCCGGTTTAAAAATACATTTTGTTTTGTAGTTTGAAACCTGAGTAACGAGTATAAAATTGGGGAACGCCCACAAACGTGGGTGAATTTTATATCACGATCATGTTTTAATTGTTTTTGGGAAAAAAGGCTTCTTTAATTAGAAGCCTTTTTTTTATTGGTCTTTACCGATGTACCGGCTACATGGGGTGTCATTTTGTTTTTTCTCCAACAAAATAGTCGCTGTTGGATTTAAACAGCACATTGAAAGTCGTCAGGCTGCCGTAAATTTTCGTAATGTACTGCTGCAAGTCGATCTTTTCAATTTCCTCAAGATTGCTGGCATTGATTTTCTGTTCCATCACGCGAAGGCGGTCGCGTACCATAATAATCTTGTGGAAAAAAGTATCAATCGGGATGTCCTTTGCGGCGAGTCCGCCCTGCCCGGGTTCAAGCACCATCTTGCCGCCTTTCCATTTGTCGGCTATGGCTACGTTTTCGCCAATACCGGACCATTTTTTGAGGATGTCGCGCAGTGAACGCTCCACATCATACAGACTGATCGTATCCACTTCATTTTCTGATGCCTCGATGACCTCAAATGTGTCATTGAGCGCGATTGTTTCCAGTCCGTTTTCTATGAACGTTACCCAGTAATCCTTGGAAGAAACATTCGTAATAACGCCTTTTCCGAATTCCGGATGGTCAATCCGGGAGCCTATGCCTAATAATTTCATTTTTGATTTATTTTGGACGAAAATAGGAATGAAAATTGAATCGGCAAAAAAATATGGAAGTTCCGCGGATTTTTATATTTTCGGGCAAAACATCGTTTTATGTACCAACTGACATTTTATAAATCCCGATGGGTCGGCATCCGGCTGCTCGGTGTTTCCGGCATGTTCGTATCAATCGGTTTGTGGATGGTGTGGCATAAGCCCTATGGCGAGATTACCTATTTTTTCGGTCTCGCAGCGGCCGGCTTCTTCGGCATCGCGATGGGTGCGGCCCTTTTCATTATTTTTGACCGCAGGCCGCAACTGGTAATTACCCCGCGCGGCGTCTGGGACAGGACCTCCAAAAAACAGGAAGTCAGGTGGGATCAGGTATTGGAGACGCGTTTGATTAACATCAACGGACAGCGATTTATTGCAGTAAAGACCACCGACGACTTTGTGTTCCGGGTGAAGCGGTGGCGGTGGGCTACGATGCTGTCCTCTGCTTTTGGTGCCGAGCGGTTTAACCTCGCTTTGGGGCACCTCGCGGGCGACCCTGATAAAATTGCTGCCCTGGTACGGGAGATGCATTCCGCAGACGAGTCCATGCGCAGCCAATTGATACAGCGTTTCAAAACAGCTGCCGAGGCTAACTCGTCGGGATGGACAGGAATGAGGGAATACCTTTACTACTTTCTATTTTTGGTACTTCTGATCGCAATCTCCCTGAATATCCGCGAGGCGTTCCTATACATCATGGTGGCAACGGCCATCCCTACGGTGATTTCTAGGTTTTACCAACGCTGGTCGGCGCAGGGCAGCACACCGAAACTGGTGAGATACTGCGATAACATCGCCTACTTGGGATTTATCCACCTCGTCGCATATTTCTGGATCATACAATTGAATAAATAAAAAAAGCCACAGTTGAAACTGTGGCTTTTACGTTATGATGGGCGGATTAGAAACAGTAGTGATTTTCTTTTACCAGCCTGGATGCGATCTGCTCGCGCAACCCGACAATATTGGGCATGTTGTTGTATTTGGTAAAACGCCGCAATCCCATCAGCATCATGCGCTGTTCATCGCCTTCTGCAAATGAGATAATACTTTCCTTTCCTTTTTGCGTTACAACATCCACTGCCTTGTAAAGGTATAGTTTTGCCATGGCAATCTGTTCGGCGTGGGCGTGCTCGCCGGACGCTTTGGCATTTTTTTCCGTGCGCAGGATCGCGGATTCCGCTATGTAAATTTCAATCAGCATATCAGCGGCGGCCATCAGCAATTGTTGGTGCGCATCAAGGTCGGGTCCGTATTTCTGGACGGCGCCCCCGGCGACCATCAGGAAGGCCTTCTTAAGCTTTGCAATCATTTCCTTCTCTTCCGAAAACAATTCTGAATAGTCGGGCGTATTGAAATCCGGGATGCCCATCAGTTCTTCCTGTACTTTCATCGCAGGCCCGAGTAAATCGACATGGCCTTTCATTGCCTTTTTGATCAGCATGCCCACTGAAAGCATGCGGTTGATTTCGTTGGTACCTTCGTAAATGCGTGAAATACGCGCGTCACGCCAGGCGCTTTCCATCGGGGTGTCTTCAGAGAAACCCATCCCGCCGAGGATCTGGATTCCTTCGTCAGCGCAATTCTGGATGTCTTCAGAAACGGCCACCTTAAGGATGGAACATTCGATCGCGTATTCCTCAACACCCTTGAGTTCGGCTTCCTGATGCGATGCACCTGCGGCTTCGCGTGCCCTGATGCGGTTCTCGATGTCTTTGGCAGCACGGTAGGTGGCGCTTTCACCGGCATAACAGCTCGTGGCCATTTCAGCAAGCTTATAGCGTATCGCGCCGAAACTGGCAATTGGGGTGTTAAACTGCACGCGTTCATTGGCATAATGGACGGCACCGGTCGTTACGCGACGTTGTGCATCCAGGCAGGCAGCGGCGAGTTTTATCCTCCCGACATTCAGTGCGTTCATGGCAATCTTAAAGCCGTTTCCTCTTTCCGAAAGCATGTTTTCCACGGGTACTTTGGTGTCGTTGAAAAATACCTGCCGGGTTGAAGATGCGCGGATGCCCAGTTTGTGTTCTTCCTCATTCATCGAAATACCGTTGGAAGGATCGTTCTCGACAATAAAGCCAGTAATATTCTTATCGTCCTCGATTCGGGCAAAAACGATGAAAAGGCTGCAGAACCCTGCGTTTGAAATCCACATTTTCTGCCCTGTTATCGAATAATATTTGCCATCGGCTGACAGGACTGCTTTGGTCTTCCCGGAATTGGCATCAGATCCTGCGCCGGGCTCCGTTAAACAGTACGCGCCAAACCATTCGCCTGACGCCAGTTTCGGAACGTATTTTTGCTTTTGTTCCTCGGTGCCATATAGCGTAATGGGCATCGTGCCGATTCCGGTATGCGCCCCGAACGCGGTGGAAAACGAGCCTGTAGCACCTGAAATGTAATCGCAGACCAGGACCGTATCCACAAATCCCATACCCATGCCGCCGTAAGCTTCTGGAACCGCGACGCTCAGGAAGCCCATTTCTCCGGCTTTTTTCATGCACTCTTCGGTAAACGCGTAGTCTTTTTTCTCGAAACGGTCTTTGTTGGGCCAGATTTCCTTATCGACAAATTCCTTTACGGAATCGCGCATCATTTTTTGCTCTTCAGAAAAATCTTCAGGAGTGAAGATGTCTTCGCACAGGGTTTCCTTCACAAGGAATTGCCCGCCGCGTGTTACGTGTTTTTCGGTTGTATCAGCCATGAGTTATGTTTTTGAATTGTTATAATAGTTCGTAAATACCGGCGCATCCCTGTCCTGTTCCTACACACATGGTCACCATGCCGTATTTGTTGCCCCGGCGTTTCATTTCATCAAACAGCTGTACCGATAGTTTTGCCCCGGTACAACCCAGAGGATGTCCCAATGCGATTGCGCCGCCGTTGACATTCACGATATCGGGATTGAGTCCCAGCTCGCGGATGACGGCTAACGATTGCGACGCGAAGGCTTCGTTGAGTTCGATGAGCTCAATGTCATCCTGTTTCATTCCCGCTTGTTTCAGTGCCTTGGGAATCGCTTTTACCGGACCGATACCCATTATCCTTGGTTCGACGCCGGCTGAGGCGAAATTCACGAGGCGCGCGATGGGGGTGAGGTTCAGTTCTTTTACCAATGCCTCGCTCATGATCAGTACAAAAGCTGCGCCATCGCTCATTTGTGATGAATTCCCGGCCGTCACGCTGCCGTCAGCCGCAAAAACAGGTTTGAGGTTGTGGAGCGCGGCAATGTTTGTATCGGCACGCGGACCTTCGTCTTTTGTGACAGTGTAGGATTTGGTTTCTTTTTTGCCATTTTCGTTGAGGAACGTCTGTTCGATAGTTATGGGTACGATTTGGGCGTCAAATTTGCCTTCTGCCTGTGCTTTCAAAGCCTTTTGATGCGATTCCAGTGCAAATTGGTCCTGGTCTTCCCGAGATACATTAAACTGTCTTGCGACCGCTTCGGCAGTGAGACCCATGCCCCAGTAGTAGTCTTCGTTTCCATTTTTGGCCAGCGCATAATCCGGCGTGGGTTTATAACCGCCCATCGGGATGTAGCTCATGCTTTCCGCTCCGCCTGCGATGATGCAGTCCGCCATGCCGGATTGTATTTTGGCCGTAGCCATCCCAATGGTCTCAAGACCTGATGCGCAGTAACGGTTTACCGTCACGCCGGGCACGTCGACAATATTCAATCCCATCAGCGATATCAGGCGTGCGACATTGAGTCCTTGCTCAGCCTCGGGCATCGCATTGCCGACCATGACATCATCAATCCTTTTTTTATCAAATTCAGGAAGTCCGTCCATCATATATTGGATGGTTTCGGCTGCCAGTTCGTCGGGCCTTTTAAACCGGAATACGCCCTTAGGTGCTTTACCCACCGCCGTCCTGTATGCTTTTACTATGTATGCTGTTTTCATGTCTTAATTTCTTAATGGTTTGCCTTTGGTGAGCATAAATTGAATCCTTTCCAGCGTCTTCCTTTCTGTACAAAGTGATAAAAACGCTTCCCGTTCCAGATCGAGCAGGTATTGTTCGCTGACCAACGTCGGTTCGGACAAATCGCCGCCGGCCATCACATACGCCAGCTTGTTGGCAATTTTCTTGTCATGGTCAGAAATGAAATGTCCGGCCGTCATCTGGTCTGTCCCAACCAGGAACATACCGAGCGCCTGCTTACCAAGGACCTTGATGTCTTTGCGCGGGATGGGTTTGCTGTAACCGGCTTCGGCCAAAAGCAATGCCTGTTTTTTTGCCTCGAGGATTTGCCGGTCTTTGTTGACGACCACAATGTCTTTCCCTTTCTGCAACACGCCCAGGTCGAACGCTTCATGCGCAGACGTAGACACCTTTGCCATGGCTACCGTCAGGAAATACTCCTGGAGTACGTTTAGTTCCACATCGTTTTTTCGGAACAAATCAGAGGCCCTTAATGTCATTTCCTTTGATCCGCCGCCGCCGGGAATGACACCAACGCCGAATTCAACCAAACCGATGTAGGTTTCTGCGGCAGCGACCACTTTGTCGGCGTGCATGCTCATTTCGCACCCGCCGCCCAATGTCATACCATGTGGGGCTACCACGACCGGAGCAGCGGAATAGCGTACCCGCATCATTGTGTCCTGGAACATCTTGATAGCCATGTTCAGTTCGTCATATTCCTGCTCGACAGCCATCATGAAAATCATTCCGATATTGGCACCGACGGAGAAATTGGCGCCCTGGTTACCGATGACCAGGCCGCTGTATTGGGTTTCTGCGAGATCAATCGCCTTGTTGATGGCCTGCAATACATCGCCTCCGATCGTATTCATCTTGGAGCGGAATTCCAGATTCAGGATGCCATCACCGAGGTCCTGTATTACCGCTCCCGAATTGCTCCAGACTTTTTTGGCATCGCGGATGTTGTCGAGGATAATGAACGCATCCTGCCCCGGCTTTTCAACCTGCGATTTGGATTTCAGATCGTAATAGTAAGTCGCACCATCGCGGATGGTATAAAAGGTCTCGCTGCCCGCAGCAAGCATCTCATCAACCCATGCAGCGCGGCTGAGCCCGGCAGTCCGGATAAGTTCAATCCCTTGTTGTACACCGATGGCATCCCAGATTTCAAACGGACCGTTTTCCCAGCCGAAACCGGCTTTCATGGCATCGTCAATTTTATAGAGATCGTCTGTGATTTCCGGCACGCGGTTCGACACGTAGGCAAACATGCCTGCGAAATTCCTGCGATAAAATTCACCGGCTTTGTCGGTGCCCTTTATCAGGACTTTGAAACGGTCAATCGGTTTTTCAATTGTTTTGGTCAGCTCAAGTGTCGCGAAGCTGGCCTTCTTTGCGGCGCGGTATTCCAATGTATTTAAATCCAAAGAGAGAATCTCCTTGTCTACTTTTTTGTAAAAACCCTGACCGGTTTTGCTGCCATACCATTTGTTTTCGACCATCCTACTGATGAAATCGGGTAATTTGAAAAGTGCATGTGCTTCATCTTCAGGAACGCCCTGGTATAATCCGTTAGCGACATGCACCAGCGTGTCAAGCCCGACGACATCCACGGTGCGGAACGTGGCCGACTTCGGCCTGCCAATCACGGGTCCGGTCAGTTTGTCCACTTCTTCAATCGTAAGATTCATTTCCTGGACAAGATGGAACAAACTCTGTATCCCGAAAATCCCGATGCGGTTGCCTATGAATGCCGGAGTATCTTTGGCAACGACCGATGTTTTTCCGAGAAATTGCTCGCCGTAATTATTCAGGAAGTCAAGCACTTCGGGGGAAGTCTGCGGGCCAGGAATGATTTCAAACAATTTCAGGTAACGCGCGGGATTGAAGAAATGCGTCCCACAAAAATGTTTCTGGAAATCCTCGCTGCGGCCTTCGCTCATGAGTCGGATCGGGATCCCGGAGGTATTCGAGGTGACCAGCGTACCCGGTTTTCGGTGCTTTTCGATTTGCTCAAAAACCAGTTTCTTGATGTCCAGCCTTTCTACAACCACTTCGATTATCCAGTCTGCACCTGCGATCTCGGGCATATTATCGGTGGTGTTGCCGGTGGTGATGCGGCTGGCAAATTTTGGATGGTAAATCGGTGAAGGTTTTGATCTGAGGGCATTGGCCAGATGGTCATTAACGATGCGGTTCCTGACCGCCTTATGCTCGAGTGTCAGCCCTTTTTTTGTTTGGGCTTCCGTGAGTTCGTTGGGGACAATGTCGAGCAGCAGCACTTCCACGCCGATATTGGCAAAATGGCATGCAATTCCGGATCCCATGATCCCTGACCCTACAACGGCGACTTTTTTAATAATTCGTTTCATTCGGGAGTTTCTTGGTTGAAAATATTTTTATCGAGTATGAGTTCATTAATGGTTTCAGCAACCTGCATAAAGTGGCGCAATTGCTCATCGGTAATGTTCTTTTTGATCGCCTCATTGAATTTGAGCACGTTGTTGCGGGACAATTCACGTTTCTCTTTACCGAATTCGGTGAGGTAAATCAAGACACCGCGGCCGTCTTCCGGATTCTTTTTCCTGACGATCAGGCCTTTGTCTTCCATCGACTTCAATGTGCGCGTGAGGCTCGTGGCTTCCATACCCATTTTAGGGCCGAGTGCGGTTGACGGCGTGCCTTTCTCGCGATCGATGCTTAATAAGGCAAAACCGGTAGCCATAGTAGCACCGTATTTCGCCGCTTCTTCATTGTACGTGCGGGCAACTGCCTGCCATGTGGCCCGGAGGATATAATCTATTGTTTTTTCTTTCATATGGTCGGTTGGAGTTCAAATATAATAAAAAATAGTATGCACGCATAACAAAAAGTAGTTTTTATTTTTTCGCGTTGCGGGATATATGTTACAATGTACAAAATTTAGATTACTGATCTTCAGTAATTTAAGACCGATGACGGAGCATCAATTGTTAAATTTAAAAATTTAAAAATCTTTTTGTAACAAAATTAACATCGTTACGTCTATTAGGCAATCAACAATCATCAATCAATCATCATGAAAAAATCAATCACAACCCTCGTGGTAGCACTCTTCGCTACTTTCAATGCAGCGCATGCCGCAAATTTGTCTAACACCGATAACAGGATAACAACATCGGCTGATCCAAGCCTGATTACCAGTGAATTGGGCACTCTGAAAAAGTATAATAGGACAATCGATGACATTATTGCTGCCGACTTAAAAATTACGGAAGCCAGTTTGCCTTCCAAAAAGCCGGTCTTAAAAAAGAAAGCTGCTAAAAGGCAGATAAAAATAAGGAAACAGTTTTCAAACTAAGGCCGTCCTGTTTCCGATCCAATCATTCAATCAATCACCTTAATTCATCATCATCATGAAAAAATCAATCATTTGTTTAGCAATGGCTGTATTGTCAGTCACTACTGCGGCAGTTGCAGCAGAGAACCGTGTTGTTTCAAACCCTAATACCGAAAGCGCCGCGTACAACGGCACACCGCTTTGCCTGGCCATCAGTAAGGGCGATGTGGACGTGGTAAAAAAATTCATAGAATACGGCGCGAGTGTCAATGAATCCTCTAACGGCATGACGCCTTTGATGTTTGCAGCCCGTTACAATCAGGTAGAAATCATCAGGTTGCTTGTAGAAAATGGCGCCAACTTGAAATCAAAAGATGAACGCGGGCTTACCGCCCTGAATTACGCCGAAAATTCCAAGGCTACGCAAGCGGCGGAATATATCAAAAGCCTCAACAACACCAAGAAGTAAGGTTTTATTATTTTGTTTAGTTAGAAAAAGCACCATCAGTTTTGCAGGGCTGATCATGGTGCTTTTTCGTTTTTACAGCTTATCCGAAATAAGAGAACGTGGGTTCTCCCTCAATTTTCAGCAGCGATTCATAAATGAGCCGGATTACGTTCTCAACGTCTTCACGATGCACCATTTCCACCGTGGTGTGCATGTAACGCAAAGGCAGCGATATTAAAGCAGACGCCACACCGCCGTTGCTGTATGCAAAAGCGTCGGTATCAGTACCGGTAACCCGCGACGACGCCAGTCTTTGGAACGGGATCTTATTATCCTCGGCTGCGCTGATGATCAACTCCCGAAGATTATTCTGTACGGCGGGCGCATAAGTAATGACCGGCCCTTTTCCGATTTTTGTTTCGCCTTCAATCTTTTTGTTAATCATCGGGGTGGTGGTGTCATGGCACACGTCGGTGACGATGGCAACATTCGGCCTGATGGTATTTGTAATCATTTCGGCTCCGCGCAGGCCAACTTCTTCCTGCACTGAATTGGTGATATACAAACCAAAAGGCAGGGCCTTCTTATTTTCGTGCAACAGCCTCGCAACTTCAGCAATCATGAATCCGCCCATGCGGTTGTCGATAGCACGGCAAACGAATCTATCGCCGTTCAAAACCATGAATTCATCGGGATAGGTGATTACACAGCCCACATGGACCCCGGCTTTTTCAACCTGCTCCTTGTTTTCGCATCCAATATCGATAAACAGGTTGTCAATTTTCGGGTGCTCTTCCTTGTCGCGGTTGCGGGTATGTATAGCAGGCCATCCGAAAATGCCTTTTACAATACCGCTTTTAGTGTGGATGTGTACGCGCTTGGAAGGCGCAATCTGGTGGTCTGAGCCGCCATTGCGTATGACATAAATCAGCCCGTCGTCCGTAATGTAATTGACGTACCACGAAATTTCATCGGCATGGCCTTCAATCACTACCTTATATTTTGCATCGGGATTGATAACACCCACGGCGGTGCCATAAGTATCAGTAATAAATGTGTCGACGTACGGTTTCAGGTAGTCCATCCACAATTGCTGCCCGCCCGATTCATAGCCGGTAGGAGAGGCGTTATTCAGGTATTTTTCAAGAAATTCAAGGGACTGGTCGTTTAATATGCTTTCGGCGCTCATAAAATATATTTTCGGCTAAAATATAAATTTGATATTAGAGTTTAATAGCTAATAATGCTAATTTTGGAAATTAAAAATTGTTTTTATGAGAGCATGGAGGTTTATGGTTGCGGTC
Source organism: Flavobacterium magnum (assembly GCF_003055625.1). NCBI lineage: Bacteria > Pseudomonadati > Bacteroidota > Flavobacteriia > Flavobacteriales > Flavobacteriaceae > Flavobacterium > Flavobacterium magnum. Next base: position 2,851,945 of record NZ_CP028811.1, on the reverse strand, counting down.
TTTTTAATCACGGCAGCCGCGGCAGCGCAAGAAGAAAAGCCGGATAAGCGTGACGATTACCTGAACCAGCCCGATACGATTTCCGGGCCGACGATTTCGCTGGATGAAGTCGTAATCGATACCCGGAAGAGCAAGCTCGATGCCGAAGCCCGCAGGCAATTTGCCATCCTGCAGCGTCGCGTATATAAGGTGTATCCATATGCCAAGAACACAGCAACCAATCTCACGGCGCTCAACGCCGGTATGGCGAAAATGAAATCCAAGAAAGATAAAAAGAAGTACTTTAAAATTGTCGAGGATTATTTAGACAACCAATTCAAGCCCCAACTCAAGAAGCTGTCGCGTAAGGACGGGCAGATCCTTGTCAAGCTGATTTACAGGCAAACGGGCAGCAGCACATATGACCTGATTCGCGAATACAAGAGCGGCTGGAAGGCATTCTGGTCCAATAACACAGCGAGGCTATTCGATATTAACCTGAAAACAGAGTACAAACCTGGTGATGTGGGTGAAGATTACCTGATTGAAACCATTCTCGAGCGGGCATTCCAAAGCGGCAGGCTGCAGCGGCAGGATGCGGCTTTTGCGATTGACCTGACCACGCTGAAAGCATATTGGTCTGACAAGATGAGCGCTTCTACAACAGAATAATTTTGGCGTGCCGGCTCCGCAGGCTCAGCCGTCGGGCACTGCGCTTCAAGTCCTCGCTTCGCTGCGGGCTTTCCGCTGCGGTCCCTCACGCGGTCTGTGCGGGGTTGGCGGGGCTGTCAGGGTTGAAATTTTTTTCAGGCCCAACCTTCCCGTTCCCAGCGCGTTAGGCTGATGGGATTAAAAATCCTCAAAAAAAGACGTCAAAAAGTTTGCGAAACCCAAAAAGGGGCTTACTTTTGCACCCGCAATAAGGAAGTTCATAAAAATACTGGGGCGGTTTTAAAAAGTTTTGCAGGGTGGCCAAAAGATTATATCTTTGCTGTCCGCCTTTTGAGAAAAAAAGGCTGCAAAAAATAAGAATCGCTGATTTTCAAGGGGTAAGATAAATTAACAAATTTTTTTTGCCAAAACCCTTGGAAAAGTAAAAAAGGGTTGTACTTTTGCACCCGCTTTGAGACACAAGCGGTATAAGAAAAGATTGACACGTTCATTGATATATTGGATTGACAGCACTTCCGGAGTGATTCGGAAGTAAGCAGAGAGTAAGGGAAATCGGAAGATTTTCGAGAGAATAAAAATACGTTAGAAATTCGTCTGAAAAATACGCCAAGCGATTGGCAAACAATATACGATGAAGAGTTTGATCCTGGCTCAGGATGAACGCTAGCGGCAGGCTTAACACATGCAAGTCGAGGGGTAGAGAGTGCTTGCATTCTTGAGACCGGCGCACGGGTGCGTAACGCGTATGCAACCTACCTTGAACAGGGGGATAGCCCAGAGAAATTTGGATTAATACCCCATGGTATATTGAGATGGCATCATCTTATTATTAAAGTCACAACGGTTCAAGATGGGCATGCGTCCCATTAGCTAGATGGTAAGGTAACGGCTTACCATGGCCACGATGGGTAGGGGTCCTGAGAGGGAGATCCCCCACACTGGTACTGAGACACGGACCAGACTCCTACGGGAGGCAGCAGTGAGGAATATTGGTCAATGGGCGCAAGCCTGAACCAGCCATGCCGCGTGCAGGATGAAGCATCTATGGTGTGTAAACTGCTTTTATACGGGAAGAAACCCTGCCACGTGTGGCAGATTGACGGTACCGTAGGAATAAGGATCGGCTAACTCCGTGCCAGCAGCCGCGGTAATACGGAGGATCCAAGCGTTATCCGGAATCATTGGGTTTAAAGGGTCCGTAGGCGGGCCTGTAAGTCAGTGGTGAAAGCCCATCGCTTAACGATGGAACGGCCATTGATACTGCAGGCCTTGAATTATCGGGAAGTAACTAGAATATGTAGTGTAGCGGTGAAATGCTTAGATATTACATGGAATACCGATTGCGAAGGCAGGTTACTACCGGTGGATTGACGCTGATGGACGAAAGCGTGGGTAGCGAACAGGATTAGATACCCTGGTAGTCCACGCCGTAAACGATGGATACTAGCTGTTGGGGGCAACTTCAGTGGCTAAGCGAAAGTGATAAGTATCCCACCTGGGGAGTACGGGCGCAAGCCTGAAACTCAAAGGAATTGACGGGGGCCCGCACAAGCGGTGGAGCATGTGGTTTAATTCGATGATACGCGAGGAACCTTACCAAGGCTTAAATGTAGATTGACAGGTTTGGAAACAGACTTTTCTTCGGACAATTTACAAGGTGCTGCATGGTTGTCGTCAGCTCGTGCCGTGAGGTGTCAGGTTAAGTCCTATAACGAGCGCAACCCCTGTTGTTAGTTGCCAGCGAGTCAAGTCGGGAACTCTAGCAAGACTGCCAGTGCAAACTGTGAGGAAGGTGGGGATGACGTCAAATCATCACGGCCCTTACGCCTTGGGCTACACACGTGCTACAATGGCCGGTACAGAGAGCAGCCACCACGCGAGTGGGAGCGAATCTATAAAGCCGGTCACAGTTCGGATCGGAGTCTGCAACTCGACTCCGTGAAGCTGGAATCGCTAGTAATCGGATATCAGCCATGATCCGGTGAATACGTTCCCGGGCCTTGTACACACCGCCCGTCAAGCCATGGAAGCTGGGGGTGCCTGAAGTCGGTGACCGCAAGGAGCTGCCTAGGGTAAAACCGGTAACTAGGGCTAAGTCGTAACAAGGTAGCCGTACCGGAAGGTGCGGCTGGAACACCTCCTTTCTAGAGAAAGGCGACATTTTAGCATATTACCATTAGGATCTCTGATGGTTTTCATTACTCTCGCTGTTGGTTCAAAAAAACAATCCAAGAAAAACAAACAGAGTCTCGTAGCTCAGCTGGTTAGAGTACTACACTGATAATGTAGGGGTCGGCAGTTCGAGTCTGCCCGGGACTACTACTTTGTTTTTTGTTTGGGTAAAGGAAATTTTAGAAGTTGAGTTACACTTACTGGTGAACCGTTCAAGCAACTGTTAACTGTAAAGGTTGACCGTACACTAAAAACGGGGGATTAGCTCAGCTGGCTAGAGCGCCTGCCTTGCACGCAGGAGGTCATCGGTTCGACTCCGATATTCTCCACGATCAATCCATCGGATTGAAAAAGTTCATTGACATATTGGGATAAGAAAATACAAAAAGTAGAAAGAACACAAAGTTTACAGTGTACAGCTTACGGTTTACAGTGCAAACTGTTAACTGTTAACTGTCAACCGTAAACTCAAAAGTACAATAAGCAAAATAAGGGCGTATGGGGGATGCCTAGGCTCTCAGAGGCGAAGAAAGGCGTGATAAGCTGCGAAAAGCGCCGGGGATCGGCACACACGAATTGATCCGGCGATACCTGAATGGGGCAACCCAATACATTGAAGATGTATTACTCCGATAGGAGGGCAAACCCGCTGAACTGAAACATCTAAGTAGGCGGAGGAGAAGAAAACAAAAGTGATTCCGTAAGTAGTGGCGAGCGAACGCGGATTAGCCCAAACCAGTGTTGTTACGGCAATACTGGGGTTGTAGGACCACGGCATTTCATGCAAACTGAACCGGAAGGACCTGGAAAGGTCTGCCATAGAGGGTGATAGCCCCGTATGGGTAAGGGATGTAATGGATAGTGGTATCCTGAGTAGGGCGGGGCACGTGAAACCCTGTCTGAATCTGGCGGGACCATCCGCTAAGGCTAAATACTCCTGAGAGACCGATAGTGAACCAGTACCGTGAGGGAAAGGTGAAAAGAACCGTGAATAACGGAGTGAAACAGATCCTGAAACCATACGCCTACAAGCGGTCGGAGCCCACAAGTTGGGTGACGGCGTGCCTTTTGCATAATGAGCCTACGAGTTAACGTTGCCGGCAAGGATAAGCATTTAAGATGTGGATCCGTAGCGAAAGCGAGTCTGAATAGGGCGCTTTAGTCGGTAGTGTTAGACGCGAAACCGTGTGATCTACCCATGGGCAGGATGAAGCTGTGGTAACACACAGTGGAGGTCCGAACCGGTTGTCGTTGAAAAGACTTCGGATGACCTGTGGGTAGGGGTGAAAGGCCAATCAAACTCGGAAATAGCTCGTACTCCCCGAAATGCATTTAGGTGCAGCGCTGGATATAGTTATATAGAGGTAGAGCTACTGATTGGATGCGGGGGCTTCACCGCCTACCAATTCCTGACAAACTCCGAATGCTATATAATGTTTACCAGCAGTGAGGGCTTGGGTGCTAAGGTCCAAGTCCGAGAGGGAAAGAACCCAGACCATCAGCTAAGGTCCCAAAATCTACACTAAGTTGAAAGAACGAGGTTTGTCTGCCCAGACAGCTAGGATGTTGGCTTGGAAGCAGCCATTCATTTAAAGAGTGCGTAACAGCTCACTAGTCGAGCGGACGAGCATGGATAATAATCGGGCATAAGTGTAGTACCGAAGCTATGGATTTACAGTTTACTGTAAGTGGTAGGGGAGCATTCCAGCGGGGCTGAAGGTGTGTCGTGAGGCATGCTGGACCTTCTGGAAAAGAAAATGTAGGCATAAGTAACGATAATGCGGGCGAGAAACCCGCACACCGAAAGACTAAGGTTTCCTCAGCTATGCTAATCAGCTGAGGGTTAGTCGGGTCCTAAGGCGAACCCGAAAGGGACAGTCGATGGCCAACGGGTTAATATTCCCGTACTTGTATTGATTGTGATGGGGTGACGGAGTGATGAAAGTACCGCGCACTGACGGAATAGTGCGTTGAAGCACCTACCTATATCGTTTATAGTTAAATGCGTAGACGATGGGGAAATGCGATAGTACTCGGAGTCTTCGGACAAAGAGATAGTGTACCTAAGGGCTTCCAAGAAAAACCTCTAAACTTCAGATTGATACAACCCGTACCGTAAACCGACACAGGTAGTCGAGGAGAGAATCCTAAGGTGCTCGAGAGATTCATGGCTAAGGAATTAGGCAAAATAGACCCGTAACTTCGGGAGAAGGGTCGCCAGCAGCAATGCTGGCCGCAGTGAAGAGGTCCAGGCGACTGTTTATCAAAAACACAGGGCTCTGCAAAATCGTAAGATGAAGTATAGGGCCTGACACCTGCCCGGTGCTGGAAGGTTAAGAGGAGATGTTATCTTCGGAGAAGCATTGAATTGAAGCCCCAGTAAACGGCGGCCGTAACTATAACGGTCCTAAGGTAGCGAAATTCCTTGTCGGGTAAGTTCCGACCTGCACGAATGGTGTAACGATCTGGACACTGTCTCAGCCATGAGCTCGGTGAAATTGTAGTAACGGTGAAGATGCCGTTTACCCGCAGTGGGACGAAAAGACCCTGTGCACCTTTACTATAGCTTAGTATTGACTTTGGATAAGTGATGTGTAGGATAGGTGGGAGACTTCGATCCTGCGTCGCCAGGCGTAGGTTAGTCATTGTTGAAATACCACCCTTTGCTTATCTGAAGCCTAACCCCATAATGTGGGGGACAGTGCTTGGTGGGTAGTTTGACTGGGGTGGTCGCCTCCAAAAGAGTAACGGAGGCTTCTAAAGGTTCCCTCAGCACGCTTGGTAACCGTGCGTAGAGTGCAATGGCATAAGGGAGCTTGACTGAGAGACATACAGGTCGATCAGGTACGAAAGTAGAGCATAGTGATCCGGTGGTTCCGCATGGAAGGGCCATCGCTCAAAGGATAAAAGGTACGCCGGGGATAACAGGCTGATCTCCCCCAAGAGCTCATATCGACGGGGGGGTTTGGCACCTCGATGTCGGCTCGTCACATCCTGGGGCTGGAGAAGGTCCCAAGGGTTGGGCTGTTCGCCCATTAAAGTGGCACGCGAGCTGGGTTCAGAACGTCGTGAGACAGTTCGGTCTCTATCTACTGCGGGCGTTAGAAATTTGAGTGGATCTGATTCTAGTACGAGAGGACCGAATTGGACCGACCGCTGGTGTATCTGTTGTCCCGCCAGGGGCACCGCAGAGTAGCTACGTCGGGAAGGGATAAGCGCTGAAAGCATATAAGCGCGAAACCCACCACAAGATGAGATTTCTTTTAAGGGTCGTAGGAGATGACTACGTCGATAGGCTACAGGTGTAAAGGCAGTAATGTCATAGCCGAGTAGTACTAATAACCCGTAAGCTTATGTACGCCTTCCGGGCCTTCGGGCCCGGGACACTTTTTGCATGTAAATTTTTGTCCCAATGTGTTAATAATATAATGTGATCGGAACACCGATCGCGTAACGACTTAAGGTGGTTATTGCGGCGGGGCTCACCTCTTCCCATCCCGAACAGAGAAGTTAAGCCCGCCTGCGCAGATGGTACTGCAGTTTTGTGGGAGAGTATGTCGTCGCCTTTCTTTATGGAACCCCTCATGGAAACATGAGGGGTTCTTTTTTTTTAGGGATGCGACGCAGTTCGGGCAAAGCCCCGCGTCGTCGCCTTTAGCTTCGCCCGGTTCGGCTAAAGCCTCGGGTTTTTTGAGACCCCAGCTTGAGACCCATATTTTTTTTACTAATATCCAGAAATCCAGTCATTACCCGATGGGATCTTTGGTTTGTTTTAAAACTCAATTTTAAAAACTAATTTCTAATTTTTCCCCTAAAAAAAATTTAAGTCCGACCTCCATGCCGCAGCTCATTTTCTATCTTTGAGACCTGTAAGCCATATTTTTTTTTAGTATGCATAAGTTAATGTCGGTTTTTTGCTTTCTCTTCGTCTTCAATTGTGTGTTTTCTCAGAATAACATTCAAATTAAGATTAGCAAGCCATATGCAATTTTCAACTTTCTCGAAACAGCAATCAACAGGACAGGAACGTCATCAACGCTCAATGAAATCATCACTGCAAATGCTAAAGACAATTCCGATTTTAAATTGCTATGCAAAAACTTCAGCGCAATCAGGATGGACTACAGTTACGCCCGAGAGGAATTTCCGGAAAGCAGAAGGCAGAACAGATCCGTCAGGGACCTGATTTATATTGCACTGGTAAAGGCAGAAACCTGGACCGAATTCAATAGCAGTATCATCGGAATCTTACCCAACAGCGAACAACAGAAAATGCTGTCGCTACTGAAACAGGCGGAACCCTACTACGACCAGTTTGTATGGATTACCTCGAGAAGTAAGCTTGAAGAACAAATTACCGGGTTATCACAATACCTTCCAAAAGCATATCAAGTGTTCCCCATCTTCAGGGAATTTTACGGCTCGAGCTGGGATTCCTCAATCCCATTTTTGGTCACCTTATATCCCATTCCAGGCACGAGCGGCATTTCCACCGCGAAGCCTTACGCTAACAGTCTGTGCGTAGGGGTGCTGACAGACAAAGCCGCGCCTGTGGAGACTATTGGAGTGATATTGCACGAAATGTGCCACGTATTGTATGACGAACAGCCTAACGAAATACAGCAGGAAATTGACAAATGGTTCAGCGAAAATACCTCGCCGTACAATGTGCATGCGAGCGGTTTTTTTGACGAGGGAATGGCCACGGCGCTCGGCAACGGTTGGGCTTACAAATACCTTTCCGGCAAGTTAGACGACGAAGAATGGTACAACAACAAATACATCAACGGGTTTGCAAAAGCGCTCTATCCATTGGTGGCGCAGTATATCGATCAGAAAAAATCGATAGATAAGCCATTTATCGATCGGGCTGTCGATCTGTTTGCATCAACTTTCCCTGAATCGAATAGTGACTACGACTTGCTCCTAAGCAATGTGTCGGTATATACTGATGCCGAAAATAATTCGGAAAGGGATGCTGTGCTGGATGTACTGGAGAGCCAGTTTCGCTTACGCGGAATTCAGCTTTCTTCTCCTGTATTGGATTCAAAAAGCCTTGAATTCCTCGCTACAGACAAGCAGACACAGCTTGTCGTTATTGACAGGAACCACAGGCAGGATATGGAAGCGCTCCGGAAGATTTTCCCCCAATTGAAGGCTGTTTCAAAAACGCATTTAAAACAGGATTTTATTTTCAGTTTTTTGGATGACACAAACCGCCCCGTAATTCTATTGCACATGAAAGACAAGGCCACATTGCCTGCTTTGGTTGCTAGAATGAAGACATTGAAGGTCATCGGCCCGAACGTGGAAGTTCTAGGCACGCCTGTCGATTAATTCGTATTATGTAAAGCGAGGAAATCCGGAATTCCATTTCAAACGTTGTCTTTATAAAACCCGCTGCGTCTTGTATGCGGGTTTTTTATTCGTACAATGAATTTCAAAACAGGTATTTATACGCATTTTGCTCTCATAGGGAACCCTTATTTTTACCCCATCAACCATAACCTAAAACCACATGAGAACAATTATTTTACGCACTTCAATAGCAGCTCTGATTGCTTTGGGGTTGGTCTGGTCGTGCAAGTCCGGAAATTCGGCGGACACTGATGCCGATTACCTGCCACAGGATGTGCTGCAGTCGTGTACCCTGACACCGGAACAATTCGCAACCTGGTTCGATAAAGGCAAGGTTTCTGAAAATGGTTTCGTAAATGCAGCCAATAGCTTGACGTTCGGATTTAAAAGCAATTGTGATTTTTATAAATGGTCCGAACAGATGTTTCTATGGATGACGTCTCCCGCGGATGATTTTGGAATCGGGAAGCGCGTGATCGAGTCTCCGGTGTTTTACACGGTGTCGCCTGAAGACAGTTTAGGGCATCGGACTTTCATCCAGCACAGGAAAGGATTACTGCTCAGCGCCGTGACCGGTCTTGAGAAAAGTATTGGTATCGATAGTGAGGAAGGACAGGCTACCGGCGACGCGCTCATGGCCAAAGACGGTTCTATGGTTTATTACATCACAATGGTCAACGATGTGTACGCCCAATTCCTGACGGCTGTGAAAGACGGGAAAATGTCGGGCAGGACCTTCCCAACGACCCAAAGCGTGCTTGACAGCATTGTCGCATATGCCAAAACCAACAATGTAACACTGCCGGATGCGACAGCGCTTGCGATGGAAATCAAGACATCCTGGGTTGATGTGGCCAAACTTAAGGATGCGGACAGCTACATACAAATTGATGCACTGGTACCGACATACGATAAAACCGCAACCAAGTGGACGATTACCGGACAGCGCAAAGCCAGGCTGGCGCTACTGGGCATGCATGTGGTGGGCAGCGTGGCAGGACATCCTGAGATGGTCTGGTCCACGTTCGAGCACAAGGCAGTGTCACCTAATCTCAGTTACACCTATGTGGATAAAGAGAATAAGGTGAAAACCGTAAAAGGCGATATCAAAGGGGATTGGGTGTTAAATTCAAAGCCACAGGACACGGTAAACATCAACGTTTCGCATATGAAATTTAAAGGTAATGCGGTGTATGCCACCTTTGAAGGGGCGCCCGAAGGAAATACCGTGAGCCCAAGCAATTCTACGAGAACCAAGCCGTGGGGCGTAGCCGACAGTGGCGTACCGAACCCGAGAAATGCAACGCCAGCGATTGCAAACAGCGAGGTAATTTCAATCAACAATTCGATTATGTCAATGCTCGCAGGCAATGACCTTCGTAAAAATTATATGTTCATCGGCTCAACATGGACTGAGAAAGGCGCAGCGCCCAACGGTCGTAGTTATGCCGCTACCGATGCCGCACCAGGCGTGGCAGTAGGATCCAGTCAGCTCGCCAATACGACGATGGAAACATACATCCAGAATGGCACCGGCTACAACAAACAGGGATCATGCTTTTTGTGCCACAGCTCCTTCAACAGGAAAGTACCACAATTGTCTCCGGATACCATAAGCCACGTGTTTTCTGACCTGAAACCTTTGACAATAGTCGTGGGTGGCAAAACCGTCAAATTAAAATAAATCCAAAGTTTAAAAAAATGGAATATTTACAGCTCAACCTGATTAACAGGTCGCAGGATGCAAACAACAGCCAGATTGTAATTTTTCAACAGAACGAGGCGGATTCGTATGAAGAGATTGCCGTAGCCTGGCGGGTCATCGAAAATTGCAGAACGGGCGATTCTTATCCTTTCCGTTTTCCGATGCAATACATAGTGGGGGCAAATACATCGGATGGGAATTATGTCCCAACGCAGTACGCCGTGGCCGGGGAAGCTTTCAATGTAACCGGCGAAACCCAGTATGCGCTCGATTTTTGCCGTAGAGGGCCGGAAGAACCACAATCGATCCAGGTTAACAATAACCTTAACGAAAATATTGATGTGAACATTTACAAAGACGGCAGGCTTTTGGCGGTTAAATCGGATGTGAACCCTTCAGGGGCTGCGGTCTTCGAATTCAAGCCTACCATTTGGATCGGTGTGACCAGCAACATTACGGAAGGAGAAATAATGAATTCAGCCATCATTGCAAATATCAATACGGAACTCAACCTTCTTGGTATTGCCAAAGCGAACATTATCATGACTGACGGGGGGTCAGTCACTGATAATCAGTTTCAATTTACGCTCGAACCATTGGATTAAGCGTTTTTTGATTTGGCAATACTTAAAAGAGTCCCTTGAGGACTCTTTTTTATTAGGCTTTATTAACGATGTTTTCTATGGCTTCGACCGTGGTAAGGTGGTATCCGGGCTTTGCTTTTTCGAAAATGTTTTTCGCCCGGGCTTTACCCTCCGCGGTTTTAATCATTTCCTTATACAATGTCATCAGCGACCCGGTGCGGCTGGTAGCAATCATGAAGGATTCGATGTCAGGATATGCCGCTTTGTATTGGTGTTTAATCGCCTGCACAAACCATTGCCTTTTGATTACGAAATTCCCGCCTTTGGTGAAGTTGAATTCCTTATCAATGGTTTGCATCTCGGCAGGCGTAAGGTCTTCAGGCAGGTAATCGATAAAATGTTGTTTTTCATTCGTAGACTTTATCTTGGAGGCAAGGCCTTTAATTCCTGTTTGTCTCCACGTCCTCTGGATTTTATCGATGGCGTTAAAGTCTTCAGAAACGGGGGTGATGATATTTGACGGGATATTCGGTTCGTAAATCCAACCCTTTGCATTGATTTTCTTTTCCAGAACTTTGTCGCCCCGAATCAGGTTTTTGTTGAAATAGTCCACAAAATCCGCTGTCGTCACCGATTGGAATGCGTGATCGTCAAACCATGATTTTACGAAGGCATCGAATTTTTCCCGGCCTACGGCAGCTTCCACGGTTTGCAGGAAGGCGTATCCTTTTTCATAAGGGATGTCGCTCAGTCCATCATCCGGATTTTTCCCCGAGGTGTTCACTTTAAGCCGTGTATCGGGATTGTCTTTCCCGTATTCCGCCATGTTGTCTGACAGTACTTTGCGGCTCAGCACATCCTGCATTTTTGCCTCGGCCTTGCCAAATACTTCTTCGCCGATGCGGTGCTCTACGTAAGTGGTAAATCCTTCGTTGAGCCAAATGTCATCCCAGGTAGCATTCGTAACGAGGTTCCCGCTCCAACTGTGCCCCAATTCATGCGCGAGCAGGCTCGTCAGCGACCGGTCTCCGGCAAGCACGCCGGGGGTAAGGAATGTCAGGTTCGGGTTCTCCATCCCGCCGTAAGGAAAACTTGGCGGGAGCACCAGCACGTCGTATCGTCCCCAACGGTATTGCCCGTAGAGTTTTTCTGCTGATTTGACCATGTTGCCCAGTTCGGCAAATTCATTCGCTGCTTTCTTCAGCACCGATGGCTCAGCATACACACCCGTCCTGCCATCAATTGCCTGAAACTGTAAGTCCCCGACTGCAATCGCCATCAGGTAAGAAGGGATTGCCTTGGTTTGCCTGAACTGGTAAACACCCGTATTATTTTTCTGCTGTGGGTTCTCTGCGCTCATAACTGCCATCAGCGCTTTCGGCACGGTCACTTTTGCATTATAGGTAAACCTGATGCCGGGTGAATCCTGGCACGGAATCCAGGTGCGCGACCAGATGCTTTCGCCCTGCGAGAATAGGAACGGCTGCTTTTTGTCTGCTGTCTGTAACGGATTCAGCCACTGCAGCGCAATCGCGTCTTTGGTGGTGTTGTAATAGATGTTGATTTTCGTCGTATTGGGCTCAATCGTAATGTGCAATGGTTTTCCGTGGAATTCCACGTCGTTGCCAAGGTGGAATTCCGTAACCTTTTCATCATCGCCGAGGGTTACTTTCAGGATATCCAAAGTATTTTCGTCAAAGATGATTTCGGTCCCTTTCGCGATATTGTCAATCTGCCACGAGGCTTTACCCGAAATGGCGCGTTTGTCGAAATCAACGGCAATGTCCAGGTCCAGGTGCCTGACAACGGCTTTGGTGGGTTCTGAAAAGGAATGGTCGTCATGAACGGTCTTCAGGATTGTCGAAACTTTTTGGGTTTGCTCTTTTTTACAGCCTATCAACAACAGGATGAAAGGGACCAGCAGGATTTTTTTCATTTCATGGAATTTTTTACAAATATAGGCATCAGCAGTGCGCTTTGCAATACGCACATACATCGCGCAACAGGCAGTCCGAATGTTTTGGGTTTTTGGGACGGCAGGTTTCACGCCCGAGGAATGAAATCGCCATCCCGACATCGCTCCACATGTCGCGCGGCAGCACCTCCATCAGGTCTTTTTCCATCTTATCTCCGGTTTTTGCGTGCGAAATGCCCAATCTTGGCACTACGCGCAGCACGTGCAGGTCGGCCATAATGCCTTCCGGGTCTGCCTCAGCCTCGCGCATGATCACGTTGGCAGATTTCCTCCCGATGCCCTTCAACGCGGTGAGTTCAGCCATGGTGGTAGGGATGTTCTTATCGTCCTTTAGTGTTCGGGCAATATCGATTAGCCAGCCGGATTTGGTGCCGAAATTGCGCACTTTTCCTATGTAAGGGTCAAGGTCTGCGGTTTCGGCTTTTGCCAGCGACTTCAGGTCAGGGAATTTGTCGAAGAGGGCAGGGGCGACCTTGTTGATGTGTGCGTCTGAATCCTGTGCGGACAGCACCACCATCACCATTAATTGGTACAGGTTTCCGTAATCCAGCGGATGTTTTTTATGCTTATACTTGTCAATGAGCGGCTTCAGCTCTTGTGCCCAATCAGGTGATTTCATTTTTTTTTATTTAAAAATAAACAATTTGCGTCAGACGCCGCAGCGCTATTTTGGATCGATTAAACAAACAGGCATTATTTTTTTATGTATTTTCACCAATCGAAAATAATCAAACCAAAGTATTTATGATTAAAAAATTACTTGCACCCGCTTTTTTGTTTCTTATTGGTCTCGGAGCCAGTGCCCAGATTGGCACCTATCCGTCAACAGAGAGTTTTGATGCCGTGTTTACAGAAGGCCAGGACGTGGTTTTCATCCCGAACTGGACTGGAAACAGGGTAAATCCCACCGCAACCGCGACGCGCATTTACCGCGACGAAACCGATTTTAATTCTGCACCGGCAGCGATGAGTATCATCCCCACCGCCGCATTTACAGGAAACGTAACGGTGAGCCTCGACATGACCTCGATCAGCTCGCTCAATGTCGGTTTTGCAGCCAAGGCAATGGCAAACGGAAATGGCAGCAGGAATACGGTACTTGAAATGGAAGCTTCGATCGACGGTGGCGCTACCTGGATCGGAAACCGGGAGGTCCTGTCGCTACCGAATGAGGACCAGGCTGACTTTCAGCAGTATAATTACATTCTACCCCTGGCCGCTGCAAACCAACCCAGCGTGCTGCTGCACTTTCTGGTGTCGCGTGGCACCGACGGAACCGGCACACCGGCAAGGATTGTCATTGATGACGTGGTATTTTCTGAAAATACAGCCACCGTCCTGGAAACAGATGTGACGGCGCTGGCATTTTCGCAATTGCAGGGAACACCTTCCGCAACGCAACCCGTACAGGTCAATGCAGGCAATCTTACCGGCGATATCAACATCGTTGCCACAACAGATTTTGAAATTTCGTTGCAGCCCGATGCGGGTTTTACCGATACCATTACGCTCCCTGAAACTGCCGATTTCCTTGGGCCCGTCGCAATCTACGTGAGACTCAATGCTGCGGCTGCCGGTTCTTACACAGGGACGGTAACGATCTCATCACCCGGAGCAGCGTCGCGCATAGTGGATTTATCGGGGACGGCAACAGCTGTCACGGTAACAAATCCTGCACCGCTGGTACTTCCCGGGCCGATCGGTAGTGCGGTCCTGGAATCCTGGGATGCGTCGTCGCCGGCAGGTAGTTTCCCGGATCATATGGCCTTCTGGACACACAATGTGAATGATCCCGGGCTTGACGTTTCGTATATCGACGACTGGCATTGCCCTTATGATCTTAGCAACCGGGCCAGGTTCATTGGGCAGGGTGCCGACGGCATTTCTTTTGTAAGCGCGGCAAATTCGCAGTTTACAGGCGTTTGTGACGGTTCAGATCCGACACAAAGCAGCGGTGAGACCATCGCCGCCGGTAAACCCGGAGCCATTGTCCTTTCGCTGGAGACCTTATCATTACAGACCGGTAACCCAAATCAGGTGAATGATGATATTGTGGTGGTGGAATGGACGGCACGCACCATAGCCCAAAACAGCAGGATTTATGGATTGCGGATGCAGTACCGCATAGGCGACGGCAACGGAAATCCAAATGCCGGCTGGACAGAATTTGCAAATCCACAGGATTATATAGTTGGAGAAACCGGGACTTCCGAGACAAGGTTTACGGATTTGCCTTCGGACTGTATCGGCCAGCCGCTTGTTCAGGTTCGTTGGGTGTATTACTACATCAGCGGAACGGGCGCACGGCCTAACCTGGGCCTTGACGACGTGCGGGTCACTGTGATTACACTGCTCGACACCCCGGAACTGGAGCATCGTAAAGCCTTCGGTTTCTATCCGAATCCTGCAACCGCCAATACGATTTTCTTTAACGCTCCTTCAGACGTAACCGTATCTGATGTTTCAGGAAAAATTATTAAGACCGCCGCAAATGCGTCGACATTGTATGTCGGGGATTTAAATCCGGGGTTGTACTTCATCAGCAATAATGAAGGCAAAGTCTTGAAAATGATCCGATAAGTAGCGTCGTATATATTCAAAGCCGGGTGATTTTTCCCCGGCTTTTTTTATGCCCATTTCCCTGGTCCGGGAGGTAAATTGGCAGCGGCACTATTTTATTTAGTATGTTTGTCTGCGCAATCCCTATCCAATGCAAAGACATATTTCATTTTTCATCCTGATTTTGCTGTCAGGATTCAGGGCCTGTTTGGTGCAGGCACAATCTTCCATCCTCGAGCAGACATTGCTCACCCAGGAAAGTTTCAACACATTTACTGCCGTGAGCGTGAGTGGTTCCCAGACCTGGAATTTCAATGCATCATACGGTGCGGTCTGCAGCGGATATGTATCCGGCCAGAATTTTGAAAATGAGGATTGGCTTATCAGCCCGGCTATGGATTTATCGCAGGCCGATAACGTGAAGCTGTCATTTGAACATACCCGCGGCAGTGCCGCCGTCATGAACCTGGGCGTGGCTGAAGGAAGGTATAAAGTTTTTGCTACCGATAATTTCACGGGAGATCCTTTGACGACCGCATGGGTCGAACTCGACGGACTCAACCAGAACCTGACCTCGGCCTGGCAATACATCCCTTCGGGCGAACTGTTTATCCCGGCAGCCGCAAAGTCGGCAACGTCGCGCATCGCTTTCCGCTACCTCAGTCCGGCCACCCCGGGCGCTACCTGGGAGGTGAAGAATGTCAAAGTCATCGGTCAGCCACAGGAGGGCACCGGATCGGCGATCTTTAAAATAACCAACTGGAATGCGGAATGGCTGGGCTGCACAACTTTCGGACCGACAGACGAAACCCTCCAAATCAGTAATGTTGCCACGGCGATGCTCCTGATGAATTCCGACCTGTATTGCCTGCAGGAAATCACCAATACGCAGGCCACACCGGTGCTGGAAACGCTGGTATCGCTTATGGGCACTGACGTATGGGAAGCCAGGATTATACCCGCTGTCACTGACGAATGCGACCAAAGACAGGCGATTGTCTATAAAAAGGAGCGCGTGCAATACATTGGCGGAAATCTGCTTAACAACGGCATCGCCGCGCAGGGGAATTCCTACTATTACAACTGGGCCAGCGGGCGCTATCCCGCTTTGTACAACCTGAATCTGATCGCAGGAAATGATGTGGTTCCGGTATCGATTGTAAACATCCATGCCAAATCAGAAGATGGCAACGCCATGAGTTACACCAGGCGCCTTGGGGGTTCAGAGGCGCTGAAAGCCATCCTTGACGGCGTGGCCTACAATTCAAGAAACCTGATGATTATTGGCGATTTCAATGACTACCTGAATGGGACATCAAGCGTGGCCTGCAGCTGTGCCGATTCGCCGTATAAGAATTTCGTTGACGACGCATCACACTACACTGGCATTACGGCCAATCTGACTACTAACAATCATCCGGTGATTGAAAACACGATGATTTCGGATGAGCTCGCAGCCCATTACATTCCGGGCAGTGCCGCCAGGGAAGTCTCGGTCACACAGGCCATCGGCAATTATTCCAATACCACTTCAGACCATTATCCGATCAGTACGATGTTTGACTTTACGGCATTGGGCGTACAGCAACCTGATCTGATTGACAGTAAATTTGTGATTTATCCCAACCCGGCATCTTCGCAAATCACAATCGCCGGCGCGGCGGCAGGGGCGCTTCCGGTTGCCATTTACGATTTCACAGGGCGGCAGATCCGCGTGCAGCAACTCGCCCAAAACAAGATTGACGTCAGTGGATTGCCAACTGGTGTCTATATCCTGAGGGCAGGGAAGCAGTATGCGAAATTTGTGAAGCGCCGCTAATGAGCGCTTTGAATCAACCAAACCGAATTTGCGAATGCTCCAGTTTTATGAAACAAAGAAGCCCGTTCTCTGACAACATTGATTTCAAGGTAGCAATCATGGAAGGGTGCGGCGGCGTCTGCGGATCCGAAATCGCAGAAAAAGCCTGAATCCTTCGATTTTTAACGCGGTCAGGCGATTCGAAGTGATGCGATGGGTGAATCTTTAAATTCAATTGGTAGCTTACCATTTCAACGTTGGACATAGATGGAATTATCGGTCAATCCACTATTAATGGTATTTAACGATTTAGCTGTCGAAAAGTCAGGTTGATTCGGGGTAAGATTTTTTTTGTTGTTTTTGGAATCTGATGTTCCCAGAAATTATTTGTTTTCCCGGCCATCAACAGGAGCGAACCGTGGTGCAGAGGGATCTCGACCCAGGGTAGCTCCTTACGGGTTTTGTGACGCAAACGGAAGATACGCGTCTCTCCAAATGTTACCGAGGCGATGATGGGGTTTGGGCCGGATTTACCGGTATGGTCGCAATGCCAGGCCACGCTGTCATTCCCATTACGGTATAGATTTAGCAGGACCGCGTTGAATTTCGCATTGAGCTCATTTTCTACACGCAGCCGAATGGTTTTTAAATCATCGCTGAGTTCGGGCATCGCGGTTTCCGACCCTGTGTCCTGCTTGTCTTCAAACCACGCAATCATTCGTGGCGCGGTGACGATTTTGTCATACATAGGCATTTCGTATTCACGCCAATGGGTTTGCTGCAGTAAATTACGGTAATAACAGTCGGATTCATCCTTATTGAAAAAGCGATCAATGAGCATCACATCTGCATCGGGAAGGTCGAATATTTTTTTTCCACCGGTTCCCGTGCTGAATATCTCGGTATCATCGAATAGGGTCAATATCATGGTAGTTTTTTTATTTATTTGAAATTCCTGCCTTTGTAAAACACTTCTTCCGTGCCACTTTGTTTTTCATCCCCTCGGGACAATGTGGAAAGGGCAGATGCTACATTCGGTGCTTCGGTCATGCCACGAAGCAATGTTGAAAGGTTAAAGCAGCGGTTCACCACTACATGGATCACTTCACCCTCAATCTGCAATTTCCCTTCAACCATCAGCAGCCGCGCCTGCACGATTTCCCTGCGGTGCGCCTCGAAAATTTTAGCCCAGACGACCAGGTTTGCAAAACCGCTTTCATCCTCTATGGTTACGAAAAGCACGCCTTTGGCAGTACCTGGCCTTTGGCGTACAGTTATGAGTCCGGCTACCTTGATCTTGTCTCCGTTTTTCATATTGGAGAGTTTGCCGCTTGGCGTTACGCCCAGGCTATTCAACTGCGGACGTATGAAATGTACCGGATGGGCTTTCAACGATAAACCGGTAGTGGCATAATCCTCGACTACGTGTGCCGCTTCTGTCAGGAATGGCAATGTAAGTTGCGGCTCATTGATACTTTCCGAAGGCTGGCCCTCGAACATTCCGACAGGGCTGTCGGTCAATGCGGACACTTCCCATAAGGCACGCCTGCGGTCAAGACCGATTGAGCGGAATGCATCGGCATCGGCAAGTTTTTCGAGCGTAGCCATAGGTATTCCGATATCGAGCAAAGTATTCACCGAGGTGAACAGTTTTTCCCTTCCGGCAACCAATAACTGCATATCGTCGGCTGATAAGCCTTTTACCTGCCTGAAGCCTAAACGAATGGCATAGTATTTCCCCGATTTCTGTTCTAATGTATTGTCCCAATCCGAATAATTGATATCGACGGGCTTTACCGTAATCCCGTGGTTTCGCGCATCAATTACGATCTGTGCCGGCTGATAAAATCCCATCGGCATACTGTTGAGCAAGGCTGTGGCGAATACATCGGGATAATAGTATTTGATCCAGGACGACACATAAACCAGCAACGCAAAGCTTGCCGCATGGCTCTCGGGAAATCCGTATGAGCCGAAACCTTCCAATTGACGGAAGACGCGCTTTGCAAAATCTTCTTCATAGCCTTTCTTTATCATGCCCTGGACAAGTTTCCTTTCCCAATCGCTGACCTTTCCTTTGGCCTTGAATGTTGCCATACTGCGGCGCAATCCGTCAGCCTCTGCTGGTGTGAAACCAGCGGCAACAATCGCGATTTCCATTGCCTGTTCCTGAAACAGTGGTACGCCGAGCGTGCGCCCTAAGATTTCCCGAAGTTCCTCACTCGGAAAATCGATTAAACTGGGGTCACTACGTCTTTTAAGATACGGATGCACCATGTCGCCCTGTATCGGCCCGGGCCTTACGATAGCCACTTCAATAACCAAATCGTAAAAGCATTTCGGCTTCAGCCTGGGGAGCATAGACATCTGGGCACGGCTCTCGATCTGGAACACGCCGAGCGTATCGGCATGCTGGATCATCTCGTACACGGCGGGATCGTCTTCTTTATTGATTTCAGCTAAAGTCAGGTTCAGCCCATAATGCTGCTTACATAAATCAAATGCCTTTCGGATGCAGGTCAGCATACCCAAGGCCAGGACATCGACCTTTAAAAATCCCAATGCCTCGATGTCGTCTTTGTTCCATTCGATGTTGGTGCGGTCTTCCATGCGCGCATTGAGTATCGGGCATAGGTCGGAAAGCCTGTCCTGCGTAATGATAAAACCGCCCGTATGCTGCCCGAGCTGGCGCGGGAAACCGACATATTGCTTTGTCAATTCTATCACCTTTATCAAATGCGGATCGGACAAATTAAAGCCTTCGGAAGTGATACGGTTTTCATCAAGTGCGTCACGGAATTCCCAGATCGTGGCGGCAAGCTTGTCTACCGCATCCGCAGATAATCCCATGGCTTTTGCCACATCGCGAATCGCGCCTTTCCAATGCACCTGTGTTACCGTTGCAACAATGGCCGCGCGGTCACGTCCATATTTCTCATAAATGTATTGGATCACTTCTTCGCGGCGCTCATGCTCAAAATCGACATCGATATCAGGCGGCTCGTTGCGTGCATCAGACATGAAACGGGCGAACAGCAGCTTAAATTTGGAAGGATCAACCGAGGTAATTCCGAGGCAATAGCAAACCACGGAATTGGCCGCCGAGCCACGGCCCTGGCATAATATGTCTCGGTCACGCGCAAAACGGACGAAATCATAAACCGTCAAAAAGTAAGCAGCATAATTTTTCCGCTCCATGAATTCAAGCTCATAGCGGATTGTCTCGGCAATCTTTTCAGGGATATTATCGTTAAACTTTTCATTGGCTCCCTGCCAGGTCAGCATCTCGAGTTCCTGTTGGGGGGTTCGACCCTCTGAAGTAATCTCTTCGGGATAGACATATTTCAGGCTGTCGAGCGAAAACCGACAGGAATCCGCAATTTCCCGTGCCTTTTCCAATGCTTCCGGATATTGCCGAAACAACCTTTGCATTTCATCTTCGGATTTGAGGTAGCGTTCCGCATTTTGGTAAAGCCGGAATCCAGCTGCCTGTATGGTACATTTTTCACGGATGCAGGTCAGTACATCCTGAAGCTCCCGGCGTTCGGGTATATGGTAATGCACATCGTTGGTTGCCGCGAGCGGTATGTCCAGCGATTGGGAAAGCTGCCAGAGCCGATGCATGCGCTTGTTATCATTTGAGTGGTAGGAGCGGCTGATACCGAGGTAAAGCGCATCACCCAGCTTTTCATGATATTCCTGCAATGTGGATTTGAAAATATCGTCGAAATCGAAGTGTTCATTCAGAGACAGCGGTGCCAGTGCAATAAACTTTAATCCTTCGGCATATTGGTACACATCGGCTTTATACAAATGGCATTCCCCTTTTTCAGCGCGCAGGTTGCCGGCTGAAAGCAGGCCGGACAGCCTTGCATAGGCGTCCTTGTCTGTAGGATATGCCAGTAAAGGCGAGCCGTCGAGCAGTTCCAGATGGCAACCGATAATCAGGCGGATTTCCTCCTTTTTTGCAGCAACATGTGCGCGTACGACTCCCGCCAGTGTATTCCGATCTGTAATGGCAATTGCTTTATAACCAAGGCATGCTGCCTGTGCTACGAATTCGTTTGGATGCGAACCGCCGCGAAGGAAGCTGAAATTGGTGGTCACCTGTAGTTCTGTATAGCTCATGCGAAAAAACCGTGTATAAACCATTCAGGACGACCGGCATCATAGGGGCCGGAGCGGAACAACCAATAGCGCGATCCGTTTTCGTCCTCTATGCAATAATAATCCCTGTACAATCCTTTCGATTGCCACCATTCCTGTTCGATGCGTTCAGGACCGTCTGATTTGGCGACATGATGCAATACTCCCTTATACCTGAACAGCATCGGCGGATAATCAGGAAGGACTGCCGTTACCTCAATCGGCTCCGGTTTTGATAAAAGGAGGATTGGCCTTGGCCAATCGGTGCGCCATTTTACCATGGGTTTTTCCCATAACGGGGAGGCCTGTACTACCGACCGTTCCGGCCAGTAACGTTCTGCAGGGAGGTATCGGCTTACTGAACCTGCGCCTGCTTTTGCCGTTACCCGGTCAAGCAGTTCCGCCACCTTTTTATCATTCTGGCACGATGCGCTCCAGATTGCGGCCTGCTCATTGGTTACCGGTTCCACTTTTGGCGCTTCAAGTAAAAAAGTCTCAAAACCCAGATCAGGCTGCAGCATGGCAATCTTAGTTTCGAAAAGTTTGAAAAGATGTATGGGATTGCGTGACGGATAGCCTGTACCGATCTCAATCTGCTGGATGTCACCGTCAACGCGATAGGCGCGGAAAACCGCTTTGCGCAAACCGATGCCTTCGGCTTCAAAACGGATGCAGAGGGTTTCGAGTAATTGTTGCAATGCCATCGTAATGCCTTTGGGTGTGGGAATGGGTTCGAGGCTGCAAAGCTTTTCCTGATAGGGCTCTATTGGCTTTACAGGCAGGATGATTTCGGTTACCTGACCTAAAGCCTGCCCAATCCGTAAAGGCAATGAAGGTCCGAAACGACGTCGTAAAGCGGGAAGTGGCATGCCGATAAAACTGTCAATCCGCTGCAATCCCAATTTCCTCAAACGCGCTAGGACTTCCGGTTCCAGGCGGAGTGCAGCAGGCGGCAATTCTTTTAATGCCGTACCTTGTGCGCCAGAGCTGACGATAGCCTGCGCCTTACCGAAACGGGCTACTGCCCAGGCTGTACCTATCGTATCGGCAATGGCTATGCGGACGGTATAGCCAAATCCATTCAGTTTTTCACGGATGCTTTCAAGATAAGCCAATTCGCCACCACGATAACGTGTACAGCCCGTAATGTCAAGCATCAAACCTTCCGGCATATCCACGGCTGTAAACGGTGTATAGGCAATACACCACTCGGCCAGTGCCTGCAATATTTTTTCCGTTTTTCCGGGTTCGGATTCCAATACTTCCAATTCGGGAAAAATGGCTTTGCAGTCTGCCAGTACCATACCTGAACGAATACCCTGGCGCGCCGCCGTTTCGCTGACCGATTTTACCAGCATACGGCCACGCTCTCGCGCAGTAAGTACGAAAGGCATGTCACGGAATTCCGGCCGCCTGCGCACCGTATATTCCGTAAGCAGATAAGGAAACCATATGGAGGCATATCTTGGCATTATCCTGCGTTTCGTGCGTGTTGTGTTTGTGCTGAAAACTGTTTTTCTACAAGAGGGCGGAAGCATCCTCCTGCCCAGGTTACGGGCCATGAATGGGGGCTGCCGTTCCGGACCTTAAGCAATTGTACATCCCAGCAACTGTGCCCTAAACCGGGGAGGCCTTCTTCGGGACTGCTGGCCAGCGGTGTGATTTTCCAGCGTGCCGTACAGGCAGTAGCATTTTCGGCAAATGGCCTGAAACGATGGATGAAAGCCGTGACACCACTTTGTTCAACCGCCAGTTGCAGCCGCCTTGATTCTGTAAATCCGAGTTCTTTTACTTCTCCTATAACAGCAGTAAGGGCTTCGCATTTCAACGCCTCCTCAATGGTCCATAATGTGTCTTTAGGCTTCAGCACCTTAATAAAAATCATCCTGTCGGGCTCAATTCCAAATTGCTTTAAGGCCGGCGGAAAAATCATCTTTTCTTTGGCGATCCAAAGGCAGAGGCTGCCGGGCTTCATAAAGCTGCCCGCGAGCGCAGAGATGAAACCGCTTGTTGAAGCCGCTTCGACAGGTTCGTAACTGATGAACTCATGAATCGCACCCGTTGGAAAAACATTCCCGGGAAAAGCAGAAGAAAATGGCATCAGGCCATCCGTGACAGGCTCTTCCGGCATCTTTCCAAACCCCTGCATGGCGTTGATTTTGGCCTGGAGTGCTTTTACCATTTCCCTTTTTTGTTCAGCCTGCATATTGTTCAGATAAATATTTATGCAAAGTAAGGAATATAATTACCAAATATGTTTATATTTGTTGTGAATAATATTACCATTAACATATGTCTATATTTTCAGATAACCTTAGGTACCTTCGGGTAAAGCATGGATTAACCCAGCAAAAAATTGCTGATATATTATTGATCCCGCGTGAACGCTATGCTAAATATGAGGGGATGACGGATCCGCCATTGGATTGCCTGCAGAAGATTTCGAGATATTACCATGTCAGTATTGACCTGCTATTGTCGTTTGATATCCGGCAGGTTCCTTACGAAGATTTAATCAAATTGGAGGATAACAGGATTTTGCTTCCTATGGCCGTGGACAGCTTTGGTGAAAATAAGATTGAAATTATTCCGGCCAGGGCACAAGCCGGTTATCTTAGCGGTTATTCCGATCCTGAATTTATTGAGGGGCTGCAGCACATTTCCCTGCCTTTTTTGAGGAATGGCAAATACAGGGCATTCCCTGTTACCGGGGATTCCATGCCGCCGCATAAAGAGGGCTCGTTTATTGTAGGGCAGTATATTGAGCGGCTTACCGATGTCATTGATGGGAAGACGTATATACTGATTACAAAGAATGACGGAATTGCCTATAAGCGACTTAAGAAAAACAGTGCAAGCTCACTCACGGCACAATCAGATAATACGATTTATGAGCCGTATGAAGTGAAGGCTTCTGAAGTATTGGAGATATGGCAGTATGCCTGTAGTATTGCGACACAGGAATTTGAGCAGGATGATTTCGGGGTTATGAGCGTTAAGGATGTACTGCAGGGTATCAGGCAGGATTTTTCAGCGTTGAGAAATGAATTTGCAGGCAGAAAGGTACAATAGCGGTTTAATCAGCCGCGGTTTCCTTAATTAATTACAAATTCATTCCTTAAGGGCTGGCTTTCCGACGTATCGTCATTCGACTTTGGTATGCATGAATTAACGCATTTTTGTTGGAATATTTTTTATGAGTTGCGTCCGGCGGCTTCACGTCAGTTACGGCATTTGGAACTGAGTACTCTCGGCGTGGACAAAACGAAGTTATGGAAAACGCGGTTACATTTTACAAGAGACGTAGCAATTAGCTTCGCTCCGTTCGGCCTTTGGCCTCGGGTGCGTGAAACCGCTGTTATGAGAAGTGCTAAGGTTTTACTCGCGTTATTTTATTATCTTTTAGAATGACAAGATCGCTATTCATTCTCTTTTTGAACTCGATGAGTTTTTCATAGACCTTGTCCATTCCCGCTACAATTTTTGCCTGGTTTGTTGTTCGCTTATGAGTTTTCATTTGTAATAGCTTTTTAGTTTGTCAAACTTTTGTTCGTTCAAAATATTGATTTCCGCGTCAAAAATCTTTTCGGCAATTAGATCATGTTTTCCCTCGGAGTTATCAAAAATCAAAACTTCGTCAACAATTGAAATATAAATGTCGAACAAATTTTTGATTCCGGCAATGTATCGCCGATTTATAACATCAGTCTCAATGTTATGTCCGCCTTCGGCAACTCTCGTTTTCACACGTTCTATTGCCAAATCGGGAGTCTGCAGCCAAAAGAAAAGCAAAGTGATATTGTAATTTTTTGCTTTGGCTTCTATGATTTTTGATTTGTAACTTTTGGTTGCCAAAGTGGTTTCAAAAGCGAAATTTTCATTTCCTTCCAAAAGTTCGTTGATTCTTCGAAGCATAATTCTTCCTGCTTCAAAAGAAACTTTTTCAGGTTGAAAAGGGGAAAGGCCTTTAGCAATTTCGTCAGCATTGACAAATTCTTTACAATCTAAAATTTCAGGCAAAATTGTAAAAGAAGCTGTTGTTTTTCCAGCTCCGTTGCAACCAGCAATTATGTAAAGATTTTTTTCCACGCCCAAAGATACCAATTTGGATCATACGTTGAGCGTCATCTTCGCACCGCGGAAGCATTTCTCCTAACAGAAATGTATCTGTAAGCGATCAGATGTGATTGGGTACAATCGGCGCTATTCCGTACTTTTTATTCGGGCTCAGATGTACTGTTTTTTAATTGATTTAGTTTTTCTTTTAGTGCGATACCCAGGCCCTTATCAATCATATTTGAAATTTCTCTTTCAGCTGCCGCTACTTTCGTAATGGTTAAATGTTTGTCATTTTTTAAAAGCGCGATTGCCGCTTCGGTTGCAAAAGTCTGTGCTTTTGGAATTAAAGCAGCCGGCTCAAACGTATTCCAATACTTAGTAGCTTGCTCAAGGTCTTTTTTTGCGAAAGCGTAAAAGAAAGCGGCATCAAGCCACACTATATTTCGGACTCCTTTAGGGATGGATTCAATCTCATTGATATAATCCATTAAATGTTTTTCTGCTTTTTCCAGGTTTCCTTTGTCAAATTCAGCTTGGTGGAAGAAGCTATGAAGATAGACTTTAAATGATGCTTTTATTTTTTCAGAAAGAATGAATGCCTCATTGAGCTCGTTGATGTCAATTTCTTTGGGTCGAATCCCCGCAGAAGCACTAGTTATTAATTTCAAAATAAGTAATTCAAATCGCGCTGTTTCCCCTCCTCTCAATAACCGAAGCACCCGGGCGCCATCTGATGAAAAGCCATTGGCTCTCATTGGTAATGCGGTTGTTATAAAAATAATTAAAGAAAGCACCGCCATTATATAAAGTGAATTTCTAAAAACTTCAATAGGTGTCGTAGATGATGGTATAATACTATACAGACCGTAAGCCAGCAGAGTCAGTCCCAGACTTGCCAGTGGACCACCAGCTGCATAAACAGAAAATCGTTTGGTAAGGTTTTCGGTTCCCATAGGAATACATATCACTAAACCGCCAGCGGTATTCACATTTTTATTCCATTTAAACTGCCATTTATCAGTTTCCTTTTCCCACATGAATGGCCCAACGATGTATGTTTTGAAATGAAATTTCATCGAGACACCAGCGAGTGCGTGACCCGCTTCATGTATAGCTATTACAATAAAAAATGTAGGAATAAAAAGCAGTATTAATGCAATGAATGACAATTTTGACATACCGGATGAAGCGGCTATGCCCACTTTGGCAGCAAAAAAACCCATACCGCCGAAAACAATAACTATGACAATTGATCTTAGGATTAAAACTAATTGTGGTTTTTTAATTTTCATATAAAATTTAAAATCAAATTATCTATCTCCGATACCAATTCCCAGTCCAAATAACAGCCCAACGATACCCAGATGAGCAAAAAGCCATATTTTTTGCCATAGTGGACGTCGGGGCCATGATTGCTCCGGATTGAAAGGATCAAAAGCTAACGCAATACCGAGCGTTGCAGCGGAATCCACATAAGCATGTTTGGCAAAAAACTGATATCCAGCCAAAGCGATGAATAAAAAATACAGTACTTTGTTGAAGGGGGTAACCGACTTGATTTTATTATTCTCCATTATTTATTTTATAATTTAAATACATTGACGCCAATACTGTATCCAAAGACCTTTCCGTTGTCATCCTTGTAAATCCGGATTTTGTTGCAGGCCTTTCCTAAGTCAATCTTTCGCCATGTAAGCCCTCCATCAATGGTTTCAAAGCCACTATTCATCGTCCCGACGTATCCATGACTTCCATCTACAAATCCAATCCCAAATTCTCGTGCGGCAGCGTCTTCCACTAAATTGATTTCCGTCCACGTTTTGCCTCCATCAAGCGTTTTAGCAACCCTTTGTTGCTTAACATCGGGATCAGGATTATAGGATTGAATAGTGACATATCCAATATCTTTGGTAGGAAACGAAACTTTCCAGGTGGTTTCAAAAGGTCGTGTCGATTGGTAAACTTTTTGCCAGGTTTCGCCACCATCAGTTGTTTTCAAAATCAGGGCATTGGATAGCGTGATGTCTTCGTTAGTAGCCGCACAGGCAAAGCCTTCATTTTTATTGAGCATTTTAATATCGAACAACATTTTGCAATCGTTGTTCATACTGCGTGATGTCCAGGTCTCACCTGCATCATGGGAAATCATAAGGTTTGCCGGGCTGCCTACACGGCCCACCGCAAAAAGATGCACTTTGTAATCAATTTTTCCGTGATTGATGAACTGCTCTTTGACAATGTCTATAGCACACAATCCTTTTACGTAAGGGCCTTTATAGGTTACCGGTTTCCAGGATTTTCCGCCATCTTTTGTGCCGTAAAGCGGAATGGTATCGGTCACATTTGGAAAATACTCAGTCCCTACGGTACCGGCAAATCCAATGTTCTTGTCTACGAAAGCAACAGTCCTGAAAAAGGTTCCCTTTTGTTCCATTTGTTTTTCCCAGGTAGTTCCACCATCTGTAGTGTGGAAAATTTTGCCATAGCCGTTAACGTACCAACCCGTATTTTCATCTACAAAAGCAATATCGTCCTGCTTGCCTGCATAGGTTTCGGTAGTTAACTTTCTCCAGGTTGCTTCCTGACCAAATACCGGTGTAACTGCTGTGAACAGTAGGATCGAAATTTTAAAAATTTGATTTATCATCACTCTCTGGTTTAGAATTCACTTCAAAATTAATTGAGGATCACGCCAGCTTAGTTGTGAAAAATTGCTAATTTATCCGGAATTTATTTGGCGAAAAACCATAGTGTTGTTTGAAGGCATTACTAAACGCAGGTATGTCTGAGTATCCGAGCAGCACGGCTACGTTTGAGATGGGATATTGGTGTTCGAGTAACTGTGAGGCAAAATCTAATCTTTTTTTGGTGACGTATTTGTAAGGTGTAGTGTTGAAAATTGATTTGAATAATCGAATGAAATGGTACTCTGACAGCTTTGCTTCCCGGGCAATGATTTCGATATTTATTTTTTCAAGGAAATGATCGTCTATGTAATTTTTCGCATCATAAATAAAATTAAACAAGCGCCCATTAGTCTCTTGTTTTACTGATTTTAATGTGTTGAAACTTTGAAAAACAGCACTTTGGTCTTTTACGATACACTCTGCTATTGCATAAAACAGCTCCTTGTTGATCTTAATGTTTCCGTTGTTTAGATTCTCAAAATCGTTTGACAATAGACCGAGTGCCTGTCCTAAAGAAGTGTTTTTGACGTTGTATTTCTGGACCATCCAGACCTGATCAAATAAAAAATCGGAAAACGGGACTACATCTTGATACATTAGGACAAAACGGGACAAATAAAATGGGACAAAAGCCGGTTTTTATTTCAGGAAATGGCTCTGACCTCAGCAATGATGAGGTTTTGAAAGGAAGGGCAAAGCGCAAATTTATCACACAAAATATGATGCTGAGCCTGATGGATGTAGCAAAAGAAAAAGGCGATAATGAAAAGCAAAAAAGTTATTGGAACAGCTATTATTGCCAAAACCGAGTTACAAGCGTTGATGGTCGTTTGTATGGCAACTATTGCAAAAATAGATTTTGCACCCTTTGTTGCAGCATCAGGAAAGCCGAAATCATAAACAAATATTATCCGGTTATTGAGCAATGGGAACAACCTTATTTTGTAACACTAACAGTCAAAGCCTGTTCAGCTACAAGGCTAAGAGTAATGGTCAAAAAGGTGATGCAGGGATTCCAACGGATAAAAGACAGGCATAAAAAGAACTATCTGAGAGGAAAGGGAATCAAATTGATTGGCGTTAAATCGTTGGAGTGCAATTTCAATCCGACAAAAAAGACTTATAATCCCCATTTACACCTCATCGTTGCCAATAAGAAAATGGCAGAAATATTAATTCAGGATTGGCTAAAACTGTGGACACCGAAATTTGCCCAAAGACAAGCGCAGGATATGAGGGAAATTTTCAACGCTGAAACAGGCTGATAGAGATTATAAAATATGGAAGTAAAATATTTACTGAGCCGGATATAAAGAAAAAAGAGGATAACGCTTCCTATCAAATCTATGTTTCGGCTTTAGATAATATACTAACATCTATGAAAGGAATCCGAATTTTTGAACGCTTCGGATTCAATGCTGAAAAGAAGGAAGAAATCGTAACTAAAGAACCTCAGCCGGTAGTGAAGTATGAGCAATGGGAATTTAACCCACAGCTTTTTGATTGGCAAAATACAGCAACAGATGAGGTTTTAACCGGATATAAGCCAAAACCTCAACTTACAGCTATATTGTCAAACTGTATTGATATTACTTCTCAATGACATTGTTTAACAAATTCTTATAAATTATCCTTAAAAATTAAATAAATTTGTATCAATGAAAATCAGTCACTTCATATTACTTGTGTTTTTTACACTTTGCCTGTCGCAAAATAGTGCTTTCGCTTGCGGTGGAAAAAAATCATGTAAAAAAGAAATGTCTAAAACTCAAGAAAAAGACTGTTGTGGAGATTCATGTGGAAATCATGAAAAAGGCAATCATAATGGTTGCAATGGTAAATGTGGTCATTCATCCTGCGTGAATCCGATAGTATATACTGCGCTGAATATTATCCCTACTTATTCAATTTACACTAATCAAATAGTTTTTTCGACTGAAAAAGCTTCATTTTATTATACACAATCCCAACTTTCTATGGGATATTATACAATTTGGCTCATACCTAAAATAAGCCTGTCATAATTACATAACAGCCACAGGTATGCCCTGTTGGAAGCTTGGCTTCCGTTTTTAATTGTATAATTTAATAATAATATTCATGAAATCACTTTCTAAAATAGTGATGGCAATAGTTACATTGCTATCAATAAACCTTTGCATTGCTAATGCACAAACCAACCAATCACCAAATGAATTATCAACAGTGTTTGATAAGTACTTTGCGGTAAAAGATGCATTGGTAAGCACTAACGGAAAATCAGCAGCCGAGAAAGCAAAAGGACTGACCGCAGCTATAAAAAATGTAAATATGGAAAAACTGACTGCGGAACAGCATACCGTTTGGATGGCGGTTCAGAAAGACTTAGTTGAGGATGCAGAGCATATTTCCGAAACGGGTGATGCAAAGCACCAAAGAGACCATTTTGTAACACTTTCAACGGCTATTTATAAGCTTCAAAAAGTATCAAAAACTGAAACGCCGGTATATTATCAATTTTGCCCAATGGCAAATGATGGTAAAGGTGCTAATTGGTTAAGTAAAGAAAAGCCAATTAAAAACCCTTATTATGGCTCACAGATGATGAGTTGCGGCAAAACTGTTGAAACGATACAGTAATGATGCTATATATCAAAAATATGGTTTGTCGGCGTTGCAAAATGGTAGTTGCTTCCGAACTCGAAACATTAGGCATTAAAGCCCTTTCTGTAGAGTTGGGCGAAGTTGAATTACTGCATCCTATTGATACTGCTCAAAAAGCAACACTCTCAGCCAATTTATATGCTTTGGGATTTGAACTCATCGATGATAAGAAAAGTAAAACTATCGAACGGATTAAAAACCTCATCATTGATTTAGTCCATTCCCGAAACAACGATTTGAAAACAAATTTGTCGCAATACCTTTCTTCAGAAATTGGTCAGGAATACAGTGCGCTCAGTAATTTATTTTCTGAAGTCGAGGGAACTACCATCGAGAAGTATTTGATTGCACAGAAAATCGAGAAGGTCAAAGAATTGCTTACTTATGATGAGTTGTCATTAAGCGAAATAGCTTATCAGTTAAATTACAGCAGTGTCGCTTATTTAAGTAATCAATTTAAGAAAGTAACCGGATTCAGTCCAACTTATTTCAAAAACCTCAAAAGCAGGAAACGTAAGCAAATTGAAGATTTGTAAAGCTTTACAAAACTCATCCAAAATTTCGCAACATTATGATTTAGTGAATATGGAACTTTGTACTGTAAATTAAAACAAATATCATGACACACACTTATCAGGTTACAGGAATGACATGCGGAAGCTGCGAAGCAAAAGTAAAATCTGCTTTAATGACAGTTGAAAATGTTTCATCAGTCGAAGTATCTAAGGATACTAATACGGCAACAGTCACAATGGACAAACATATTGCAATTATTGAGTTTCAAAAGGCATTGGGAGGCGATGAAAGCCGTTATCATATTTCAGCCATTGAGCACAATGAAACAGTAGAACAGGCGAAAAGTTGGTTTGTTACCTACAAGCCCATTATAACAATATTCGCTTATATTACTGCTATAACGTTGCTAATTCAAACGCAAAATGACAGTTTCAATCTTATGGAATGGATGAGGCATTTTATGGCGGGATTCTTTTTGATTTTTTCTTTCTTTAAGATGCTAAATCTAAAAGGATTTGCAGAAAGTTATGTGATGTATGATGTGGTTGCCCGTAAAATACCTATTTGGGCATATCTATATGCTTTTGTAGAATTGGGATTAGGTATTGCAAACCTCATCGATTTTAATCCGGTTGTAACCAATGCAACAACATTTATTGTGATGTCAATAAGCATTATTGGAGTATTGCAATCGGTACTAAATAAAAAACAAATTAAGTGTGCCTGTCTTGGTGCGGTATTTAACCTGCCAATGAGTACGGTTACCATCATTGAAGATGCACTTATGATAGTTATGAGCGGCGTGATGCTTGTGACTATGCTTTAAAATAAAATTTATTAATTAAAACTTATCATTATGAAAAATCTAATCTTCTTATCATTTATCTTACTTTCATTAACTGCTTGTAATTCAAAAAGCGGTAAAACAGAAAGTGCCACACCTACTGAGCCACAGAAAACCGAAACAACTGAAAAGGTTGTTGACACCACTGCTGAAACAAAATCAGTTGCACAATTATATTCATGCCCGATGCATCCTGAAGTAAAAGGGGAAAAAGGCTCTGAATGTCCAAAATGCGGAATGGCATTAACTGAACCTGTTAAGTAATAGGATTATGAGAAAGGCATTTTTAATATTTTTCCTCATTATGCTTCCGTCACTGTCACAGGCGCAGTCGGTTAGTTATACCTGTCCAATGCATCCCGAAGTACATTCACCCAAACCCGGTAAATGTCCTAAATGTGGAATGAATTTGGTTAAGAAAAAAACGAAGGCGAAACCGAAAACAGTTAAGGTAGTAAAACCAAAAAACAATCCTGCTACTTCTGAAAATAAGGAAACAGATGGTGTGGCAAAATACACTTGTCCTATGCACCCTGAAGTTGTTTCAGATAAACCGGGAAACTGCCCAAAGTGTGGGATGAAATTAGTGCCACAGGAAAAGAAAGTTGTTTCAACTGAAGAAACAAAAACAGACATGCCTGAAAACCATGATATGACAGGTATGGATATGCCAACGGATGATTTAAGTGAAAATATAAGCCTTGCAAAAAAGAACTTGGGAAAAGTCAAAACAGTTAAAGCGGTGCAACCACCTCGCACTGTGCGTTACGATTTGCATATACGTGATACCATTGTAATGTATGGCAAAAATAAAAAAATGGCTATTGCGGTTAACGGACAAATCCCAATGCCCACGTTGACATTTACTGAAGGTGATACGGCTGAAATCCATGTTTATAATCATCTAAAAGAAGAAACATCACTTCATTGGCATGGTCTATTTCTTCCTAATCAAATGGACGGCGTGCCATTTATGACACAAATGCCAATTAAGCCAGGAGCAGAATATTTATACAAATTTCCTATTGTTCAGCACGGTACACATTGGTATCATAGCCATAGCGGCTTACAAGAGCAGATAGGTATGTATGGGATGTTTATCATGAATAAAAGAGAAGAATGGGATATTCCAACTATTCCGGTATTATTGAGCGAATGGACTGATATGAAGCCGGAAGAAGTGCATCGTAGGTTAAAGAACGCCAACGATTGGTTTGCTATCAAAAAAGGAACTACGCAAAGTTACACCGAAGCAATTTCATCTGGGCATTTAGGTACTAAGGTAA
Source organism: Flavobacterium magnum (assembly GCF_003055625.1). Taxonomy (NCBI): domain Bacteria; kingdom Pseudomonadati; phylum Bacteroidota; class Flavobacteriia; order Flavobacteriales; family Flavobacteriaceae; genus Flavobacterium; species Flavobacterium magnum. Next base: position 2,818,962 of record NZ_CP028811.1, on the reverse strand, counting down.
CCAACGAATGGAAACGTATGACTGCAATGGATTTAAGCGATGTATATTATGATAATTTCCTTATTAATGGAAAAAATCAGGATGAACATCCACAGTTTAAGGCAGGCGATAAGGTAAGGCTACGCATTGCCAATGGTGGGGCATCCGATTATTTTTGGCTTAACTATGCCGGTGGTAAAATTACTGTCGTTGCGAGTGATGGAAATGATGTTGAACCTGTTGAGGTTGACCGTCTATTAATAGCCGTTTCAGAAACTTATGATGTTGTAGTAACTATTCCCGAAAATAAAAGCTATGAGTTTTTAGTAACGCCTGAAGACCGAACAAAATCGGCTTCTATATGGCTTGGAAGCGGTGAAAAGGTTATGGTTGACAAATTACCACGACTGAAGTATTTTGAGGGCATGAAGATGATGAATCAAATGATGGACATGAACGGTAACATGGTTGAAATGGATGGGATGAAAATGCAAAACCAAATCATGGACATGAATACTGTTATGTATCCTGAAGTAACAGGTAAAGAAAAAAAGAAAACCCAAAAAGAGGAAACAGAAAACAATCATGCGGGGCATAACATGGCTAATATGGATGCAATGCTCAAAGACATTGTCACACTGAGTTATGAAATGCTACGTGCGCCTGAGAAAACAACACTACCTAATGGCGAATGGAAGGAACTAAAGTTTGAGTTAACAGGAAACATGAACCGCTACGTTTGGAGTTTGGATAATAAGGTGGTTTCTGAAACCGATAAAATCCTGATTAAAAAAGGTCAAAATTTGCGCATTGTTTTATATAACAACAGTATGATGCGCCATCCTATGCACTTACACGGACATGATTTCCGTGTTGTAAATTCTCAGGGTGATTATGCACCAATGAAAAATATCATTGACATTATGCCAATGGAACGTGATACAATAGAATTTAAAGCAACTGAGCCAGGTGGTGATTGGTTTTTCCATTGTCACATCCTTTATCACATGATGAGCGGAATGGGGCGAGTTTTCAGTTACGAAAATTCACATATCAACCCTGAATTACCTGATGCCAAATTCGCTCGCCGTAAATTAAATTCTGATGATAGGGCATTCCATTTTATGGCAGAAAATGATTTTGCTACAAATGGAAATGATGGGATGGCAATGCTTGCCAATACACGTTGGAGTGTAGGCTCAGAATGGCGTTTAGGATATAATGACATGCACGGCTATGAATCGGAAACCCACATAGGGCGATATATAGGAAGAAATCAGTGGTTTATGCCTTTTATTGGGTTTGATTTGAGGTATAGGAAAATGGAAATGGGTGAAACAGAAGAAAACCTGTTTGGGCAAAAGAACACAAAAGACAAACGTGCGCAATTCAGTATTGGTGCAGCCTACACTTTACCTATGCTTGTCATTCTGCAAGGGGAGTTATATCATGATGGAAATGTGCGTTTACAGTTGATGCGTGAAGATATTCCAATTTCACCAAGAATTAGAGCAGGCTTTATGATAAATACTGACCGGGAATATATGGCTGATATGCGTTATATTTTTGGTAAAAATATCAGCGGAAGAATCCATTATGATAGTGATATGAAGTTTGGAGTTGGCTTAACAGTTAATTATTAAAAAGGACAGAGAATTATCTAAATAGAGCCCCTTATAATTGGGGCTTTTATATTTTTAAGTCATCCTTTGACAACATTAAAATTTCATTAGTTGGATTCTAACAGCATTTAAGATAGCCAATATAATGCTTTGCTAAGCTATCCTTTTGATTTGGTTACTGATATTGATACCATTGCAATTTTACTCAGTTTGTTACTTTCTGAATTGATCCTCCGATGTTGATTTATATGTTTTGGTTAGAATTAATAATTAACATTTTTATTACCTTGTGCCATCTAACAAAACTTTCTAATGGCTTTCTTTCAAAATTCAGTAATTAAAAAGTATTTACAAAATCAAAATAAATCCAAAGTGGCTTCACAATGGAACATTTTTAGAAATCACTTTTTAAATACCCGTATTCAAAATAATATTCGCAATAGTAAGGAAGAAGAATATCAGGGTGAATTTCTGATTGATTTATTTGTTAATGTATTAGGATATACAAAGAAACCTCAAGAAAATTACAACTTAGTTACTGAGAAAAAAAATGTTAATAATAGTGAAAAGTCAGATGGTGCTATCATAATCAATGACAAAGTAAAGGCTGTCATAGAGTTAAAAGGCACTAAATTAACTGATTTAAAAAAGATTGAAGTACAGGCGTTTGGTTATAAAAACAACCACCCTCATTGTGTTTTTGTTATTACTTCAAATTTTGAAAAGTTGAGGTTCTACATTAATAATGCGACCGAATATTTAGAGTTTAATTTATTCCAACTTACAGAAAGTGAATTTGAGTTACTTTATTTGGTATTATCTTATGAAAGTTTATCTAAAGGATTAGCTAATACAATTAAGGAAGAATCAATTATTGAGGAAAAGAAAATATCAAACGAACTTTACAAAGACTATTCAACATTTAAAAGCGCATTACATCAAAATCTCGTCTTATTAAATCCGGAATATAACCCATTAGAGCTATTAAAAAAATCTCAAAAACTTTTAGATAGATTTTTATTTATATTCTTTGCCGAAGACAAAAATTTAGTCCCAACAAATTTAATTTTTAGGATAAATAAGGAGTGGGAGCAGTTGGTTAATATGAGGATAAATCAATCCTTGTACGATAGATACAAAATTTATTTTGAAGACTTAAATTCTGGTGCATTGGTTACATTACCTGCATTTAGTAAAACAGTTTCAGACACTAAGGAAAAGCATCAACTTTTTGCTTATAATGGAGGTCTTTTTCAACCCGATGAGGTTTTGAATAATATTAGAATAGACGATGCATTACTTTTTAAATATACTGAGAAATTAAGCGAATATGATTTTGAAAGTGAAATTGATGTAAATATTTTAGGTCATATTTTTGAGAATTCATTAAATGATTTCGATGAAGTAAAAGCCAAAATAGAAGGAAAAAAAATTGATACTTCTAAAACCAAAAGAAAGAAAGATGGAGTTTTCTACACCCCGAAATATATAACAAAATATATGGTAGATAATTCTTTAGGTCTACTATGTAACGAGAAAAAAAAGCTCCTGAAAATAAATGATGAGAACTATCAACCAGCAGCGAAAAGAAGTCGTGAACGGTTGAATAATCTGAATGAATATAGAAAATGGCTTAAACAATTGGCTATTTGTGACCCTGCCTGTGGTTCAGGAGCATTTTTAAACCAAGCTTTTGATTTTTTAATTGAGGAACATAAATATATTGATGAGTTATCAGCAAAGTATAATAGAGATACTTTCATACTTAGCGATGTTGAAAAAAGTATTTTAGAAAATAATTTGTTTGGCGTTGACTTAAATGATGAAAGTGTAGAAATTGCAAAGCTCTCCTTATGGTTAAGAACTGCAAAACCAAATCGAAAATTGAATGACTTAAATAACAATATTAAATGTGGTAATTCATTAATTGATGATAAGGTTGTAGCGGGAGATAAAGCATTTGATTGGTATAGAGAATTTCCCAAAGTATTTGCAAAAGGTGGTTTCGATGTGATTATTGGTAATCCTCCCTATGGGATTTTTATTGATAAGGAAATGCAAGATTATTTTAAGGCAAAATTCCCTTTAACCCAATATAAGACTAATTTGTATGTTCTATTTGTAGAAAGGATGCTGCAAGTTTTTGAAAAGGGCATAGTTTTCTTTATTATTCCAAAATCTTTATTATTTAATTCTTATTATGAGTTAATCAGAAAGGAGTTAATTTTAAAGACAGAATTAAATGAGATTTTCACAATAACAGAGAGGGTTTTTGAAGATGCTGAGGTAGGAAGCAGCTTATTGATAAAATTTACTATAAAAGATGATTTAAATAAAAAGAATATAGTAAGATTAGCTTCAGCAGAAAAGATTAAAAACTTTATTTCGGGTAATGGGATTGTAGAAAATAAGATTGAGCAAAATTCTTTTTTGAAAATTCCAAAAGCTGAAATTTCGGTTATATCCTCAGACTCTCAGTCAATAGTTAAAAAGCTTAACCAAATGAAAACTATTGACAGTTACTATACGTTAAAGAATGGTTTGAATCCGGGAAACATAAAGCATTTATTAGTATCTGATGAAAAAACCACTAATCACCATCGACCTATAATTTGGGGAAAAGATATTTCTAAATACAGTATTAGCTGGTAGGGACAATTTATTAATTATGATGAAACAATTATAAACCGAATTTCAATAGCTGACATTAAGTCTAAAGAAGGGATGAATAAGCAAAACAAAATCGACTTTGCTTTGAGAACTCCTAAAATGTTTAACGATAAGAAAATTATTATCAGGAAAACCGGCGATTCCTTAATTTGTGCAGTTGATGAATTAAGTTATTGTTTTGACACATTAGCACACGGTATTTATCAAAAGAATAAAAATTATAGTTTGGAATTTTTGACAGCTATTCTAAATTCAACCCCTGCAACAATATTTTACCGTTTACTACACGATATTAAAGGTAAAGTGTTTGCCAAAATAAGCTTGGATAATCTATCATCATTCCCGATTCCTAATTGTGATACATCGCAAAGAAATGAAATAGAGGGAACTTCAATAAAACTCTCAGCGTTATCAAAAGAGTTGAATGATGAAAATCTTAAATTTCAGAGAAGTCTGCAAAGAAAATTTGAATTAGATAGTTTGCCTAAAACACTTCAAAATTGGTATTTACTGAATTATTCCAAATTCATTGGCGAATTAGGAAAGTTAAAAATCAAATTGACTTTATCGCAGGAAGCAGAATGGGAAGATTATTTTATAGCTGAATCAAATAAAGTTAGAGCTATACGTTCTGAGATTGATGGCATCAACAAATCACTCAATAAATCGATTTATAAAATGTATGGAATAACAAATGATGAAATTGAAATTATAGACAAATAAATAATGCTAAAATTATTGGAACTGTCAACTATATTGTCAACTAAAAAACAAAAGCCCCGAATGACGGGGCTTTTTGCTGTTTTAAGCGGAGAAAGAGGGATTCGAACCCCCGGACCTGTTACAGTCAACAGTTTTCAAGACTGCCGCAATCGACCACTCTGCCATTTCTCCAATATGTCGCTCTCATTGCTGTTAGCGGTTGCAAATATAACATGCTTTTTTGATTTCCAAAACATTTTGCGTCGAAAAAAGCAGTAATTTTTTAATTGTTTTCTAATGGATTCATTTCCAGAACCTCATCAGATTCCGAAATGTGCAAATCAGAAATACAAACTCAATAATTTACGTATTCCGTTATCTCCAGTCCATAGCCAATCATGCCTACGCGCTTCGTGTGTTCCGTGTTTGACACCAGCCTGATTTTTGAGATGTCGATATCGTGCAGGATCTGCGCACCGATTCCGAAATCCTTAACGTCCATCTTAATCGGCGGCGCTTTGTAAATGCCCTTCTGCTGCAGTTCCTTCAATTCGGTGATGCGTCCCAACAGGTCACCGGGCTGCAGTTCCTGGTTGATGAAAATCACAGCACCCATCCCTTCAGCATTGATGAGGTTGAACATGTCGTCGAGCTTCTTATCGGTTTCGTTGGTCAGTGTGCCAAGGATATCATTATTAATCGCGGTCGAATTGATGCGGGTCAACACCGGATCACCGATATTCCAAGTGCCCTTGGTCAGTGCAATGTGTATGTGCTTGTTCGTCGTTTGCTGGTACGCACGGAAACGGTACGTGCCGAAGCGCGTCTCGATATCAAAATCCTCTTTTTTGACAATCAGGCTGTCATGTTGCATGCGATAGGCGACAAGGTCCTCAATCGAAACAAGTTTGAGGTCAAATTTTCGGGCAACCTCAACCAATTCCGGCAGGCGAGCCATTGACCCGTCTTCGTTCATGATTTCGCAGATGACACCGGCGGACTTAAATCCGGCCAGGCGTGCAAAATCAATCGCGGCTTCCGTATGGCCGGTGCGGCGCAATACACCGCCCTGTTTGGCGATTAATGGGAAAATATGCCCAGGCCTCGCAAGATCATAAGGTTTGGTGTCTTCATTGGTCAGCGCCAGGACCGTTTTGGCACGGTCCAGCGCGGAAATTCCGGTCGTTACGCCATGGCCCTTTAAATCCACTGACACGGTAAATGCGGTTTCCATGTGGTCCGTGTTGTGCGTTACCATGGCACGGAGGTCGAGCTCTGCGCAGCGTTTTTCAGTCAGCGGCGTGCATATGAGTCCGCGGCCGTGGGTCGCCATAAAATTGATCATTTCCGGCGTCGCTTTTTCTGCAGCAGCGAGGAAGTCACCTTCATTTTCGCGGTCCTCATCGTCCACGACAATAATTACCTTGCCCTGGCGGATGTCTTCTATGGCTTCTTCGATTGTATTGAGTCGTATGGTATCTGACACTTGGTAGTGGGTTATAGACTGCTTTCAGAAATCGATTTCCTGAGTGCGATCCGGTTGTAAATGTGAAATAATAAGTAAAAAGGGAATCCGAGCGCGATGACCAGCCAAGGATAAATGCCGACCTTGCGCCCCAAAACCGTGTTGATTTCCTGGTGGCGCTGTCCGGTTTTGAAGGCAGCGATGTAAAAACAGATTAGTACGATAACACCCAGCGCAATCAATTTGAGATTTTGTCTGTTGTTCATCACCACAAGGACCATCGTTACGGTCATCAGGAAGGTAATCACCGTCATTTTCGAATTCAGCACAAAATTTTCATACGCATCCGCGAGCCTTTCGTACTGCTCGTTGAATAATTTGCCCTGTTGCATCAAATCGGCCTGCGTGATGTTGCGGCTGTCAAGGATCTTCAGCGCTTTAACGCGCCGTGCAGGGTTATACCCGAATTTCTTCGAATCGTATACAGTCTCAATCAGCGCGGCGTCCGGCATTTTCAGCAATTCGCGCCACTCTTCATCTTCGATGACGGTTGCGGTATCGAGGTTGATTATGCGGTCGTCCGCCTCAAAGGAAGGTCGTGTCTTGTTGCGGCTGAACATTTTTACAAGCGGATCGGTAAGCCAGTCAAAACTGATTGACATTTGCAGGTCATTCTTTGCCCGATACGTCAGCAATATGGCTAACGGGGACAAAATCAGCGACGACATCCAGGCGCCAAGGAACGGGGTAATCCCGTTTTCCTGTCCGAGTTTTTTTCCGAACGTATTTACGAAATGGAATGTAATGAAGATAAGAATCGCAAACACAATCGGCAGTCCGAGTCCGCCTTTGCGGATAATCGCACCCAGTGGGGCACCGATAAAGAACATCAGGATACAGGCATAGGCAATCACGAATTTGTCGTATACCGAAAGCCAGTGGCTGTTGATATTTTTCTGCTTCATCTCGAATTCATCCTTGGTTCCGGCAATCGTAAAGGTCGTGCTGCCCACGTTGCTTTTCGCAATATCAATGAATTTCAATCGCTTCGATGCGGGATACGCGTTGAGCAGGTTGGAGGGTACCGACGTGTTGGCGGAATCTTTCACTGCTTTCATATTCACAATGCCGGTGCGCACGTGGATGTTTTCGGTAAACGAATTGACCTCCTTTTTATAATCCTGGTTTAGCGAGTCGAGTGTATAGGTGAGTTCGCTGAGCTTAAGCATGTTGCTCGTACTGGTCACTTTTTCTTCATTAGGATCAATCTTATTGAGTTTAGACAGATCCATATTGAGATTGTATTTCTTGAAAAGTGTTTTCGCAAATGGCATTTTTTCCCTGTCAGTATATTTTTTAGGGATGATATCTTCGAATTGTGCCCCGTCGTACAACACGAGCTGAATTACCTTCGAATCCGGGCTGCTTTTCAGTTCACCGGTTTTTGCCTTAATGATTGTGGTGCTTCCCTGGCCATTGACCGATTTTTTATGGATGGTGATGCCGGAGAGCTTGTTGCCGTTCGGTCCCGATTTTTTCTCCACCTTAATGATGTAACTGCCCACATCACTGAATTGGCCTTCCGCAATCGCCATGGCGGGCTTAAGCTGGGCGATGTTGGCCTTGAAGTTGATGAATTTGTACTGGGAGTAGGGGATGATGTTGTTCGCGAATATGAATGCGGCAATGCTGAGTACAAATATAAAAACGGTGAGGCTGCGCAACGCCCGCATCAGTGAAACCCCGGAGGATTTCATCGCGGCAAACTCATAATGCTCTGACAAATCACCAAACGTCATAATCGATGCCAGAAGGATCGTCAGCGGCAATACCATCGGGACGATACTAGGGAAGTAGAAGGTAAGGAACTTCAGGATCATAAAAAAATCCAGGTCCTTGCCGGCGAGTTCCCCGATAAAAAGCCAGACAGCCTGAAGGATGAAGATAAAGAACAGGATTACAAATACCGAGGCAAACGTAGTCAGGAATGTTTTTAGTAAATATCTGTCGAGTATCTTCACAGGAAGCTTAGTCTAATTTATTGATGTAATAGTTCGGGTATTTGCTACCGACAAAAGTAAACTGGTTTTTCGGCAGCGCCTGATTGGTTTTAAAAGAATTAACAACCAACGTCGTTTTGGTGCCGTTCTTGCCCGTCTCGATCACATTGTAAATCTGCTTGGTTGCCGTATCAATGCCCACGAGGATTTCCTTGCGTTTGTCTTTTTTGTCGTCCGGGACGAGCTTGACATATTGTAATTTCTTTCCCTTTACATTTTGCTGGATGTCCCAGTAAAATTTGTATCCTTTGTTGAAAAACGTCAGCATTTTTGATGGCGTGATCGTGTTGGCATCTTTTTCATCCACTTTGGATATGCTGATTTCCTCGTCTTCAGGGACAATGGTGTACAGTTTCTTTCCATCGTAAAGTTTGGTCACGCCCATAAAGCTCAGGACATACTGATTTCCTTTCATTACCACCGTGCCACTGCTCTCCTGATTGACGTTTTCCTTACTGTTGTTCAGGGTATATTTGAAGTCAATCGAAATGTTATCGTACGCCTTCACCTTTTTTGTGACTTCGTCCAGCAGGTCTTTCGCCTTTTTATCCTGCGCCGACACGATAGAGCCTGCTAATATCAGCAAAGCGACCGCCACATTTTTCATGTTCGTTACAAACACACTTTTCATACTCTTTTTCATATTAGGAATTATTTTCTTCATTTTTAAAAAACTGCTCAAGCGACGCCAGGTCGGTGTAATTCACGGATCGCGCCTTACTGCCTTCAAAAGGACCGACTATTCCCGCCGCTTCCATCTGGTCTATAAGCCTTCCGGCGCGGTTGTAACCCAGTTTAAGTTTGCGCTGCAGCAAAGACGCCGATCCCTGCTGTGCGGTCACCACGATTTCCGCAGCCTCCTTAAACAGGCTGTCCCTTTCTGAGATGTCAATGTCAAATTTCATGCCACTTTCTTCCTCGCCAAAAAATTCCGGCAGCAGGTAGGCATTCGCATAGGCTTTCTGTGAACCGATGAACTCCGTAATACGTTCCACTTCAGGCGTATCGACAAACGCACATTGCACCCGCACTACATCATTGCCGTTGGTGTAAAGCAGGTCACCGCGTCCGATAAGCTGGTCAGCACCCTGTGTATCGAGAATGGTGCGCGAATCGATTTTTGACGTTACACGGAAGGCGATCCTCGCCGGGAAATTCGCCTTGATGATACCCGTGATCACATTCACCGACGGCCGCTGCGTTGCAATAATCAAATGGATGCCAATGGCACGCGCCAATTGTGCGAGCCTCGCAATCGGAGTTTCGACTTCCTTTCCGGCAGTCATGATCAGGTCGGCAAACTCATCGACAACCAGCACGATATACGGAAGGAAGCGGTGCCCGTTTTCCGGATTCAGCTTGCGGGACTTGAACTTGTCGTTGTATTCCTTAATGTTTCGCACCATCGCTTCCTTGAGCAGCGAGTAGCGGTTGTCCATCTCAACACAAAGCGAATTGAGTGTATTGATGACTTTGTTGTTGTCTGTGATTATCGCATCTTCCGTATCGGGGAGTTTGGCGAGATAATGCCTTTCAATTTTATTGAACAGCGTGAGTTCCACCTTTTTAGGGTCTACCAATACAAACTTTACTTCAGCCGGATGTTTCTTATAAAGCAGCGACGTCAATACGGCATTCAATCCGACTGATTTTCCCTGTCCCGTAGCACCAGCCATCAGCAAGTGCGGCATTTTGGCCAGATCGACCACGAACGTTTCATTGGAAATGGTTTTTCCCAAGGCGATCGGCAATTCCATTTCGGCTTCCTGGAACCTGGCCGAGGCGATGACGGTTTTCATGGAAACCATCGTCGGGTTTTTATTCGGCACTTCGATACCGATGGTTCCCTTTCCAGGAATCGGTGCGATAATACGGATGCCCAGCGCCGAAAGCGACAACGCGATATCGTCTTCCAGGCTTTTGATCTTTGAAATGCGTATGCCGGCCTCCGGAACGATCTCATAAAGGGTTACCGACGGCCCCACGGTCGCCTTGATCTGCGCGATCTCAATCTTATAATTGCGCAGCGTTTCCACGATGCGGTTTTTATTTTCTTCAAGTTCCTCCTGGTTGATGGTAATGCCGCCGGATGAATAATCCTTCAGCAGATCAATGGTGGGAAATTTATAATTGGACAACTCAAGCGTCGGGTCGAAAAGACCGAAGTCCGCCACCAGTTTGGACGCAAGGTTTTCTTCAACCACTGTTTCTTCCTCGACTTTTTCGATCACAAAAGTCTCTTCAATCGGCGCTTCTGGTATTGGCGTCACCTCCATCGGTGGGGTAGCGGCTTTTATCGTAGGCTCAAGTATCAGTTCTGAGGCGCTGCTGATCGTCGGTTTTAACGACTCCTTATTGATTTCGAATTGGGAGGGCTTCGGCACCACCAACTCAGGTTCGCCGATTAACTCTTCGTCTTCAGGGTCGCCTACGGCAAATTCCTCAAGGTTGTACAAGCTGTTGGATTCGGCGACAGCTGCGGTCTGTCCGACTTCAATATCTTCAGCCATTTCTTTCTTGGTTCTTTCGAAAAGCGCTTTTATGGCATCAGGCGACACCTTGATTTTGAAAATCAGGTAAATGATCAGGCCGAACAGCAAGACCATCAATGTGCCGGCTTTCCCGATAAAGTCCTGCAGGAACAGGTTCATTTCAAAGCCAACGACACCACCCAGTTCCGGCATAAAAGTCGCAAAAAATCCGAGCAGCACCGATACGACTGCCATCGCGAAAAGGTCCCAGAACCATACATTCTTTAATTTCCGAAGCGGAAGGTCAAGCACAAGGTATGCGCCCGTCAGGAAAAATAACCGTACGAAAAGGAATGAGGCAAGTCCGAAACCCTTCAAAACAAAAGTATCCGCGAGGTACACCCCGAATTTCCCAAGCCAGTTTCCCACCTTGACGCTGCGGTCAGTCAATTCGGTTACGGCACTCTGGTCCTGCTGCCCATAGATGTAAAACGAAATAAAAGACAGCAACAGCGCCACTGAAAACAAAACGAGCAAACTCCCCATCAGGATTTTATGCTGTTTGGTAATCCGCAGGCCTTTTTTTGACTCCGCGCCGTTTTCTTTAGCTGCCGTTTCTTTCTTCGTGGTTTTTGCCATAGTAGGGTTGTGCTATAAAGATAGGAAATTTAGCCTTGCTTATAACGCCATCAGGTACGGGATATATATGATACTGGCGATTGCCAATGCTGCCAATGCTGCAAAAAATACAGCCCCGGCGGCAATATCCTTGATAAAACCGATTTTGGTATGGAAGTCGGGATGGATGAAGTCAGCGATTTTTTCAACAGCCGTGTTCAGCCCTTCGATGCTTAGTACCAGACCGATGGCGAAGACCTGAAACAGCCATTCGGTTTTTGTAATCCCGAAGTAAAATCCGGCTGCCGTCATGATCAGCCCCAATGAGGACTGCGCCATGATGCTGTGCTCTGTAGTCACCAGTTTGTATGCGCCGGCAAAAGCAAACTTGAAGCTCTTGAGTCGGCCCGTTATGAAAGAATGGTCTGTCTTCATCAATTAAAGCGCATTTAAGGCCGCATCATAGTCCGGTTCCTGGCTGATTTCCGGCACCAGTTCAGTGTATGCCACCGTACCGTCGGCATCGATCACGACTACCGCCCTGGCATGCAGGCCGGCCAGTGCCCCTTCGGTCATTTCAAGACCATAGTCCTTCCCGAATCTGCCTTCGCGGAAATCCGATAACGTCAATACGTTTGAAATATTTTCGGCGCCACAAAAACGCTTCTGTGCAAACGGCAGGTCGCGGGAAATGCACAGCACGATTGTGTTGTCAAGATTCGCCGCTTTTTGGTTGAACTGTCTTACCGATGCCGCACAAACGCCGGTATCGATGCTCGGGAAAATATTCAGGAGCAGTTTTTTACCGCTGAAATCTGCCAGCGAAACGGTGGAGAGGTCGTTCTTTATCAGTTTGAAATCCGGTGCCGCAGAACCGTTTGCAGGAAGGTCACCATTTGTATTTACAGCGTTTCCGCCTAAGTTTGTTGAAGCCATTTGTACGTTTTTTTAACAGCCTCAAAAGTATAAAAAATAATTGCAATCCGGCTTAAGAATTGCGCCAAAATAGCGGCGGGCTAACCGTCTGTGCGTACACCCGGTTTCCACTGCCTGATCATCGCCTCAATCGAGCCTTTAATGATGGGTTTGGTAATGTAATCGTTCATGCCGGCGGCCAGGCATCGGTCGCGTTCTTCCTTGACGATCCCGGCGGTCAGCGCGATGATCGGTACGGTTTGGCCCTGTGGCAGTTTCCTGATTTCTGCAGTAGCCTCATAGCCGTTCATCACCGGCATCTGAACGTCCATAAAGATCAGATCAGGGAGGCTGTTCACAAACTGTGCTACGGCAACAGCACCATTCTGGGCTTCGGTTAGGATGACATTCGGCACGGTGTTTTTGATGATTGTCTTGACTAAAAGCATGTTGATGTTGTTGTCTTCGACGACGAGTATCCTGAGCGCGTCTGGGAGGATTTCGGGTTCAGGATGGGCTTCAGTCGAAGCAGGAATTTCCGGTGTAACAGCCGCTTTTTCCTTAGAAGCCCTGAGGGTAAGGTCAAACCAGAAAAGGCTTCCTTTGCCGGGTTCGCTATAGAGTTCGAGCTGACTTTCCATCAGTCCCAGCAATTGGTTGGAAATGGTAAGGCCAAGCCCGGTGCCGCCGAATTTCCGTGTGGTGGAATTGTCTTCCTGTGAAAACGCGGTGAATATCTTTGCCTGGTTTTCCTTTAAAATCCCGATGCCGGTATCCCTGACACAGAAACGCAGTGTACGTCGGTTGTCATCATGCACGGCCATCGAGATGATCTCGAGCTCTATCTTGCCGCGTTCGGTAAACTTGACCGCATTACCCAGAAGGTTGAACAGGATCTGCTTGAGCCTGATCGAATCGATCCACACATATCTGCTGATGTCATCAGATATTTTCAGGTTCAGCTCAATGCTTTTCTGGCTGGATTCAAAAGAGATCAGATCGATTACCTGATCCAATAATTCACGCAGGTCATGTTTCTTGATCTCAAGTTCCAGTTTGCCCGCCTCAATTTTTGAAAAGTCGAGGATGTTGTTGATGATTTCAAGGAGTGAGTGGGCGGACTGGTTAATGGTACCCATGTATTTTTGCTGGATCTGCCCGAGATCGGTTTGCATCAGCAAATCGGTAAATCCGATAATTCCGTTCAGCGGCGTTCGTATTTCGTGGCTCATATTGGCGAGGAAATCGGACTTTGCCTTGTTCGCCGCTTCAGCAACTTCACGTGCCTTGACCGCATTTTCATTGGTTTTCCTTTCAGTGATGTCGATAAAAATCCCCTCTACAAACGCAATCTCGTTCTCAATAATGATGAAGTCCCCGAATTCCTCGACCCAGGCGACCTCGCCGTTTTTACGGTGAATCCGGTAGATGACATTAAAAGCCTGCTTATTGTCCAGCGCTTTCCGGATCACTGACGCCACCTTATGTTGGTCATCCGGATGGATCAGGCTAGTGTAGCGTACGCGATTGTCGAGGAAATCCAACTTACTGTAGCCTGTGAGCTTTTTGATCTGGTCGTTGATGTATACCCTTGACCAGTTTTCGTCATTCCTGAACAGGTAGACCGTTCCGGGAATGTTGTTGGCCAGCAGCCTGAATTTTTCCTCGCTCTCATAAATCATATTTTCATTGATATTGCGTTCGAGGGCAGCGGAGATATTGTTGGCCAGCGTCTGCAATATCTTGACTTCATCATCGGTCCAGTCCCTTTCATACGCGCAGTCATCAAAACCGATGAATCCCGTGAAAATGTTTTTCCGGAAGATCGGAATGATCAGGATCGACCGGATTTCATTGTCCAGCAGGAGCTTCTTGAAAAACGTATCCTTCAATTCCCTCGTGTGCGCTGAAAAAGTTTTCTTGATACGGATCGAGTCCGTGATTTCCTTTAGGTCGTGGTGTGAAAATTGCCGCAAAGGCGTAATCTGCAGCTTGACACCGGGTTTGGCCCATTTGACCTGCTGGCTGATCAGGTTGGTTTTCTGGTCGTTCTCGTAATAATAAATGTGGTCAGCGTTGGTTGCCTTGCCAATGATGTCAAACGTTTCGGTGAACATGTCGTGTGTGTCGGTCTTCAGCAGGAACTTATCGGTGCATAACGCTACAGCCGACAGCAAATCGCTTTTATACGCCAGTTTTTGCTCTGCCTTTTTACGCTTTTGGGCCTCGATGGCGAGCGTAATGATATCGGAAACAGAGCGGCAAAAGGTGATGTCCTCGTTATCAAAATCCTTTTTGGAGGTGGCTTCAAAGCACAATATGCCCGCAATCTTACCATTGGTGCTGATTGTCGTGTCGAGCAGTGACCTGATGCCTTTCTCGATGAAATAATTATCCCGGAATTCCTTTGTTTCTCGGTGGTTGTTGACATCAGAAGCGATGATGATCTTGTCGTTCTCAATCGCCCTGAAATAGATCGGCACCTGTTTCTTCTCGAAAATCCTGCCCTTGGAAAACGCATTGGCGGTCAGGTCGTACAAGCAGGCGCAAACAATCCTGTCCGGATAATATTCCCAAAAACTGACCCTTTCCACACCGGTGTCACGTGCGGCACTTTTAAGGATCATCTGCAGGATCGTAATCAGGTTCTTGTGGTTGGCGTAATTTGTGGTCGAGAGCCTGTTGATCGTCGCATTGTATTTTACGATTTTTTCCTGCCTGCGGCGGTTTTCCATTTCGATATTTTTCAATGCAGTGATATTTCGTGCAATACCGGAGTAGCCCACGACCTGCCCGTCATAATTCCTGCGCACGATCACTTTTTGTGAAACCCACAGCTCCTCTCCATTTTTAGCCGTAATCGGAAATTCGATGATTGGGAAATCGCTTTCAGAGCCTGCCAGGGTTTCATAAAAATCCTTCATGTTGGCCATATAGTCGGGACGGATAAAATCGGTGTAATTGCGCCCGATAATTTCGTCTTTGGAATAGCCCAGCATGGAAATGGTGAAATCGTTGATAAAAGTAAAGTCGCCGTCCCCGTTGACTTCGAAGATGATATCAGTAGCATTCTCGATCAGGTTCCTGTATTGGTTCTGGATTTCGACCTGGCTCGTTACATCCTGACCAATACCGATAATGAGATTTTCGCTGAACTTCTTGTCTTTCCACTGGATGAACTTATATTCCCCGTTTCTGCATTTCAATTTCCGGATGTAGAGCCGCTCATCGATGTAATTGTCGTGGTATTTTTCACCGATGAATTCCGGATCCTCGGTAAGCCTCCAGAATTCCATCCCCATCACTTCCTTGGGTGAGTAGCCTAAAATTGAACGGATGCTTTCGCTGCAGTAAGAAAGTTCGCCCTTGATATTCGCGCCTACGATCAGCGAATTCCCTTTATTGACGATCTGGTCGGCAAAAGCAAACCGCTGCTGTGAATTGAGCAGGATCATTTGCCGGATATAGTGGATGACGATGATGAAAAAGAAGGAGTACAGCAGTGTAAGCAAAATGTTGGCAGCGACAGCATGCCTTATATACAGCGCAAAGAGTATTGCGGCGAACCCGCCGATAAACGTCCAATAGGACTTCAGCGTCTGGAAAATGCCCGGTGCAAAGAAGAAAATGATCAGCAGTTCGGCAAAGGTCACAAGCTCAAAGGGTCGGAAGGTCAATTTGCAAATCACATAAAACGTGAGCATGATGTAGTTTGCTATGAAGATGGTCTTCAGGTGTTTTTTCAGGAATTCATTCTTGTCGCTGTAATAATAAATGAATACAAGCACCAACCCCATAAAAGAATTAAACCAGAATTCACTGTGCTTGCGGACGTGAAATATTTCAAGGAACAGCTCAGTTACCGGAAACATAGTCCCGAAGAACAGCAGGTACAGCCGGTATTCGTCGCTATGGATGTGATTCTTGAATGACGAGACGAATTCGCGTTTTGAGCGTGAAATTTTCTTAAGCGTCCAGAGGAAGGCCAGACTCATGATTACAAAAACTCCCATGATGAACCACCACGTTGCGGGCACGTCAGCCGCTGCGTCATCAGGATTCCGGATTTCAGGCAGCGGGCTGAATCCTTGTGTGGCGTATCCGCAGCTGAAAGCGATGAATGGCATGACGAACATTGGATGTGGCAGATTCATGTTGCTGTAATTGGTTTTGCGAAAAATCCTTACTTACAAAAATCGAGGCAGTAGCGGCTACCGTAAAAATACAAAAAAACCAACGCCATACGAAATGGGCATTGATTTATGTTGATGAAACGCGAAGTTTATTGCTGTCAGATCAGAACCATCCGAGGATGCGGCGCAGCAGTTTTCCTTTTTTGCCGTAAGGCGCATAGCGCAGCGCAATGTCAAGCCAGTTTGCTTTCTTAAGCACCGCTTTTTTATGACTGAAAGTATCAAATCCGAATTTTCCGTGATACATGCCCATACCGGATTGGCCCACGCCGCCGAAGGGCAGTCTTCGGTTTGAAAAATGTACAACGGTGTCATTGACACAGCCACCGCCAAACGAGTACTCGCGTAGGACACGTTGCTCAAATTCACGGTTCTCTGTAAATACATAAAGGGCTAATGGCTTGCCATATCCTGACAGGATCTGTCGGATTTGCGTTTCATTTTCGAACGCAAGGACAGGAAGCACCGGACCAAAGATCTCGCCTTGCATCAGGGCGCTCTCGACATTGTGTTCTTCAACAAGGGTAGGGGAAATGTACCTTTCTTCTTCAACCGAAAGCCCCCCGTGAAGCACCTTGTAAGGTTCGATCATCGCGGTCAGCCTTTTCCAGTGGTCGCTGTTGATGATCCGGGCAAAATCTGCGGAAGCGCGCGGATCGTCGCCATATGCGCGTTCAATCTCTGTCTTGAGCAGTACAATGAATTTGTCCCTGACCTGGCTGTGCACCAAAAGGTAATCCGGCGCGATGCAGGTTTGTCCGGCATTCATAAATTTTCCCCAGACAATGCGTCTTGCGGCAAGTTCGAGTTGGGCTGATTTATCGATGATGCACGGGTTTTTGCCGCCGAGCTCCAATGTGACCGGCGTGAGGTGTTCGGCCGCGGCCTTAGCTACCAATTTGCCCACGGCAGTACTCCCCGTAAAGAAGATGTAATCCCATTTTTTCCGAAGCAGGTCAGCGGCTATCGTGGCATCGCCCAAAACGGCCACCACGTGTTTGACATCAAAGGTTTCGCGGATAATTTTTGATACCAGGGCAGAAGTTGCCGGCGTAAGCTCGGAAGGTTTCAGTACAACGGAATTGCCGGCGGCCACGGCCGCAATCAGCGGGAGGAAGGAAAGTTGGAATGGGTAATTCCATGGTGCGATGACCAACACCTTGCCGTAAGGCTCGCTGTAAATGCAGTCCCGGGACGGGAAATTGAGCCAGGAGGAACGGACCTTCTTCGGCCGGGCCCACGATTCAAGATGTTTTATCGTATGTTTCAGATCGGATATTACGATTGAAGTTTCCGTCAGCATGCTCTCGAATGCCGGCTTTCGGAAGTCCTTATACAAAGCCTCCACAATATCGGATTCGTGAACCCGGATATTGTGGAGGAGCTTTTGGAGTGTTTCTTTCCTGAAACGGATGTCGTGGCTGAAATTCATCCGGTCAGCGTCTGTTATAGGAAACCGAAACGGTATCCGAAATAGGCATCAGCCTGTTTTCCATCGCCCAATGCGGTCAGGATGGAGTTTGACCCCAGGTAAAATCCGGAAAGCCTGAAACCGATTCCGGCCTGCGTATCTGAGATCTCATTGAATGACACAGGCAGGAACGCTTCGAAAAACCCAAGGTTCACACGTGGTGTAAGCGCAAAAATATTCTGAGAAGCCACCTGGTTGTTTTTGTCATCCTTATTCATTTTTTGCTGCAGGAACAAGGTCAGGTTTAATTTAGGCACGATGTTGTAATCAGCATAAAAGTTGAAGACGGTCGGAAGTTTGACCTTGAAGTCAGTTGTTTCGGATGTTTCGGTGAAAATTTCCGGGTGGCTCAGCAAAACAGCTTCGACATCAGACAAACTTTCCGCATTGTCGAATTCTGCCAGGTCGAGGGATTCTCCCGGAGCCATATCCAATTCGTAGTTGGTTGATTTGTTGTCATCGGACTTAAAAGTCATGCTGCCAATATTCCTGATCGAGGCGCCCACCTTGAGTTTATAGGAAGAACCGGATTTCCATTGGTAATCAAACCCGATGTCAGTAGCCATACCTTTCAACTGTCCGAATAAAGAGCTGGTGTAGTCGCTTGAATCGGTAAAACTGTCTGCGAAATTTCCTGAATATGCCAGGTTTATTCTCGCCTGACCATTTGTTAATACAGGATTTCCGGTCGCGTAGCTGATGTCACCTGAGAAATTACCGGCCCCCATGTTGGCATACGATCCGGGGAACAACAGTTTCAAAGTAACCCCTCCGCCAAAACGGTGTTTTTCATTTTCGTAAATTTTACGCGCTGCAGAAAATCCTACTTCACCCCATACCGTGGCGTTAACACGCTGGTTACCGGTATTATTGATGATCGCAGCGGCTGTCGTTGCGTCGAGGCTGTTGTCAGTAACGGCACGCCCGAAATCAGAATTCACGTCGATTACGTTGGCCGTGATATGTCCGCTTGCTGCAATTCCGAATCCCCATCCCCAGGCCTTGAAAGCGAATCCGGGCAGGGCAATCTCAGCATTTGTAGTGAAATCAACCGGCTCTTTTCCTGCGAAAATCAATGTCTCGAGGTCTTCGCCACCGACAAGGTCGCTAAAACCCACTTTGTTGCTCGAGGCGCTTACGCTAAGCCCAAAAATCTGAACTTCAAACCGGTTTCCAAGGTTCGCAAACTCGGACGGATTCATATTTCCGTTCAGGATTCCCACCCGTTTGGAGGTGGCCAGGCCCGCAAAATGTTCCTGCGCAACGGCAGGCAGTGCCAAAAAGGCGCACAATAACAGCGTAATTTTTCTCATGAGGTAGATGTTTATATTTGCTCAAATATAATAAAACTCGGTGTGTGTGCATCAGTTTGCATACATTTTAGAATCAATTCAGATTGCATTCCATACCGGATCATCCGGAGTAGGCGCCGTAATGGTCATCTGCTCTTTTGAAACCGGATGTATGAATTCGAGCCGTCTGGCATGCAGGTGGATGCCGCCATCAGGATTGGAACGGTCTGCGCCATATTTCAGGTCTCCTTTTATAGGCGACCCGATGGCTGAAAGCTGGGCGCGTATCTGATGGTGGCGCCCCGTATGCAATGCGATTTCAAGTGCCGTATACGTCTGCAATTCCTTAATGGTGTTGTACTCAAGAATCGCAATCTTACTCTCAGGGATTTCTTTGAGGTAAGCCTTTGAGGTGTTGTTTTTTTCATTCCTGCTCAGGAAGTGAACAAGTTTATCCGCATTTTTGGCAGGCTTGTTCTTAACAACGGCCCAGTAGGTCTTTTGCGTTTCACGGTTCTTAAACAATTCGTTGAGTCGGGCCAGCGCCTTTGACGTACGCGCAAAAACCACAATCCCGGTTGTGGGTCGGTCCAGCCGGTGCACCACGCCCAGGAAAACTTCGCCGGGTTTATTGTATTTGTCCTTGATGTATTCCTTCACGACGTCGCTCAACGGCTTGTCGCCGGTTTTGTCTCCCTGGACGATGTCTCCCACACGCTTATTGACGACAATGAGGTGATTGTCTTCGTGCAGGACTTGAAGGTTTTCTTTGGTTGAAATGGTTTTCAATGATTCTCAGATTTGAATAAACGTCTGATTATACAGTCTTTCATCGTGCGTGATGCGTTACTAACAGATCAAATCGTTTGTGAAACACGGGCATTTCCATACGGTGACCTGATCATCCGACAATCTAATACTGTTCCTTATCATTCGGAAAATCCTTTCCTTTCACATCGCTTACATATTTAGAAATGGCTCCCGTCATCTGCTCGTACAAATTCAGGTAGCGACGCAGGAAGCGCGGACTGAATTCATTATTCATTCCCAGCATGTCGTGGATAACCAAAACCTGTCCGTCTACGCCGCCGCCCGCGCCAATCCCGATCACGGGAATCGAAATGCTCCTGGCAACTTTCTCTGCAAGGTGTGCCGGTATTTTCTCGAGCACAATGGCGAAACAACCCAGTTTTTCAAGTAAAATCGCGTCTTCGACCAGTTTTTCCGCTTCAGCGTCTTCTTTCGCGCGGACCGAATAGGTACCGAATTTGTATATAGACTGCGGCGTAAGGCCGAGATGGCCCATAACCGGGATTCCTGCATTCAGTATTTTTTTAATGGATTCCTTAATTTCACGGCCCCCTTCAAGTTTTACGGCGTGTCCGCCGCTTTCTTTCATGATCCTGATCGAGGAGCGCAGCGCTTCTTTTGGGTCCGATTGGTAACTTCCGAAAGGCAGATCGACCACAACCAATGCCCGGTCTACGGCACGGATTACCGACGACGCATGATATATCATCTGGTCGAGCGTGATCGGGAGGGTGGTTTCATGTCCGGCCATCACGTTAGAGGCCGAATCCCCGACAAGGATCACATCAACTCCGGCAGTGTCCACTATTTTCGCCATGGTAAAGTCGTAAGCGGTAAGCATCGAGATCTTTTCGCCATTGGCTTTCATTTCCACGAGCGATTTCGTGGTGATTTTCTTGTAATCTTTTTTGGCTACAGACATAGGTTTTTATTTGGTCTGTAAAAGTAGTGATTTTTTTGGACCGCTTACCCCAACCGATTTCGGCAGCGGCTTTTCGTAGCATACCGCTTTTTTTATCTGAAAAGAAATTTTCCGATGCAGTACATGCCCAATATCATTTGACGATTTAGTATCTTCATCTAAAAAAAGCATGAAAGTGATTATCGTCGGTGCCGGTGCCGCCGGAATTATGGCCGCCAACATCCTGGCAAAGAAAGGGGCTTCAGTTACGATACTGGAAGCGGGTAACCGTATTGGCGGGCGCATCCATACTTTTGTGCCCGACGGCTTTGTCAATACGGTTGAAGCGGGAGCCGAGTTCATCCACGGAAATTTGCCGCTTACGCTTAAGCAGCTCAAACGCGCGAAACTGCCATATGCCGAGGCGTCCATGACGATGCACCGCTTCGATGGCACGAGCATCACCCGTAATTTCGGGAAGAGCAAGGCTTGGGAATCATTTTACGAAAAGCTGGCGCAACTTCAAACCGATTGTACACTGGACGCTTTTCTTGAAGCACATTTCCGCGGTGCCAAATACAGATTGCTGCATCGGGAAGTACGTGAAATGGCACAAGGGCTGGATCTTGCAGATCCTTCAGAGGTCAGCCTGCTGTCGCTCAAAGCGGAATGGCTTTCGGAAGAAACGCAGTACCGTCCAATCACGGGATACGGCCCGTTGCTGGAATTCCTGTACGACGAGGCGACTCGGGGCGACTGTACGGTAGCCTTCGGGCAAAAGGCCACGACGGTCAGATGGAAATCAGGTTCGGCAAGCGTGGTTACTGAAACACAATCCTATCAGGCCGATGCGGTTATCCTGACGGCCTCGTTGGGTATACTGAAGCAGGGTGAAATCGCTTTTGAACCTGAGATTCCCGAATTGCCCGCCTGCTTTGATAAAATTGGTTTCGGGCAGGTAATCAAGCTGGCGCTCGAATTTGACCGGCCATTTTGGGAGCAGCAAATTCCGGATCTCGCTTTTCTTTTTGCAGAAAACGGGCTTACTTTCTGGACGCAGGCCGACCGGCATACACCTGTGCTCACGGGCTGGCTTGGGAATGATGACGTGGCGGTGTACAAAGGATTTGACGACAACAAGATCATTGCATTATGCATGGATGAATTATCAAAAATTTTTCCGGAAGCAAGGCGGTATTTCCGTACCGCTGCCGTATTCCGTTACACAGAAGATACTTTCTTCAGGGGAGGTTATTCCTGGCCGAAACCGGACAGCAAAAAAGCAGTGAAGACAATCAACAAGGGTTTTGGGAACACGGTCTGGTTTGCCGGGGAGGCGTTCGATCCTACATTTGAAAGCGCCACTGTCGAAGCGGCTTTGGAAAGCGGGAAGTTTGTTGCCGCAAAGGTTTTTCGCGCGTTGCGGGGTAAATCAATGCGATCTTAGTCGGGCCAATCAGCAATCGGCCATATTTACCGCAATCGCCAGTCCACCCTCCGAGGTTTCCTTGTACTTGGAGTTCATGTCTTTTGCGGTTTGCCACATCGTGTTGATTACTTTGTCCAATGGCACCTTGGCATTCTTTGCATCCGTTTCCATAGCGAGTTCCGCGGCATTTATGGCTTTTATGGCACCCATCGTATTGCGCTCGATGCACGGAATCTGAACCAATCCGCCTATCGGGTCACAAGTCAGTCCGAGGTGGTGTTCCATGGCAATCTCTGCGGCCATCAATACCTGGTCCGGTGTCCCGCCCATGACTTCGCATAATGCTGCTGCTGCCATCGCCGATGATACGCCAATTTCTGCCTGACAACCGCCCATCGCTGCTGAGATCGTCGAGCCTTTCTTGAATATGCTCCCGATTTCTCCTGCCACCATCAGGAATTGCTTGATTTCCTTTTCGCCTGCATCGTGGTTTTCGATGACCAAATAGTACATCAATACCGCCGGGATTACGCCTGCGCTTCCGTTGGTTGGCGCGGTAACCACACGTCCCAAAGCGGCATTCACCTCGTTGACGGCCAACGCAAAACAGCTAACCCATTTGAGGATCTGGCGGAACTTCACTTCGGTGTTGCGAATGGTTTCAAGCCATTCCTGCGGATTGCTGTAATTGGCGAGTCCGATTAATCCCTGGTGCATGTCAAAGGCGCGTCGGCGTACATTGAGTCCGCCCGGTAAGATCCCTTCCGAGTGGCAGCCAATGTACATACATTCGAGCATCGTATGCCAGATGCGCATGAGTTCTTTGTGTATGTCATTTTCGGTGCGCATTGATTTTTCGTTATCGTAGACGATTTCAGAAATGCTGCGGTTTTGTTGCTGGGTGTACGCAAGCAATTCAGCGGCGGTCTGAATGGGGTAGGGGAACGCACATTTGATTTCCATCTTTTTTTTGGCGTTCGGACGGTCTTCCTTGACCACAAACCCGCCCCCGATGGAATAAAAGGTCGAGGCATATTCGCTGCCATCGGTTATGTAGGCTGTAAACATCAATCCATTGGCATGAAAAGGCAGGAAATTTTTGTTGAATACGATGTCCTGAAGAAACCAGAAAGGAATTTTGAGCTCATTACCCAGGTTAATCTCATGATTGTCTTCTATGGATTTGATAATTCCTGAAATGTTCTCTACGGGAATATATTCAGGGTCCTGCCCGCTGAGCCCGAGCATTACGGCGAGATCTGTGGCGTGTCCTTTGCCTGTAAGTGACAGCGAACCGTATAAATCAACCTTAACACGTTCGGTTTTATGGAGAAGCCCTTCGGTGCTGAGTTCTGCAAGGAATCTTTCCGCAGCGCGCCACGGCCCGAGCGTGTGCGAACTCGAAGGCCCGACGCCTATCTTAAGCATATCAAAAACCGAAATACATTCTTCCATTGCAATTGAGTTTACGCAAATATAAATGAAAACGTCAAAAATCGCGTTTCAAATTGGATAATTGGCAAAATTGATTTCGGGTACTTATTTCGCAGCTGTGTCACTTTAAAATGTGGACGTTTTGCTCGCATCATCGTTAATAATTGGTAGTTTTGCACCGCAGGCACAGGTCTGCCTAATATTTAGTATTCGATGCGTTTCAACAAATACTACGCTGCGGCGTTAACCGCCTTTATAATGTGGGGTTTTTTCAGTCTTGTGCTTAAGCCCCTGCATGATTACCCGTCGATGGACATACTGTTTTACCGCATTTTTTTTGCTGTGGCGCTGTTGCTGGGCATCAACCTGATATTTCGCCGGAGCGTTTTAAAAAATGATTTGCAGGTTTTAAAGGCGATGTCCGGTCCGGAGCAGAAGGCATTGCTGCTGATGACGGCAGCCGGTGGGATCCTACTCACGGCGAACTGGTTCATTTTTATTTATGCCATGAATCACGTAAGCATGAAATCGGCTTCGTTTGCGTATCTGATTTGCCCGATCCTCACCACGATCCTTGCCTTTTTTATCCTGCGGGAAAAACTCAACAAACTGCAATGGTCGGCCATTGCGTTGAGTGTTGTCAGCTGTGTATTGCTGTCTTACGGCAGCCTGCGTGACCTGATGTTCAGCCTTGTCATCGCGCTCACATTCGCCTTGTACCTGATTATCCAACGCCGGTACAGCCGGTTCGACCGTCTTGTCGTACTGAGTGTCCAGATCATGATTACGGCAGTGTTGCTGCTGCCTTTGTTCCCGACCTATGGCGGCGCGGTGCCGACAGCCTGGACTTTCTACGTTCTCATTGGCGTCATCGCAGTGTTTTTTACGATTATCCCGTTGTTCCTGAACCTGTTCGCCCTTAAGGGGATGGATTCTTCGGCGGTTGGTATTTTAATGTATATCAATCCGATGATCAATTTCCTGCTTGCAGTATTTTGGTATCATGAAAAAGTGACGCACCTGGAAGCGGTGGCTTACGGGCTGATTTTGCTCTCAGTCGTCGTGTTTAACTCGAAAATCCTGTTTCGGAAAAAGATGCCCTTGACCCGGCGGGACGCCTAGCCCCGATAGCAGCGGCATCCTTTTTTATTTGCAAACCGCTTCAGGCAAACGCCGATTGTGATCAAATAAAAAAGATACAGCGGATAGCGGGAACAAGCTCCTGAACATTATAGGCATACCGCGCGCCTGTAATTATTCTTCAAAAGCAAAATGTCATCTTGTCATATTTCAGCAGGACTACCTGACAACTTTCCGCACATTTTTATGA
Organism: Flavobacterium magnum; assembly: GCF_003055625.1. Lineage (NCBI taxonomy): Bacteria > Pseudomonadati > Bacteroidota > Flavobacteriia > Flavobacteriales > Flavobacteriaceae > Flavobacterium > Flavobacterium magnum. The sequence goes on along the minus strand of NZ_CP028811.1, from coordinate 2,793,600 downwards.
TGGCATAAAACTTGCCATATACGCGTCAGATTCAAAAATCAAAAACTCACAAATAAAATTTAAAACAATAAAAAATGGGTAAAATAATCGGAATTGACTTAGGAACGACAAACTCTTGCGTAGCTGTTATGGAAGGTAACGAAGCGGTTGTAATCCCTAATTCAGAAGGAAAAAGAACAACACCGTCGATCATCGGATTCGTGGAAGGCGGTGAAATTAAAGTGGGTGATCCTGCCAAAAGACAGGCGGTGACCAACCCAACCAAAACGATCGCTTCGATCAAGCGTTTTATGGGACATACGTTCTCAGAGACTGAAGACGAAGCCAAAAGGGTTCCTTATGCGGTGAAGAAAGGCGATAACAATACGCCACGCGTGGATATCGATGGCCGTTTGTATACCGCACAGGAATTGTCTGCGATGACATTGCAGAAAATGAAGAAGACTGCTGAGGATTATTTAGGACAAACCGTTTCAGAAGCGGTAATTACCGTTCCTGCTTACTTTAATGATGCGCAGCGTCAGGCTACCAAAGAAGCCGGTGAGATTGCAGGACTGAAAGTAATGCGTATCATCAACGAGCCTACCGCTGCGGCTTTGGCTTATGGTTTGGACAAAAAAGGACAGGACCAGAAGATTGCGGTATACGATTTGGGTGGTGGTACTTTTGATATCTCGATCCTGGAATTGGGTGACGGTGTTTTCGAAGTATTGTCTACAAATGGTGACACGCACCTTGGAGGTGACGATTTCGACCAGGTGGTGATTGACTGGCTGGCTGACGAATTCAAGTCTGAAGAGGGTATTGACCTTCGTCAGGATCCGATGTCGCTGCAACGTTTGAAAGAAGCGGCTGAGAAAGCGAAAATCGAGTTGTCATCTTCTGCAGAAACGGAAATCAATTTGCCATACGTAACCGCTACGGCTTCAGGACCAAAGCACCTTGTTAAGAAATTGTCCCGTGCGAAATTCGAGCAATTGGCCGATTCATTGGTAAAACGTTCAATGACGCCGGTTGAAAAAGCGCTGAAAGATGCCGGTTTATCAAAATCAGATATTGATGAAGTGATCCTTGTAGGAGGTTCTACACGTATCCCAAGGATTCAGGAAGAAGTGGAGAAATTCTTCGGAAAGAAAGCTTCCAAAGGTGTGAACCCTGATGAGGTGGTAGCAATCGGTGCTGCAATCCAGGGTGGTGTATTGTCAGGTGATGTGAAAGACGTATTGCTTTTGGACGTTACGCCGTTGTCATTAGGTATTGAAACTATGGGGGGTGTATTGACGAAACTGATTGAATCGAATACGACCATCCCGACCAAAAAATCACAGGTGTTCTCTACCGCTGCGGATTCACAGCCAAGTGTTGAGATCCACGTGTTGCAGGGAGAGCGTGCGATGGCTGCCGATAATAAGACCATTGGCCGTTTCCACTTAGACGGTATTCCGCCTGCACCAAGGGGTGTTCCACAGATTGAGGTAACTTTCGATATCGATGCCAATGGTATCATCAAGGTTTCGGCGACTGATAAAGGAACTGGTAAATCCCACGACATCCGTATCGAGGCTTCTTCAGGTTTGACACAGGAAGAAATCGAAAGGATGAAGAAAGACGCCGAAGCGAATGCTGATGCTGACCGTGTGGCGAAAGAAAGAATCGAGAAGCTCAATGAAGCTGACGGTATGATCTTCCAGACAGAAAGCCAGTTGAAAGAGCTGGGTGATAAACTACCGGCTGACAGCAAAACTGCGATTGAGAATGCATTGACTGAATTAAAGGCAGCTCATGCTTCTCAGGACCTAACTGCAGTTCAAACCGCATTGGACAACATCAATGCTGCCTGGAAAACGGCTACTGAGCAGATGTATGCACAGGGCGAGCAGGGTCAGGCGCAACCTAATGCTGAGCCACAGGCGGAAGCAGCGGACAATGTGCAGGATGTTGATTATGAAGAAGTAAAATAAGCGGCAGGATTTTAAGACTGTAATGCTTTAAGATAGGGCGCGGGATTTGTTTCCCGCGCTTTTTTTTATGGATGTTAAACAAATACGATAATCCGGCTTCCGAAAATCTTTTTTTGTAAATTCGGGAACCTTAAATTGTACATTATGAAAAAGATTGCCCTTCTGCTGGTGTTCACGCTGTTTACCGTTTCTGCAAACGCACAGAAGAAAAAAGCCCCGGCAAAGAAAACCGTTGCCAAAATCACCACTTTAGCGAAGACCGACAACCTTTCCGCGGATATGGCGGGGAATAAGTTTATGGTTTCCATAACGGACGGGAAAGTGAAGGATACACTGTTCAGCAGGCCATTTGATCCGGCGAAGACGTTGCCTGCAGACTTTAAGATTACGCCTTTTACGGCCAAAGGGGCGAAGCTGTATGCCATCAGTTGGACCCAGAGAAATATTTCGGAAACCAAGTTAAAAAATGAGGAAGCGCTGACGACTTTTACCGAAATCTGGGACGCAGCAGCTAAAAAGCAAATCCTGGCCAACAACCAGATTACGACCAAGGTATCAGAAATCGTTTATCTGGATAAGAATCAGACCGTTTCCGAAACCCAGCAGAAGATGCGCAGGGAAGGCTTTGAACTGACGATTACACCGGAAGGCGATATTGTGTTGAAAAACAAGACACAGGAAAACAGGATGACTTATGATGCCGGGCAGCAGAAATTCATCAATACGGCCAGTCCCAAGCCCGCTAAAAAGAAATAAGAAACGCCGGATACTTTCCGGCGTTTTTTAGTTACTTCAGCTCCATCAGCACTTTACTGTAGGTCTTCTGTTTTGTATCCGGATTTATCGTTTCGACAAGACGTATCGACTTGATCCGGTCGAGATCCATCCCTGATATGGTCTCTTTCGGATTGTGATAGATCACATCATTTATGATTAATTCGGGTGTGGAGTTGTCAAAAATCACTATGGGATGATCCGGTATTTTCATTTTGGTGCGGTCCATAAATATCGCCTGGTCGCCATTATCGAGCGTAATGATCTTTACCGGATTGGAATCCGCAGCAACGGCTTGTTTTTTTACCATGGTCGACTTTCCTTTAAATATCAGCGCGCCGTTCCTGCCTTTCTCACCATATTCCCTGATGGCGTCTTCGGGCATTAGTTGCAATATGTATTCATCCGTGGTAATGACGTAACCTTCAAGATCGTCTGTGAAATACTCTTTACCATTGATAATGTGCAAGACCTGATTGTTATCCGATGTACTCTGACTCGCAGCCACCGGCTGGATCTGAGCGACACTACCTGCAGCTTGTGCATTTTGGGCATCGGTTTGTTGGGCAGCCTGGCCGGATTGGCCGGAAGTGGCTTTTGGGTGTTCTACAGTGCCTAACTTTCCGAATGAAAAATCATAACGGCCCTGCCCGAAATCTTTTATCGTAAGTCCGAATGCCGCGATGGGTTTGCCTGACAAGTCTTTGTAGCCAATAATTTTACCGAATTTATCGGTAAGCCTGAGTTCGAGGGCGGTAAGCTGGTTTTTGGCGTCGGTGTTTAATGCGATTATCTGCAAACCGGCCTGGTATTGTTTCAGGAGCATGTCGGATAATTGCATCAGTTCCTTTTCTGTCGTAAAAGAATTAAATGGTCCCTGTACCTGAATGCGTTCGGGGAAAACAGGGTCTTTTTGCTGCGCGACTACCTGTACCTGAAATTGCAGCATGAACATTACCAGCACGGGAAGTACAAAGGAATACTTCCACAGATTGACTTTTCGGGATTGTTTTTTGTTTAGCATAACGATTCGTTTTTTGATTAATGATTGGTAAAAAGGGTTGGTAAATGCCAGGCAGTTTTCCCTGGCGGTGACTTTCAAAAGTGTGATTTGATAATTTTTTCGGTCCGAAATACGGCGATTAGCCTCCGCATCTGCGATAAATTCAAGGTTTTGGGTTATTTGTGATTTATAAAGCCAGATGATCGGATTGAACCAGAAGGCAATACAGCACAATCGTGTAAAAAGCACATCTGCGGAATGGTATTCGCGACAATGCGTTTTTTCATGCTCGAGTATGTTCTCCAGTTCAGTTTCAGAATACTGTAACGGATTGTATACGATATAATTAAAGTACGAAAAAGGGGAGAGGTCTTCGGTGGTTTCAATGATGCGGAATTTACCTTCACGGCGAATCGGCCTGCCGGATAATACTTTTCGGACCAAATAATAATCCAGGATAAATTGTCCTATGAAAAACAATGTCCCTGCAAGATAAAAAAGACTGACTACAACCCACCAGTCGATGACCGGCTGTTCTTTTTGGATAAGCTGCGGCACGATAACAGCAACGGCTTCTGTTGCCGTTCTGGCCGGAACCGACTGCGGCGCTGTCCAGATTATCTTGGTAAAAGTGATTAACGGCAGCACTATCGAGATCAGCATTCCGCTTATAAGGAAAAATCGGTTTGATCGGAAAAATGTTTCCTTTCTGAGCAGCAGGTGGTACACCGCTGAGAACAATAACAGCAGGCTTCCGGATTTGATAAGGTAATTTATTGCAGCGTCCATGGTCAATCGTTTTTATTTTCTTTTTCCACCATTTCAAGAATTTCACGCAGTTCTTCGGCCGTGATTTTTTTTTCTTTGGCAAAAAACGACACCATATTCTTGTAAGAGCTGTTGAAATAATTTTCGATGGTAACGTTCATCGATTTCTTTTTATATTCCTCCTTCGATACCAATGGGAAGTACTGGTATGTTTTTCCGAAGTTGTTGTGGGCGACGAATCCTTTATCCTCAAGGATCCGGACAAAGGTAGAAAGCGTATTGTAATGCTGCTCTCCCGGAATTTCCGCCATAATCTCCTTTATGAATCCCTTTTCAAGTTTCCAGAGTGCCTGCATGATTTCTTCTTCTTTGGTAGTCAGTTTCTGCATGATGGTGTTATTTGAAATCAAATATAACTAATTATTTAGTTACAAAACTAAAAAGTTAGTTATTTATTTTCAAACGTGCTCTAAAAAGATCTTAAGGGCAATGTTTGTGTGGGATTTCGGGAAAGCAAAAACTAATTAGACCGCTCCTGTTCGCGGATCAGCAATTTTTGGAGGTAGATGCAACAAAGTACAGCCGATGTGCCCAGGATGCCCATAAAAAGCCAATTTGCCTGATAACCGGCGCGGTCAATGACTTCCATCCCGATCTTAGAACTGCCGATGTGCGCAAGGCTGAAGCTCATCGTGAACAAAGCCATATAGCGGCCTTCGTGTCCTTTCGGCGCCCGACTTAAAGCAAACGAATTGGAAAAAGGGAAAATGAACATTTCCCCAAAGGTGATCAGAACGATATTCACAAGCAGCAGGCCGGCCCAATTGTCCGGAAGCAAGGCATAGAAACTGACCGCCATCATTACTGAACCCGAAAGGATCAGTTTCACCTTATGCACCCCGGTGCGTTCGAAATAACTGACAATGGGCATCTCAAGGAGGAAAATCAGCGAGCCGTTGAGGGTCATTAATAGCCCGGTCTGCAATTCGGTCAATCCATATTTCTCATGATGGTAGAGGGGTAATGTAGAGAATATCTGGAAGAAAATCATTGCCGTAGAAAAACTGATAAAAAGGAACACCCAAAAAATCCTGTCCCTGAAAACAGAATCGGTAAACACGGCTGCCGGTTGCTCCGCGTCGGTAAAATCCGATTTTTTCCGTTCTTTTACCATCATTGCGAAAACCGTTATCGCGAGAATGCAGGTGGCGCCGTCAACCCAGAATAAGCCCTGATAGCCAATAGTCATGATGATCAGTCCCCCGAGTGCCGGACCCGCCGCAAATCCCAGGTTGATCGCGAGCCGTACCAGGGTAAATGCCCTGGCGCGATTTTCAGGTTTGGCGTAAGTGCCCAGCGAAACAAACATCGCCGGACGGAACATGTCAGCGATCGTCATGATGGTGAACATCCCGAAACACAGCCCCCAAAAAGTTGTGATGTACTGCAGGGCGAAAAACAAGATGCCGCTGGTAAAAAGACTGAAGACCATGATCCTGTAAAAACCGATCCTGTCGGACAATTTTCCGCCAAGAAACGACCCCAGCATCGACCCCAGGCCAAAGGCTACCATAATCCATCCCACCTGGGCATAACTGAAATGCAGGTTTTCCTTAAGGTATTTCGAAAGGAATGGCAGTACCATCGTGCCCGCACGGTTGATGAAAGTAATAATCGTCAATATCCACACTTCGCGGGAAAATCCCTTAAAATTGTTGATATAACGGGTGAGGCCTTTGCGCAGCATGTCGGTTTTGTATGGGCGTAAAGGTACAAATTCGGTCACGATTTTCAGGAAGTACCCAACGCATTTGTAATCGGTTTTGGTTATTTTTGCCGGCATGGGAAGATACGCTAACCTGCATACGCACCGCCTTACGGATTCGAATGTCCTGGAAATTGTCAATCAATATCCGGAGGCATTTGAAGACGGCATCCCGCATTATTCGATCGGGATCCATCCCTGGCGGATTGAAGGCGCAGATATTGATGCGCAGCTCGACCTGATGGAAGCCAGGCTGTCCGATCCGAATTGCGTGGCGATTGGGGAGTGCGGACTCGACAAACGCATTGACACGCCGTTGGAACGGCAAATCGAGGTGTTTGAGTCACAATGGCTGTTGGCCGAGAAGTACAGGAAACCCGTCATTATTCACTGCGTTGCGGCCTACCAGGAAGTCATCGGCATAAAAAAAAGGCTTGGAATTTCCGTGCCTTCTATTATACATGGATTCTCAAAGAGCGGTCAGGTGGCTGACAGCCTGCTGCAACACGGATTTTACATATCATTTGGAAAATACTTACTCAGGAATCCGGAACTCGCGACCGTTTTTGCATCCATCCCCGATGACCGGTTTTTTCTCGAAACCGATACAGTGGACGAAGCGATAGAAAAGGTCTACGAAGTGGCTGCAAAAGCAAAGGGAATCGGGATTGCAGGGCTTCAGGAAATCGTCCGCGGTAATTTTGCGAGGGTATTTCCGGAACTGTTTCCTTAAAATCAAAAATTTAAAATAGAAATTATGGCTGAGTGGACAGAACGTGCCGAATTGTTGTTTACAAAAGAAGGGCTTGAAAAACTAAAAAACGCAAATGTGCTCGTGGTCGGGTTGGGCGGCGTAGGCTCGTTTGCGGCCGAGTTCATCGCGCGCGCCGGCGTGGGAAAGATGACGATTGTCGATGGTGATGTGGTGGATATCACGAACATCAACAGGCAATTGCCTGCGCTGCATTCGACAGTGGGAAAACTCAAGACTGAGGTCGTCGGCGACCGCCTGATGGACATCAATCCGGACCTGCAGCTCACGCGCCTTACGGAATTTCTTTCGCCGGAACGTGCGTTCGAGATGGTGTCCGATGAGTTCGATTACGTACTTGACTGCATCGACAGCGTGACCCCAAAGCTGAATCTCCTGATTGCCGCCAAACGTAAAAAAATCAAGGTCATCAGCAGTATGGGGGCAGGAGGGAAGATGCTTGCATCAAAAGTCAGGGTAGCCGACATCAGCAAAACCGAGAATTGCTTCCTGGCCAAAACGATCAAGAAAAGACTGCGTCAGGTCAAGATTGATAAAGGCATAAAAGTGGTCTATTCATCCGAAATACAGCAGCAGGGAAGCCTTCGGAAAACCGATGGGAAAAACTACAAGAAATCTTTCTATGGGACCAATAGCTATATGCCAGGACTTTTTGGTTTGCACGCCGCCGAAACGGTAATCAGGCATTTGCTGAAATAGTTTCGCATCGAACGAGGGAAAGATTTATTATTGGCCGAAACTTACTCCACCGGTATTGTCGGTGGGGTTATTACGGTTTGGGCAGGCGGTGCCGCAACACCTTTTACAGGAATCAGGAAGGCTGTTTTCCATTTAGATGGATGGCGGTTGTCCAGTGCGCTGATTTCATAAATCTCAATTTCCCGGCTGGATCCGCGCTCCATCTTATTTTCATTGAAGTGGCTTAATCCCTTGCTCCGTGCAGCCTCCCGGTGGGAATAATCCCCGGTGAGCGTCGTTTTTAATGCGCTGAACGGATCGAGGAACTGCACTGTGATGTCGCTTTCCTTCGACACAAAGATCTCTTCTTTCAACGGGCCGCAAACCGAAAACCGGACCGTGTCACTATCCGCATTGTCGAAAATCACAAAAGGCTTTCCGTTCATCTGCATGTTGGTCTTTTTGAAGAATTGTATGATCTTCGGCAGTTGTTGGTGCAGCTGGCCCAGCATTTCGCTTTTAAGGCAGACGATGCGTTTCTTGACGTAAAAACCGCCCGGCTGTTTCACGATGCCGTCGACCTTGACATCAAACGTATTGATTTCCCTGGTAATGGTCTTATTGAGGTTGTAGAGGCTCTGCTCAAACAGGTCGCCCATGAGCTTATCGGCACCGCCGGAAAAAGTCGCATTCACTTTGGTCATAAAATCGACGGAACCTTTGGCTTTCCAGGTTACCTTGGTTCCGCCCGCCGTGTCTTTGAACGTGATGTAAGCATTGTATTGGTGGTCTGAAACGATGGCTTTCTGTGCGATGCTGTCGTTCTGTTTTGCAAACACTGTCGTCATTTTGCCATCGCTGCTGCCGTCCCAGGAGTAAGAGGCGCCCGTTCCGACAGTGTTTTCAGCATAGCTGAATTTCATCGACGCGTCACCCTCTTTCCATGATCCCCAGTCTTCCCAATTCCTGTAATCGTTTACGTAATTATACACGATGCCCCTGGGCACATTGATGACGACCGACCGTGTGACTTCGAATTCGCTTTTCTGCGTAGCGACAAACACCGTAACTGCGATGACTGCAAGCAGGATCAGCAGGAAAATATACTTTAGGATTCTCATGATCTGGGATTATGGTGAGGTAAAGTTAGCTAAAAAGTAAATTATGGCAAGGCGTTGGAAGTAAGATTTTAAGACACATCGCCCAACCATCCGATGCCGGATCAAAAAGTGGCCGCGAAAGGCTAAACCGCATCGTGTTAAAATCGGGGCGTCCTTTTGTGCTCACTTGAAATCGTTATATTTGTTTGCAAAAATTCTTAAGAATCAACTAAAAAAACAATTTGATAATGAAATTAAAGGCATTTGTAATATCCTGCGTTACGGCTTCAGTCGCCGTTTCCTGCCAGAAAGACAAAACGGAATCTTCCGGCGCAAAGCAGGACGATGGTAAATTTGAGTATGTAGCAGAACAGTTCGCCGACATCAAGGTGTTGCGGTACCGCATTCCGGGGTGGGAGAACCTCACGCTGAAAGAGCAGGAACTGGTGTATTACCTGACTCAGGCCGGATTGGCCGGACGCGACATTTATTGGGATCAAAACTACAAGGACAATCTTAAGATCCGTAAAGCGCTCGAGAATATTTACCGGAATTACAAAGGCGACAAGAATTCCGATAACTGGAAAAATTTCGAAATTTACCTTAAAAGGGTGTGGTTTTCGAACGGTATTCACCACCACTATTCGATGGATAAAATCAGGCCGGATTTTGATAAGGCATACCTGGAGCAGCTGATGGCTGACACCGGGACGACTTTGGCACCGGAAATCGTTGACGTACTTTTTAACGATAAAGATGCCAAAAAAATAAACCTCGATGAAGCCAAAGGACTGATTGCCGGCTCAGCGGTCAATTTATATGATAAAGGGATTACGGAAGCCGAAGTGGCCGAATTTTACAGGAAAATGGTTCCGGCCGACAAAGACCGTCCGCTGTCCTACGGCCTGAACTCGAAGCTCGTCCGGAATGCTGCTGGGAAGCTGGAAGAGAAAGTGTATAAGAGTGGCGGGATGTACGGCGCCGCAATCGACAAAATCATTTACTGGCTTGAGAAGGCAAAAGGCGTGGCCGAAAATAAAAAACAGGCGGACGCACTTGGCCTGCTTATCGATTTTTATCGTACGGGCGATTTGAAAAAGTGGGATGATTATAACATTGCCTGGCTGCGGGCGACGGAAGGCAACATCGATTACATCAGCGGTTTTGTCGAAGTTTACAATGATCCGCTCGGATACCGCGGTTCGTATGAGGGCGTGGTGCAGATCAAGGATTTCGATATGTCGGCAAAGATGGAAAAAATCTCTAAAAACGCACAGTGGTTCGAAGACAATTCCCCATTGATGCCGGCGCACAAGAAGAAAAATGTGGTCGGTGTTTCCTACAAGACAGTCATCGTGGCAGGCGAATCAGGTGATTCTTCCCCGAGCACGCCGATCGGTGTCAACCTTCCTAACGCGGATTGGATCCGTGCCGAATTTGGCTCGAAGTCGGTGTCGCTGGGCAACATCGTCGACTCCTATAACAATGCAGGCGGGACAGACAAGCTGAAAGAGTTTGCGAATGACCAGGCTGAAATCGATAACGAAATCAAGTACGGCGAACTCGCAGACAAACTGCACACCGCGCTGCATGAAGTCGTCGGTCACGCTTCTGGGCAGATTAATAAGGGCGTGGGTACACCGAAGGAAACGCTGAAAGCATACGCTTCGACGCTCGAGGAAGGCCGGGCTGACCTCGTGGGACTTTATTACTTATACAATCCGAAATTGCAGGAACTGGGGTTGGTGGACAATTGGAAACAGGTGGGAATTGCCGCTTACGACAATTACATCCGCAACGGACTGATGACCCAATTGATCCGCCTGGAACCCGGCGCCGACATCGAGGAAGCGCATATGAGGAACCGCCAATGGGTGAGTGCCTGGGTTTTCGAAAGAGGTAAGAAAGATAATGTAATAGAGAAACTCACGCGTAACGGCAAAACTTATTACAACATCACCAATTATGACAAATTGCATGAGTTGTTCGGTGAATTGCTCAAAGAAACACAGCGGATTAAATCAGAAGGCGATTTCAAGGCCGGGAAGGCTTTAGTTGAAAATTATGGGGTGAAAGTAGACCAAAAACTGCACGCTGAAGTATTGAAGCGGAATGAGCGGTTCAAGTCAGCGCCGTACAGCGGTTTCATCAACCCAGTATTGGTCCCTAAGATGAAGGACGGAAAAATCATTTCAATCGAGGTGACGCAGCCCAAATCATTCGCCGAGCAAATGCTTTATTACAGCAGTCAATTTGGCTACCTGCCTGAGGAAAATTAGTTTGGATCCGATAGCGCGCATTGTATTCACATTACTTTATAAACAAAAATCCCTGCTTCGGCGGGGATTTTTCTGTTAATGCTTGAGGTAAATCTTTATCACAAACAATAGTCCGATAAACAGCAGAAAGCCGAGCAGGATCTTATAATTCCCTTTATAGAATTGACGGTGCATTACAATGTCTTTCCTGTAAGCATAGATCATGGCGACGACAAAAGCAACGAAGAAACAGGCTGCAAAAATGAGCTGTCCCTGCGTGAACATACCTTCTGATTTTGTGGTTTGTATCTGTAACAACATGGTTGAAAAGTTTTGGTGCAAAAATACTTTATTTTACAGCGATGATTGCTATTTTGCGCAGACAATTAATACGAATCAACATGCAAAAAAGACTCCAGTGTGTCAAGGAATTTCACACCGCTTTTGAAATTGGCTACAGTGAAACGCCGAGAGCCGATCTGGGCGAAGCGAAAAACCTGCTGCGCTTTAACCTGATGAAAGAGGAAAATGAGGAATATCTTGAGGCGGCGCGCAACAATGATCTTACCGAAGTCGCCGATGCGTTGGGCGATATGCTGTACATCCTTTGCGGCACCATTATCGAACATGGCCTGCAGGATAAGATTGAACAGGTATTTGATGAGATCCAGCGCAGTAACATGAGTAAGCTGGGCGCCGATGGCAAACCGGTCTACCGTGAAGACGGGAAGGTGATGAAAGGCCCAAATTATTTCAAACCCGATTTTTCCCACATTATCGGCCCCCAATAAATCGCATAGATTGGCTGTAAAAAAAAGCCGGAACTAATTTCCGGCGCTTCTATTATCGTGTTACATATTACAGATGCTGTTAGACCTTGACGGTCCATCCGAAGGTATCCTCAGCAAGGTTGTATTGTATTTTTGTCAATTTGTCCTTCAATTGCAGCGCGATGGAATTGTCCAGTTTCGGTAACTCATAATAGGTATCCTGGTAAGAAAATCCAACGATGGGATTTACTACCGCTGCGGTACCGGCGCCGAAAACTTCTTTCAGTGAACCGTCCTTTGCCGCTTTAATGATTTCATCGACGTACACAGACCGCTCTTCCACGTTAATCCCTTCACGCTGTGCCAATGCAATCAGGCTTTTTCGGGTCACGCCATCGAGGATACGTTCGCTCACCGGCGCTGTATACAAGGTGTCGTTGATGCGGAAAAATACATTCATGGTTCCGGCTTCCTCCAATTTGGTGTGTGTCGCGTCATCGGTCCAGATGATTTGCTGGAAGCCTTTTTCGTTGGCCAGTTTTGTAGGGTAAAACTGTGCGGAATAATTTCCGGCCGCTTTGGCAGCACCAATACCGCCATTAGCAGCACGACTGAAATGTTCGGCGATGATGACCTTAACTTCGCCCGAATAATAAGACTTGGCCGGCGAAAGGATAATCATAAAACGGTATTGCGTAGACGGGGCAGCGATGACACCACTTCCGACGGCTATCATGAACGGCCTGATATAAAGCGTGTTACCGAGTCCTTTCTTGACCCAGTCCCGCTCCAAATCGACAAGTTGTCTGAGGCCTTCGAGGAAAATCCAGTCCTCCACTTCGGGCATGGCCATCCTGACGGCCGACTTGTTGAAACGGTCCAGGTTCTGATCCGGGCGGAACAGCCAGACATCATCATGTTCATCCTTGTAGGCTTTCATGCCCTCAAAAATCGCCTGTCCGTAATGGAAAACTTTTGCCGAAGGATCCAGTAAAAAGGGCTCATAGGCCTTGATCACCGGCTTGCCCCACTTGCCTTCCCTGAAATCGCAAACGAGCATATGGTCAGTAAAGGTGCTGCCGAAACTCAGCGTGTCAAAGTCGACACTGTTTATTTTTGAGGAAGGCGTCTTTACTATATCGATTTCGTGAGGTTTATCTGGATGCATCAATGTGTTATTTAAGATTAAATTCAGTCGTAAGACGCTGTAAACCAGTCTTTTGATTTTAAATTAGAATAGCCTGAGCGTTAGTGTTTTATGTTCGGCTAAATTAGAAAAAATTAACATGTTTTCAGTTGGGGCAATAAATAATTTTCAATTTTGGATTTATGACGTTTCCAATCCTAATTTATTGGACATTTGTATTCAATTTGAATAAATTAGGCAATAATTTTAAATTTCCCGAAATAATCTCATTATTTTTGCCGGACAGAAAACCACCTTGATATATGAAAAAAATAGCCCTTTTAGCAAGCGCAATAGTATTGCTCTCAGCATGCAAAGACGATAAGAAAACGCCGGCGACCGATGCCCCTATGGAAACCCCTGCCGATACCATCAAAAAAGATACCATCGCCACCGCGGTCCTGCCGGTAGAGGAAACTGTTACAGAAACCGCTCCCGCCGACGAGAAAATCGTGGTGAAACCTCAGGAAGGGAAAGAGATTAAAGTACAGTATGCCACATTCGGCAGCAAGATTTCTGCTGACAAGGCGCTGACCCAGGAGCAGATGATGAAAAAATATGCGTCTTTGAAAAAAGGGGATACGATCAATGTAAAGTTCCGTTCAAAGATTACCGATGTGTGTAAGAAGAAAGGCTGCTGGATGTCAATGGAATTGCCTAACTCCAAAGAATCATTCGTAAGGTTCAAGGATTACGGATTTTTCGTGCCGCTCAATGCCGATAATTCTGAAGCCATTGTCAGCGGAAAGGCCTTTCTTGATGTCGTCTCTGTCGATGAGCTCAGGCATTATGCCAAAGACGGAGGGAAGTCGCAGGAAGAGATTGAAAAGATCACCCAACCGAAAGTTACTTATGCGTTCACGGCTGACGGCGTGTTAATTGAGCAATAATGAAGAAGGTATTGCTGCTCGTCTGCGTTTCAGTATTGATGTTTTCGTGCGACAAAAAGCAGGAAAAGGCTGCTGTAAAGAAAGAATCCTGTACATCGACGGAAAAGGATTCCAAAGGCAAGAAGAAATTCGAGATGTACACCATGTCCGAAATGTCGCTGCTGATGGAACAGATGTATCTTGACAATCAAAACCTGAAATCCCGCATACAAAACGGAGAGAAGATTGGCGCATTTCCGAGCCACTTCCTTAAGATCCACAAGGCGGTAATGTCAGACGATAAGGAAAATGACGATTTCTTTAAAAAACAGGCCGCGAACTTCATAGCAGCGCAGGAGCAGATTTACAAAGATCCGGAAAATGCCAAAATGCATTTCAACAAAGGGATTGACGCCTGCATACAATGCCACAAAGTCAAGTGCGGCGGACCCATCCCCAGGATCAAAAAGCTCTATATCGAATAGTGAAACGCGAAATTATCACGACTTCGGACGGCTCGACCACGATTCACCTTCCGGAATGGGAGGAATCGTACCATTCTAAACATGGTGCGATCCAGGAGGCTTACCATGTATTCATAAAAAACGGACTTTCCTTGTTCAACGGGAAGTCCGTTTCTATTTTAGAGATTGGTTTTGGCACGGGACTCAACGCTTTCATCACTTTCCTCGAGTCTGAAAAGCACAGCCAGCAAATCGGATACACCGGGGTGGAGGCTTATCCGGTTTCCGCAGCCGAGGTGTCGTCGATGAATTATGTTACTGCGCTTCAGGCAGACCGTTATTTAAAGGTTTTTGACTCGATGCACGCTGGTCCCTGGGGAGTAAAAATCAGCCTTTCGGATTGGTTTTCACTGACCAAAAAACAGCAGTTTTTCCATGAGGTTGATGACGTGCAGGCTTACGATCTGATTTATTTCGATGCCTTCGGATTCAGGGTGCAGCCTGAACTGTGGTCACTCGAGATCTTCGCCAAAATGCATCGGGCGCTGAAGCCAGAAGGAACGCTGGTCACTTATGCCGCAAGGGGTATCATCAAAAAAAATATGCAGGACGCAGGTTTTAGTATCGAAAAACTCGCCGGACCACCAGGGAAACGGGAGATGTTCCGTGCTACTGCAATTTAAGGAGTTCATCCGAGCCGCAGCCGAACATAAACGTGTTTGATGCCTCGTTTGTCGGAATCCCTTTCATCAATCTCAAGGATATCTGACATCGATTTTAACATGGGCGTCAGTTTGTTGAACCCATAATTCCGCGGGTCAAATTCAGGCTTTTTACGTACAATCAGGTTGCCCACATCGCCGAGGAATGCCCAGCCATCATCATCGCAAATGTCATCGATTGAGGATTCAATCAGCTGGATGGTTTCTTCCTCTATAGTGCCGTCAGCATTGGTTGCGGGTATCGGCGCGGGCGCAGGGATTTCCTCGGTTTTTTCAGGCGCTTTCACAACCTGTTTCCCTGGAACCGGTTTTACAACAGGACGCTCAACGGCCTTTTCAGCAGGCTTGTTGACCGTTTTTTTGACCGCCGTTGCAGCGATCCGTTTAGACGCTTTTTTCTGGACGGCGCCCTCAAGCACTTCAATATAAATGAATTTGTCGCAGGCCGAAATCAGTGAAGGAGGCGTTTTTTTCTCACCGATCCCAATGACTGTCATTCCCGATTCACGCAACCGGATGGCGAGGCGTGTAAAATCAGAATCGCTCGATACGATGCAGAATCCGTCGACCTTGTCAGTATATAGCAAGTCCATCGCATCAATAATCAGCGCCGAATCCGATGAGTTTTTCCCCTGGGTATAGCTGTATTGCTGGACTGGCGTTATGGCATGATCGAGCAGCACGGTCTTCCAGCCCGCGGCATTGGGACGGGTCCAGTCCGCATAAATGCGTTTGGTAGTGGGGGTGCCGTATTTGGCAATTTCCTCCATCATCCCTTTGATGTTGCTGTAAGGCACGTTGTCGGCATCAATGAGTACGGCCAGGCGTAATTCTTTATGGTTGTTGTTGAGTGACATGAAGTGTTTTTTGGTAAAGGTAGGTTTAAAGTATCAAAGTTGCAAAGTGGTGCCAAAGTGACTTTTTTTAGCCCGCTTAAATTTGTTAGAAATAAACCAAAGCTTGTATGAACCCCGAAGGGCCTGCGCAGCGTCACAGGCATGACTGCATTGGCCGATGCGCTATTCGCAGACATTAACCAGGTTCCATTACCTTCTCTATCCGCAACAATCAAAGTGTATATCAAGTCCTAAAAAAAAGCAAAAAATCCCCCGCCGTTTGCACGATAATCTTTATTTTTGCACGCGAAACCAAGCGGGAAATAAGCCCGAAACAGAAGCAACATGGTAAAAGATTTATTCGAAAGGATACAGGAAAATAAAGGCCCGTTAGGAAAATGGGCATCTCAGGCAGAAGGTTACTACGTGTTCCCAAAACTCGAAGGCGAATTGGGGCCGCGCATGCAATTTCACGGAAAGGAAATACTGAACTGGAGTATCAACGATTATCTCGGATTGGCTAACCATCCCGAAGTACGCCAGGCCGATATTGAAGCAGCGACGCAATATGGTGCCGCCTACCCGATGGGTGCGCGCATGATGAGCGGACAGACGACTGCCCATGAGGAACTTGAGCGTGAACTCGCGGAATTTGTCATGAAGGAGTCGGCTTACCTGCTCAACTTTGGCTATCAGGGCATGGTGTCAATCATTGATGCGCTGGTCACGAAAAATGATATTATCGTCTACGATGTCGATTCGCATGCTTGTATCATCGACGGCGTAAGGCTGCACATGGGCAAGCGCTTCACCTACCGCCACAACGATGTGGAGAGTATGGAGAAAAACCTGCAGCGTGCCACCAAAATGGCCGAGGAAACCGGCGGCGGCATATTATTCATCACCGAAGGTGTTTTCGGCATGCGCGGGCAGCAGGGAAAACTCAGGGAGATTGTTGAATTCAAGAAAAAATACAATTTCCGCTTATTGGTCGACGATGCGCACGGTTTCGGTACGCTCGGGAAAACCGGGGCCGGGGCAGGTGAGGAGCAGGGTGTGCAGGACGGAATTGACGTGTATTTTTCAACCTTTGCCAAATCAATGGCCAATATCGGCGCGTTTGTTGCGGCAGACAAAGCGATTATCGATTACCTGAAATACAACCTGCGCTCGCAGATGTTTGCCAAGGCTTTGCCGATGATCCAAACAATTGGTTCCCTCAAAAGGCTGCGCATGTTAAGGACGATGCCTGAACTGAAGGACAAATTGTGGGAAAATGTCAATGCTTTGCAAAACGGATTGAAAGCGCGCGGATTTGATATAGGCGATACGAACACCTGCGTCACGCCGGTATATCTCAATGGCAGCATACCTGAGGCCATGATGCTTGTGAATGATTTACGTGAAAACTACCATATTTTCCTTTCAATAGTGGTGTACCCTGTCATTCCGAAAGGCATTATCCTGCTCAGGATGATACCGACGGCATCTCACACCATTGAAGACATTAATGAGACGCTTGATGCATTCGAAGCAGTCAGGGAAAAGCTTACAAATGGCACTTACCTCAAACTGGCCGGGGAACGCACTGTCGACGTTTCATAAGAAAGATATACATTGATGGAAAAAATTAGCCGTCGGTTTTACCGGCGGCTTTTTTTGTGTTGCCTGTCGGAAACTATCGCTTTTTCTGATTGCCGCTTCCGTCATTTATCCTTAAATTTATGATATAAAAAATAAATTATGAAAAAGACACTATTTGCTGCAGCCGTATTGACACTGGCCAGCTGTAAAAAAGAAAACAAAATACCGGAAGCGGACATCACGCCTTCATCGGTTCCTGAAGTGGCGGCTGCCGCTACCGAATGTTACCGCGCGGTGCTGAAGCAGGATACCATCATGCTGACGGTGGATGTAAAAGGCAATGAAGTGCCATCGGGAAAACTGACGTATAATTTCTTCGAGAAGGACAAGAGTGACGGAACCATCAGCGGTAAAATGCACGGCGACACGCTGTTTGCGAACTACATTTTTACCGCCGAGGGCCAGACCTCACAGCGCGAAGTCGCATTCCTTAAAAAGGGGGATGCGTTTATCGAGGGCTACGGCGACATTACTGATGACGGAAAAGGGAATGTTACCTTCAAGGACAAACGCACCTTGAGGTTTGACGGCAACACCGTGTTGCAGCCTGTAGCGTGTGACGAAAAGCCATAACGCGCAAACCGCGCACTGCAATCCGGCTGGATAAGTTGAATCGTTGTCGCGTTCGCGGATCGCTATATGTCTTTCCTGAACGTCGCGCGTTTGCGGAATGTTACCGGGTCAAAATTTTTCCAGATGTTGTGGATAGCGTGGTTGTCGGCGAGTTCGGGGGTGCGTATGCATTCCTTAATTCCCTTTTCCATGAAAGTCTTGTAATATTCTGCAAAGACGATGGCTGTTACGCCTTTATTCTGGTATTCGGGCAAAACGCCTATAAGGTAGAATAGCACCTTTTTGCTGTTTTTCCTCGCTTTCAGAAGGTGGTAGAAACCGAATGGGAACAGTCTGCCCCCGGCTTTACGCAGCGCATCGGAAAAAGAAGGCATGACGATGCTGAAGGCAATCATGTTCTCATCTTTGTCAAAAATAAACTTGATGTATTCCGGGTTGATGAAACCGATGTATTTCTTCTTAAAATAATCGATCTGGCTGTCATTGATCGCCACAAACGAGGACAAATCTGAGTAGCTTCGGTTAAAAAGGTCAAACATCTGGTCGACGTAGGGCATAATGTCTTTGGTGCGGGTGAAATTCATCGGGGTAAGCTGGTACCGCTTCTTGATCAGCTCCTGGATTTTACTGAACATTTCAGGCTTCACATTGGCAAAAGGAAATTTATTTTCCAGATACTCCTTTTCCATCACATAGCCCAGCTGCTCCATGTGTTTGCCGTAGTATGGATAATTGTACCAGGTAATCATCGAACCGATTTCGTCAAAACCTTCCGTGATCATGCCCACTTTATCCAGATTTGAAAATCCCATCGGGCCTTCTGCATAAGTGAGCTGGTGTTTCCGGCCGAGTTCATACACTTTCTCAATCAATGCGCGGCTCACTTCGATATCGTCAATAAAATCAAACCAACCGAAGCGCACTTTCCGTTTGTCCTGTTTGTTGACTTCATCCCAGTTGATAATGGCCACAATGCGTCCCACGGCTACATCGTCTTTAAACGCAAGGTAGAAAATCGCTTCCGCCGTTTCAAACGCGGGATTGGATTTCCGGTCAAAGCCCGCCAGTTCGTCATCAATCAGCGGCGGAACCCAGTAAGGGTGGTTTTTGTAAAGCGAAAAAGGGAATTTCACAAATTCCCTCATCAGTTTTGGTGTATCGGCTTCCTTTATACGGATCATTTGGTTGGTGCTTTTTCTACTTCCACTTCGTCTTTGCGCTTCTTTTTCTTCTTTTTCTTTTTGTCCTTATCCTTGTCATCGTTCTTGCCGCTGCGGATGAGGACCGGCTTGTAGTTCTTATCAAAGCGCCAGGAAAGCCCGATTCCGCCCGAAAATACCGACGGTGTCTCTTTCATATTGAAAGTCACTGAGGCGTCGAGCTGGATGTTTTCTTTTATAAGATAGGCCGCGCCGCCGCGTAGCAGCGCATCTGAGTAATAATCGCTCTTGTAATTCTGGTTTTCAATAAACGCCGACCATTTTTCCGTAATGCCCTTTGTCAGCGTCAGGATCAGTCCGTAACTCGGAAAATCACTCGTTACTTTATCAGCAATGATATTGGTAACAAAGACGTATCCTCCTGAGAATTGGTTTTGAGTGATGACCATCAGTTTCGGACTCACGGCTGGATCGGTTTCAAACGTGAAAGGGTTGTCAAAATTCAGGTTCACGCCGGCATACGCGGCCACGGCAGGAATAAATTCCCTCCATTTGAATTTGTGGCTCGCCTTCCAGCTTTTGAGGTTGGGTTTTTCCTCATAATTTTTGTTCGGGTCGTAAAAAAGGTATTTCGCACCAATGACCGTCTGTCTCAAGGCGCTCCTGTTTTCGCTGCCCAGCGGGGTATTGTATGCGTCATACTGATACTGCAGGTCGAACATGAATTCCAGCTGTTCATAAAAAAGCCCCCACCGCAGGCTTAAGTCTGCATCGATTCCGTTGGTATCGGTGGCGAGCAGTTTGTGCTTTTCGACAAAGCCGCTCAGTCCGCCTTCCGCCTGAAAAACACTTTTCCCTACGGAGAATGCGGAAAGCGATTTTCCGGGCCGGTTGGAATTGATGACATCGGTGTACTGTGCCGAAATGCTTTTGGCCCCGAAAAAAGATAACAGTAGAAAACAAATCCTGGTTTTGCTCATGAGTGCGGTATTGGGTAGGACAATGTGTCCCAAAAGTACTATAATTTATTATTTATTTATGAAAGACATTTCAATTTTAATAGTGCGGATTCGTTAAATTTGACAAATTTTATTCCCCATGGAGACAGCCAACCTGACCTCACTGCTCGAGACGATCTTCTACATTATCGTCTTCTATTATATATTCAAATACATTGCGAAGCTTTTCCTTCCAGTGGTGGTGAAGAAAGTCGTGCAGAAAGCCGGCGAGAATTTTCAGCAGCAATACCAACAGCAACAGCAGCAGTATCACAACCGGCAGCAGACCCAGAACCGCGACGAGGTGATTTTTGACACCGCTAAATCGACCAGGCCGCGCGAAACCAAAAAAGTGGGCGAGTATGTGGATTATGAAGAAATTGATTAAGTTTGCAATATAAGATTCCCAGGCGCTTTCGCGGCGCGATGGCCTGTATTTTCAGGAGGGAATGCAAACTTTAAACCGACCAAATGAAGATTTTCAACAGGTTCTTTCCGCATGCATTGGCCATTTTCGGCTTCGTACTTATCTCACTCGTTTATTTCTATCCCGTTTTACAGAATAAGGCCATACTGCAATCCGATATCCAGCAGTATACCGGAATGGCTAAGGAACAAAACGACTTCCGCGCACAGGAAAATACCGAACCGTTCTGGACAAATTCATCATTTGGTGGCATGCCCACGTACCAGCTCGGGGCGAACTATCCTCACAATTATGTAAAGAAACTCGATGGCGTATTGCGTTTCCTGCCCCGCCCGGCTGACTACCTATTTCTTTATTTCCTTGGGTTTTACGGCCTTTTGCTCGTGATGAAAACCGATCCGCTGAAGGCATTTTTCGGTGCCCTGGCCTTCGGATTCTCAACTTATTTCATCGTCATACTCGGTGTCGGCCACAATGCTAAAGCACATGCCATCGCGTACATGCCGCTCGTGGTTGCCGGAACTTTACTCGTATTCAGGAAACGTTATATTTACGGCGCGCTGCTTACGATGGTCGCCGTCGCGCTCGAGATCAATGCAAACCATTTCCAGATGACGTATTACCTGCTGATACTTCTTCTGGCCATCACTGTGTACTTCGTTTATGCGTTCATCAGGGCGAAAGAGTTCAAACCTTTAATTGTCGCGTTTGCGAGCCTCGCGGGCGCCGTGCTGCTGGCGGTCGGTGCGAATGCGACGGGCTTGCTTGCAACGGCGGAATATACCGGTTTCAGCATGCGCAGCAAAAGTGAACTGACTTTCAAACCTGATGGGCAAAAGCACGAGGAAACCTCAATGCCACGCGATTACATCACACAATACAGCTATGGGATTGCCGAAAGCTTTGATCTGATTGCACCCGGATTGTTCGGCGGTTCAAACGGCGAAAAGCTAGGATCTGATGCTAAAGTTGTTGAATACCTGCAAACACAGGAAGTAGCTGAAGGACAGTATCTTTCCAGAGACGAAGCCGTGAAATACGCCGCAGATGGCATGCCCGTGTATTGGGGAGATCAGCCCGGCGTAGCGGCACCCGCCTATGTGGGGGCGATTGTTTTTTTCCTTTGTGTGCTCGGACTTTTTAATGACAGGCGGAAAATAAAATACGCATTCCTCGCGGCTGCGGTGGCGTCGCTGATGCTATCGTGGGGTAAGAACTTCCCGGCATTGACTGACTTTTTTATTGACCATGTGCCGATGTATGATAAATTCCGTGCCGTATCTTCAATCCAGGTCGTGTTGGAACTGTGCCTGCCTGTGCTGGCCATCATGGGATTGAAAAGTTATTTCGAATCCGACAGGGAAAGCCAATGGAAATCGTTAAAATATTCAGCAATGGTGAGCCTTGGACTGCTGTTGTTGCTGTTGGTGTGCAAAGGCATGTTCCGTTTTACGAGTATCAATGATGAGGGTATGGATCCTGCATTTATCGACGCGCTCATCCAGGA